>JACKHT010000030.1 GCA_020638855.1 Planctomycetota bacterium
AGCGCAGTATTCCGCCTTGCCCCCGGGCGGTGCTTGGTCGGGGGGTGTATGCGGGTTGAGGGTGGGCTTCCACATTCAAGCCAGTCAGTTACGACCCACAGCCAATCCCACGCGTAAGGCCTGGGTTCGCGTCCGAACCTTGGGTTGGCAAGCCGGCCACGCTATGCCAAATTAAGGCCATGCGGATGCACCCTTGGATTCCCGCGTGCCTAATGCTCGCCGCTTGTTCCCTCCAACCCAAACCCATAGACACGGGCCAAGGTCCCTTGGCGGTGGATTTTCCCGAAGAATTCCCCATCGCATGCCAAGACGTGCTGCGGGGGGCCGCAGAACTCGAGCTGGTGGCAATCAACCCCGACTGGCCCACCGAGGCCTCCCGGGAAGATCCGGCGACGATGCACGGTTACACGGTGCGCGGTCGGGCCACGCTTACCGATCGGGCGCAGCGATTGGAGCTGCTTAGCGCCCTGGCCGCGGGCGCTCGGGAGAACGATGGCACGGTGGCCGCCTGTTTCGACCCGCGCCATGCCTTGCGCGCCGAATACCAGGGCCAAACCTACGAGTTGATCGTTTGCTTCGAGTGCCTCAGCTTCCAAATCTGGAACGACCAAGGGCACGTGGCCAACGGGGACATTTCGGAGACCCCCCGCGAGGTTTTCGATCGGATCTATGCCGCCCAGGGATTGAGCCTCGCCCCGCGTTGAGCGAAGGGTGCCCTCTTCGACCTGGTCTCCCGTGTTCCCTCGATGAAAGCCCCCCAATCGATCCTGCTGCTGGCCGGCTGGCTGTTTACCGGGTTGGCGTTTGTAGGGGCTTTGCTTCCGTTGGTTCCGACCACGCCTTTCTTGCTCTTGGCCGGATTTTGCTTCGCCCGGTCGTCGCCGGCGATGCACCAGCGGGTCCTGCAGGCGCCCATCTTTGGCAAGTATCTACGGCAGTGGGACCGCGAACACACGGTGCCCAAGGATGCCAAGTACAAGGCTTGGTTCGTGATCGCGCTGAGCTTTGGGTTCTCGATCTACGTGGTCGACCGCATCGCGCTGCGGGTGATGCTGATTGTGTTGGCGCTCGTCCTAGCGGTGGTCATCGCGCGGCTCCCGGAAGTTCGTGCGGCCGAGCCGGTGCACGAGGAAGAGGGCCGCTGAATCAGTCGAGGACCTTGCGCAGCGCCGGGCGCAGCGCACCGAAACTCTGGGCATCCACGTAGTCGGCCAGCTCGCGCTTGAGGCTTTCGGGCTGGGCCGCCAGTAGGTGTTGCAACGGTGCGAGGGACCCCGCGTTGTCTGCGTGCTGCTCGCACCAAGCCGCGAGCCGTTCGGCAGTGGGGTGCACGATTTGTTGCAAGGCAAAGGGACCCGCTTCGGGTTGGTCGCCATTCAGGCTGTAGGCCCGCAACGTGCGCAGCCCCTTGTGGGCGAGGAGGCCTTGCCAACCGTCGGTCTGCTGCCCCTTGACCGCTCGTGTCGTCCAGCCTTCGGTGGCCAGCCGCGTTCCCATGACTTGCAGAACCTGGGGCCCGCTGCCCGGCAACGACCAATCCAATTCTTCGAGCAGCGGGGGCGGGGCCTGGGCCACGACCAGCTTTGCGCCCAAGTCCTTCAACCAAGCCAGGTCGGTGGGGACTTCCGGTATCGCACCTGCCCAAGCGAGCGGCGTATCGGCCAGACCCGGTTCGGGGCCGCGCCAAGCGCGTAGCACCGCTTCCAAATCCAGCTTGGGGACCACGACTTTCAAGCTATGGCGATAGCGGGCGGCTTCGGTCACGAGGCCCAGTCCCCGTTCCCCGTAGGTGACGGTCGCTGCCAGCACGTTGCTCGGGCGCTCGGCTTCTTCGCCTGGGGGCATGGCCAGCGGGCTTGTGCCCAGGTGAAACTCCACCGCGACTTCGAAATCAAACCAGCCCGGCCAGTGGTGTTCCTGGATGTCCTGCACGCGGTAGGTCAAGAACAGGTGCGGCGGGCGCCGAATCTTGAGCGGCAAGTCGGAAGCGGGGAAGTAGGCCACCTCATCGAGCAGCGGATCGGCCAGCAAGGACTCCTGGATCGTGCGCCCCAATTCGCGGGCGAAGTAGCCCTGCGATTGGTTCACGATCCAGATGCGCGAGATGTGCATGGGCAGCGCCGGGTTTGACGGGCTTGCCGTCGAGTGCCGCGTCTGTCCAAAGTGCTCGCGGGTCATGGTGAGCGCTCGAAAGCCGATCGAAAGCGGCGTGCTCTCCTCCCGCACCCATTGCCCATCGCTGCCCCGCTGCATCACCGCGGCCGCATCGTCGGGATTGGTGATGGGCAGGTACAACACCAGCCCGGCCAGTACGACGACTCCGATTCCAACCCAAGCCTTGCGTTTCATGGCCGCAGTATATCGACCGAGCCCTCGCCGATTCGCCCCCGAACGCTATGGTGGGGGCATGCGTTGGGTGCTAGGGATCGGTTTGTTGGGCGTCCTGGCGGGAGCTCTGTGGCTATGGATGGGCTCCTCGGCGGCGCAAGGGGACCGGGACTTGGGAGCAGGGCTCGAAAAGGGCCTCGACCTAGTGAACCCCGCAAGGGCTACTCAGCCCGAAGAGCCGCTCGAACCCTCCAGCTTGGCCGCCCCCGATCCCGAAACCGGAACCCGCGCGTTGGCCTCGCCTGAGTCACAGCCCGAAGTCGCGCCTAGGGCTGCGACCGATGGGAACGGCTCGCGTGCATCGCAAGTGTTGATTGCCCCTGGGGACTGTGTGCTGGAGGTGCGCGTGAGCGGCTATTCCATCGAAGCCGCAGACCAACCGGTGGTGCTCATGCTCGGCCTTGGGGGCCGCAGTTTGCAGGCCACCGTGCAACCGCTCTCCAAGGTTTGGAAGTTGACCGGGCTCTACCCCGGCCAGTACGCCTTGCGCGCCCAATCGGTGGACGCACCCTTCCTCGGTACCGAAACCTACGACTTTCGGCTCAGCCAAGACAATTCTCCGCGCCGGCTGGAGCTGGTCTTGGAAGCCAGTCCGTGCTTGAAGGGGCGCGTGGTCGACAATTTGGGCCTCCCAATCGCCAAGGCGGAGCTGGTGGCCCCCGCGCTGCTTGGACTGGCGGATGGACCCGGCAGGTGGATCAGCGACGCGAATGGGGAGTTTGCGGTGTGCTATGGCACCGGCTCGCCCTTGGAGGTTCACATCAGCGCGGAGGGCTACTTGACCCAAACGTACCTGCATACGGTGAACCCGGGCGAGGTGGTGTGGACCGACATCATGCTGATCCGCGAGCGCCGGGTCACGGGTACAGTCCACTGGCCCGATGGCTGGCCCGCGGCCGAAGCCCGTGTCTATGGCCGGACTTCGCAGTCCATGCAGAGCACCAAGTCCGATGCCAATGGCTACTTCGAACTGCACGGTCTCGAGCCCGTGCCACTGCTCTTGTACGCCCGCGGGGGCGGAGAAAGCGACGACGAGGCTTGCGGTCGTTGGCAGTATGGCGCGGACGAGGACCTAGCCGGGCTCGAACTGAACCTCGACCCGTCGCTGGCTTATCGCGGGCTGTTGCTCTCGACCGAGGGCCAACCGGTGCCCGCCATGGGGGTCACCCTGACCGCCGTCGACAACGCCCAAGTGACCCGCCGCGCGCTTACGGACGCGAGCGGACGCTTCGAGTTCACGGGGTTGTATCCGGGCGAATACACGGTGGGGGTCGATTCGCGCTCGCGTGCGATCGGGCGCATCCAACTTCGCACCGGCGAAGCCGCTCTCGAAGAAACCCTGCGCGTCTACGAACGAACCGGTCCGCCCCCCGTGTTGGACGGCGACGGCAAGCCCCAGTGGTAGCGCGTCAGCGCGGCGTGACCGCCTGGACCTTGCGAACCTCGCTGCCTTTCGAAGTCGTCACCGCATAGGGAAACTCGCCGTTCGAACAGGCGGCGCCCACGCGGCCGGACTTGTCGATCGCTACGAAGCAGATCGAAAGGTCGTAGCCCAAGGGGTCCTGCGCCGCGATGCGATGGATCATCGCCTCGCAGGCGGCCTGCGGTTCCATGCCCCCGCGCATGAACTCGACGATCATGGCCGAGGCGCTGTAGCGCAGGATGTTCTCGCCCAGCCCCGTGGCACCCACCGCGCCGACTTCGTTGTCGACGTACAGGCCAGAACCCAAGATCGGCGAGTCACCCACACGCCCGGGCCACTTGTTGCCCGACCCGCTGGTGCTGCAGCCGCCCACCAGGTTGCCCTGGCCATCGCGCAACAACAGCGCAATGGTGTCGTGGCCGCGATCGCCATCGTCCTTCGGCGTAAGCAGCTGCGCCTCGAAAGCCCGCTTCTTGGCAGGCAGATCGGATACGTCGACGCTGGCCAACCCATGCTGCAACGCAAACCAGCGCGCGCCCTCGCCCACCAACATCGCATGGGGTGAATGCTCCATCACCCGCCGCGCCGCCGAAATCGGATGCACGATGCCTTCCAAAGCGGCCACGCTCCCGGCTCCATGGTCGGGCCCATTCATGATGCACGCATCGAGCTGCACGTAGCCTGCGGCATTGGGCCGCCCCTCGAGCCCCACCGAGCCATCACAACTCAACCGTTCGATTTCGCCCACCCCTTGCTCAATGGCATCCAGACTCGAACCACCCTCCGCCAACACGGCCAGCGCCTTGTCGGTAGCCAATTGTCCAAACGGCCACGTGGCAATCAAAACCGGCCCTGTAGCGGCTTCGGAAGGAGTGGAATTCATAGCAGCACAACCAAACAACCCGAAGGCCAACAACCCGAAAGCCACCACGGCGGGGCAGGTCAGCAAGGACATGGAACGAAAAAAGACCATGCTCGCCAGCATAAGAAAGCGATCAGGAATTCGTGACGAAATGATTCCAATCTGAGCGATGTCGCACCGTGGATTCCTTTTTCAGCGCTGGTTGGATCGGAGCGGTTCAGCTGGATCCGTTTTGCGTGTCGCGGGAATCAGCCTCTGGCCCTGGGCAAAACCAGACCTTGCAGCTAGGTTTGAGGTTGGCCCCAACTTCGTAGGGGGGCTGGCGGATTCCATTCTTCGCAATCTGGCAACCACGATGAAACGACTCACATGGGCTTTGCTGTTTGCTTTGCCTGGCACCTCGTATGGGCAGTGGTGGGAGGATTCATTGGGAATTCCCAAGATTCCCATGGCGCATGATTTCCGACCCAAGGTCGCGGACTTCAATGGCGATGGTCGCTTGGATGTGCTCATGCAGCCGGGGTACTTCCCCACGCAGTTCGAGTGGTACGAACAAATGCCCAGTAACAAGTGGGTCCGTCAGAGGATGGGTACCCTTCCTTTGGCAGACTTGAAGGTGTTTGAGGTGAGCGATGCCGACGGAGATGGGGATCCGGACGTCATGGTACTGGAGTCGGTTGCTCCACCAACCCA
>JACKHT010000004.1 GCA_020638855.1 Planctomycetota bacterium
CAATCTGACAAGATTACGCCAGCATGACCAAGCGAATTGGTCAAGCTGCCCGAACCCCCTCCTGGCTGTACCCATTGTTCGGGTTACCCTTCCGAGGTCATGGAACAAAGAACCTCCGCCTGCTGGAGGACTGTTTGCACGGCTTCAGCCTCCAGGTCGGGTGGATAACCCCACTTCTTCAAGATCCTCTTGACGAGAACTCGGATACGCGCACGGGCGCTTTCGCGCAATTGCCAGTCGATGGTGATGCTCTTGCGCACTTGCGTGATCAGCTCGACGGCGATGACTTTGAGTTTGTCGTCGCCCATGGCTTCGATGGCGGAGTGGTTTTGGGCTAGGGCTTCGTAGAAGGCCAATTCGTCTTCGGTGAGGCCCAAGTCCTCGCCCCGTTTGGAGGCCGCCTGCATGTCTTGCGCCAGGCGGATGAGTTCTTCGAGCACCTCTTGGGTGCTGATGGCGCGGTTGTGATAGGCATGCACGGCCTTTTTGAGGCGTTCGCTGAAGAGGTTCGCCTGGACAACGTTGCGGCCCGCGCGGACTTTGACTTCATCGCGCAAGAGCTTTTCGAGCAGCTCGGCGGCCACGTTCTTGTGCTTGAGGGCCCGCACCTCGGCCAGAAACTGGTCCGACAGGATCGAGAGGTCGGGGCGCGGCAAGCCTGCGGCCGTGAAAACATCGATGACCTGGCCATCGGTGGTGATCGCACTCGACACCAATTGTCGAATGGCTGCGTCCAATTGCTCGGGCGACAGGCTGTTGTGGCTGCTTTGTTTGACCAAGGCCGCTTGGATGGCTTGAAAAAACGAAACGTCGTCGCGGATGTCGGCGGCTTCGTCGCTGGACGCGCACAAAGCGAACGCTTTGGAAAGCTCGTACACGGCTTGCACAAAACGCTTCTTGCCATCCTCCTGCTGCAAGACGTGCTCTTGGCCTGCCGGAATCAACCCCAACCGCTCGGCCGGTGTGCCGACCACCCAGCGCGAGCGATCAAAGCCATGCAGCATGGCACAGACCACATCGTACTTCTCGAGCAAAACCGCGATGGCCGTGGGCATGTCGAGGGTGGGCGCCCCGCGCCCCCCGCTTCCCGTGTACACCGCCAAGGCCTTCTTGAGCTGATCCGCCAAGCCCAGATAATCCACGATCAGCCCACCGGGCTTGTTGCCGAAAACCCGATTGACGCGCGCGATGGCCTGCATCAGCCCGTGCCCCTGCATCGGTTTGTCCACGTACATGGTGTGCAGGCACGGCGCATCGAAACCCGTCAACCACATGTCGCGCACGATCACGATGCGGAAGGGATCGCGGCTGTCCTTGAAGCGAGTCGCCAAACGCCGCCGCTGGGGCTTGTTGCGGATGTGCGGTTGCCATGCGGGGCCATCCTGGGCGCTCCCAGTCATGACCACCTTGACCACGAGATCCCGGCCCTTTTCCGCCTCGGCATCGTCGCCGGGGACTCCGGCCCACTCTGGCCGCAGCTTGACGAGCGCAGCGTGCAAATCGACACAGATGCGCCGACTCATGCACACGATCATCGCTTTGCCTTTCAAGGCCTCCAGCCGGGCCTCGAAGTGCTCGACCAAATCCTTAGCGATCAATTCGATGCGTTTGGGATCCCCGACCAGGGCTTCCAGCGCCGCCCATTTGCTCTTGAGTTTCTCCTTCTCCGAAGCCTCTTCGCCCTCGGTCAGCTCGTCGAATTCGTCGTCGATGCCCGCTAAGGCAGCTTCGTTCAGCCCCAGCCTGGCAATGCGGCTTTCGTAGTAGATCGGAACCGTCGCCTTGTCCTCGACCGCCCGCTGGATGTCATAGATGCTGATGTAGTCGCCAAACACCGCGCGCGTGCTGGCATCCGTCTTGTCGATAGGTGTGCCCGTAAACCCGATGAACGACGCCCCCGGCAGCGCATCGCGCAGGTTCTTGGCAAAGCCATAGGACCGCTCGCCCGTCTTCTGATTCACCTTTGCCTCAAACCCATACTGGCTGCGGTGCGCCTCGTCCGCGATCACCACGATGTTGCGGCGCCCGCTCAGGGTCGGCATCGGCTCGCCCTTCTCGGGCATGAAGTTGTGGATCGTGGTGCAGATCACCCCGCCGCTGGCACGCGTCAAGAGTTCGCGCAGGTTCATGCGACTCGCGGCCTGCACCGGCTCTTGCCCCAGCAAGTCCTGGCAGCGCTGAAACTGGCCAAACAACTGATCGTCCAAATCATTGCGATCGGTCAGCACCACCAAGGTCGGATTCGCCATGGCCGGATGCCGGATGATGCGCCCCGCATAGAACAGCATCGAAAAGCTCTTTCCGCTGCCCTGGGTATGCCAGACAACCCCCGCCCGCCGGTCGCCCGCTTCCCCACCGTGCATGCGCCCCGCCCAGTACCGGCCCTCTTCCTGTACAGCGCTCGCCCCCCCCATGCCGCTGGCCCGCACGGTTTCCTCCACCGCCGCATTGACCGCATGGAACTGGTGATAACCCGCCAGGATCTTGTACACCTCGCCCGTATCCGGGCTTTCCTCAAAGGCCACAAAATCCCGCACCAACTGCAAAAACCGCCCCCGCTCGAACACGCCGCGGATCAACACCTCGAGCTCCAAAGTCGGTTTCGGCGCCCCTTCTTCCCCATTGACCGTGCGCCAAACCTTGAACCACTCTTGATTGGCCGTCACCGACCCAATACGGGCCTGGATGCCGTCACTGATCACCAGCACGGCGTTGTAGGCCATGAGCGAAGCGATCTCCGCCTTGTAGGTCGAGAGCTGCGCATATGCGCTCCAAATGGTCGCGTTCTCATCCGCCGCATTCTTAAGCTCGATCACCCCCAGCGGCAACCCGTTGACAAACACCACCAGGTCCGGTCGCCGGTTGTGCTGGCCCTCGACGACCGTGAATTGATTGACCACGAGCCAATCGTTCGCCCCCACATCCTCAAAGTCCAACACCTGCACCCGATCCCCAGCGATGCTGCCATCCGCCCGCGAATATTCGACCTGCACCCCATCGCGCAGCATGCGGTGCACAGCCCGATTCGACTGCGCCAGCGACGGATTCCCCACCTGCAGCACTTTCCGCAAGGCCTCCTCCCGCGCCTCCTCCGGGATGGCCGGGTTCAACCGCCCGATGGCCTCGCGCAGGCGTCCCAACAGCACCACCTCACCAAACGAATCCCGCTCCCCCGCCGGTTCCCCGGGCGCGAGCTGCGGCCCGTGCCCGACCGCATAGCCCAGCTCCCCGAACCATTCGAGGGCGGCTTCTTCGACGATAGATTCGTTGATGGACATCGTTCAGCTAAACTGCAACTTTGAAAACTGCGTCACCAAGGCTCTCAACAAAATCGATCGTGTCGTTGACCATCGGCGCAGTAATGGGCCATCGAAAACCGGGATTGGCGGGGTCAAGGTCCGCCTCATGGGCAATCTTGTTCCTCCGGTCCACGACTAATTTTAGTCGAGTCTTCACGTCTTTCGGTGGCATCGAAAGTTCGACCCCAACATCTTCCCACAATTTCACCGGCGAGATTAGCCGAATGGCATCAGCGAGTTTATCTGGGTCTTGAAAACTCTGCCACGAGTGCTTCTGCCTTACCGTCTCGCCGACCCAGACTTCGTGCATTGTTCCATTGAGCGCCGACTCAGTGGCCGACAGAGGAACATCGAAACGCAGGTATGCGTCAGTTTTGGGTCGAGCGCCTTTTGCGCAATCAATCATTCCAAGCCGCGCGAGCTCATGGATGAAATAGTCTAGCGCGCTCACGGCCAATACAACTTGAGCACGCCACAGGTCTGAAACATCTATAGCAGAAGTCGTCAGAGATTGGACAGCGGCAGCAACCCCGCCGAGCTCACGAACCCGTTTGAGGTTTTCCTTGAACTGTGTTTGCGCACTAAGCATGGTCGGCTAGAGCAATAACTCGATCTGCAAGCTCAGAGAAGAGGCCGTGAAATTGATCCCGTTTTACGCGATCTTGTTCGAGCACGGTCCCAACATGACCGAACATTGGGTCGGTAAGCGCGAAAACCGGCGTCTTGTGGAGCTGAGAGGTGGCCGCGAGTGTGTTGAAGTCAGGAATTTGAGCTAAACAGTAACTCTCAGCCGGAGAGTTTCCAGCGTCATGGTAGACCTGCTCTGGTAGCGTCAAATGATGAGTTTGAAGCTGAGGAACTAGTCTCTCTCGGATCGCTGTATTGATTCTATCTATCCAAGTTTGAAAGCCCACTGTCGCCCCGCCCAGACGCGGCCGGAACTTCTGAACTATTGTCCCCAAGAATTTGAGCTGGAGCTCGCGAAACGGATAGGCGGCGGTTTGGAGTGTTTCGCTGGCATGGGCTCTTCTCGCCCATTCCGCCCAGCGTGGCAGGACAGCGGAAAGCGAGTCAATTGCCATCAGGCTGAAGTAATCGGGTGAAGTTGGCACCAAAAAGCAGTCACTACTTGCAAGGAAATTTTGGTTGAGCGAGCCGAGACTCGGGCTCATATCGATTAGAACGTAATCCGCATTGTTGGCTTCGGCAATCTTCGTGACGAGATAGTTGAATGCGCCAGGCAGGTTTTTGAGAGTCTGAATGCTGCCAGCCAATTCCTGCGCGATGCCGAGCGTCACTTCGTATTCGGAAAGGTTTACGTGTCCCGGCAAGAGAGTAAGTCCCGGTCGGCCAGCAACCTCGACGCAATCAACCGCGGCGATCTCACGCGGCTGCGAAAGAAATGCGGGGGCCAGCGCAGCATGGATGTTTCGAGTTGGATTGTCTGTGTAAAAGTCGTCTAGTTTCTCTCCGAGAATAAGCCCGGTCAGATTGCATTGTGGGTCTGTGTCGACCAACACCACACGCTTGCCCTTCTCGGCAAGCATCCATCCTAGATTGAATGTCGTGGTGGTCTTGCTGACCCCTCCCTTGTGGTTAAAGAGTGCGATGGATTTGTGCATAGTGTGTTGGTTTCAAGTACTGGTTACTGACATTGGAGCAACGCTCAACTCGCCGCTCAGCAGCTTCGGCAGCAGCGTGTCGCGCAGGGTCGCGAGTGTGCGGGATTGGTGAAGGTTGGCCGTGATTTGGGAGTAGAGCGGCGCGACTTTGGCGGTGAAGGCGGCCATGAGTTCCTCTGGCGGCAGCACAACGGGGATGGGGCGGAAGTTCTGTTTGCTGATTTCGGCGAAGGTCGTGCCGGTGGCGCGGCTTTCGATCTCGGCCATGTTTGTCTGGCACCAGTTCAGCATGAAGAAGTTTGAGGCGCAGTCGTTGCACTTCAGCGCGATGAAGCCCTGATTGATGGCGACGGGCATGGCGGCGATGGCGAGGTAGCCGACCGGAGCACGGGAGGAAAGCAGCAGCGTTCCGGCGGGAAGCAGGCCGGAAGAAATCTTGGCGATGCCTGCGTCGGTGAGCTTGCGGTCGGTGTCGAGGAGGACTGGCGCTTGGAGCGAGGAGAAATCCTTTGGCGTGGTCCAGTGGTGCGTGCCGCCTTCCCAATACTTCGGCTCGGAGGTGCTTGGGGTTCCACCGCCAACGCAATCGACTACTCCGCCGACAGGTTGGATAGTCCAGCCTTTCGGGATGTGACCGGTCTCGGAGTCCTGGAAGGAGGCGGGGAAGAGGGCGGCGGTGGCGGGGTCTAGGTTGGTGGGGGGGCGGTTGTCGAGTTTGGCTCGGACGGGGTCGAAGTCTATGAACCAGCTTTGGAAGAGGGCGCGGGCCATCGCCTCTAGGGTTGCGTTCATCTGGCGGTTTAGCTCGATCTTGTCGTCCAGGGCCCCAAGTATCGCCGCTATGGCTTTTTGCTCGGCTAATGGTGGGAGGGAAACCGGAATCCGATGCAGGTCGTTTCGATTTACTCCGGGAACGCTGCTCTTGTCGCTGCACGATTGGAAATCGATTGTTCGAAGAAGATAGGAAGCAAAATGCGGGTCATTACCGTGGAAGTCTTTGACCCAAAGTGTTGTATTCAGCGGCCAATAATCTTCTTTGATGAGGAACACCTGCCCAATCGTGCCGTATCGCCCGGTCACGACTCCAGGGCCTCTAGCACCAACTTCAGAGTGATAGCCGCTGACGCCGGACGACGACACGATAGGCACGTTGCCCGGCTTCCTGTCGTGGGATGGCAAATCAAAACCACGTTGGAGCGTGATTACGTCACCGAGCGGAACTTCAGCCCATTCACCAGCCATAGCCCAGCCCCTTCAGGTTTGCTTTGATTGCCTTCTCCAGTTTCGCGGACTCGGCGAATTGGGCGTGCAGTTCGGCGACGAGGCGCGGCATTTTTTCTTCGAAAGGTTCCCCATCATCCTCGACTTCCTCTGCACCAACGTAGCGTCCGGGCGTCAAGACGTAACCGTGGGCGGCGATTTCGGCAGTGGTAGCGGATCTGCAGTAGCCTGGAATATCCTCGTAGGCGACGGTTTTGGCGGAGGGCTGGTCGCCGCGCCAGGCGTGGTAGGTGGCGCTGATTTTGTCGAGGTCGGCGTCGGTCAGTTCGCGATGGACGCGGTCGATGAGGGTGCCGAGTTTCCGAGCATCGATGAAGAGGGCCTGTTTGGCTCGGTCGCGGAAGCCGCGTTTCTTGTCCGCTTTTTTACTCTTGGTGAGGAACCAAAGGCAGACGGGGATTTGGGTGCTGTAGAAGAGCTGGCCGGGGAGGGCGACCATGCAGTCGACCAGGTCGGCTTCGATGATGGCCTTGCGGATGTCGCCCTCGCCAGATGGGTTGGAGGACATGCTGCCGTTGGCGAGCACGAAGCCGGCCATGCCGGTGGGCGCTAGGTGGTGGATGAAGTGCTGGACCCAGGCGAAGTTGGCGTTGCCCTTGGGGGGCACGCCGTAGGACCAACGTACATCGTCGTCCTTGCGGGCCCAATCGGAGTCGTTGAAGGGCGGGTTGGCTAGGACGTAGTCGGCGCGCAGGTCGGGGTGCAGGTCGTGGCGGAAGGTGTCCGCGTGCTCTTTTCCGAAGTCTGCTTCGATGCCGCGGATCGCCAGGTTCATGATGGCCAGGCGGCGCGTGGTCGAGTTGCTTTCTTGGCCGTAGATGGAAATGTCGCCGAGCTTGCCACCGTGGGATTCGACGAATTTCTCGGATTGCACGAACATGCCGCCCGAGCCGCAGGCGGGGTCATAGATGCGGCCCTTGTAGGGGGCGAGCATTTCGACGAGACAACGGACGACGCAGGACGGGGTGTAGAATTGGCCGCCGTTCTTGCCCTCGGCGCTGGCGAAGCGGGTGAGGAAATACTCGTAGACGCGGCCGAGCAAGTCGACCGAGCGGTGGGTCGTTTCCCCTTCGCTCTTGGCGGTGAGTTCGATGGTGGCGATCAGGTCGATCAGCTCGCCCAGGCGGGTTTTGTCGAGGGCGGGGCGGGCGTAGTCTTTGGGGAGCACGCCCTTGAGTCGCGGGTTTTCGCGTTCGATGGCGATCATTGCGTCGTCGACGAGCTTGCCAATGGTCTTCTGCTTGGCACTGGCCTGCAGGTGCGACCAGCGGGCTTCGGCAGGCACCCAGAAGACGTTGACGGCCTTGTACTCGTCGGGATCCTCGGGGTCGGCTCCTTCATAGTCGCCCTTGCCTGCTACGAGCTTTTGGTGGTGGTCGTTGAAGGCGTCCGAAATGTACTTCAGGAAAATCAGGCCCAGGACGACGTGCTTGTATTCCGCCGCGTCCATGTTCGAGCGCAGCTTGTCGGCGGCAAGCCAGAGTTTGGCTTCAAAGCCGAGGTTGGCGGCCTGCTTGGCGGATTTCTTGGATGCTTTCTTGCGGGCCACGGGGTGTCTTGGGGTTCGGAAGCGGAGTCAGAGAGCCGTGGACCGACAAAACGGACCGGCTCCGAATGATCCACCCATGGGTTGGATCTTGCAATACTTGGTTTGGGGCTCGCCCCTCGGGGCAGGTCGCTATCCAGGAAAATTGACCGGTAAGGACGCAATTGTCGTAGCCACCACGTAGTGGCTGCCGACACGCACCCCCGCCCGCCCGAGGTGAAAACCAGATCCCTGCCCTAACGCACCGCTCCCTTACCCGTGATCTGCAAACTGGCTTCGGGGATCGACAGCACGAAGGCCACTACCGCGCTGGCTTTGAGGCGGGCTTCGATGCCGTAGCCGGCGTTGTCGCGGTTGGGTTGGTAGTAGAAGGTGCCGTCGGGGCATTGGGCGAGGGTGAACCACCACTCGTTGGCTTGCAGCAGGGCGCGCAATGGGCCGGGGCCGCCGGTGTTGGCGCCTAGGGCGGTGTAGGCCATGCCCATCAACGGCGAGCCGTGGGTGTCGGGGAAGGGTTCGGGGTGGCGCGCGATGATCGCAGCTTGGGGAGCGGCGTAGGCTTGTTGGGCGGGGAAGGGTGCGAGGAAGTGGGCCAGGGCGGAAGCGCCGGTGCGGCCCATGTCGGCGTAGTTTTCGTCGCCGGCGACTTGGTCTTCGTACCAGGTGTAGCCGTTCTTGCCGGTGCCGCGCTCGAGGAAGGCGTAGGCGGCTTGGTGGCGTTCGGGGTCGATTTCGATTCCGACGCGTTGCATCAAGGCGAACGCAATGGCGCCTTGGGCGGTGATCATCGCAATCGGGCCGTAGCCCTCGAATCCGGGGTTGTGGCCCCAGCCGCCGTGGGCGTCGAGCGGGGTGTGCGGCAGGGCGTCGGGGTGGGTTTCCTGGACGTGGGGCGAAACCTGCGAAAGGTCCATGTATTGGCTCGAGAGCAAGAAGTTGTAGACCTCCTGCAACTCGCCTCGCAACCACTTGATTTGCTGTTTGTCGGAGATGGCGAGGGCGTATTCGCTCATCACGATCGCGGCCGAGAGGTAGCGCCAATTGATCAGGCCGCCCGAATCCTGGGCGCTCGTGGTGCGCGCGTGGAAGCGCACGTTCTTCTCGACGTTGGGCAGGTAGCGCTTGTTGCCGCTGGCCAAGAGGGCCAGCGGCGCGAAAGTGTTCTCCACTTCTCCACCCCAAGAACCATCGTCGTGTTGTTGGTCGGCGAGGTAGGCGAACAGCTCCTCGCGGATGAGCTCGGTCTTCTTGCAGTCGTACGGAAACGTCGGTGCGAAAGACCCATACTTGCGGCCAAGACGCAGGGTGATCTGCTTGATCTTGCCATCGCGCCGCACGCTCAGCGCGAGCGAGCCCGGGGCGGGTTCGGTGGGCAAGGGCGCGGGTACGGGTTCTGCAAGACCCGCATCGATCGCCCCATGGTTGCGCGGAGCCGAAGACGGAATCGACGCAGCGGCAGCTTGCTGCACACTCCACCACGCCGGCGCCTCGGCCCTTTGTACTTGGGAATTCGGCTCGAGAGTGGGCGGTTGCACCCAATCGTCCGAATGGTCCGAATCGTCGTCCTCGGGCGGGGTCGCAGCGGGTGATTCGGCATCGGGCAGCGTCTTCGCGCGCGCTTTGCGGCCGTCACCCTGGCAGGCTTCGAGCGCGATAGCGAAGTCCAAAAGCGGCCCCTGCGGCCCAAACTTGTCCATGCCATAGCCGTTTTGGTGGGGCGTGACGAATTCTTCCCCACCCGCGCCGAGGATCACATCCCCGATACGCAGCTTGCCGTCGGCCGGCGTGTCGGGCAGCACGTACATCACCAACAGGTGTGTGGGCTCCTCCTCCATCAACTTCACGCGCAAACCCGTGATCCCCAGGTTGTAGAACCAGCCAGGCACCTCGGCGTCGGGTCCCGCTTGCGCGCGTTGGTTCCAGGGTGCGCCGTCGGGGTGGTAGTGGACTTGGGCGGCGGCCTGCTGGGCGGCTACGAGGGCGGCCATGAGGGCGGTGACGATGCAAAGGGCAGGAAGCTTGCGCATCGGCCCACTCTAGCACCAACCCTGAAGCTGGGTTGGAGCGCGGCTCGCGGTGGGGCTGATTGGAAGGCCCTAGCGTGCAACCCGAGCCCAGCGCGGCCCGCTAGGAGCGCTTGGCGTGGCGCTCTGCGTACCAATCGAGGGTTTGGCGCAGGCCCTCGCGCCAGTCGAGCAGCGGCTCGTAGCCCAGCAGCGCGCGGGCGCGCGAAATGTCGGCCAAGCTGTGGCGCACGTCGCCTTCGCGGGTGGGGCCGTAGCTCGGAGCGGCCTCGAAACCCAAGTGATCCGCCATGACCCGGTACAGGTCGTTGAGCGACACGCTTTCCTGGCCGCCGACGTTGATCAAGGCACCCGGTTCGAGATCGGCCTCGAGCGCCAAAAGATTCGCGTGGACCACGTTTTGCACCGGCGTGAAGTCACGCGTCTGGCCCCCATCGCCGAAGATCGTGGGAGCACGCCCTTCCAACAGCGCGCGCGCAAAGATGGCGATCACGCCGGTGTAGGGGCTGTCGTCGGCTTGGCGCGGACCGAAGACGTTGAAGTAGCGCAGCGCGACGGTCTGCATGCCGTAGCACAGACCCCAAACGCGCAAAAGGTGCTCCCCCGCGACCTTGCCCGAAGCATACGGCGAGCAAGGCTCGGGAATCATCGACTCGCGCTTGGGCACTTCGGGGTTGTCTCCGTAAGCGGCGGCCGATGCGGCCAACAGGAAGCGCTGTACGCCCTCGGCACGGGCCGCTTCGAGCAGGTTTTGGGTACCCATCACGTTGACCTGATAGCTACGCACCGGCTGAGCCACGCTCTCGGGCACCGAAACCTGCGCTGCCTCGTGCAACACCGCGTGCACACCGGTCATGGCGGCCTGGCAATCGGCGAAGCGGGCCACATCCCCACAGACGTACTCGACCGGGGCACCACTTCCGACCGTCCCCACTTCGAGGTGGTCCAAGTTGCGATGCTGGCCAGCGGGCACCAGATCGAGAACGCGCACGCGATCACCGCGCTCGACCAACGCGCTGGCGAGGTGCGAACCGATGAAACCGGCTCCGCCGGTCACGAGATAGAGGGTCATGGGATAGGACAGGTAGCGGGTCTCTCCAGGGGAGCCTACGGCTCTGGCTCGACCTGGGCCCACAAAAAATCGGGCTCCCCATGGGGATGACGGTGGCGTTAGTCTTGGAGCCAGCCGATCCGCCCTTGGCCCCCGCCGTTTCCGATCCCTACGATGTGCCCATGAGCGCCGACCCTGCCCGCACTGGAATGAAGCCGATTTGGAAGTTGCTCTTGGTGGCCTTGGCCCTGGGTGTGGTGATTTACTTGGTGGTCTTGTTGCTAGGCAACGACTCCGGGTCGCTGCAGCCCTACGAGGGTTTCAACTAGGTGGCAGCGCGTGGGTTTTGGGGCCGCCGGTCGATCCGGCTGCTGGCCCTGGTCGGGGCGCTGGTGGCGGCCGATGCTTGGGCCCGCACCCAACCCTGGTCGGCCCCGCGCTACAGCTCGTTCTTGCACTACCAGCAGGTCTTCCCCCCCGCTCTGCGACCGGGCGTCGGCCCCGATGGGGAAGCCATGCTGGGGACCATCGACCCGCGCCATCCGGTGCAGTGGGTGCGCGCCCAAAAGGCGCCCGACAGCTTGCGGGTGGTGTGCTTTGGCGGTTCCGCCGCGGCTGGGCTGGGGTTTTCCCCCAACGTGACCTTCGCTCATCACCTTGAGATCCTGCTGCGCGCAGCCTACCCCGCGCGGCCGATCGAGGTGGTCAACCTGGGAACCGTTGCGATCGCTTCGAAGCAAGTGCTCGAGTTGGTCCGCGATACGGTGCAGCACGCCGATCCCGATCTCGTGGTGATCTATTCGGGCAACAACGAGTTTTTGGAGCCCCAAGCGGTGCGCTACGCCGAGCTGCATCGCGGCGTGGCCGATTCGTTGCGCGGATGGTTGCGGCGCTCCGCGCTGATTCGCGGGTTGGAGCGTTGGCGACTGGGGCCTCCGACTCCGCAAGACTTGCCTGACCGAAGCGGCGGCCAACGGGGCATGACCCAATCCGAAGTCATCGAAGACGTGGAACTGAGTCCGGAGGAGATTGCCGAGCAAGTCGAAGCCTATGCGGCCAACCTGCTCTTGGCGGTCCGGGCTTGCGAACAGGCCAAGGTTCCCGTGTTGGTGGCGACGGTGGCCGCCAACGCAAGCTGGAGCGGCAAGGAAGCGCGCATCCACGACTGGAATGCCAGCGACGACCGCGCCCAGCTCGAAGCACGCGCCCAAGAAGTCCAGGACCGCTTGCAAAGCGGGCAAGGCAACGTGAAGGAACGTTGGCAGCGCTGGTTGGAATTGGGGGACCTATTGGTGGCTTTGGAGGAGGGCGAACAGGCGGGAGAGGCCTACCGCCACGCTTTGGACATCGATCCGCACCAACGTCGTGCCACCTTCCCCCAAGCACGCGCGCTGCAGAATGCTCTGAAGGAATCGCAAGCCGTGGTGTTCGACACCAACCAGTTCCTGCTCGCGCGGTCGGAGCGGGGCTGGATCGGTTTCGATGTGTTCTACGACTACGTGCACTTCACACCCTACGGCGCGGCGTTGGTGGCCGAAGGCATGTTCGACCAGCTGCGGACGGCGGGCCTGTTGGAAGCAGCCCAACCGATCGAGATCCTCGGGTATGCCAGCGGGTACCGGGACCGGGTCGCAGCCCAGGTGCTCACCCCGGGGAAACCCGACTTCTTGGAACGGGGCGATTTCTTGGGCATCGGCTTCGATCCCACGCGGATTCGCTCGCGGGACCTTTGGAAGTACGAGCAAATGGCGGAGGAATTGGAACGTCACATGGCCTCCGACCCACAAGATGCTGTGGCTTGGATCTACCGGGGCAACCGCCGGTGGTTCCAACAGGGGCAAGGCGAGGGTGCCTTGGCGGACTGGGCCCACGCCCTCGAATTGGGTGGTCCGGGGGACCTTTTGCGGGGTGCCATGACGGCCCTTAAGGCCCGCCCAAAGCTCGTAGACCCAGAAAATCCGGGCGTGCGAGCAGAATAGGGCACCTGCGGCCCCATCTTTCGCTACCCTAGCACGCACCAAGGCGGGGTATTTTCCACCTAGCGCCCTGGTTTTTCTGACAGATTGCCCGGAGCCTCCCTTTTCGAGTCGAACGGTCAACTGACAACCCCCTGATAAGACTGATGACCAATAGACTCTTTGTTGGCAATTTGTCGTGGAACACGACAGATGAGATCCTCCGCCGCGCTTTTGAAGAAGACGGCCGTAACGTGAAAGAAGTGCAGATCATGACCGACCGGGAAACCGGTCGCGCGCGCGGCTTTGCCTTCGTGGAAATGGGTTCGAGCGAAGACGCGCAAGCCGCGATCGCAGCCTGGGACGGACAAGACCTCGACGGTCGCCCCCTCCGCGTCAACGTCGCTCAAGAGCGTCGTCCGCGTGAAGGCGGTGGCGGCGGTGGCTTCGACCGCGGTGGCGGCGGCGGCGGTTACGACCGTGGCGGCCGTGGCGGCGGCGGTGGTGGTCGTGGCGGCCGTGGCGGCAGCCGCGGTGGCCGTGGTGGCGGCGGTGGCCGCGACCGTGACTTCGACGACCGCTGGTAGTCGATTGGAATGCGACTGATTCGCTCAGCGCGTTCCCAACGAGCAGCCCCGCCCTTTCGAGGGCGGGGCTGGTTTTCTTAATTCGGACTTTTTTCTACGGGCTTTTCAAGTCTGCGACCAACCCAGCGAAGTCAGCCCGAGCTACGGCGCCGGGCTACAACACCGAGCGCGCGACCCGCCTGGCTAGAACGCGCAGGCCCGTCGGTCCGGGATGCCCGCGGTCCAAGCCATCGAAGGGCTCCGATTCGGCTTGTAGCAGGGCATCGGTGCAATCCACCAACACGAGGCCCAAGGGTGCCAAGCGGCGCGCGAGTTCTTCCTGCAGGCTACAAATCGCGCTGCGGGCTTGGGCATCTTCCAAGCGGCCGTTCTTGGCTAGCTCGCGCAGGCGTTCGATCTGCAAATGCGCCGGGAAGTACGCCACGATCAAACGCCCCCCATCGGCTTGCACGTCGGCCTGCAAACGCTCGATAGCCGCCATGGCTTGCTTCCAATAGGGTTCGGCCTGGGGTTCGGCGGCGTGCAGCGGGATGGCGTTGGCGTCGGCCATGTACGCGGTCTGCAAAGCCACCGTCGCGGGGTCTTGCTCGATCAGGAAACCGGGCAGCTTGTTGAGCCACTTGGTCGTGATCGCCCAGCCAATGGCCGTATTGCCAAAGAGCTGGAAAAACGGGCCGTTGGTGTAGCGCATGCCCCCATCGGGCAATTGCAGGTCGTTGAAGGTGAACCCCAACACGACCACGTCCGGACGGAATTTGCGCGCCAGTTGATGATACGCCGCCGCCTCGTTGGCCGGCGCCCAGCCCGGATAGGACACGTCCATGACTTCGAAGCGCTGCCCCCCTCCCGCGGCGTTGAGCTCGCGCTCGAGCTGCACGGGGTAGGTTTGGTCGTCCTCGACCCCCAGCCCAAAGTTGTACGAGTCCCCCAAGGTCAGGATGCGCCCGACCCCTGGCTCGCGCGGCTCGGGCAACACCGGCCCGCGGAACCCGAGCCCATTGAGGTGCATACGCACGGTCGGCTTGAGGTCCGGTCCTAGCTGCCAGCGGGTCTGGTTGGGCCAGCTCCGAAACCCGATTTCCGGGTCGAAGTACATGGTGGCCCGCTGGGCGTACCCAAGCTGCCGCAGGGTGAGTTCGAGGCCCAGCACAAAGACCACCCCGACCCCCAGCGCCCAAGCCAGCCGCCGGCGCCAAACGGACCGCTTGGGTTTTGCTTGGATCGCATCCATGGGGTGGCCATGATACCCGGGACATGGGCTTTGTTACGCAGCGACTGCGCCTTTGGGTGGCGGGACCGTCCGACGCGGCGGACATGCTGGACTACTACCGGCGCAACCGGGAACACTTGGAGGCCTGGGAGCCCCAGCGCCATTCGGATTTCTACACGCTGGCCTGGTGGACCCAGTACCTCGAGTTGAGCGTGCAGGAGAGCGTGCGCGGTCTGACCCACCGGCTGGCGATCGCTACCCGGGACGCTTCCGGGCCGCCGGTGATCGGCGTGCTCAACGTCAGCAACATCGTGCGCGGCGTGTTCCAAGGGGCCCACATCGGCTACAGCATCGATCGCGACCAGCAGGGCAAGGGGTACATGACCGAGGCGCTCATGGGCGTACAACGCTTTGCCTTCGGGGAGTTGGGGCTGCACCGACTGATGGCCAACTACATCCCCACCAACTTGGCCAGCGCAAGGGCCTTGGAGAAGGCAGGGTTCGAGAAGGAAGGCTTTGCCCGCCAGTACCTGCTGATTGGCGGCCAATGGCGGGACCATGTCCTAACCGCCCGGATCCGCGAAGAGGACCCCAGGGACTGACTAGGGCTGGCCCTCGATACCCCCTAATTCTCGACAGCCCCTGTTTCTCGATAGCCCCCGACTGGGGGTGGGGGCAAAAAAGGACCCGCCGGCTCTCCACCGGCGGGCCCATTGACTTCAGGGTTCTTTTGAAACCGAGGAAGTCGGATCCCCAGCACAGCTCTCAGCTGTACTGAGACAAGCCGCGGGGGGCGGAACACCGAACGGTGCCTAGGGATTTTTTTCCAGGTCCTGGCTTGGGGCTCCCTGGAGGGCTTCCGGGGGCACGATCCAGGCTTGCCCGGAACGAAAAAAAGCGGCCCCCAGGGTCTGGGGGCCGCTTTTCAGAGATTCCAACCTCTATTCTCCTGTCTCCAAGAGTTCTACTCCTGCTCCGTATATAGGAAGCGAAGTTGGGCTGGATACCGAACGGAAACGTTTTTTTTGGGGGTCCCGATCGAAACCCGAAACGGCCCTAGCGGGCGAACAGGCCCAGGACCTCGCGCTTGGCCAGCTGCTTGGTGTTGGTCCAGATGGTCTCGCCCGTCTCAATGTTGTCCATGCGCAGGAAGAACTGGTAGAAGACGTCGCGGGTCTTGGTGCCCAGGTTCTCCAGGTCGCGGTTGTCGGTCTTGACAATGTCACGCAGGGCCCCGTAGACCACCACGTCGGCCCCCAGCTGCTTGCCAAAGGCCTTGGCCAACTCCGGGTTCACGCGGCCCGAGTCCTGCTGGAAGCGGACTTGGTCCCCGATCTCGCTCTGGCCCTGCTCGCCGGCGACGATCCGGAAGCGACCGTCTTTGACCAGGCCATCGAGGATTTGATCGCGGATTCCGCCCATCGAGATGTGCTCGCGGGTTTCGTTCACGATGTTGTTGAAGTACAGCACGATGCGCTTGTCATCGCCTTTTCCGGCGTGGTCCAAGTGGCTCAGGCCAGGGAACTCCAGCAAAGACGTCACCATGCTTTCGGCGAAGCGGTTCAAATCGCCCCGGCCGTAGTCAATCGTCACGCCTTCGGACTTGTCCGCATCGACGTAGTGCGATTGCGAGGAGCAAGCGGTCAGGGGCAGGAATAGGAACGTAGCGCTCAAAAGGGAGTAGAGTTTCATGGGATCGAAGGGGTGGGGTTTTCGGATTCGACGGGGACTTGCGCCGCAGGTTCGGTGACGGAACGGCCTCCGATCACCTGGGCGTACGTCCTTGGCCCGATGGTGCGGACCAAGACGAAGAGGGTTTCTCCGGGCTCCAACTCATAGGTGCCCAGGTGTACGGTTTCGCCGCCCTGCGCCGCGACCACGAGGTCGACGGGGCCGGGGCGCGGGTAAAGGCGAGCGGCTTGCCAGGTGGACGGCAGGGTCAGCCAGGAGCGCAAATCGGCGCGTTCGCTGACGATCGAAAAGATCTGGGCGATCAAGAAGGCGCCTTCGCCGTGTTCCTTGCGCATCTCCTGCGCCAGTTTTTGCTTGAGCACACTGCGCACCGCCGAGCGCACGCTCAGATAGAGCATGCGGTCGGAGAGGTTCTTTTCGGCGATTTGGGCCACATCCTCGACCACCACGCTGGTAGCCGCCAAGTCCCCGGCGCGGATCTCCAGGCCCTGCACAAACTGCGGGCGAGCGGAGTAGGCGGGCACCGACCAGGAATAGATCCCGTCCGATGTGGGCACGTCGAGCCGCGCTTCCACCTTCTGGGGCCCCATGCCCACCCCCGCAAGGAGCACGACCTTGGCGGCGTCATCGGGCAGTTCGGGGACCTCGCCGAACTCGGCTACGAAGCGCTCGTGGTCGTCATCGCGGAACAGGCGCCGGGACAAGCGAACCAGGGCCGGGCCCACCAGGGGCAGCCCGAGGCCTTTGTCGTACAAGTCCAGGTAGTCGATGTAGGCTTCGTCGTACTCGCCCCGCAACTCGTACCCGATGGCCGATAGCAAGTGGCCAAACCCTCCGGCTTGGTACTTGGTTTCGTAAAGACTTTCTTCCGCCTTGAGCAGGTCATTGGCCCGCCGGATTTCCACCAACAAGTCCTCGACGCTGCCCTTCGCCAGGTAGGCCAGCCCCAGGCAAGCGTGCACCATGACCCGCTCATAGCCCTCGCCCTTGTAGTCGGTCATGGTCTCCGACAGGGTCAGCGAGGTCAGGCTCTGGGCTAAGGCCGCCGGGTCCAAGATCGATTGGTCTTCGATATCCGCAGCGAAGGTAGCCGCCTTGGTCAGGTTCGTGATGGCCGCATCCAAGTCCCCGCCAACCAGAGCCGCCATGCCCGCCTCCGCTCCCGAGAGGAAGGTCGAGCCCGTGAACGAGGTCTTCTCGAAGAGCTTTTCCGCCTGCTCGAACTGGCCCCGCTCGAAGAGGACCATGGCCCGGCTCGTCTTTTCGGTGTAGCTGCGGCAAGCCGGCAACAAACACAAGGCGAGCAAGCAGGCGCTCGGGACCCGCCAAAGGGTCCGGATGTCGTAGCGAGAGGTCATGGGGGTGACGCACGGAGGGGACAGCACCGTGGCGGAGAGGCCTTTACGTAGCCTATCGGTCAGAATGTGGCAAAAAGCGGGCCAAGTCGACTCGCGGCGGAAGATTCTGCTGCGGCTGCCTGCGCTGGGAACCTTGTCCGACCGGACCACCAAGCGGGGATTCCCTGGATCGGCGCAGCTCTGGAGCCCCCAGCCCGCGGCCCGTACACTTCTAGGCGCCCTTTTCCGCTATGGGAACCCAATCCAAGTCCAAAACCAAGTCCGCTGGCCAGGCCCAAGCTGCCCCGGAGGGGCGCAAGCCCAAGGTCACGATGATGGATCAGTTCCAGCGGGCCAAGAAAGAGCAGCCCGACGCGCTGCTCTTCTTCCGCATGGGGGACTTCTACGAACTCTTCGGCGAGGATGCGGAGATCGCCGCCCGCGAGCTGGGCATCGCGCTCACTTCGCGCGCCAAGGGTTCCGATGCGATGCCGATGGCCGGAGTGCCGGTCAAATCGATGGAGGGCTACCTGCTGCGCTTGGTCCGGGCGGGCTTCAAGGTAGCCATTTGCGAACAAACCTCGGATCCCCGGACCAGCAAGGGGATCGTCGATCGCGCCATCGTGCGGGTGGTCACGGCCGGGACCCTGACCGAGGAAGACGCGCTCGACGCCCACGCCAACAACTACCTCGCGAGCCTCTTCCCCCAAGGACACGAAGTCGGCTTGGCCTGGCTGGACCTGTCCACGGGACGGTTCCAAGTCACGGTCGCTCCCTTCGAGAAGGCTCTCGACGAACTCAACCGCATCGCCCCCGCCGAGCTCCTGTGGGCCGAAGATTGGACCGATGCCCACCCCGACTTGGCGGCGGACCTCGAGCGCGAGTTTGGCAACCAGCTCAGCCACCGCCCGGTTTGGCGCTTTGCCCGGGACACCGCCCTGCGCGCGTTGCATCGCCAATTCCAGGTCAAGAGCCTCGAGGGATTCGGCCTTGAGGACGGGTCGGCGGTCATCCCCGCGGCCGGGGCCTTGGTGGAATACCTCGAAGAGACCCAGCGCGGTCGCTGCGAGCATGTCCTGGCCATCGAAGTGGCGGACCACAGCCGCTGGATGACGCTCGACCGCGCCACGCGCGCCACCCTAGAACTATGCGCCACCCAACGGGGTGGGCATCGGGAGGGCAGCCTGCTCGCCAGCATCGACCGCACCCTGACCCCCATGGGGGGGCGCCTGATGCGCGAATGGCTGCTCGCGCCGCTGCGCGAGGTGGAAGCGATCCTCTACCGCCAGCGCGGTGTGGGCGAAATGGTCGACCACCCCTTCCTGCGCGAAGACGTGCGCAAGCTATTGGCGAGCGTGCTCGACATCGAGCGGTTGGTGGCCAAGCTCTCGACCGGGCGCGCCACGCCGCGTGATCTCTTGGGGCTAGCCTCTTCGTTGCGGGTGGTGGCCCCGCTGCGCGAACGCCTCAGCGACGTGTACACCAAGGCCTGGGGCGACCTGTATGAGCGCCTCGATCCGCTCACCGAGCTGGTCGAGCACGTGACCCAGACTTTGGTCGACTCGCCCCCGCTCTCGATGAAAGACGGCGGGTTGATCCGCAAAGGCATCCACCCCGAACTGGATGAATTGCGCCAGATCGCGGGTGACGGCAAGGCCTGGATGGCGCGCTTCCAAGCCCAGGAAATCGAGCGCACGGGCATGCCCGGGCTCAAGATCGGCTTCACGCCGGTGTTTGGTTACTACTTGGAAGTGCCGCGCGGGCAAGTGGACAAGGTCCCCGAGCACTACGTGCGCAAGCAGACCCTCAAGAACGCGGAACGTTACATCACGCCCGATCTCAAGGAGTTCGAGGACAAGGTTCTGCGCGCGGAGGACCGTAGCAAGGACCTGGAGTACGACCTGTTCGTCGAGTTGCGCCAAGAAGCGTCGCAAAAGGTTTCAGCCATCCTCAGCACGGCCCGCGCCCTGGCCGAGGCCGATGTGCTGACGGGGCTTGCGGAGACCGCGGCGCAAGGCCACTTTGCCGCACCCGAGGTCCATGAAGGGCCCCAAATCGACATCAAAGACGGCCGACACCCGGTGATCGAGGCCCTCTTGGAGGGCGAGCCGTTCGTCCCCAACGACACCCTGCTCGACCAAACTTCGCACCGCGTGGGGCTGATCACCGGCCCCAACATGGCCGGCAAGTCGACCTACATCCGGCAAACCGCGCTGATCGTGCTGTTAGCCCAGATAGGGTCCTTCGTGCCCGCCCGCGAGGCGAGCATCGGGATCACGGATCGCATCTTCACCCGCCTGGGCAGCGCCGATGACCTGGCCCGCGGGGCCTCCACTTTTATGGTGGAGATGCTCGAGATCGCCAACATCCTGAACAACGCCGGGGAGCGATCGCTGGTGATCCTGGACGAAGTCGGCCGGGGCACGAGTACCTACGACGGCCTCGCCTTGGCTTGGGCGATCGTGGAACACCTGCACAACAAGAGCCGCAGCCGGACCCTGTTCGCCACGCACTACCACCAGCTGACCGAGTTGGCCGGCCTGCTGCGCGGTGTACACAACTTGAACATTGCGGTCCGCGAGAAGGGCGAGGAGATCGTGTTCCTTCACAAGATCATCCCCGGGGGAACCGATCGCAGCTATGGCATCCAAGTGGCGCGCTTGGCGGGGGTGCCGCGGCCGCTTGTGGCCCGCGCCTTGGAAATCCTCGGACAGCTCGAAGCCCAACCCGAACCGTATCAGGACTCGATTCCCACGCCCAGCGGCGACCTGCAATTGGGCCTATTCGACGCCCCCGTGGCTATCCCGGCCGATAAGGCTTGGGAGTCTCGCTTGCGCAGTTTGGATTTGAACCATGTCACACCTTGGGAAGCCCTGCAACTTCTCAAAGAACTCCAAGGCGACCTGGACTGAAACCGCGCTTTACGCTTCGACCGGTTGGTATTGAACGGTTGGTATTGAGCGGTTGGTATTGAGCGGGCCCGAAATCCGCGATTTAAGGGAACCGTAATCTTACAACCCTTCCCTCAGCGACTATCCTACTTCGCCGCGAAGCCCGCGTGGGTTCCGCATGAATTTCCAACGAGAATCGAGACAAGCGGGGTTTCAAGCATTGAGTGAGATAGGCAAGATTGCCCCGCATGGAGACCTGCCATTATGCAATCAAATGAACGATCCAGCGCCAAGGTAGGCGTATTCGTGGATAGCAACAATATCCGCATGAATGGTGGTTATGGTATGCGCTACGACGTGCTCCGCGAGTACGCCATGCGTGATGGGTCGGAGTTGATCCGCCTGAATGCCTACCTGTCCTTCGATCGCCAGCGGGCGGAAGAAGACGAGGTGTACCGCCGGGGACAAGCCAACTACACCGACAACCTGCGCGACTTTGGCTACAAAGTCGCACAGAAGAAGGTTCGCCGCTACGACAATGGCGACGCTTCACCGGTGCTGAAGGCGGACTTGGACGTGGAAATCACCGTGGACATGCTGACCCAGGGGCGCAACCTGGACCGCATCATACTGGCCACCGGAAACGGCGACTTTGTCCAGGCCGTTCGCGCCCTCCAGGAGATGGGCAAACGGGTCGAAATCCTTGGCTTCGACAACGTGTCCGGCGACTTGCGGCGCGAAGCCGACCAATTCACTTCGGGCTTCCTCATCCCGAACCTGCTGCCCTTCCGCGACCGTGAAAAGGGCACCGAAGAGGAGCCCTGGGGCGAGCCGGGCTCGCGCGTGCGCGGTGTCTGCTACTCGCACACCGGCCGTGGTTATGGTTTCCTGCGCTACATGCGCTTCATCTCGCCGCGCAGCTGGTCGACCAACACGCGCTCCGAAGATTCGCCCTACGGCAGTGCCTTTGTGCACGACTCGGCTTTCCCCGAGGGAACCGATTCCCGGCGCCTTCCCAGCCGCTCGACGATCTTCGAATTCGATCTCGTAGCGGGCGAAGAGCCCAGCGACACCTGGCAAGCGCAAAACGTGACGGTCGCTTCGACCTGACCGGAAGCATGCTCGCGAGGCAACCGCGGCCCCCGTCCCTACAACATGGGATGGGGGCCGCTGGCATGGGTTCCTTGGGAACCCTCCTGGCCCCGCTTTGGAAACAAGTGGACGGCAAGGGCGCCATGGTCGGAATGCTCCGAAGGCAACACTTGGGCTTCTCGCCAATCGAGCCCGCGCACATACACGTGATCGAGTGGCAGCTCGCGGTTGCCAAACGCCAGCGACGAAACCCAGTGCCCGCGCTTGCGGTGCTCGGACTCTCCGAAGACCACGGGCTCGAATCCATGCAGCAAGTTTTCAATCAACCGCAGGCGGTCGGCGCGCCAGGTGTTGAAATCGCCGCAGACGATGGCGGGGCCCGCGTGCGCGGCAATGCGCTGTGCAATGCGTTCGAATTGGTCGCGCAGCATGTACTTGAACACGGGCTGGAAGTTCATGGCGTGCACGTTGACCACCAGAAGCAGCTCATCCCCAAGTTCGTACTCGGTGGCGAGGGCCATCTTGGGGGTCACAATCCAACCCTCGCGCCAGCGGGAGGCAATCGTGGCATGGTCGCCATGCCGCGCCTGCGCCCGGGCCAAGGTGGCTACCCCATGGAATTCCGCGTTGGGCCTTAGGCGCCGAAAACTCTCCGCGAAGTGAACCGAGCCGGGCACGTCCGGCAGCAAACTTGGCATGGCTTCCTGCAGGCAAACCAAGTCCGCAGACTGCACATGGTGCTCGAGCTCGCGGCGCGTACCCGGGGCTTTGGCCAGATTCCAAGAGATCAGCCGCACGCCCAACCGGTGGTCGAGGCATTCGGGCCCCCCTTCCGCCAAGACGGTAGCGGGTCGTTGCCGTCGGGCCCGCACGGACCTACGGCGCGGGGGCTCGGGGCTCGGTTGTCCTGGGGTTTCCATCGTTCGGGCCAAGGGTCCCCCCATTATCGCCCGGATCGTGCCAGGGCTCCAGCGCGGGGCTTGAAGACATTGGACGCACCCCCAGCGCGGGCTAAGGTGAGGGGGTGTTCTCCAGCGTCTTCCTCGTTTTGCATTGGTCCTTGGCCTTGTTGCTGACGGCGCGACTGATGCTCAAGCGCAAGCCCATCGGCGAATCCTTGGCGTGGTTGTTCGTGATCTACGCCCTACCTTTAGCCGGTGCGGCCCTGTACTACGGGTTTGGCGAGCGACGGCAGGGAGACAAGCGTATTCGGCGCCTGAAAATGCTCTCGGGCAAACTGACCCAGTGGCAATCGGATTTGGTGCGAGTGGCCCATGCTCCCCAGGAGCTGGGTCTGGACTTGGAGGATCCGATCGCGCGCTTTGTCGAACAAGCCACGGGCTACCCGCCGGTGCTCGTCCACGACTGGGTGCTGTTGGACTCGTTCGACGCGGTCTTCGAAGCATTGGTGCGCAGCATCGACGAGGCCCAGCAGTATTGCCACCTGGAGTTCTACATCTGGGAGCCGGGCGGCATCATCGAAGAAATCCACCAAGCCTTGCTGCGAGCCCGAGCGCGCGGTGTTCGGGTGTGGATCCTGGTCGACTCGATCGGAAGCGACGACTTTCTCGGAAGCCGACACTGGCGGGACTTGGCCGACGCGGGGTGTGAAATGCAGGTTTCGATGCGCATGCGACTCCTGGGCGGTCGCTGGGATCTGCGCAACCACCGCAAGCTGGCCATCATCGATGGCAAGGTGGGTTTCACCGGATCGATGAATCTGGTCGACCCGGACCGTTTCAAGAAGGAATCCGGCGTGGGCAGATGGGTGGATGCCATGGTCCAACTCCATGGGGCGGGAGCCCATGCTCTGCATGGTGTGTTCCTGCAGGACTGGTTTGTTGAACGGGAACACGAACTTGCCGATGACGACTCTTGGGCGGTGGACTTGGTGCCGGGACCTTCTTCGAAGTCACACAACTCGGCGATGCAGGTCCTACCCTCCGGACCAGGCATCTTTTCCGAAGCCATCCACCAGGTCCTGATGATGGCCATCTACGGGGCCCAAACCGAGCTGATCGTGTCGACCCCCTACTTCGTACCTGGGGATGCCATCCTGCAAGCGATGATTTCCACCGCCATGCGCGGGGTGCGGGTGGTGTTGATCTTGCCCCGCAAGGGCGACACCAAGATTGCGCGTTTTGCGGGGGCTTCGCACTACGCCGAGTTGCTCGACGCGGGGGTGGAAATCGCGCACTTCGACGGTGGGTTGCTGCACACCAAGAGCCTGACGGTGGATGGCCGCTTGAGCATCTTTGGGACGGTCAACCTCGACATGCGTAGCTTGTGGCTCAACTCCGAGGTGACGCTGTTGATGTACGACGCCCAATTCACGGCCCAGTTGCGGAACCTGCAAATGCAGTACCTAGCCCAATCGGAGCCCTTGGTGGCCAAGGACTGGGAACAACGTCCGCGCTATTTGCGGGCCCTGGAAAACATGGCGCGGCTCTTAGGCCCCGTGATTTAGGGGTCCACAGGCAGCAACCGACCTCAGACCGTGGTCAAGATCTCGACCCCGTCGGCACTGACGTACATCGAGTGCTCGGTTTGGGCGACCATCACGCCCTCTTTCTCGACCAGCGGCGGGTAGCGCATCAGCGACCCCTGCTTGGTGAGCTTCGAGATGGTGTCCTCGAGCGCTTCGGGATCGAGGTCCCGGAAGTAGCGACGGGCGATGGGAAGTCCGCGCCAATCCTGGATGGCACGCAGCACGTCCTTGTCGAGCCCCTTGGCCTTGCGCGGGGGGCCGACCATCATGAAGACCTCCGCGCGACCCGCTTCGTGGATCATGCCGCGCCCCGTGCTGGCGAAGGGCTCGATGGCGATCACGCAGCCGGGCTGAATCCGCCCGCCCCCGCGCTCGCCGTAGTTGGGAATCTGGGGCGCGGTATGCACCTTCCAGCGGGCGAGCCCGTGGCCCGTCAGATTGCGAACCGGCTGGAAGCCGGCTGCCATGATGGTGCGCTCGATCGCCGCTCCGATCTCGCCCACCGGGCGGCCGGGCTCGACGTTGGCGATGGCGGCGGCCAGGGCGTCCTCGGAAGCCTTGACCAAGGGGGTCCAGCGGCGGTCCTCGGAGAGGTCGACCGTGCAGGCGGTGTCGGCGATGTAGCCGTCCACGTGCACCCCAATGTCGACTTTGACGCAATCCCCTTCCTCGTAAGCCTGCTCATCGCCCGGCGCCGAGCAGTAGTGGGCGGCCACATGGTTGCGCGAGGACTGGGCAGGGAAACCTGGCTCGGCGCCCTCCTGGCGGATCATGGATTCGACCGTTTCCAGGATGTGGCGGATGGTGACGCCGGGCTGGATGTTGGCGCGGGCCCATTCCCGGCATTGTGCTGCGATCCGGCCCGCCTTGCGGTGACATTCGAGAGCTGTATGGTCCACGGGCGGTATCTTAGGACAGAGCCGGGGCCGGTGGGCCAACTAGTCCCGGGTTCCGCACCCCATGAAAGTCCTCACCTGGTTGCTCCTGGGCCCTTGCCTGCTCGGATCCTGCATCACGCGCACCACCTCCAAGCCGGACTTTGGCCACGCGGAAGCGCGCCAGGCGGATCCGGTCGGTGCGTGGCGGGTGCTGGAAGGGGGCCAGGTGCGCGGTTATGTGGTGCGCTTCGTCGAGGAACGTGGGTCCCAGGTGGTGTTGACCAGCGTGCGCAACGTCCACAACCAGGACATGGGCTGGATCGATGACGAGGGTCGCGCTTGGCGCTACCGACTCCACGGCGACCCGGATTGGGTCGGAACCGGGTCGGTCTTGCAGGGTACCCGCTGGATCCTGGGTCTCGATGTGGGCGCCGAGCTGGAACCGACCGACATCGGGGACCTCTCCCAAGGGCAATAGTCCGGGGCAAGACCCCATTCGTGGGAAAGCCCATTGGGGATCACCCGCCCAGCCAAGGTGGGTCGAGCAGCCCCAAGGAAACCGTAAACCATTACGGTTTAGTGCTTTAGGACCTCAAGGTTTTGACGGAAGCACCATTCTGGAAACAGATTCCGGGATTGGATCGGACCCATTCTGTGGTCCGCCCTCGGAACTATGCGTGCGGGCTACGGATTCGCTCAATCCTGGCCCGCCGGAGATCGATGAATGGAGCACGAGCGCAAGGTCCCCGCGCTGCCATTCACCAAGGATCGGACCCCCCTTGACCCCATGATCAAACTCGAAGTTGGCGAAAAGATCGGAGCCTACCGCGTTGTGGACTTCATTGCGCGCGGAGGCTTCTCCCTCGTCTACCTAGCGGAGAACGAGGATGGACAACGTTTCGCCCTGAAGGTCGGTGATGTGGCCGGCGGAGGTCGTTATGTCACCCGTTTCCTCGAAATCACCGATGTCCGTCAGCCGGAAGGCATCAGCCCCGACGAAACCCCGGCGGAGGCGATCTTCTTCCGTCACGACGGCGTGCGCATCGATTTCCTCGACGTGCACGAGATCGACGATCTGATCCTGAGCGAGAACATGCTGCTCAAGAGCGTGCACTCGCCCAACCTGGTGGAGGTGCACGAGTGCTTCCAACACGAAGGCCGGCCGATCCTGGTCATGGACTACGTGCGTGGCAAGACCCTGCGCGAGAAGATCCGGGCCCTCGAAGGCATCCGCCTCAACTGGTTCCTGACCATCGTGCGCGCCCTGCAAACCATGCAGCAAAACGGCACGCTCGCTTGTCACGGCGACCTCAAGCCCGAGAACATCCTGGTCAAGCCCTCGGGCGGCGTCGTGATGATCGATCCGGCCATGCGTGCCGACGAGCGCGGTGTGATCACGACCACCCCGCACTACAACCCGCTCTTGCTGCGCACCAGCCGCGCGGACGTGATGGGCATCGGCATCATGCTCTACGAGATCCTCACCGGCGTGCTGCCCTTCGACGAGGTGCCGTGGAAGTTTGCCGGTCGCGAACAAGGCGGCGAGGTCGAGCGCCTGAGCCTCAGCTACTTCCTCTCCTACCCGCCCCCGCGCAACCTGAACCCGAACACGCCCGAGCCCCTCTCGCGCATCGTGTACAAGTGCCTGACCGTCGAAGAATACGGCTTGGCCGAGCTCGAAGAAGACCTGGTCGACTTCCTGCGCAAGGGCTGATCCCAGCCCACCCAAAACACTCCACCGTTTGAGGGCCCTGAACCTCGAGCAGTGTCTGGAGCGTCAAGGCCCCGCCTGTCCCTAGGACCGGCGGGGCCTTTTCTTGGATGGCTTCGAGGTTACTTCGCGTACCGCAGCACCAGTTCCACCACGATCGGCCGGTGGTCGGAGGCTTGGATCTCATCCACCACGCGCAGCCCCGACACCCGCGCGAATCCAAGTGGGCCGAACAGGAAGTGGTCGATGGTTCGTTCGGGAGTTGGAGCGGGAAAAGTGAAGGAGTTGGGCCCAAGCCGGCGCAGCGCAGCGCTCGGGTTGGGGTTGGTTTGCAGCGCGGTCAAGGTTCGGCTTTCCGGCGTGTCGTTGAGATCACCACCCAACAGGACGGGCGATTGGGGGGTCGCTTCGCCCAAGCGCAACGCGAGCGTTTGAGCTTGCCGCCATCGTTCGGCATCGTCCGCTAGCCAATCGAGGTGTGCGTTGGCCACACGCAAGTCGCGCCCCTGCCATTCGACGGTCAAGACCAAAGCGCTACGGGGTTCGAGGCGACCGGGAGGCAAGGCAAACACCTCGGCGTTCTCGATCGGCAAACGCGAGAGGGTCGCGAGTCCGTAGCGCCCCCCATCGAACGCCATGAAAGGCGCAAAACGCGCTTGCATGCCCAGTTCGTTTGCGAGCCAAGCGGCTTGGTCGATCGACCCGCTGCGACCGCAAATCTCGTCGACCTCTTGCAAAAGGACCACGTCTGCATCCAGCTCGCGCAGCACCCTGGCGGTACGCTCAAGATCCAGGTGGTCGTCCATCCCCACACCGTGACGGATGTTGTAGCTCACCACGCGCAGCGGTCGGTCCGCATGCGCGTGGGGCCCCGGGCCGCCCTTGCAGGCCCCGAGCAGCGGGAGCCCCAGCGCAATCCATACCAGCCAGCGTGAGGAAATCATCGCAACAGGCTACCCGATTCGGGCGGCCCTTGGCTGGGGGCTTTCCCCTGGCCACCCCCCTGGAGGCGCGGCTAGAATGCTCGATGGACTGGTTTGCGGAATGGACTAGAAGGCCCTGCGCTGGAGGCCTTTGGCACTTTCGTCCCATTTCGCAGCCCACTCGCCCTCCGCACACTTGCTGCGTCGCCCCCCTAGAGCCCCATGAAAAGTCGTTGCTCGCTCGTCTTCCTCTTCTGCGGGCTCGCCCTCCTGCTGTTCACCGCCTTGCGGGTGGTTTTGTACGTCCAGAGCTATTCGAATCTTGAGCAAGGGACTTGGACTTGGGTGCCCGTACTCGTGCAGGGGCTGATCGCAGACCTGACCGTGTGTTCTTGGATGGCGCTGGGCCCGTGTCTGTACCTGTGGTTGGCTCCCCGCTGGTTGCGTGGAAACAAGTTGCACTCGACCCTGCTTGCCTTGGGTTTTGTCATCGCCCTGGGCCTGTTGATCTTCGAAGTCACCTCCGAATGGTTCTTCTGGGATGAGTTTTCCGCGCGTTTCAACTTCATCGCGGTGGACTACCTGATCTACACCACCGAAGTGATCGGGAACATCCGCGAGTCGTATCCGATGCCGCTCATTTTGGGGGTCATCGCCGCCGCCACGCTGTTCGTGACGTGGTTGGTTCGGCGCCCCCTGGGTCGGTCGCTAGAGCGCAGCCGAAGCGGCGGCTCGCCGGGGTGGCTGTTGGCCGCTCTCGTGATCTTGCCGGTCGTGCAGGTCGCCACCTTGGATGCGGAGCCCGCCAAAGGCAATCGCTATGCCCAAGAGCTCGCCAAGAACGGCATGGCTAGCTTCGTGGGAGCCTTCCGGGCCAACACGCTGGATTACCAGGAGTACTACCGCACCATGCCCGAGTCCGAAGCCTTTGCGCGGGCGCGGTCGATCCTGGCCCGCGACGGGGGCGCGTACCTCCAACCCGACCCCGCGGAAAACGTCGAGCGCAGCATCACCGCAACAGGACCCGAGCAGCGCCACAACGTCATTCTGGTCACCATCGAAAGCCTATCGGCGGACTTCCTTGGGGTGTTTGGCAACGACAAGGGTTTGACTCCGAATTTGGACCGACTGGCGAACGAAAGCCTGAACTTCCGCCGCCTGTTTGCCACCGGCACCCGCACCGTGCGTGGGCTCGAATCGCTCAGCCTCTCGGTCCCCCCCACTCCGGGCCGTTCGATCGTCAAACGTCCCGATTGCGGCGACCTGAGCACGATCGGTTCGATCTTGGCAGCCAAGGGCTACTCGACCCATTTCATCTACGGGGGGTATGGCTACTTCGACAACATGAACGCCTACTTCGCCGCGAACGGGTACGCCATCACCGACCGCGCCGACATGGCCAAGGAGAACATCTCCTTCGGCAACGTGTGGGGCGTGTGTGATGAAGACCTGTACGGCGAGGTCCTGCGCAAAGCGGACGAGACCGTGGCCACGGGCAAGCCCTTCTTCGCCCACGTGATGACCACCTCGAACCACCGGCCCTACACCTACCCCAACGTGGTTTCGATCCCTTCGGGCACCGGCCGCGACGGGGCAGTGCAGTACACCGACTACGCCATCGGGAGATTCCTGGAGGCCGCGCGCGCCAAGCCTTGGTTCGACAACACGATCTTCGTCTTCATCGCCGACCACTGTTCCACCAGCGCGGGCAAGACCGAAATCGCCCTGTCCAAGTACCATATTCCGGGCTTCCTCTACGCCCCCGGCCTGATCGAACCCGAGACGGTCGAAGGTTTGAGTTCGATGGTCGATTTCCCCCCCACCATCCTGGGGCTGCTCAACATGTCGTATGAATCGCGCTTCTACGGACGCGACTTGCGCAAGCCAGGGCGGCCTTTGGTGATGCTCGGCAACTACCAGACTTTGGGTTTGATGACCGAGGATTCCTTGGTCCTGCTACGCCCGCAACAAGTCGTCGAGAAGTACGCCATCGCGCCGGACCTACAGCTGACCGAGCAGCCGGTCGCCGACGACGATCCGCTTTTGCTCGACGCCATCAGCCTGTACCAGACCGCCACCACCATGTGGGACGCGGGAACCATGCGGGTCAAAAAGCCCTAGGCAGCTCAGGGCCGACTGGGTTAGCGCCGCCGCAACGCTTCGGTGGGCAACAAGCGGCAGGCGCGCCAGGCGGGCCAAGCGCCACCCAGCAAGCCCAAAAGCAGCGCGAAACTCACCGCAGAGATCAGCACCTCCGGCGTGATTCGGAAGGCGAACGCGACTTCGGTAAACGTGTCAAAGTTCATCGTTCCGGTGCGGATGCCGTCGATCGGAAGCACCAGCAAGCAACCGACGATCCCGCCCAAGAGTCCCAGCAGCAGCGACTCAATCAAGAACGAGAGGAACACGGCGATGGGACGAAACCCGATCGACAGCAGCGTGCCCACTTCTCGGGTTCGCGCAGCCAACGCGCTCAGCATCGTGTTGGTGGCGGTGAAGACGGCCGCGATGCCCATGATGGCGCCCAGCATGGCGGCCAACACTTTGAGAGTGCTGGAAAGTGCTCGGGTTTGGCTCGACAGGTATTCGCGCTCGGTTTGGACCTTGGCGGGCACTTCGGGGTGGGTCTCCATCTTGAGCGCAAAGGCCTTGGCGTCGACGCCCGGTTGGAGCTGGGCGATCACGCGGTTGGGATCTTCGCGGTGCAAGGCATCCGCCATGCGGTTGAAGTCACCCCAAATCTCTGATGCGAAGGGGCCTTCGGAATCGAGCACGCCGACCACTTGGAACGGGGTGGTGTTGATCCAAATGGTGGCTCCCAGTTGGCAATTGCGGATGCGCCCCAACAATGAGCGCCCAACGATCACTTCATCGGCGCCCGGTTTGAAGCGACGTCCTTCTTGGATGGTCACATCAGGTCCACGCAGGTCGAAGGTGGTCTCCTGGACCCCGCGGATCGGAACGTTGGTCTCGCCACCTTCGACCTTGAAGCGCCGAACCGCGAGGTAGCACTCCATCGAAGCGAGCGGGCGGCCCTTGTCGTCGGTCGCGATCTCGGGCACCGACTTGATCAACGTCTGCGCCTTGACCAACGGGAAACTGGAGTCCCCTTCGCCGGTCGCTCCAGGCCGCAGAAACACAAACAGATCGGCCCGCCCGTGCTCGGAGTAGAGCTTCTCAAACCCCTGCTGCAAGGCCAGTACCCCGGCCAGGATGGCAACCACCGTCCCCAAGCCGAAGACGGCCAGGAAGGTGGTGGACTTGCGCTGCCAAAGGCCCCGCAGGGCGTAGGAAAAGGGAATCCACATGGCGAGTTAGCGGTCGGAAAGGGCCGTGACGGGGAGGATGGCGCGGGCGCGCAGGGCGGGCAGGATGCCCGCCAAAAGCCCGATCACAAAGGTGATGCCCACGGCCAAAACGATGGTCTGTGGTATCACCGCATAGTTGGGCAACATCGCCGCAAAGGCCTTCGAAATGCCTTTTTCCAAGAGCAAGGCCAAACTCACTCCGATGGCCCCACCGACGAGGCAGAGCGCGAAGGATTGTCCAAGCATGTACGCGAACAAGCGCCCATCGCTGAATCCCAGCGCCTTGAGGATGCCCACGTCGCGGGTTTGCTCGCGGGCGGACATCAACATGGTGTTGAGGGCCGCCAACAATATGGCGAGCAGCACTGCCCCACCGATCGCGGAGACGAAGAATCCCACGTTGCCGTACATCGACACGAATTGGGCTTGGAACTCCGATTCGGTGGTGGCCTGGACCCGTTGGGGACCGTTCTCGAACATCGTATCGATCTCGCGCATGATCGCCGATTGGTCCGAAGCCGGATGGGTGCGTACCACGTAGGTGCCCACGTCGGGCGCGGTTCCGCTAGCCGTCTCCACCGTTTCGGCGAAGTAGTCCCAGTGGAACAGAAACATCTGGTTGTCGACGTTGGGCTTGGAGCTCTGGTAGATCGCCGCAATCTCGAATTCCCAGGGGGTGTCGGCCCCATCGGGGTGCGGGAAAATCGTGCCCATAATCGGCACCTTGTCGCCCAGCTTCCAACCAAAGCGATCGACCAAGCCTTGCCCCACCAGGACCATCTGGCGCGACCCGAGGAAGGCCTCTTTGGAACCTTCGGTTACGGTCAATTCGGGGTACAGCGACAAGGCCTTTTCCGGGTCCACCGCGAACTGGCCGAAGAAGTTCTTGGGCTCGATGTAGATGCCCCCGAACCATTGCCACTTGCACACCAGATCGACCCCATCGATGGCCTCGATCTTGGCCTGGTAGGACTGGGGCAGCGACACAAACAGGCTGACGGCGGATTGCACCCACAATCGCTCGTTGCGGCTGGCAACGGCCGAATTGTCGAGGGTGGTCACCAGGCTGCGCAGGGTGCACACCAAGAAGACCGCCATGGCGATCGCGCCACAGGTCAAGGTGGTGCGCAGCGGATGGCGCCACAGATTGCGCCGCGTCAGAGTCAGGAAGTCCATGATCAGGCTCCGACGTTGGATTCGATGTGACCCAGCTTGCCCTTGTCCAAATGCACGATGCGTTCCGCCCGCGCAGCGGCGGCCGGGTCGTGGGTGACCATCAGGATGGTCTTGCCGAACTCCTTGCCGAGGCGCACGAGCAAATCCATGACTTGATCGGCGGACTCGCGGTCGAGGTCACCGGTCGGCTCGTCGCACAGGAGCACCTTGGGGTCGCTCGCGATGGCACGCGCGATGGCCACCCTTTGTTCCTGCCCGCCCGAGAGCTGCGAGGGACGGTGGTCCATACGATCGGACATGCCGACGATACTGAGCGCCAGCTCCGCATGCTTCTTGCGCTCGGCTTTGGACAAGGGCGTCAAGGTCAACGGCAAGCGCACGTTTTCGAAAGCCGAAAGCACCGGGATCAGGTTGAAGCCCTGGAACACAAACCCCACGTTGGCCGCACGCCACGAGGCGAGAGGGCCCGAGCCGAGTTTGGAAAGCGGCGCCCCCGCAACGGTCACCTCACCGCTGTCGGGGCGATCCAAGCCGCCGATGAGGTTCAAGAGCGTGGTCTTCCCCGAACCCGAAGGCCCCATGAGCGCGTAGAAGCGGCCCGCCTCCATCTCCAAATCCAAATGGTCGAGAACGCTGAGCGTTTCCCCACCGCGCTGGTAGCTCTTGCTCACGTCTTTGCAAATGATCATCGAGTTCGACATGGCGAACAGGATACGCGCCGGAGCGCAATTCGCACCAGGGGCGGCTGGGGGAATCACCGAACGGGCAGGGCTGGCGCGTGAATCGAGCGCCGATTCGGCCTTAGCGTACGAGTACCTGCTCCCCATCGGCCAAATCCGAAGGGGGGGCTACGAGAACGCGTCCGTCGTCGGGGATTTCGTTCCCCGGCAGGATCACCACTCCCTGGGCCCGTTCGAAGGAAGCGACCGGAACCCATCGCACTCGGTCGCCTTCGAGCAGGAACACCCCATTGCCCTCGGGTCGTTGCACGAAAGCCCGCTCGGGAATGCGTACGCCTTCGACCGCCGCCGCGACCGGGGTGTCGTTGGCCGTCGGCTCGGGATCTTCGAACACCACCCGCACGCCCATCTCGGGCCGGATGCGCTCGTCGAGCTTGTCGAAGGTGACGCGAACCTCGACGGTGGCCTTTTGCCGGTTTGCCGTGGGCCAGATGCGCGCCACCTTGCCGGGCATGGCCACGTCGGGGTAGGCATCGAGATAGATCTGCGCGGTTCCACCCTGGCGGATCGCGGCAATCCGCACCTCGGGCAATTCCACTTGGGCTTCGAGCGTGGCCAGGTCGACGAGGGTGGCCACCGAACCGCGGCTGCTGCCGCCTTGCGAGTTGGGACTGACCACTTCGCCGACTTCGGCATCCTTCAACACCACCACCCCATCGAACGGGGCGCGCACATAGGTCTTGTCGAGTGCGTCACGCGATTCTTGGGCTTGGGCCCGCATCTGTTCGATGTTGGCCTGGGCTTCCCGTTCGGCAGCCTCCGCAGCCAGCACGTCCGAGCGCCCGCGCGCGAGGGCCGCTTCGGCGGTGGACACGCCAGCCTTGGAGGCTGTCAAGCCGGCCTCGGCGATACGCGCCATGCGGAGCTTGTCGTCGTGCTCGCTCTCATTGCTCAAATCTTGTTCGCGTAGGCGGTCGATACGCCGCAACTCGGTGGTCGCCCAATCGACCTCCGCATCGGCTCGCAGCACGTCTGCACGGGCGTTCTCCAGGCTGGCTTGCAGCCCGGTGACCGCCTGCCGCAGCGACTCGGTGCGTGCCTTCTGCGAGGCCAACGAAGCCTCCGCCACGAGCACGTTGCTCTCGGCAACTTGCACGCGGCTGGCTTGCTCGTCGAAAGCCAACCGAGCAACCACGTCACCGGCCTTGACGCGCGTGCCCTCGGTCACGCGCATATCGACGATGCGTCCCGGCACGTCGGAGGAGAGCGCCGCGCGCACGCGCGCCACCACGTAACCACCCGCCGAAACGCCGCTCGCCACGGCCTGAGCGCGTTTGTCGGGCTTGTAGGCTTGGGCCACCTCCACCTTGGGCAAGCGCGCTTCCACGAAGAATCGTTTGAGCGGCGAACGGAACCACCAGATCCCCGCAGCGATCAACAGCAGCACAATCCACGGAACCAAGCTGCGCTTGGGTGCGGCATAAGTGCTCTCTTGGCGTTCGATTTTGAGTTGCGAGAGGTCCATGGTGGGTACAGGTTAGTGGATCGCCCGCAACAGGGTGCGGATGTTGCGCGCCGGATAACGAAACGCAAACTTCTTTTCGTACCAGGGCAAGCCCTTGATGCGGATCATCGCCTTGGGCAGCCAGTTGAAGAAACTGCGACGGAAGCCCAACTCGGTGGAAACGTGCTCGAAGCCGCGCACCTGTTCCCCAAGGTACGACTCGCCGCCCGTGAAGGTCTCGTGCCAACCGCAGGCTAGATGCCAACGGTGGGTGGGGTCGGTCCAAGAGTCGATCGAAGTAAAATGCGGCGTGGTGATGTGCACCAAAGCCCCCGGCCGACACACCCGACGGATCTCGCGCATCCAATCGGGGATCGAGGCCACGTGTTCGATCACGTGGTGCGCGTGGACCACCTCAAAGTGCCCCGTGGGCAACTCCCAGGGGGTTTGATCTAGGTCAGCGATTTGGTCCACCCCCGCGTACGGGTGGTGGTCCACTCCCCAGGCACCTGCCACCTTGTTTGGGCCGCAGCCCAAGTCCAGCACGGTGCCCGGAAGGCTTCGCTCGCCGGTCATGGTCTCACGAAACCGACTTGCGTCCAGCCTCCAAGCGACGCTCAGCGAGCAAGTCCGCGGCTTCTGCGGTCGGAATGTTGCCTTCGCGCGCGATGGCGTACACCTGGCGCAACGACTCGCCGATGCGGTTGATGCGACGCATGGCTTCGACTTCGTCGTATCCACCGGGGTGGAACTCCACGGACACGTTGATGATGCCACCTGCGTTGATCACGTAGTCGGGGGCATACAGGATGCCCCGATCACGTAGCTCAAAGCCGTGCCGCTCTTCTTCCAGTACGTTGTTCGCGCAGCCGGCAATGACCTTGCACTTGAGCATGGGCAAGGTCTTGTCGTTGATGCCAGCACCCCGCGCGCAGGGCGCGTAGATGTCGCATTCCACGTTGAGGTGATCCTTGTCTTCGACGACATCGAAGCCGTGTTCGGCCGCCAAGCGCTCGGCCTTTTCGCGGTTGATGTCACAAATGGTGACGTGCGCACCCTGTTCTTTCAGCAGGATGGCGAGTCGGCCGCCGACCGCGCCTACGCCCTGCAGGACCACACGCTTGCCGGTCAAGTCGGCCGAGCCGAAGGCCTCTTCGGCCGAAGCTTGGATGCCTACCAAGCAGCCGTGCGCGGTGTAGGGGCTGGGATTGCCCGAGCCGCCGGCGGCGCGCGAAAGTCCGGTGACGTACTTGGTTTCGCGCCGCACGATTTCCAGGTCGGGGACCGTGATGTTCATGTCCTCGGCGGTGATGTACTTGCCATGCAAGTGGTTCACGAAGCGCCCCATCGTGAGGAACAGCGCCTCGGACTTGATCTCGTTCGGATCCCCGATGATGACGCTCTTGCCTCCACCCAAACCGGTCTCCGCCACCGCCGACTTGTAGCTCATGCCGCGCGACAAGCGCAGCACGTCGGTCAAAGCTTCCTCTTCGGTCGCATAAGGAAGCATGCGCATGCCTCCCAGGGCCGGACCCAGGGTGGTATTGTGCACGGCGATGAGGGCATGCAGCCCGGACGCCTCGTCCACGCAGCGCACAACTTTTTCGTAGTCCTTGACCTGGATTTCGGTGATTTTCATGGGGAGCAGGTTCCTAATGGACCGCTTCGGGGTCGCCCGGGAAGCCACGCGACCTGACCGCGATAGCGGGGCAGCAGGTTAAACGTCATTGCGCGGTTTGTCGAGGCTTGGAGCCGAATCAGGACGCCCAAACGCCCTCCCCTGCCCCCTAGCGTGGTACCCTGGCGACCCGCCATGATCCTGAGCCGCGACCTGGGCCCCCAAGCGACCTTTCCGCGGTCCGGCCCGCCCGCCATGGTGTGGTTGGAGGCGAGCGGCCCCGACCCCCGGCTGGATCGCCTGGATGCCCTGCGGGCTTGGCGCCGGGACGCCGACGCAGGGTCATGGGAAGTGCTTTCGATCGCGCTGGTGCGGGGCGACGAAGCCGCTGGTTGGCAAAGATTGGCGGATTTTGTGGGCGCGGCACCGCTCGTAACCCGGGACGCAGCCACCTTCTTGGCCTGGAACCAAACGGTTTCGGACACTTGGCAACCGACCCTGGTGGTAGGCATCGAAGAGGTCGAGCGATTGGCCACCTTGCGCGACGGCTCGAGCAGCGACGCGCGGGATGCCAGCGGGGACCATCCGCTACTGGCACGCCTGGAACGGGTCATCGGTTGGCTGCAGCGGGCCGATGAGCTCTACCTTGCGCTCTGGGTACGCGGGCTTTGGGAGAGCTCGCAGCGCCTGCGGGGAACCGATCCGGACGCGGCCAACCGGCTGGATTGGATCCTGGGGGCCCTCAATGACCCGTTCGCGACCCTCGGGGTCGAGGTCGGTCCGCTGCGCGGCGGGTGGCTCGAGGATCGCTTGGCCGACATGCCCGAGGTTGAACACGGCATCTTGGGCTTGTTGCCGCGGGCCAGCCAAATGGCGGCGGCCGACGCGGAACTCGAACCCTTGCCACCCACCACCGAAGGGCTGACCCCCTTCCCGCGGGAGGACAAGCGGCTGTTGGAAACGATCTTCCAGGAGCACCTCCCGCAAATCATGGTCGAGCGCCAGGGAGGCCAACCCGAGGATTACCTGCGGCCCGCCCAGTGGGAGGTGGCCCAGCGCATCGCCGACAACTTCGGGCGTAGTGGACTGCTGTTGGTGCACGCGCCCACGGGGACGGGCAAGACTCTGGCCTACGTGGTCCCGGCTTTGCTCTGGTCGTTGCGCCACAACTTGCGGGTCGGGGTGGCGACCTACACGCGCGCGCTCCAAGAGCAAGCCATGGAAGGCGAGGTACCCCGCGCGCTGCAAGCTTTGGCGCGGGCGGGCATCGATCCATTGCCGCGGGTGGCTTTGCTCAAGGGGCGCGAAAACTACCTATGTTGGCGCGCATTCACCCCCCAGACGCCCGAACCCAGCGACGACGGGGAAACCTGGTTGGCCTGGACCGCGCTCTTGACCTTCGCCATGACCGACGAGTTTGGCGATCTGGATCGTTTGGATGCGAACCCACCCATGCGATTGGCCACTTCGCAACCCTACCGCGATGCGATCGCCAGGCTCTTGCGGGTGGCCCGCGCCCGCAAGGGCTGCTGCTCACGGCCCAAGGACCGGGCTACTTGCATGGCGGACCTGGCCCGGCGCCGCGCCGAACGCAGCCACTTGGTGATCACCAACCAGTCCTTCGTGCTAGCCCGTCAGGAGTTCCTGCGCCACGTGGTGTTCGACGAATGCGAGCACTTGCACGATGGCGCGGTGTCCGCTTGGAGCCATCGCTTCGACTTCGAGGAAACGCGGCGCACGCTCGGTCGGCTGCACCGGCCGGGGCGTGGACGCTCGCGGGCGCCTCTGGATCGACTGCAGGCCCAACTGCCCGTGGGCGGCGGGTCGCGCGAAATCGTCGATCGAACCCTAGGGCGCTGGGAAGTGGCCCTGCGGGCGTTGCACCGGCTCGAAGAAGAGGCAGAATTCTTCGACCGACGGCGGGTGGAGGAAACGGCCGGGCGTGGCGAGCGTGAGCTGCATGGCTACCTGCGCAGCCGAGTGCAGCAAGGCGGCGAGGCCGGGCTGCTGCAAACCCGCTTTGCATTGGGCTCGGAACTCGCGCTCTTGGAGCGCGAGTTGGACCGGGTCTTGGAAGTGTGCGACGCCAACGCCATGCCCGGCCAAGCCGCCATCCGCCGGCAGTTGGAATTGGGGCGCACCGACCTGATCGAAGCCGGCAAGAGCCTAGACGCGTGCATTCCGTGGTCGGACTCGGGTCCCTCGTTCGCGCAAGAGGTGTTCTACGATGTGGAGCGCCGGGTCACCGGTTCTTTGGGGCTGGTGGCGCGGGTGCTGCTGCCTTTTGAAAGCTTGGGGCGCTTCTATTACCCGGACCTCGCCAGTGCAGCCTTCGTGTCGGCGACCACCTATCTGGCGGGCAGCTTCGACTCCGCTAAGGGCTACCTGGGCCTACAACGCGCCGAGCAACCGGCCGAGGAAGAAGAGCGGGTGGGACGGCCTGTCGAGGTATTCCGGGTTCCCGAGGTGTTCGATTACACGCGCGTCCTTGTGGGAGTCCCCCGCGATAGTCCGCCCGCCAATGGACCGCGCCAGGCGCACCAAGCGTTTGTCGCCGACTTTGTAGCTGGGCTGTGCGAACGAACCGGTGGCCGTGCTTTGGTCCTGTTCACCAGTCTGGAGGACGTGCGCGCCGTGGGGCAAGCGCTCGAAGCGCGCTTGTTGGCCCGGGGCCTCTTGCTGCTCTACCAAGGCATGCCCCATCAAACCAAGGAAGAGCTCTCACGGCGGTTCCGCGAGCGGCGCGACTCGGTCCTGCTCGGCGTGGACACGTTTTGGTTTGGAGCGGACTTCCCGGGCGACACCCTTGAGTACCTGGTCATCGCTCGCTTGCCGTATGGGGTTCCCGATCGCTACCACTTCGCCCAATGCGCCACGCTTGGGGATGTGCCCCAGCGTCAGAAGATCTACATGCCGCGCGCCCTGGCCAAGTTTCGCCAGGGTTTTGGACGCTTGATGCGCCGCAAGGAAGACCGCGGGTGCGTGTTTGTGCTCGACCAACGCATCCTCGAACCGCGGCATCGGGCTTTCCTGCGCGAATTGCCCTTGGCGGGTTTGTCGGGGGAATACGGGTCGGACTCGGCTGGAGCGCAGTTCGTCCGGGGTCCCCGCGAACGCGTGCTGCGCGAAGCCTTGGCCCACATGGGGCTGCTCCAAATCACGGAGCAGCACGGGCTCGATTTGGCCACCTGGCAACAGCAACCCACCGCACCATCCACGCAAGCCGGGGTGATCACACCCCAAGAGCCGCCGGAACGCGCGCCTAGGGAGGCGCGCAATCCTCCGCCCCGCATCGAAATCGATCCAAGCGATCTGCCCTACTGAACCATGAACACAAACAGTCGTTGGACCGAGATCAAGCTGAGGGTGCCCACGGGCTGGCAGGAATTGGTGGCGGACTCGTTGGGACAAGCGGTGTGTACGACCGTGCAGATTGGCGACCACGACCCCCTGGCCGCTCCGGCACCGCCCGGGTCCACGTACGTGCGAACCTACATCCCAACCTCGCAAGACAGCCCGGCTTGGCGCAGCGCGTTGCAGACGACGTTGCAAGACCTCGCGACGCGCGTCGGGGTGGAAGAGCTGGGGGCCATCGAAGCCACCTACACGATCCTTCCCCAGGAGGATTACGCCAACTCGTGGAAGAAGAGTTGGAAGGCCTTCCGCCTGCGTCGCCCGAATGGCTCGTTGCGCGTCGAGCCACCTTGGAGCGCCCTGCCCGATCGAGACGGAGAGACGCGTTTGATTTTGGAGCCGGGTGGAGCCTTTGGCTCGGGACGCCATGCCACCACGCGGACTTGCCTTGGGGTGGTGCTCGAACGTTTGCGCGGGGAGGAACGGGTCCTCGATGCGGGCAGTGGCAGCGGGATCCTGGCGGTGACGAGCGTGCTTTTGGGGGCGGCCCAGGCGACGGGTTTCGATGTGGATGCGGTGGCCACGCAGAGTGCGCAAGAACTCGCGGCCACCAACCAGGTCACAGACCGGACGCACTTCTTCACGGGCGGCATGGAGTCCATACCGAGCACCTCGTTCGACATCGTGTTTGCCAACATCTATTCCGACGTCATCGTCGAGCACGCGCACCGGTTGGCCGGCGCCCTCGCCCCCCAGGGCTGGTTTGCCTTCAGCGGTTGTCCCAGCCACCACCGCGACAAGACACGCGATGCGATCCTGGGCGCGGGTTTGTCCATCGACGAGGAACGTCGTCGGGGCCGCTGGTGCACCTTCGTGGGCACTCATGCTGGGCAGGATTGAGGACGAATCAGGCCCATTTGCGGGGCCAGCGGGTTTCGAGTAGGGACCTACGCGGGGCCTGGATACACTGCCGAGGCATGACGCCGCTTTCCCCACGGCCCCTGGGAAAGCCCTGGACCGCTATGGCAGGGCTTGTCCTCGTGTGCCTGACCGCTTGCCACCTGACCTCTTGCCAGTGGAGCGGCGCAGGCTTGCTCCGTACTCGGCCGAGTACCGTGACGCTCGGCGAAGTTCGCCAGAGCTTGGGTTTGGTCGCCAGCGACGTCACGACCCGCACGCACCGCGTGGTCATCGTCGGGCACTACGAGGGTCCTGATGGCAAGGGCACCTTCGAACGGAGCTACGAACCCGACGGCAGTTTTGAACACCGCATGGACCCCGAAGGTGGGCACACCCAAATCGAACGCTTCGATGGGGTGACCTTGTGGGTCGATTCGGACGAGGCGGGCGCCTACCCGATGACCCCCTCGCACGCCCGCGTCGCCAGCTCGGTGGAGTGGACGCTGGCCGGACGATGGCTGCAAGACGTGGACTCGCCCTTTGAGGCCGATTTCGAGCGCCCGCGTGAAGATGGGGAAGGACCCTGGGTGCGGTTGACCCTGTTGCCCGAGGGCTATGCAACGGAATTGCAGCTCCATCCAACCAGTCTCTTGCCGAGCGAGTTGAGCGTGCCGCGCAGGAAGGGAATCCAGCGTCTCGAGTTCTTCGATTGGAGAACCCGCCGCGGTTTCGCTTGGCCCTACGAGATCCGCATCCATGGTCCCAAAGGGCGCGCCACCATCTTGCGCACCGATGAGGTGCGCTTCGAACCTTCGATGCACATGGGGGCCGAGTACGAACGGCCGAGCGCGCTGCGCGACCAGACCTTCTTTGCCAATCCGATGGGCGCCGCCCCTCCCCTGCGGCGCACCGCTTCCGGCCATATCCTGGTGCGGCCTTTGCTCGATGGACGCGAGGTGGGATGGTTCCTGCTGGATACAGGAACGGGCGTGAATTGTCTCGACCCCACGGTCTTGGACCGTATCCCCGATTTTTTGAAGTCCGGGGAAGACGGTCGTCGCGAAGTCTCGATCGTCGGGTTGGGTGGCAGCGTCCAAGGGGAATTGCACGCGGGTGGCAGCCTTGAGCTGGGTGCCATGCGAGCGGAGGCCTTGGAGTGGGTCACCTTGGATTTGGCTCCGCTGCTCGAGGTCGTCGGCGTTCCCCTAGCGGGAGTCCTCGGTGGAGATTTGTTCGAACGCGCTGTGGTCGACATCGATTTGAGCGCACAGACGATCGCCCTGCATGACCCCGAGGCTTTCGATGGGTCGCGCTTGCCCTGGCGGGCCTTGCGCTTCGATGGGCCGACGCCTTGCATCCCGTGTGCCTTCGCCCCGGACCAAGAGGGTTGGTTTCGGTTGGATACGGGCTCGGACGACACCGTGACCTTCCATGCGCCTTGGGTGAAAAAGCTGGGCATGGTCCGGCGCGCGCGCAACCTGGTGCAGATTCGGTTGCGCGGAATTGGTGGCGAGATCCAGGCGGTACAAGGTCGGATCGCCTGGTTCGAAATGCTCGGGATGCGCATCCCTTCGCCCCGGGTCACCTTGGTGGAACAAGCCACCGGCCCCCTGGCCAACCCGGACCTGGTGGGCAACCTGGGCGTGGGCTTTTTGACCGGTCAGCGGCTGATCCTCGACTTCCCGCACCATCGGGTGACGTTGATCCCCAGATAGCCCCCAGGGGACTCCCAATGGGGGGAAGCGCCAGGACCCGCTCCAAATGCCCCTCGGGTGTGATTCCTATCGAGACGATGGATTCGGGACGATGGGCACCGGTTTCCCCATCCAAAGTTCGCTGTGAACATCCTCTTCCTCGCCCAACGCGTCCCCTACCCGCCGAATCGGGGTGACAAGATCACCTCCTGGCGCTTGATCGAACGCATGTCCCGCCACCACAAGGTGACGGTCCTCGCGTTCGCCCATGACGACCAGGATCGGGCGGCGGCCCGGGTGTTGACCGAGGAAAAAGGCATCGAGACGATCGCCATCGACCACGACGCGGGCACGCAGCGGCTGCGCTCCTTGCCGCTCTTGTTGACGGGCAAGCCGCTGACCCTGGGGGTCTATGGTTCGAAGGCCCTGCAAGCAGAAGTCGACCGGCGCATGGGCTCCACCGACTTCGGCTACGCGTTTTCCTCATCGATGGGTGCGTTCTTCCTCAAGCACTCGTTGCCATGGGTGATGCACATCGCTGAGCTCGACTCGGACAAGTGGCGCCAATATTCCGAGCGCACCTCGTTCCCGATGAATTGGGTGTACCGACGCGAGTGGAAGACCCTCTTGCGATTCGAAAAGCGCCTAGCCAATGCTGCGCTCACCAACGTCCTCTGTACCCCCTTGGAAGAGGCCATTTTCCAGCGCGAAATCCCGGGTCCGGCAACGGTCGTGCTGCAAAACGGGGTCGATTTGACCTACTTCCGACCCGCGCCAGATTTGGCGGAGCCCGGGCGCATGGTCTTCACCGGCGTCATGGACTACTTGCCCAACATCGATGCCTGCGTGCATTTCGTGCGCGACATCTTCCCGTTGATCCGCGCCAAACACCCCGAAGCACGCTTCGACATCGTCGGGTCGAAGCCAACACCCGAAGTCCAAGCCTTGGGCAGCGTCCAGGGTGTACACGTGACGGGTTTCGTCGAAGACATCCGCGAGTGGAGCCACCGTGCCAGCGTGGCCGTGGCCCCCTTGCGCATCGCCCGCGGCATCCAAAACAAGGTCCTCGAGGCCATGGCTATGGGCTTGCCCGTGGTTGGCTCGACTTCTGCCACCCAAGGGGTGCAAGGCGAACCGGGCACCCATTATTGGGTAACCGACGACCCCGCCGAGCACGCGCGCATGGTGATCGACCTGCTCAACCATCCCAACAAGGCCCGCGCGCTGGGCCAATGTGGCCGCCAATTCGTGGAAGACCACTACGACTGGGAGGTGACCCTCGCGGGACTCGACGAAATCTTGGCGAAGATTCCGTTGCTGCGCGAAACGGCGGTAGGCCAAGTGCCTCCCCAAACAGCCAGTCTTCAGAAGCCTCGCTAGCTCGATCAATCCCCGAAGTCGGTCCAAACGGCTCGGGCCGCATCGATCAATTCGTGCTTGGCCGGAACCAATCGCTGCTTGCCTGCGGACTCGTCGAGAGCCACATCGACCATCTTGTCGCCCTGGATCGCCACCATCCGGTTGCGCACGCCCGATTCCCACAGCTTGGCGGCGTGATTCCCGAAGCGCGTGGCAAGCACACGGTCGAAAGCCACCGGCGTACCACCGCGCTGCAAATGCCCCAGCACCACATTGCGCGCCTCGACGGTGGAGTGCATGCCAATCTCATCCGCGATCCAAGCGGCGATGCCCCCATACTTGATCGGATCGGGTGAGGTCGGATCCACCGCTCGCACCATTTGGCCACCGCCGCGGGGGCGAGCCCCTTCCGACACCACCACGATGGTCGACCGGCGTCCCCGCAGACGACGGCGCTCGATCTTGTCGATCACTTTGGACACGGTGAACGGGCGTTCGGGGATGAGGATCACGTCCGCACCGCCTGAGAGGCCCCCTTGCAAGGCAATCCAGCCCGCATTGCGCCCCATGACTTCGACCACCAGCGTGCGGTGGTGGCTGTCAGCGGTGGTCCGCAGGCGGTCGATGGCATCGCTCACAACCTGTACAGCGGTCGAGTAGCCAAACGAAACGTCCGTACCCACCACGTCATTGTCGATGGTCTTGGGGATACCGATGCAAGGAATGCCCGCTTCCACAAAGGGCATCGCACAGGCCAAGGTCCCATCCCCACCGATGACCACCAAGCCGTCGAGTCGAGCCTTCTCCACGTGCCCCAGGCATTGTTCGGTCACGTCCGCCCAAATGGGCTGCCCTTGTTCATCGGTGGCCGTGGCGAAGTGCCTTGGGTTGGCTTTGTTGGAGGAGCCCAAGATCGTGCCGCCCACCGCCAGGATCGACGAAACGTCGTCGTAGTGGAGCGGGCGATAGCGCCCCTCGATCAACCCGAGGAACCCATCCTCGATCCCGATGATTTCCACCCCGCACCGTAGGAAGTGCTTGGTGACGGCCCGAATGACCGCATTGAGGCCGGGGCAGTCACCACCCCCGGTCAAGATTCCGATTCGCTGGCTGCCTGAACTCATGGGCGGCATGGTAGCAATCGCCGAGCCCGTTCCATCCATGCCAATTGCGAGCTGGGATCCCTACGGTGCCTGGCATTGGAAGCCGCCCGAAGGCCCAGCCGGTTCGGCGGGATTCAAGAAACCGGTACCATAGCCGGACGATGCCGTTCTTCACCCTCTGCCTGCTGCTCGCCCAATCCGCCGCGCCTTCCGCCGAAGCTCCCACGCGCCCTCCCAACATCGTGTTGATCCTGGCCGACGACTTGGGGTACGGCGAGTTGGGTTGCTACGGCCAGAAGAAGATCCGAACGCCCCATGTGGACCGTTTGGCGGCGGAAGGTATGCGCTTCACCCAGTACTACAGCGGGGCTCCGGTCTGTGCACCGGCGCGCTGCGTGCTCTTGACGGGCAAACACCTGCCGGAGGCCCAGATTCGTGACAACCGCGACGCCCAGGAAGGTGCCCAGGAACAGGAAGGGCAATGGCCCTTGCGCGCCGGTACGGTCACCTTGGCCAGCCGACTGCACGAGGCCGGGTACGCCACCGGTGGGTTTGGTAAGTGGGGTCTGGGCAACGCGACCAACTCGGGCTACCCCTGCGCGCTGGGGTTCGACACGTTTTACGGGTACTACTGCCAGCGGGTGGCCCACAGCTACTTTCCTCCGTACCTGAACCACAACGATCGGCGCGAGGTTCTCAACCAGCCGCCGGTTCCCGGGCACTTCCAGGTCCCAACCGCGGCCCGCACCGCGCCCGTGGACTACGCACGCTTCCAGGGCCGGATCTACGCGCCGGACCGCATCCTGGAGGAGGCCCTGCAGTTCGTCCGTGAGCATCGAGAGGGACCGTTCTTCCTGTACTTGCCTTTCGTCGAACCACACGTGGCCATGCAACCACCCCCCGCCTCGGTCGCCAAGTACCCCGAAGCATGGGATTCCGAGCCCTATCTGGGCGACAAGGGATACACACCCCACCCACGGCCCCACGCCGGATACGCGGCGATGATCTCCGACTTGGACGCGCATGTGGGGGCGGTCATGGCCGAGCTCCAAGCCCTGGGCATCGACCAAAACACGTTGGTGCTGTTCACCAGCGACAACGGCCCCACCCATGACGTGGGTGGGGTGGACACCCAGTTCTTCGATTCCACGGCAGGCTTGCGCGGTCGCAAAGGGTCCGTGTTTGAGGGTGGATTGCGGGTACCGCTCATCGCCCGCTGGCCTGGCCACATTGCGGCGGGCAGCGTGTGCCCGCGCTCGAGCGGCTTTCCCGACCTCATGCCCACCCTGTGCGAAATCGCGGGACAAGCGGTGCCCGAGCAGGCCGACGGCGAAAGCTTGGTGGCTTGCCTGCTCCAAAACGCATCGGGACCGCGCCATGCGCCGTTGCTTTGGGAATTCCACGGCTACGGCGGCCAGCAAGCGGTGTTGTTCCCCAACAACTGGAAGGCCATCCGCCGCGGACTGCGGCAGGGCGGAGATGCGTGGATGCTCTTCAACTTGAACAACGATCCCACCGAAAGCCACGACTTGGCGGCAGAACACCCCGAACAGGTGAACGCGGCGCAGGAGCTCATGGCAAGAACCCGGACCGTGGAACCGGACTTCCCGCTTCCGGTTCTGGATGCGGACCACTAGCTCGCGAGCCACCTAAGGCCAATGGGCCCGAGGTCATAAGGTAGGATGGGCGCATGCACCCTCCCTGCCGCATCGACGAGCCGAATGGGCTGCAATGGGTGGCCACGCAAGATGGTTCGTGGACTTGCCGCGTGGGTGCCGACGGGGAACTGTTCCACAACCCCGCCGGGGCCTGGAGCGAAGCGTGGCAGCACTATGCCGTCCCCGCAACCGAAGGCACGGATGGGGATCACGGGCCTCAACCGCGGGTCCTGTGGGATGTGTGCTTTGGGCTGGGGTATGGCTCCTGGGCGCTGTTGCAGCGCTTGCAGGCATCGCGCCCGAAGCCCTTGGCCGTCCAAGTGGTGGCCATGGAAACCGATCTTCGATTGGTGGTTTGTTGGATCCCCCTGGTCGAGCGGTTGGTTGCTTCGGGCCACTTGGAGCCCGGTACCCGACTCGTCGCACAGGGGGAATCGTCGCCCGGCGCACCGCTTCGCTTCGCCTTGGAAGGTGCCCGCGGCCGTTGGGCCAATTTGGTGGTCAAACCCCAGGACTTCCGGCGCGAGGTCCAAGCCAGCATGGATCCCGTCGACTGGATTCTGCACGATCCCTTTTCGCCGCAGCGCGTCCCACAGCTGTGGACCGCCGAAATCTTTGGGCACTACCACCGTAGATTGATCGAACGCAACGGACGGCTTTTGACCTACAGCACGGCCTCGGCGGTTCTAGGCGGGCTCCGCGAAGCAGGCTTCCACCTCTATCGAACCCCCGCCCTCGGCCTCAAGCGAGGCGGAACCCTAGCCACAACCCACTCCTTCCAAACCCCCATGCCCGCCGGCTGGTCGACCTTGCCCGAATCGGACGAAGCGGCATTGGCCAGCCGCTCGGGAGTTCCCTACCGCGACCCTAGCCTCATGGGCGATGCACATGCCGTGTTGGCCCAGCGCAACGCCGCCCAACGGACCAGCGTCCTGCCCAAGCGCACCTCACCGAAAACACATCGCGGATCCACCGAGCCCCACCCCTGATCGTGTACTCCGATTCCATTTCCTGAGCCTATTCCCGAAGCCCTTTCTCTGATCCCATTCCCCCATGCGTTTCTTCCTTCGATACTTTCTCCGCGGCTTGCTCGTGATCATCCCTTTGGCGGCCACGCTGTGGATTGTGATCAACGTCTTCGGCTGGATGGATGGGTTGATGCAGTGGATCTTCGGCAAGAAGTTGGCGGTGAAGATCCCCGGAACCGAATTGCTATGGACCTATGGCATCGGCGCGTTGCTCACGTTGGCCATCATCACGGTCATGGGCATGCTGACTTCGAACGTGCTGGTCAGTTGGTTCATGCGCCGCGTGGATCGCTTGATCACGCGGCTTCCTGGCGTCAAGTTGATCTACTCAGCCATCAAAGACATGGTTGAGGCTTTTGTCAGCGAGCGCAAGAAGTTCGACAAGCCGGTGCTATTGGCCTTTTCGGACCAACCCGACGTGGAAGTCATCGGTTTCGTCACGCGCGATTCGTTGGCCGAGTTTGGGCGCGCCGACAAGGTGGCCGTGTACGTACCCCAGTCGTACAACTTTGCCGCCAACCTGGTGTTGGTGCCGCACCATCGGGTCACCCCGATCGATTTGCCAGCAGCCGATGTGATGGCTTTCGTGGTCTCGGGCGGGGTTTCCGAAGGAACTCGTTTGGATGCGGCCAAGATTGCCGCAGCACAACGGGGCGAAAAGGCCTAGCCAGCGGGTCGTCTCAAGCGGCCAAGGATCGACTCAACTTGTGGGCCTGGGATTTGGCGGTTTGGATGTGTGCGAGCATGGCTTCTTCCGCAATGCCGTACTCGGCGAGCCCCGTACGGACCAGGCGAGCATCGGTCCAAGTCGCCTCGGTTTCGGGGATGATGGCCACCAACTTCAGAGCGGGGAGCAGTCGATCCTCCGCATCCGTATGATGCGTGGCAATGCCCCGCGCAAGGTCTTCGGGCAAGTCCCAGTGTTCGCAGATGAGCCCCCCCACTTCGTCGTGGCTCCAACCCAACGCCTTGCGCTCCATCTCCTGCAGGGTCCCTTCCGGTGAACCATGCCATCGGCCGAGAACCGCGCCATAGGGACCCGGCAGGGCATGGACGAGCACCGGAATGGCCAAGTCCTGTAGCAGCGCCGCCGTGAAACACTCCGCTTCCTTCGCGGGGTGCAGGTCATGGGCGATACCCCGCGCCAGCGCGGCACGGTAGGAAGCCGTCCGCCAATAACGGGCCGCATCAAACCCCGGGGCGTCCCCGTGCGGCAACAGATTGCGCACCGCCAAACCAAGGACGATTTGTTCGAGCGAAGCGCGCCCCAGGAACCCAACCGCGTGTTTCACATCGCTGATCGGATGGGCGAGGCCGTAGGCAGCCGAATTCACGGTCTTGAGCAACTGCACCGTCAGGTGCGGATCCCATTGGAGCTGGCTGACGATTTCATCGAAGTCGACATCCGGATCGCGGAGCAACTCCAAAACCTTGTGCACGATGCCGGGGAAACTAGGGATCTGTTGACCGCGCAGGATTTTGGCCAGTTCTTTTTGGGCCTTGCTCTTTCCAAAGGGGGACCAAACCATGATTCAATCGGCCCTCCGGGCCAGTTTGCTGCTGAGGATGCTGACGAGGCCACCTAGCATGAGGTAGCCCGTGCTGACCTCCAGCATGGTGACCACTTGCGCAGCAGTCGATGCGGGGATCACGTCACCAAAACCAAGGGTGGTCATGGTGACGACACTGAAGTAGATCGGGGAGATCGGGGTTGGATGGTGGCCATAGTCAATGTCCACCAGACGAAAGGCGCCTGCAAAGGCGAGTACGAGGATGGCCGTGAAAGAGCTCCAACGCCCCAGGCTGCGGCCACAATCGCTGGTCAACCACCAAAACCAATACAGCACTCGGTGCCACTGCGATTGATTGCGGAACTCGTGCAAGTAGTTCTGGTCGCGCACGTGCCGACGGAAGAGATACGCGCCTTGGAACTCGACCTCGCGCGTGTCCGAACCGATCCACAGCGCGCTTTGGTATTCGCGCATGTTGGACATGGTGGCGGCACGCAAATCGGTTTCCACAAAGTTGCAGTGGGCTACCCTGGCGCCGGTCAGTTGGACCCCGCGTAGGTCGGCTCGACTGAAGCTGCTGCCCCCCAGGTCGGCATCATGCAAGCGAGCCTTCGCCAAGCAGGCGATTTGGAAGTTCGCTTTGTGGGCTCGTGCATCGACCAGGGTGGCGCCGGTCAAATCGGCTCCCTCGAAGTGAGCTCCATCCAGATTCGCGTGGCCGAGACTCGCGCCGCGCAAGTTGGCGCGGACCAGGTGTGCGCCTTGCAGTTGGGCTCCCCCGAACTCGGCACGCTCGCATTGGGCTTCGTGTAGGCTCGCGGCACGGAGGCTGGCCCCGAGGAAGACGGCCCCTTCCAATTGGCAGCGCGAAAGGTCGGCCCCGGAGAGGTCGACGCCCGAGAGATCGATCCCCGAGAGGTCCAGGCCTACCAGTTTGGCGCCCACCAAGCTCGGCAGGGGTGCCCGGCTCCCTTCCAAGCGCTCGATCAGGGCCTGACCGGGCTTCGACGCCGGGGAGCCGGATTCCGCCAGCAAAGCGGCAGCAGAGGCTTCACCGAGCGCGGGAGACCTCTGGCTGGCTTGGGTGGTGGAGTTGGGGTTGGGGTCCATGGGGAATGGGGGCCGTTGGGTTGCCATCGGCAGTTGGACCGGGGCAACCCAAAGGCTGTTGGCAACCGGCCCACTAGCGGGTCGCGAGCAATGGTTATCGAAGCAACGTCTCAACTTGAGGCACAGTGGATCGCGCACCATGGCTGCCTGAGCGCCCCCACGCCCTGCCAGCATGTTCCGCCACAGGGATCCCTGATCGCCCGATTTGCGCGGTTTGGAGCGCAACCCTGGACGGCGGGGATAGGTCTTAGGAGGGTGCTGCACAGCGAGCCCAGAACCCCAATCCCTGGCCCCCCAAAGGCGGGTCCTCGGGTACGCCTCCCTTGGAAGCCCGCGGTGGGGCTCGCCTTTGCGGCACTCTTACTGGCCCACGTGGGATGGCCCCCTCCGAAGGGGTGGGACCAATCCACGGGATTCCGCATACTTTTGACCATCCAGGAACACCCCTGGAGATCCGGGATGGCCATTTTCGTGGGATTCCTAGCCTTTTGGCCGTGGCGCTTTCCGAGCCAAGACCTGACCGATCTGGGCCGGAGATCCCGAAAGCCCCCGCCATGGGTTAGATTGGGGGATCCCGCTTCGCCTGCGAAAGACCCATGGTCGCCGCCCTAGGACGGCGATTCCCTGTCTATGACTCAATTGACCACACCGATCCTGCTCCACGGCCCCCTGGACTGCTCCCGATTCGGCAAGACCCTCTACATCGACATCACCACTCCCCACAACAGCTTGGTGGTGGAACGAGGCAGCGAACTGCCCCGCGCCTCGCTGATCGTGACGACCAGCGCTCGGCAGCTGATCGACATGTCGCGGGCCGGAGACAAGCTGGATCAAATCATGATCGTGGGTACCGGGGTCGATCCGGCGCTGCACCCGGACCTCCGCAACATCGCAGAGAACGTCCGGGCGTTGCGTGATAAGTGGTTTGCCAGGACACGCTTTGGCCTGCGTACCCAACTCACCGACTTGGAGGACTACAACATCCGCTCCACCTTCGGGATGTTCAACCGGGTCTACCTTCCCATGCATTGGGGCACGACCAAGATCTACTCGGGGCTAACCGGTGGCAAGACCACCGATCTTGGGCCCTACCTCAAGCATCTGGCCAGCATGGACAACGCCGTTCTGGAAGCGCAATTCGCCGATGGAGCTTCGGGCAACATGGCCGGAACCGCCATCCCTGGCTGGATCAAGAAGATCCAAGAAACCTCGCCCAGCGAAGTGCACGTGCTCTCGGGCAACCCGCCCACCACCAAGAAGCTCAAGCTCAAGCCGTCGACCAAGCCCCAGCGCACCAAGATCATCGAGGAGCTGGCGGAAAAGGCGGGCATCGCCGCCGGTCACTTCGACTGGGAAGAACCGCTCTCGAAATAGGGCCTGGGCGGCCCGTTGGCTGGCGATCTCCGGTCCCCCATGGCAGTCTACAGGGGACCGATGAAGCCGCCCATCCTCGCCGAATTCCGCTCCGTAACGCGCCAATTTGGCGAATTGGTTGCCGTTCGGGATTTGAACTTCACGATTGTCCCCGGACAGGTCGTCGGGCTCTTGGGCCCCAACGGCGCCGGCAAGACCACTTGCGTACGGATGTTGGTGGGGCTTTTGCCCCCCACCCAAGGTTCGGTGACCCTCGCGGGGATCGATGTGGCCAGCAACCCCATCGAGGCCAAACGCCACATCGGTTTCGTTCCCGATGGGGCTCCGCTCTACCCCAACCTCAGCCCGCTACAACTGCTCGCTTTGGTAGGGGGGTTGTACGAAGTTCCCGAGGGTTTGCTCCAGCAGCGCTCGCAACACCTGTTGGAAAGTCTGGATTTGGCCGATCGGGCCAGAGATCCTGTGGGTCAATTCTCGCGGGGGATGCGCCAAAAGGTCGCCCTGGCTTGCGCTTTGGTTCACAAACCCGAGCTGCTCATCCTCGACGAACCCCTTTCCGGGCTCGATGCCCCCTCGGCATCGATCATCAAGGAAGTGCTACGCGGCTGGGCCGATCAGGGGGGAGCGGTCCTGTACACCTCGCACCTTTTGGACGTGGTCGAGCGGGTGTGCGATCACATGTTGATCATCTCCCATGGGACCTGCGTTGGATCCGGGACCCTCGAGGAGCTGAACACGATGGCCGGTACTTCGGGCACCTTGGAGCATGTCTTCCTCCACCTTTCGCACTCCGAAGATCCCAGCCTGCGGGCGGCCAAACTCTTGGCGGGGCTAGCCGACGAGTCCGCCTAGGCTCCAGGCCGCACGACGCCAATCGAATCGCCAACGCGAATCGTTCCGGCCACGGCCACCGTACACAAGACGCCCCGTCCGCGACGCGCGCGGCGGTTCGCGCGCGCCACCTTGCGAGCACCTTGGACTCCAAAGCGGCCGTGGAATCGCGCACAGGGGCGATGGGGTTCGGGCGAAACAACCAGCACCGCCGAACCGATGCGAAGTTCGGTCCCGATAGGGAGGTTGGCTTCGGACAAGTCCAAGTCCACCTGCAGGTTGTCGCCCGACAGCGCCATGCGTTCGGATACGCCAGCCAAGGAACGCAAGACGTGCACGTTGATCAGACTTACCTCGCTGCCCGGAGGATCGACTTGGGGATCCCAGCGATCGCCCAACACGCCTTCGCCTGGCCGCACTTCGACTTGGTCTGGGGTGACCCGCTCGCCTTCCGCGCCGCCGGGCGGTCGAAGCACAAGTCCGCAAACCCGACCGCCATCCCGAGGAGATTTGGGCAGCCTGGCAAACCACCAATCAAAGCGCGCGGAAAGGTCCATGGCATCTCGTTCGGTTCAACTCGGCATCGTGCCCACGGGGATCGGATGGAAGTTGGTGTCGACAGCGACCATGGTGACCTGGGCTTCGGTCACGTGAGCGTACTGTCCTCCGCCGAAGCGGCGTTGGGACCAAACCGAAACCTGCACACAGATCGAAGTACGACCGATCCGCAGCGTGCGGGTAAAGAACGAAACCAAATCCCCCACGTAAACGGGGGCTTTGAAGTCGATCTTGTCCATGGAAACGGTCACCACCATGCCCGCGTGGTGTTTGTGCGCTTCCGTGGCCGCAGCCAAGTCGATCTCGGCCAGGATCGTTCCCCCGAAGATCGTCCCCACCGCGTTGGTATCGCGCGGCATCATCACGCGCCGGATCGCTGGGGATTGGTCGGCGGGGTATTCCGCTTGCTCGTCTGGGTTGGATTCTTGGGGCATGGCTAACTCGTTCTTCGACGGGGAACTTTGGACTTGGAATTGTCCGCTTTGGAAGCCCAGGGAGCAAAGGTCGGCCGCCCCTCACACCTCGTGTTCCCTCCAGACTAAGCCGGGCTCCCCGCGAGCGAGCGGGTGGCCCAATCGGCGATGCGGGTTCGAACCTGCTCCAAATCACCCGTAAAGAAGTGATCGACCCCGGGCACTTCCTGCACTTCCATGCGGTCCACGAGCTCGGGAAAGCGGGACTCGAGCTGGGCCCTGGTGCCAAAGACGTCCTTCTCGGCCATGAGGACGAGCCCCGGCTGGGTGATGTGGCGCGCGGACTCCACCTCGTACACGCCAACCGGCAGGGCGACCAAGCACACCCGTTCGATGCGCGATTCGCGTGGGGCTAGGCTCGCCACGGTACGTGCTCCAAACGAAAAACCCGCAGCCCAAAGCGGCAAGTCCGGATGGCGGCCAGCCAAAAAGTCGAGCGCAGCGGACAGGTCACCATCCTCGGCTCCCTGCCCATCGTGCTCGCCTTCGCTCGCCCCCACGCTGCGAAAGTTGAAGCGCAAAACCGCCAACCCCGCATCACCGAAACCGCGCGCGATGCGATGGACCACGTTGTTGCGCATGGTTCCGCCCAAGGTAGGCGGCGGCGGCTTCGGGTGCGGATGGCATACCACGACGGCGGCGCGCGGCAGGCCGTCGGTGGGCTCCCACAAAATGCCCTCGAGCATGCCAGCGGGGCCTTCGAATCGGACGTTCATGGGACGCAAGGTAGCCGATCCCGGGCAGGGCCCAACCCCTTGCCCCGGTTTTCGCGAGGCCCCCGCGCCCATCCCCTCCCCATGGCTTTTGCCTTGCAATGGGCCCATGGCTGGGCGATTCTCGATTCGGGGCCTTCGGCCCGCCCGCACGATGACACACCGCATCCTCCTGCTCGCAAAGTCCCGCTTGGACGGGGAATGGTTTGGCGACCGGGGAGGCAGCCTGCCCATCGCACCCTTGGTCTTCCAGGGCTTGGTGGCCAGTGCGTTGTTTTGGTTGGTTCGCGGCGATTTGGATGGTCTGGGGCATGGGGTCTTTGCCCTGACCTTGCTCTTGGCTCTGACGCTGCTGTCGCTGCTGGGGGAGCTTGCCCCTTTGCTCGCCAGCGACCCCGCCGAAGAATGGATCGGGGCTCTTCCGGTGACGGCACGCGAAGTGCGGCTTTCGAAGATCTTGGTCTGTCTGGTGGTGACGCTGGCCATGTCGTTGGGCGTTTTGGTGCCAGCGATGGTCCTGGCGCCGTCCAGCATGGCTTGGCCTGATCGCTTCTTGTTGATGGCGCTGGGTGCTGTGCAGGTGGTGTGTACGACCGCTTTTGGGTTGCTCTTGCAACGCACCTTCCAGGGCTCGCGCACGGGATGGTTGGTGCTGTTCCAAGCGATCCTATTTGTCGGGTTGTTTGTGGGTTTTGTGGCGGGTCTCGGCCATGCCCAGGCACTGTCGGGTTGGGAGCAACCGGCTGGCTGGTGGCTGGTTCTGCCCAGTGGTTGGTTCGCCGCACCCTTGGCGCCTGGGGCGGCGACCAGCGCCCTGTCGCTGCTTGGCGGCTGCGTTCTGGCATGCTCCGTGGTGCTCTGGAAAGCCCCCTTTCCCGCCAAAACAGACTCCGGCGGCACTTCCTCGATCCTAGGCAACGCGCTCTACCCCTTGGCCAAACTCGCCCGACGCACTTGGGTTCGCCCCTCGGAACGTGCGGTGTTCGATTGGATCTACGCGGCGCTGCCGGCGGAAAAGGACTTTGCCTTGCGCACCTATCCGTTGATGGCCATCCCCTTCGCCTTCTTGTTCCTAGGTGCCGACGGCGTGCGCGCCGAGGGGCAAGGACTGCTCGCCATCTTGAGCTTTGCGCCGCTGACCTATCTGCCGATCCTGCTGTTGTTCGTCCCCACCACGCAAACCCCAGCGGCCCGCGCGATGATCGACAGCACACCGATGACCGCGCTCCAAGAACGCGAAGGCGCCATCAAAGCCATCACGGTGCGCATTTTGGTGCCGCTGTATGCGTTGCTGATGGGCGTACTCGTTGCCGTAGCGGGGTGGGCGTTGGCTTGGCAACTGATCCCACCTGCCTTGGCCTTCACGGTGCTCATGCTGCGTCCGCTGTGGGCGCGCTACGTGGAGCAAGGTCCGCTTTCGACGCCGGCGGCGGAGCTAGGGGGTGCTTGGCGCGATGACCTGACCGGCGGCATGTTCTTTGTTGCGCTGGTTTCGGTGGCCTTGGCCCTCTTGACCTGGAAGTACGTACCAGGCCCGTGGGCGGGGTTGGGGTTGGGTTTGGGGTTGTTTGGGCTCCAGGCGTTGTGGACCCCCACGCCGCCAGCGCGCCAGGTCAACTGACCGTGGTTCCGAACAAGGCGCCCACCGCTGCGGTCACCGCCATGGCGAGACCACCCAGGACGGTCACGCGCAGGGCTGCTTTGAGGGTGGGAGCGCCCCCCGCACGAGCGGAAACCGCTCCCAGAATCGCCAGGAAGCAAAGCGTCGATACCGGAACGCGCCACAGGACTTGATCCAAGGGTCCCAAAGCCACGACCAGAAGCGGAAAGGCAGCCCCCACCGCGAACGCAACGGCCGAAGCAATCGCGGCTTGGGTCGGACGCGCACCATTCCATTCCACGATGCCCAGTTCGTCCCGGGCGTGAGCGTCCAAGGCATCGTGATCCATGAGCTGCTCGGCGACCTGCCGCGCCAACTCGGGGGTCAGGCCGCGACCCCGATAGATTTCCGCCAACTCGGCGCGCTCGAACTCTTCGTTGTCCTCGATCGCCAACCGTTCGGTTTCCAGGTCCGCCTGGACCGTATCCGCTTGCGAGCTGACCGAGACGAACTCGCCGGCGGCCATCGACATGGCGCCTGCGAACAAACCGGCCACGCCGCTCAGCAAGACGGCCTTATGGTCCGCTTGGGCCGCAGCAACCCCCATGACCAACGAAGCGGTGGAGACCAACCCATCGTTGGCTCCTAGGACAGCAGCCCTCAGCCAACCACTGCGGTGGATGCGATGGACGTGCGGGTGGTCGTCGTGGTTCATGCTTGCGAGCCGCAGGAAAGGGAGTCCATGAAGGCTTGGAGGTCGGCGGCCAAGGGGCTTTCCACCGTCACCGATTCGTGGTGGTTGGGACTCTCGAAAATCAATCGATGATGGTGCAGGGCATGCCGATCCAGTTCCAGAAGTCGCAAGTCGGCTTCATCCAGGGTCCCTTCCGCCGCCCGCAAGAAGAGCAGCTCGTCGGGGCCGTAGAGTTTATCACCCACAACCGGATGGCCAAGCGCCGCCAAGTGCACTCGAATCTGGTGTTGGCGGCCGGTGAAAAGTTCGCACTCGACCAGAGTGTAGCCATCCAAGCGCCGCAGAACTTTCCAATCGGTGCGGCACTCCTGCCCGTCGGGCGTCACGGTCATCTTGAGGTGCACGGGACTGTGCCGATCGGGGCCGATGGGCCAACGGATCGACCCCTCTTCGCCCGCCAAGGCTCCCCAAACCAGGGCTTGGTAGAACTTGCGCACCCCATGACGCTCGAATTGCTTGCGTAGGGACCGGTGGTGCCGCGGGCGGGTACCGATCAGGAGGACCCCGCTGGTTTCCCGGTCGAGTCGGTGGCACAGCCGCGGAGCTTCCCCCAATTCTTCCATGGCGCGGGCGCAGTGGGCGTGCACGCGCTGGATCATGGTGTCGAGCACGTGGCGTCCCGAGGGGTGCACCGGCACGTGGGGCGGCTTGTCTACCACGAGCACTCCGGGTTCCGAGTACAGTTCCTGCACCGGCGAGACGTCGCCCTCGGGCTCGGGTAGCCGCAGATGCGGAGGAATGTGGACGACGACCCGCGAACCATGGCGGAGCTTGCGGCCTGGGCGTCGCTCAACGCTGGGGGTGCCGCTGCCTTGGGCTTGGTCGGGCGCGGCTGCGTCGACATCGACCTGCCCCTCACGAATCAACGCCTGGATGGACGTGCGCGAACGCCAGTGCAGGTGGGCCAAGAGGAACTGATCGAGGCGCACCAAGACCTCTTCGGACTTCAACCGAAAGAAGCTTCCATCCACGACCAACTCGACACGATCCGGAGATCGGTTGAGGTCGCGCTCCTTTTGGAAGATGCCCATGGGAACAGGATACTCGCTGGCAGAAAATGCCCGGGGATTCGCGAAGCCGCGCGGCCCCAGTCCTTTGGGAAACGTCCTTTGGGAAACGTCCTTTGGGAAACGTCACTTGGGAAACGTCCAAAGAGAAACCGGGAAAGGCGCCGATGGCACCCTCCCCGGTGAACGGGTCCCTTTGCGGGGAGCGTCGATGCTAGCCCTAGGAATCCTAGGGCGCGGCGCATCAATCGCGGTTGTAGCTACCGCCGCCGCCCGAATCGAAGCTCGAGCTGGGGCCTTGGTTGCGGCCAGCCTTGGCGGGCTGGCGACGACGACGCACGCGGAACTTGCGGTTCGGGTCGTTCTTGCGCGTTGCCTTTTGGATCATGCGCAGGCGCTCGCGGCGCTCGCGGCGCCGACGGTCGGACCGCTTTTCATGCCAGGTGCGGGCTTTGGCCATGCGGAAGATTCCGCTGTAGTTGCACTGGCGCTTGAAGCGGCGCAGGGCGGCTTCGAGAGATTCGTTGGAGCGTACGGCGACCTTGATCACAGGCTTGCTTTCATTTCTCTAGGGACGAGGGTTCCCGGCTCTGGGGCGTTCGGAAGAGCCAGGGGATTTAGGGGCCGAATAGGGTACCGGTAAAAAGGGTCGGTTGGCTAGCCCTGGAGCTAGAAAATCGGACCTTTCCCATGCCATCCTGGGGGCGTGCCTGGTCCCACCCCCTCCCACCCGGCCGACCCCGCGGGCGACCCGGTGGCGTTGCAGGGCTTGATCGACCTCGTCACGTACCACGACGAGCGGAGCCTGTACACGGTCTTAAAGATCGTGCCCGAAAAGGGTTACGAAGCGCCTATGGGAGGCGAATTGTTCGGGCCCACGCGGGTCACGGCCGTCGGCAAGACCGCCGATCCTGCCGAGGGGACCCGCGTTCGGCTGTGGGGAACCTGGGGCCGCCACCCCACCCACGGCAGCCAATTCGAGTTCGAACGGCTTGAGTTGTTGCTGCCCACCGACCGCAAGGGCTTGGTCCGCTACCTCTCTTCCAAGGCGTTCGCCGGCATCGGCGAGGTGACCGCAGGCCGCATCGTGGATGCCCTGGGGGCCGAACAGGCCCTGGAGCGCATTGCGGAAGACCCCGAGGCCTTGGAGGGCATCCCCGGGCTACGCAGCGAAGTGGCCCAGGCCCTGCGCCAAGCCCTCGCCCAGCAAATGGAAATGCATCGGGCCGTGACGTACTTGCTTGGCCTAGGGCTCGGACCCCTGCAGGCGCGCAAGGTGCTCGAACGCTTTGGGGCCGACACGGAACAGGTGGTGCGCGCAGATCCCTACCGCCTGTCGGACGTGAACGGCATCGGATTCGCGACCGCCGACCGCATGGCGCGGGCGGCGGGCATCGGCGAACTCGACCCGCGGCGCTTGAAAGCGGGCCTCCTGTTCAGTCTGCAGGAGGCGGCCGATCAGGGGCACACGTGCCTGGCCCTGCAAGCCTTGGCGGAGGATACCCGTGAGCGACTGCACCTCCCCCCGCAGCAGAACTTGCACGACGTGGTGGCGGACTTGGTCGCAAGCAAGCGGATGCAGGTGGAGCACGCGGTCCTTGGCTTGGAATCCCCGCTCGACCCGGGGGCCTACGCCTACCTCCCATGGCTGTTCCACTCCGAGCGCCAGCTGGCCGTCAACTTGCAACGCAAGTTGCGAGAAAGCGCGGAGCCCCTCGCGACCGCGGCCCAGCTCGCCACCGCGGAAGCCGCCAGCGGACTGGAGTTGGACCCGGACCAACGCAGTGCGGTGTTGACCCTCTTGGCGGCGCCCCTAGCGTTGCTCACGGGCGGGCCGGGCGTGGGCAAGACCACCATCGTTCGCTTGCTGGTGACCCTGGCCCAAAACGCTGGTGCCAAAGTCGAACTCGCCTCGCCCACCGGTCGCGCCGCCAAACGACTGGCCGAGGCCACCGGCAAGTCCGCCAGCACGGTCCACCGTTTGCTGGGCTACGCTCCCCAGGGCGCCGGATTCGGGCGCGACGGCGAACAACCGCTGGAAGCCGATCTCGTCATCATCGACGAGATATCGATGCTCGACGTGGTCTTGGCGCACCACCTCTTGCAAGCCATCGGCCCGGGAACGCGCCTGATCCTCGTGGGGGATCCCGACCAACTGCCCTCGGTCACCGCAGGCAATGTATTGGCAGACCTGTTGCGCTCGCAATTGGTCCCTACGGCCCGTTTGACCCGCATCTTCCGCCAAAGCGCCCAATCGCTCATCGTGCAAAATGCGCACCGCATCCTGGCTGGAGAGCCGCTCGAATTCCCCGAAAAGGGGGACCTAAACTCGGACTTCTACTTCTTCCCATGTACCGATGCGGCCGCAACACGCGACTTGTTGGTCGATGTGGTCACGCGCCGTTTGGCACAGACTTTCGACGTCGACTGGACCGAAGAAGTCCAGGTGATTGCTCCGATGTACAAAGGCGAATGCGGGGTCGATTCGCTCAATGACCAACTGCGCGAAGCCCAAGGGATCGGCGGACGCGAAGTCGAAATGGGGGCCCGGCGCTGGCGTACGGGGGATCGCGTCATCCACACCCGCAACGATTACGAACGCGACGTGTTCAACGGCGACATGGGCCGCATCGTGTTGATTTCGACCGACGGGTTCGTGACCGTGCGCTTCCCCGAACAGGACGTGGTCTACTCGGGCAGCCAACTGTCGGACTTGCAGCCTGCCTTCGCCATCACGGTGCACCGCAGTCAGGGCGGTGAGTTTCCGGTTGTGGTCATTCCGCTCAGTACCCAGCATTGGATGATGCTACGGCGCAACCTGCTCTACACGGCGATCACGCGCGCCAAGAAGCTTTTGATCCTGATTGGATCGACCCAGGCGCTCGACATGGCGCTGACGGGGACCGACGACCGCGTGCGCACCAGCTTGCTCGCGGAGCGGCTGGCGCAGGCCCCAGGACCCAAAGAAAACGGACCCACGGACGGTTAGGCCGCGTGGGTCCGATTGTTTGCGTTACAGAGTCCGGCCCCATGGATCAGGGGTCGAAAGGACCACCTGGAGGACGAACCCACGTTTTGTAGGGTCGCCTAGGGCACGAAACAAGCGGAATCCTCGGTTTGGAGGTCGATATCGAGCGAATTGCCCGGCGCCGCCCTTTGCTGCAAATGCCCCCTTGCGTGAGGGTTCGACCGCACCGAAATGGTCTTTGGGGCCAAAACTAGGGCTTTTTGCGCTTCGCGAAGTATTCGCGCCCGGCCAGATTGGGGGGCAAGCAGGTCATTTCGTCCTTGGCAGCCGGATCGTCGTGGGCATAGCGGTAGCCCTCGCCATAGCCAGCCTCGCGCATCAGCGCTGTGGAGGCATTGCGCAGATGCTTGGGGACCGAGTCCGCAGAAGTACCTTGGACGTCTTGCTCGGCTTGGCCCAGGGCGGTGTACAGCGCGTTGCTCTTGGGCGCCCGGGCCAGGTAGACCGCGGCCTGAACCAAGGCCAATTTGCCTTCGGGATACCCCAATTGGTGGAAGGCCTCGGCGGCATCGAGCGCGATGCGCAGGGCGAAGGGGTCGGCCAAGCCCACGTCCTCGGAGGCCATCCGGATCAATCTGCGAGCCAAGTACATGCCATCTTCCCCGGCAGCCATCATGCGCGTCAGCCAATAGAGGGTGGCATTCGGGTCGGAATTGCGCACGGACTTGTGCAGCGCCGAGATCAGGTTGTAGTGCTCTTCGCCGGTTTTGTCGTAGTGCAGGACTTTGCCCTGCAGCGCGACTTGCATGGCCTCGTGGGTGAGTTTGCCCCCCTCGCCAGCCACGACGGCGCAACCTTCCAACAGCGTCAGCGCGCGGCGCGCGTCCCCATCCGAGGCGTGGGCCATGGCGAGCAAAACGCCCGGCTCAACCTCCCAGGCGCGGTCCCCGAGACCGCGCTCGTCGGCCAACGCCCGGTCGAGCAAACCCACGATGTCTGCGGGCTCTAGGGGTTCCAACAGCAACGCACGGCAACGGGACAAAAGCGCGCTGTTGACCTCAAACGAGGGATTCTCGGTGGTTGCGCCGATCAAGAGGATGTCGCCCCGCTCCACAAAAGGGAGGAACGCGTCTTGTTGCGCCTTGTTGAACCGGTGGATCTCGTCGACAAACACGAGCGTGCCCACCCCATGGGTTCGGCGCCAATCCTGGGCTTCGGCCATGACCGTGCGGATCTCCTTGATGCCCGACAGCACCGCCGAATAGGACACGAAGCGCGCTCCGCTTTGGGCAGCGATGAGCCGTGCCAAGGTGGTCTTGCCGACCCCCGGCGGCCCCCAAAAGATCCAACTTTGGCTGTTCCAGCCGGGCCGCGCAGGATCCAGCACCTTGCCCGGTCCGACCAAGTGTCGTTGACCCGCGTACTCCTCCATGCTGCGCGGTCGCATGCGATCGGCGAGCGGTGCGTCGGGCTGGAATGCCTCGATCGGGTCCGAGCCCGCGTCTTCCCTGGGAAACAACTCAGTCATGGTGCTGGAGTCCGGCCACCCGCCCGGCGGCAAACAAGAGCAACGAAGCGGCCACGGTCACATTGAGCGATTCCACCCCGTGGGCCAAGGGGATGGTGACGCCGATCATCCCATCCATCACCGCGGGCTGTTCGCCGGTCTCGCCGGTCACCCACAATGCCAAGGGTCCCGACCAATCCATCGAGTTGGGCGCCTGACCGCCCCGTGTTGCAGCGCAGGCTTGGCGGAATCCGAGCCCTTCCAATTCGGTTTGGGCTTTCTCGGCGGAAGCTTCCACCAGAACCGGGAGCCGTAAGAGGCTCCCCATCGAGCCACGCAGGGCTTTGGGGTGGAACGGTTGGACTCCGGGCCCCACGCGAATCAATGCCCGGGCTCCGGCCGCCTCGGCCGAGCGGGCGAGGGCGCCGAAGTTGCCCGGATCGGCTACCCCGGCCACGACCAAGACCAGAGGATCGGCGTGCCGCGGAAGGTCTTGCCAAGCGAACGGCCGGGGAGGCCGCGCCAACGCCATCACCGGCGGCGGATTCTTGACCGACCCCAATCGGTCATACAGCGCCGGTGCCACGGCAAAGGCTTCGCTTGACGGGGCTTGCAAGGCCTGCAGCTCCTCCTGACGATCCTCACGCACCAGGATGGCGGAGATCTGGGATCCCGCCAGCAGCGCGTCTTGGACCAACCGTACCCCTTCCAGCAGGATCCACGCGTCTTGCTTGCCCCGCACCACGTCACGGACTTGGCGAACGAGCGCATGCGTGGAAGATCGAAGAACCTGAGGATGGCACCGCACGGGGCTTTTTATAGCATGCAGCGGGCTTTCCAGCGCCCACGTTGCCCCCCATGCTCCCGCTTTGGTCCGAACTGCCCTATGGCTCCTAGAATCGGACGCGTTTTGCGCGTCGACGCCAAGGTGGTGCACGTCGACCTCGACGGCGTCACCGTCCAGGCATCCCCGCGCGGCGCGCTCTTCGGCGGATCGGCCCAGAAGAACCCCATCGCCGTAGGCGACTTCGTCGAGGTCGGGGACGATGGGGATCCGATTCCCGTGGACCGCGTCTTGGAACGCCGCAATTACTTGGGGCGGGTGGCATCCGCCCACGATCCGCGCGAACAGGTTCTGGTGGCCAATGTCGATCAGCTCTTTCTGATCGGCTCGCTTTCGCGCCCGGGCTTCTCGTCGAACCGCACCGATCGCATCTTGGCCGCGTGCTTTTGGCACGAGATTCCGGCCACGCTGGTTTTGAACAAGATCGATCTGGCGGATCCGGGCGAAGTCGACGCGATCACGAAGACCTACGAAGCCATCCCGATCCCTGTCCTGCAAACCTGTGCCTTGGATGGTCGCGGCATGGAGGAGCTGGCGGCGGCCATGAAGGATAAGGTGTCGGTATTCTACGGCCCTTCCGGTTCGGGCAAATCGACCTTGCTCAATCGGATCCAGCCCGACTTGAAGATCAAGGAAGGCCGCATCAGCAAGTATTGGAAGCAGGGCAAGCACACAACCAGCTTCTCGTTCTTGCACCGGCTCGATATGGGCGGGTTCACGATCGACACGCCTGGAATTCGTGCGTTCCGGCTGTTCGATGTGAATCCGGCCGAGATTCGCGACATGTTCCCCGATTTCCTCCCGTATCAAGCCAAGTGTCGGTACGTCAACTGCTCGCACGACCACGAACCCGACTGCGGGGTCGCCGATGCGGCCGAACGGGGTGATCTGGCTGCTTCGCGCTATGCCAGCTACTTGGACATGCTCGACGAATCCCGGCCCAACATGGCCTACAACCCCGACGATGAGCCGATCGACGAAGAATCCGAGGGCTAAGCGGGCACGTTGAAGTCGTACACGTAGCTCAGCCGCTCCTTGTTGAGGATGGCGTAGGAGAGCTCGGTCAACTTCTTCAAGTGCGGGTCGTCCTGGTGTTTGAACCCGCGCACCTTGGGGGCGCGCATCACAAAGAAGCGACGGGTGGCTTGGTCGGAGTTCTCGTAGGCGCGGGCGCGGATGTCCCCTGCCAGCTCCAGGTTGACCGAACCCGTGAAGAACAACCGAACCCGTTGCAGGTGGTCGGTTTGCTCGCGGGCCAATTCGCGTCGAGTCCCGTCGCCGGCCTCATCCAGGAATTCGTGGGCCAGCAGGATCTCGCGGATGTTGACCTGCAACTGCGGGGTTTGGATCCGCTCACGCGAGTTGAGGTCCACCAGGACCACATCGCGCATCGAGACAAACTGGCGCTCGTGTTCGTCGAGTAGCTTGGACAGTCGGGTGTACTTCCCTTCGACGTTGCCCTTGATTAGGAACGCGCTGGTCAGCAGAAGGTCGCTTCGGAGGCTACTCATGGTCGTGGGGGGCCCCCTAGGCCGGAACGAGCCGACCGCGGAGGGCACCCACCAAATGCAGCGAGCCAATCACCAGCACCCAACCGTCGGGCTGCGCTCTCTCGAGGGCGTTCGAGAGTGCGTCCGTAGGCGAAGTGTGGGCTTGGCTCACCAACCCTTGATCGGCCGCTAGGGCCGCCAGTTGGGCTGGATCGCGATGGAGGCTACCCTCGACTGAGGTGCAATGGACCCTATCGGCCACGCCCGATAGCGTCTTGAGGATGGATGCGGCATCCTTGTCCTGTCCCAGGGCTAGCACCACCTGGGGGGGCCTTTTTGCGAATTCCCGCTCGGAAAGCTGTCGCAGCGCAGAAGCCACGCTGCTCGCCACGTGGGCTCCATCGAGCACCACGGTGACCCCGGCAGTGGAAAAAACTTCCAGGCGTCCGGGCAACTGGGCTCGAGCGATCGCCGCAGCGGTCAGGCAGTCGGGCCCCAACCGCTCCCAACCACGTTTTCCCAAGAGTTCCAGCCCGCGCCGGGCGAGGGCTTGGTTGGTGGCGGCAAAGCTTGCTGTGGGCGGAACGACCTCCCAGTAGATGCCCAAGTTTGCAGCGATGCGGGCGATCTCGGCTCCGGCGTCTTCCTGGGCTCCCCGCGAGCGATCTGCGGGAACACCAAGGGCCAGCACGCAACCCACTTTCAAGATGCCCGCCTTTTCGCGCGCAATGGCCACTCGAGTCGAACCCAAGATGTCGGTGTGCTCCAAGTCGATCGACGTGATCACGCACAGGTCCCCATGGATCACATTGGTCGAGTCCAGCCGCCCGCCAAGGCCCACTTCGACCACAGCCCAATCCACAGCGGCGGCACGAAAGGCGACGAACGCTGCAGCGGTGACGAGGTCGAACCAAGTCGCCCCCGCCCCTTCGGTCCCCACCCGCTCGGCCGCTTCGCGCGCCTCCAAAACGTCAAACAGCGCCGCTGCCAATGCTGCGTCGTCGATCCACCCCTGGTCGAGGTGCACCCGTTCGTTCAAACGCTCGACATGGGGCGAGGCATACACTCCGACCGAATAGCCCGCTTCGCGCAGCCCTTCCCCCAAGAGACGCGCCACCGACCCCTTGCCCTTGGTTCCGGCCACGTGGATCGAACGGAAAGCCCGTTCGGGGTTCCCCAGGCGCACCATCAGGTCGACCATGGGCGCCACATCGACGCGCATCGCCCCACTGCGAAGCTTGCGTTCCCAATTGATGCGGGCGTTGAGTCGAGCCAAGGACTCTGCGAGCGGGGGGTACGGCGAGGAGTGCGACATGGTGCAGTGGTTGCGTCTTGGAACAGCACGTGTACCGAATCTAGACGCCGGTTCCACATCTTCGCTGGGAAAGTAGGCCAGCCGCGACCAGAAACGACCGACTTCCCGCTTAGCCCCCCATGCAGGGTTGCCTCCGGTACCGTGGCCCTCGCTACCGTATGAACGCGGCTACTTTCACGCCACCAAGCGAACACCCCACCCCATGACCGACCTCCTCCACCGCATCAAGGTATTCCTCTACCGTCAGGCCAACCCGGCTCCCGAATACCTGCTGCTCAAACCCTTCCACGGCATGGAGGCGCTCTGGGGACCCTTGCAAAGCGAGCTGGGGTTCGGAGAAAAGCTTGAACCTGCGATCCGCCACCACGTGCGCGCAGACTTGGGGCTCGTGGCTCCGGGCCAATTGATCGACCTCAAGGCTCCCAGCATCTGGACCCTCGGAGACGAGGACGTCATCGAGTGGAACTACGGCTATGAGTGCACGGATCGGCTGGACCGCGACCTCATCAGCCGCAATTGGTCCGATTACCGCTGGGAGGACTTCACCGTCGCTTACCCGGCGCTTGGGTTGGAGTTCGATCGCCAAGCGATCTTGCGACTGCACTCCAATTTGTCCGCGGCCTAGTGGGGGGCGCCTCGCTACCCGAGGAATTCCAACTTGGGTAGTTTTGCCCCGAGCAAGCGTTCACTGTCCTGATCGAAGAGGCCCTCGATCAGCGTTGCGTAGATGGATCGGAAGTCGATGGTGACCTTGAGATCACCCTCGTCAAGGTCGGTGAGGCTCGGCGTGGGGCCAAAGATGCCGCCCTGGACGTTGTGCCCAAGGATCAGCGAAGGTCCGCCCTTGCCGTGGTCGGTTCCCTGGCTGCCATTCTCGTTCACGCGGCGGCCAAATTCGGAGTACACCAAAACCACTGCCTCGCGACCGATCTCGGTGCGCCCAAGATCCTGGAGCAGCGCACCGAGCGCTTCATCGATCAGGACCATTTGTCGGTCGTGTGCGTTTTTCTCGCGCGCATGGGTGTCGAAGCCACCGACGGCGGCTGACAACACCCGCGGCGGAGCTCCATCGGGAAAGTTGAGCATGGCGCAGATATCGCGCGCGCTTTGACCGAGGGGGGTCTTGGGGTAGGCCACCGGAGTTCGGTAGCCCGCGGTGGCGGCCCGCACTCGCAACGATTCCTTGGAGGCCTCCTTGGACAGCTGGCGGATGCGATCGAGCGCTGCGTTGCCGCTAGGTTTGGCTTGGCCCTTCTGCTTGGCTTGGCCCTCGAGCACCGCCCTCGGCCCTTCGCCCATGGTTGCGAAGTGATCGGGGTTCTCGACCGCGAGCGGGGAACGGGTGGGCGAAAAATGCGCTCCCAGGGGATCCGATCCGAAGTGCACGACCGCATCGCTCCCGCGATCGGGCCAAGCCATATCGCCGAGGCGTGCGATCCACCCGGGAGTGGCTGCCGCGCGCACGGGGTCCGCCGAGTGCCAGATGTCGGTGGCCCGGAAGTGTGAACGTACTCCTCCCGGGACGCCCACGCCTTCCAAGATGGCGACCTGGTTGGCCCGGAAGGCCAACGCCAGTTTGGCAAGACCTGGGTGGAACCCGTGGGTCGGATCAAGCACCAACGCTTCGTCTGGGCGCACCAAGGCCGTACTCCTTGCGCGTAGGTAATTTGGGTCTTGGGTGGGAATGACCATCGAAAGGCCATCGTTGCCCCCCTTGAGCTCGATCATGATCAAGGTTCGATCGAGCTTGCCGGCCTTCCCGTCCCGGCGAGCCAGCGGCCAGGCTTGGACTAGACCGGTCGCGGCAAGAGCAGCCGACGCTTGCAAGAAGGTACGGCGACTGACGCGCCCGTTCGGTTGGCGGTGGTTCATGGGATCAACCAAGGTTGGCCTCGGGCAGCGAAAGGATCAGGTGCAGGGTCTGCATCAGCAGTTTTTGGGCCTTGTCAGGCTTGGTCAATAGTTTGCCCGGGTGCAGATTCAAGCGCTTGCGCCCTTCGCGCAAGAAATCCTGGACGAGTCGCTGCGTTTCGGCAGGGACCGGAATCGCGAGGCATTCCTCGAGCAGGGCCTGGGCGATCTCTTCGTCGCTAGTCTTGTGGTTTTGCTTGAGCCAAGCGACCACGGGAACTTCCACGGCGAGTTTGTCGCGTTGGATGGTCGTGAGTAGGCGCACCAAGGGGCCTCCGCGCCGTTTGGGCTCGGGTGGTGTTTCCTGGCCCGCGTCCGGATCGTCCATCATACCGTCCATCATGTCGATGGCTTCGGCGACTTGGTCGCGCAGGTCCTTGCCGGAGATCTCCCCAAGGATCGCGCCCCAAGCATTGCTACGCAGCATCAACGACGACTCGGTCAACCAAGCGAATCCACCATCCCAACCCTTCACGCTGGGCGGGTCGAGCAAGGTTTGGCCCAGCATGCTCGCTGCCTGATACAAGAGCTCCGCAGGAACCGGCACCTGCAGCCGACGCGCCGTGCCCACCACGTACTCGATCGGAGACAGCACTTTGGTGCCCATGACTTCGTCGCGGTAGAAGGCGGGATCCAGGAAAAGGGTGCGCAGAAAGGGTTCCAATTCGTATTTTGAGTCGCGCAACAACTTGGCATAGCTCTGCAAACGCATGGGGCTAGGGTCGGCGCCTTCGAACTCGTTGATCAAGCGCTTGGCCACGTATTCGGCACAAGCGGGCTGCTCAAGCAAGACCTCGACCAAGCCATCGGCCGACTCCACCCCGCTGTAGCCCAAGAGATACTTCTCCTCGGGATCGTGCTGGCCCTTGGCGAAGAAGAATCCTTCCTCGCGCACGGTGTAGCCGGTCAAAGCCCGGGCCGCTTCACGGATGTCCTCTTCGGTGTATTGGCCTTCGCCCAAAGAAAACAACTCCATCAGCTCGCGCGCAAGGTTCTCATTGGGCTTGCGCCGGTTGTTGGTGTTGTTGTCCAAGTACAACAGCATCGCCGGGTCTTCGAGAATGGCACGCAACAACTTGCCGTAGTTCCCCAAGGCGTAACTGCGGAAAAGCTGATTCTGCGCGACCAAGTAGTCCGACTGCTGAACCTTTTGGTGGGCACTCACCAACCACCCGTGCAAGATGAGGGTCATGCGTTCGCGCAGTGGGTCCTGGCCAGCCACCATCTGTTCCAACCACCACTTCGAAAAATCGTCAACTTGCTTGCGATTGTTTTGCCGAACGGCGCGGTCCAGCTCGCGGCGCTCGTCGTCGTTGGCCGCCGCGCGGGCCCGGCGATCGACCCGATACACTTGAAACTCAAACGCCGGAGCAGGGCGGCCGCCGGCAAGCAAACGGTCGACCACGGCTTCGGGCCCAGCGGCGACCGCCAAGGCGATTTCCTCGGAGGTGGCGCCAAACCCCGCTCGATTGAGCAGGTGTTCCGCCTGGACCGGGGTCCAGGCCAGCGAACTCGAGTCCGGGGCGACCTGTGTTTCTTGCCCCCCCGCAAGCTGGGGGGCGCCCAAGGGAAGGGCCAAGAGGAGTGCGGCGAGTGCTTTCATGTTGCTCCGGAATCCCTACGCCCCAGCGGGCAGCCTTGGCCTACAGCCGTGCGGAACCAGCTCCATTCTAGTGAGTAGGCGACTTTCCGGGGGTTTCGCAGGCCTCCAACCCTTTTGCAGGATCATCGGCTGGAAATCGTTGTCCCGGTGTTCCAATCCAAGCAAACTGACCACCCCCTACGCCCCGGGGAACCCCATGCGTGATGCTCCCCAAGACCTGCGTGCCTTCCTCCAGACCTTAAGGTCCGAACGGGAAGTTGTGGAGATCTCGGCCCCGGTGGATTCTGAATTGGAAGCCGCCGAGGTCCACCGTCGCGTGATCGCTGCAGGTGGCCCAGCGCTCTACTTTTCGCAGGTCCAAGGCGCTGCCTTCCCGCTGGTTACTGGCCTCTTCGGAACCCAGCGCCGGGTCGAGTTGGCCTTTGGTCCTCGACCGGAAGCATTGATCCGCGAAGTCGCGCGGCTGCCCGAGGAATTGATGCCACCGAGCTTGGGCAAGCTTTGGAAGCACCGTTCGCTGTTCCAGAGCCTCGCCAAGGTGGGCATGCGCACCAGCCGGCGTGGACCCGTGACCGAGGTGGTCGAGGCGGATGCCGCGCTGCACCGGCTGCCTGCGCTCAAGACGTGGAAGCGTGACGGAGGTCCTTTTCTCACGCTGCCGCTGGTCATGACCCAGCACCCGCAAACTGGGGTTCCCAACCTGGGTATGTACCGCGTACAGGTTTTCGATGACCGCGAAGTCGGCGTGCACATGCAGATCGGCAAGGGAGGCGGGTTCCACTTGGCTGCTGCCGAGGCGCAAGGCCAGGCGCTCCCGGTGCGCATCCATCTGGGTGGCCCCCCCGCGCTGATCCTCTCGGCCATCGCGCCGCTCCCAGAAAATGTGCCCGAATTGCTGCTGACAAGCCTGTGCCTGGGTCGCAAGTTGCCACTCGTGCGCGATCCCGGCGGAGGACCGCCCGTAGTCGCGAGCGCGGAGTTCGTTTTGTGCGGTTCGATCGAGCCGGGTGCGCGGCGCCCCGAAGGACCCTTTGGCGACCACTACGGCTACTACTCCGAGATCCACGACTACCCGTTCATGAAGGTGCATTCGTTGATGCGCCGCAAGGACGCGATCTTTCCCGCGACGGTCGTGGGCAAGCCTCGACAAGAGGACTTCTTCATCGGCGACTACCTGCAAGAACTGCTTTCGCCGCTCTTCCCTCTCGTGATGCCCACGGTCCTCGACCTGTGGTCCTATGGGGAAACCGGATACCACGCCCTGTCCGCAGCGCGCGTTCGTGAGCGCTACCGGCGCGAGGCGATGATGAGCGCCTTCCGAATCTTGGGCGAGGGGCAGTTGTCGCTGACGAAGTTCCTGCTCTTGACCGATGGTGCGGTGGACTTGCACGACTTCCCTGCCACGCTGACCTACATCCTCGAACGAGCGGACTTCCGGAGCGACTTGTTCTTGCTGCCCCATTTGGCCATGGACTCGTTGGACTACGCCGGTCCAAAGATCGACCAGGGCTCGAAGGGCATTCTGCTGGGGGTTGGCGACCCGATCCGCAAGCTGCGGGATCGCTTCGAAGGAACCCCAAGTCCAGCCATTGGCCGTGTGCGCGTCTTCTGCCCCGGTTGCTTGGTGGTGGATCTTGCGCAAACCCCTAGCCGCGATTGGCACCCCCGAGACTTGGCACAGGACCCTGCGTTTGCCGATTGGCCGCTCGTCGTGCTTTCCGACGATGCCGAACGGGCGACCCGCTCGAGTCCCAACTTCCTGTGGACCACCTTCACGCGTTTCGACCCCGCGCGCGACTTGCACGCTAAGGAATCGCGGCTCTTGAACCAGCATGCGGCCCACACGCCCCCGCTGGTGCTCGATGCGCGCATGAAGCCGGGCTATCCCGAAGAACTCTTTTGCGACGAGGCCACCGCCGCACTCGTCGATCGGCGCTGGAAGGAATACTTTCCCCAAGGTGGCGTCGAGATGGGCGATTCCGATCGCGGGCATTTGGATTAGGGCGGCGAGCGATCGGGGGGTGCGAAGGTTCGGCCGGGTTCACCCGGCGCAACGCACGCTGCCCCAGGATTCATGCGCAACGCTTCTACCGAGCGCGATGGGCTCGATTTTCGGGACTTGCTCTATCGCCCCACCTTGGCGCCACTTCCGGCGCGACTCGCTCCTCGCCGCTCGGCTATCCGCGTCCGCGACCAAGGTGTCGAAGGCGCCTGCGCCGGCTTCGGTTTGGCGGCCACCATCGACTACTTGGCGGGCTTGGAGTCGAAATCCACTCGACTCGTAAGCGCGCGCATGCTGTACGAAATGGGCAAACGCCACGATCGCTGGCCAGGGAGCGACTACGAGGGCACCTCTGCGCGCGGGGTGATGAAGGGCTGGCACAAGAACGGAGTCTGCCGTGAATCCCAGTGGCCTTACCGCGAGGAGCAAGCGGGGCACCTGAGTCGCGAACGGGCGGAAGCAGCCCTACAAACGCCCTTGGGCGCTTACTATCGCGTCCTCCCGCGCCGACCCGATGTTCACGCTGCCTTGGTCGAGGTAGGCGCGGTGTTCGCTACCGCTGCCGTACACCCCGGATGGCACGCCCCGCGGCGCGGCCGAATCCCTTGGGACCCAGCTTCAGCCACCCAAGACGAAGGACATGCCTTTGCAATCCTCGGTTACACGCCCGAGGGGTTCTTGGTACAGAATTCCTGGGGCACCGAATGGGGTGGCTGGGTTCGTGGCAAACAACGCTATCCCGGCCTCGCGCTTTGGTCCTTTGCGGACTTTGATGCCAACGTATGGGACCTGTGGGTGGCCCGCAGGGCGCGACCCGTGGAGAGCCTGCAAGCCCTGGCGACCGGTTGGTTGGGTGAAGGGCCATCGGGAGCCCAGCGCGCCGAACGAACCCCCAGCCAACTGGAAATCCGTGACCACTATGTGCACGTGGATGATGGGCGGTTTGTCGGTCGGGGCGACTATCCAACGGACGCCGCAAGCCTCGCTCAGGCCTGGCGCGGTTCGTTGCGGACCGGCCGCTACCAGCATGTGTTGCTGTATGCCCACGGTGGGCTGAACTCGCTCAAAGCCAGCGCCCGGCGCGTGGCCCAGTGGAAGTCGGTGTTCGAAGCCAACGGAGTTCTGGCAGTTCACTTTTTGTGGGAAACGGGCTTTTGCGAGGAGATTCACGACTTGCTGCTGGGGAAACGTGCTTCTGTTGCGAAGCGTGTCCAAGGACGCGGCGAAGGTTGGGACCGTTGGATCGAGGCGCGCATCGGATGGGCTGGTCGCGCACTTTGGGCCGAAATGAAACGCGATGCGCGGCGCGCCTTTGCCAATCCCGGGTCGGCTGGCTCACAGTCCCTACAATCGCTGGCCCGAGCATGGGGCGCGCTGCCCACGGACCACAGGCCGCGGCTGCACCTTGCGGGCCATAGCGCAGGTGGAATCTTCCTCGGGCACCTCTTGTCGGCATTGCGGCGGGACACCGACTTGGTCTGCGACCAAATGATGTTGCTGGCTCCTGCCAACAACGTGCGACAGTACGAGTCCACCATCCTGCCCGCGCTCCAGTCACGACGTCTGCAAGCACTCGCGGTCTACCTACTCGACGATGCAAGCGAGCGTCAAGACACGAGCCTCGCGCTCTACGGCAAGTCGCTCCTTTATCTGGTTTCCCGCGCCTTCGAGTCCAAGCATGCGGTCGAGCCTTTGCTGGGTATGGCCCGTTGGATGGACGCGTTTTCCACGGACAAGGTCCGCTCCCAGGTAGAATTCCTGACGCCGCAGACCCACCCGGCCCTCACGATGGCAAGCAGCCACACCGCCTTTGACAACGATGTGGCCACGATGAACTCGCTCTTGGCGAAGGTTCTTGGAGCCGAGCCGCGGGTACCCTTTGCGCGGACGGATCTGCTCGACTGAGGTTTTAGAATCCGCGCTGGTGGCGCACGATGTCACCATCCGCCAAGTAGATCACGTCTTCGGCGATGTTGGTGGTGTGGTCGGCGATGCGCTCCAGGTGCCGCGAAATCGAGATGAACAGCATCGAAGTGCTGATCGTTTCGGGGTCTTGCTTCATTTGCTCGATCAGTCCATCCAAGCATTCCTTGTGCAGCTTGTCGATGCGGTCATCCTCGCGCATGACTTGACGCGCACGGGTGCCGTCTTCGCGAACGAAGGCATCCAGGGCCGAGCGTAGCATGGCGGCCGTTCGTTCGGTCATCTCGACCAATTGCTGGGGCAGGTCCTGCATGCGGTGGTCGCACAGGGCCTTGGCTCGCTTGGAGATGTTGACCGCCAAATCCCCGATGCGCTCGAGGTCGTTGGTGATCTTCATGCAGGCCGCAACAAAGCGCAGGTCGCCGGCCACGGGTTGGTGCAGGGCCAGGACTTTGAGGCATTCCTCTTCGAGGGCCACCTCGGCCATGTCGATGCTACGGTCTCCGCCGATGACCTCCTCCGCCATGTCCGTGCGGCGCAAGGACAAGGCCGTGATGGAGCGCCGGACGGCCTCCTCCACGCGGGTTCCGAGGGCCAGTAGGTTGCGTTCCAGACTTTGCAGGTCGGTGTGTAGATGTTTGGTCATGGTGGTAGGAACCGAATCAACCGAAGCGGCCGGTGACGTAATCCTCGGTTTCGCTCAGGTGGGGGTTCATGAAGATGCTCTCGGTGGGTCCGTATTCGACCAAACGTCCCAAGTACATGAAGGCCGTGTACGCGCTGACGCGCGAGGCCTGCTGCATGTTGTGGGTCACCATGAGGATCGAATACTCGCCTTGCAACTCCTCGATGAGGTCTTCGATGCGGCCGGTCGCGATCGGGTCGAGGGCGGAACAGGGTTCGTCCAGCAACAGGACTTCGGGCTGCGCCGCGATGGCGCGCGCGATGCATAGGCGTTGCTGTTGACCGCCCGACATCTGCAAAGCGCTGGAGCGGAGCCGGTCCTTGACCTCCTCCCACAGACCTGCACGCTGCAAACTCTGTTCGCAGGCCTCTTGTAGGATACTCCGCTTGCGGATGCCAGCGATCCGCAGCGAGTAGACCACGTTCTCGAAAATGCTCATGGGGAACGGGTTGGGCTTTTGGAACACCATCCCGATCCGCTTGCGGAGCTCAATCACATCGGCGCCGGCGGCATAGATCGACTCGCCCGCCAGGGTCATCGACCCCTTGGTTTGAACCCCATCGACCAGGTCATTCATGCGGTTGACGCTGCGTAGCAAGGTGGACTTGCCGCAGCCCGAAGGCCCAATCAGGGCGGTCACCTTGCCGATCGGAAGCGAAAGCGAGACGTTGAACAAGGCTTGGGACTTGCCGTACCAGAGGTTGAAGTCCTCGACGTTCACCACGCAGGGGAGCTCTTCCATTTCCTCGTGCAGCGAGGTTTGGAACTGGGCGCCCTGGGCAATCGCTTCGAACAGGTTACCGGCCTTGGTTCTGCCCGGACTGGGGGCGACTTCTTCGGGTTCTATCATCGGAGCATTGGTTTCGATGGGCGGTTGCATGGTGTCGCTCATGGTACGGATTGGACTAGCGGGCGGCGCGGAAGCGGCGACGGAGTCGCGCACGGAGCCAAATGGCGCCCAGGTTGAGACCCACGACGATCCCGATCAGGAGTAGCGTCGTCGCAAACACCATGGGTCGGGCGGCCTCCGAGTCTTGGCTCTGGAAGCCTAGATCGTAGATGTGGAATCCCAGGTGCATGAAGCTGCGCTGGGGGAACAGATAGGGAGCCTGGCTCAAGTCGATGGGCAAGTCCTGGGTCATTTTGACCGCTCCGACGAGCATCAACGGTGCGACCTCCCCCGCGCCGCGCGCGATGGCCAGGATCATGCCGGTCATGATCCCGGGTAGGGCTCGCGGTAAGACCACCCGTTGGATGGTTTGCCAGCGGGTCGCACCGCAGCCATAAGATCCTTCGCGCATCGATTGGGGCACGGCAGAGAGAGCCTCCTCGGTAGCCACGATCACCACAGGCAAGGTCAAGAGGGCCAAGGTCAACGAAGCCCAAAGGATGCCCCCCTTGCCAAAGGTAGGGTTGGGCAAACTCGCGGTAAAGAACCACTCGTCGATCTGGGCCCCCACGATGTAGCAGAAGAAGCTCAAGCCGAAGACGCCGAAAACGATCGAAGGCACCCCCGCCAGGTTGTTCACGGCGATCCGGACCAGCGACACGAAGAAGCCGGGCTTGGCGTATTCCTTGAGGTACAACGCGGCCAGAACCCCAAAAGGCACCACCATGATCGACATGATCATGGTCATGACGACGGTCCCGAAGAGAGCCGGCCAAATGCCGCCCTGACTGTTGGCGTGGCGCGGATCCTCGGTCAAGAACTCCCGCCAACGGTCCAGGTACACGCCCAAGCGGCCCACCAGGGTGAGTCGGTTGGCGGGCACCATGCGGTTGATATCCGCCATGGGCCGAAACACTTCGGTGCCATCCTGGAATAAGAATCCGATCTCGTAGCGGTGGTTGATCTCTTCTAGGTCAGCAATCTTGCGATCGATGTCGGACTGCTCCTTGGCCAGACTCGCCAGCAGCGCATCCATGTCCGCCAGCGCCTGCTTGTGCTCGGCAGAGTCGGTCCCGTACTCCAATTCAGCCTTGCGAGCGTTGAGGCGTGCGTCGGCTTGGCGATTGGTCAGTTTTGCCAGCGTGCCCTTGGTCAAGCGCTCGATTTCCCGCGTCCGTTCGGAAATCTGGCCACGATGTTCGTTGTAGGCGGCCCACACCGATGCGGGGTCTGATTCCAGGACCTTGCCATCGACCCGGAAGTAGGTGGGCTGACCGATGATCCGCCCCTCTTCCATCAGTTCGACCAAAACGGCCCACTCGGGATAGGTCGGCTCAAAGTTCGGGTCGGTAACGATCCAAGACGCGTGCGATCCCGACCAGCGGAAGTTCTCGCTACGCAGCAGGACTCGCTTGGCGCCGCCATTGGCCTCGTCTGCGGGAACCGAACCCACCTGCTGGATTTCGCCCAAGTGCTCGGAACCATCGCTGGCGCGAACCTTGGCGATCGGGTCGGGCCAAAACGCGCGCCCGCCTTGGTACACGATCAGCCCAACCATGCCGGTGATGATCAATACGGCCATCGCCAAGGCTCCGCCTGCCAACCAAACCGCAGGTTCACCGTGGGCAACTTGCGGGACAACCCGCATGGCATCGCGGATTTCCTTGGCCGACTCGGCTTGTTGCTCGGGGGTTTGGCTCATAGGGCACGCACCTTGGCACGGAAGTGGCGGCGAACAAGTTCCGCGAGAGTGTTGATGACGAAGGTCATGCCAAACAAAAGCAGCGCGGAGAAGAACAGGGCGCGGTAGTGGGCACTTCCCACGACCGCCTCAGGGATTTCGGTAGCGATGTTGGCCGCAAGGGTACGGAAGCCGTTGAACACGTTCCACTCGGTCAGTGCCGTGCTCCCCGCAGCCATCAGCACGATCATGGTTTCACCAACGGCTCGACCCAATCCGACCATCAGAGCGGAAAAGATTCCGCTGGTAGCGAAAGGAAGCACCACGCGCACCGCGGTCTGCCAGTGGGTGGCCCCTGCGCCCAGCGAAGCCTCGCGCAGGTTCTGGGGCACCTCACCGAGAGCGTCCTCGGTGAGCGTGTACACGATCGGTAGCACCACCAAACCCACGGCAATCCCCACGATCAAGGCGTTGCGTTGTTCGTAGGTATCGACAATCCCGCCGCGTGGGTCGAACCCCAACGACTGCAACAAAAAGGCCGCCCCCGCCGCCAAGGCCAGGGTCACCAACGTGCCCAAGCCGAAGCGAGCTAGGGCCACCAAAGGTCGAACATCCAGCGAGCGACGCATGGTGAAGACCACCAGGGTCAAAGCCGCGGAAAAGGGCAACAACAGGAAGAACCAGCCGCTGGCGGCCACTCCTTGGCGGCCATCCAACCACGCTTGGGAGTCTCCACCAAACAGCCAATCTTCGAGCAGCGGCCCCACCCAGGTGGCGAGCAGCACGGCCAAAGCTGGGCAGGCCAGAATGGCCAACTGCCGCATCCATCCGGAGCGCTTGCGTCGCTGGACCGTGGGTTGCAGCTGCCAGAGATACGCCCCCATGAGCAACACAAAGGGAACCAAAAAGAAGAAGCTCAGGGTGGCGCTCAACTGCTGTTGCACGAAGGGCGCGACCACCAGAGCGGCCAAGAAACCCAACACCACCGAGGGCAGACCCGCCAGGAGCTCTACCAACGTCTTGGTGGTGGCTCGGGTACGCGAATGCATGTACTCGCTGGTGAACAGCGCCCCGAGCACCGCAATCGGAGCGCCGAACAGCATGGCGAAGATCGTGGCCTTGATGGTTCCGAAGACCAACGGCCACATGCCCATCTTGGGCTCGTAGTCGTCGCTGCTCGCCGATGACTGCCAGGAGTGTTCGGGCTGGGTGGACCCTTCGTACCGAATCGGCAGGAACAGCGAGGCGAGGCTTGCTTCGGGGTAGCCAAAGTCGACCCGCCAGTGGTGCAAGCCCTTGTCGGTCAGGGCGACGATACCGTCCTGTCGCGGATGGAAGGCCAATTGCAGGATGGTCTCGCTCGAAGGCACTTCGAAGGTCTGGATGGACGTTCCAAGCGTCCCCTGCCAAGCGGTGATCCGACCATCCCTGCGGCCTGCGAGGAAGAGCCGCGAACGCCCCGAGAATCCCAAGGCCGACAACGGGGCTCCCGGCTGACCGTAATCTTGAATGTGCGTCAGCTTGCCCTTGCCCCCATCCTCTGGGCGTACTGTGAACCAAGAGCTCAAAACCCCAGCCGAGTCCGAAACCAAGAGGGTCGAACGCCCCGGAAGGAACGCCATGCGGTCGAGGGCACGGCCACCGGCAACCAACGGCACGGTCTCCACGAGCTCCGGTTTGCTGAAGAGCAGGAGCGAAAGCTGCGCCATGACCCCATCCGCGTAGGACACGAATGCTTGGGTCGCCCCGGACCCCAAGTAGATGTGCGTCGGCGGGCTGGTGCGGTTGGGCAACACGTTGGCCAAGGCGCTTTCCTCCAACTCGTACTCGATGTCGCCGGTCATCAAGTTCTCGGTTTCACGCGCACGCAAGAGGTGCAGCTCGCCCGCGCCATCCACGAACCCAAAGAACTCTCCCGTGGTGGCCACCACGCGGTCCAGATCCACGATCGCACGCTCGACTGGCGTCTGGAAGGGCTCGGAGATCTCCCAAGTGAAGGTGGTCCGTCGTAGGGAGCCCTCCCCGGTTCGCTCGAAGTACTCGCTGCCAATCAACGCGTGGGCGCCATTCTCGAGCGGGGGCTGGCCCGCGGGATAGTCCCCCTCAAGCACCTCTTCGGTGTGGAAGCCTATCTCGGCCTTGCAGATGGTTCCGTCGGCAAATCCAAAGCAAAAGGTCTCCCCAATCAATGGGGTGCAGACGCTGGTGACTTCCGCCTCCGGGAACAGGTCTTGCTCCAAGAATGTTTTGCCATCGGAGAGTTGGATGCAACGCACCCGCCCTTCGCCCTCCAAAAGCCAAGCCACCGATCCGCCTTCGTCCAACCCCAGGTAGTCCACTTGGGTCGGGGTGGAGGGCAGGCGGCTGTCGGCTTCGCTCTGAATCTCCGGGCCTTGGAACAAAGGCCAAGCCACGGAAAACAAGAACACCATCATCAAGGTGACGGCGGCGATCGTGCCAAAGCCTCCGGCACGGATCGCGAGTTCCGCGATGACCTCGATGATGCGGACGCGCTTGGGGGTGTCGCGTCGGAACTTGGAAGGGGAAGCCATGGTAGGAATCGATCCGGGGGGGCAGGGTCTTTCTAGCAGTTCGGGGAGAAGTCCGAGCGTCGCTGGACTTCTCCCCTTGGGGTGCCCTCACGGGCCTAAAGGCGAGGAGGTTACTCTTTGGCCGCGCCGGCTTCGACCACTTTGGGCAGTTCGATGCCTACCGACTTGAGAGCCTTCTCGGCGATCTTGGCGGTGATGGGGAAGTAGCCGTCCTCGATCACGCGTTGCTGGCCTTGCTTGCTGTACACGTACTTCAGGAACTCGCCACGCAGGGGCTCAAGGTCCTTCTTGGGGTCCTTGTTGATGTACACATACAAGAAGCGGGCCATGGGGTACTTGCCGGTGTAGGCGTTTTCCGGCTCGGCCGCGATGGCTTCGCCTTCGGCGTCCTTGGCAAGGGGCACGGCGCGCACATCGGCGGTCTTGTAGCCGATTCCGCTGTAGCCGATCGCGTACTTGTCGCGCGCGACGCCTTGGACGACCGAGGCGCTGCCCGGTTGTTCCTTGACGTTGTCCTTGTAGTCACCTTTGAAGAGCGCGTGCTCCTTGAAGTAGCCGTAGGTGCCCGACGCCGAGTTGCGACCGTAGATCGAAATCGTCTTGTCGGCCCATTCGCCTTCCAAGCCGAGTTGACCCCAGGTCACGATGTCGCTGGAGAGGCCGCCTTTGCGGGTCTTGGAGAAGATCGCGTCGACCTGTTGCAGGGTCAGGCCCTTGATCGGGTTGTCCTTGTGGACGTAAACCGCCAGCATGTCGATGCTGGTGGGAAGCGCCGTCGGCTCGTAGCCGAAGGTCTTCTTGAACTCGTCGATTTCCTCGCTCTTCATCATGCGGCTCATGGGACCGAAGGTCGATTGACCCTTGATCAGCGCCGGGGGAGCGGTGGACGAGCCTTTGCCGGTGATTTCCACCTGGACTTGGCTGTAGTGCTTTTTGAAACCTTCGGCCCACAGGGCCATCAGGTTGTTCATCGTGTCGGAACCGATGCTGTTGATGTTGCCGGTGACGCCTTCGGTGGGCTTGTAGTCGGGCAGCTTCTTGTCGACCTTGACTTGGGCGCTGGCCAAGGGGAGCAGCAGGGTGGAGCCGAGGAGGGAGATCCCCAGAAGTTTCGAAAGGTCCATAGTGATGGGAGGTTGGGTTGGGGCCGGGGGTTGAAGGGGGCCATTCGGTGGCGACCTTCTCCGGTCCTTCGATGCGTGCATCTTCAGCCGCCCTACTCAACCCATTGTTAGCGTTCTATTAAGACAAGGTTAAGGTGCGGCGCCCCACCATCCGCACCTAAGGCCTTTCCCGACAACGACTTAGTCTCCAGCAGCGCACTCCAGGTACACGTGGAAGCAGGTGCCTTTCCCCACCCGACTCTCCACACCGACGCGCCCTTGCATGGCCTGAACCTGGTGCTTCACGATGGAAAGCCCCAGGCCGGTCCCCCCCACCTCGTTGGATCGGGCTTTGTCGACCCGGTAGAAGCGCTCGAAGATGCGGTCTTGATCGCCAACCGGGATCCCAACCCCCGTATCGCGCACCATGAGGTGGGCTTTTCCGCCCTCTTCCCGGCGCAGGACGATGTCGATCCGGCCTTGGGCGGGTGTGTACTTGACCGCGTTGGAAAGCAGGTTCTCCAGAACTTGGGCCAGGCCCCGTTCTTCGCCCCAAACCACACAAGGCGTGCTGGGGAGATCGCAGTGAACCTCCAAGTGGGCCCGTTCGACTTGCTCTTCGAAGACCTGGCAGGTCTCTGCGATCAGCGCGCCCAAGTCCACTTGAGTTCGCACCAGGCGCCCTTCTTGGTTCTCGATGCGCGCTAGGCTCAACAGGTCGAACACCAAGTCGCTCAAGCGGTCGACGTTGTTCTGAATCTTCTCCAGGAAGCGCACGTTGTGGTCCGGGTCGTGGACGGCACCTTCCAACAGGGTCTCGACGTAGCCGCGGATCGAGGTCAGCGGGGTTTTGAGTTCGTGGCTGACGTTGGCCACAAAGTCCCGCCGCACGCGCTCCAACTGGCGCAACTCGGTGATGTCTTCGAACACCACGACGGCGCCGGTAGCACGATCGATCTTGAAGTGGTGGGCTTTGGCCACCAACCGCCGCTCGCCCCCCTGGCCGGCAAACACCAGCTCTCTTTGGACCACGTGGTCGGCCTTGCGGGCCTGGGAGATCAGCTCCACCAAACCCGGCATGTGGACGGCATCCCACAGTTTGCGGCCTTCGGCCTGGGTCTCGGAATATCCAAAAAGCATCCCGGCGGCACGATTCGAAAAGGAGATGCGATCGTCCTCGCCGACGGCCAGCACTCCCTCCGCCATGCCGGCCAACATGGCGCTCAATCGGCCCCGTTCGGCCGATAGTCGGTCGACCCGCGAGCGCACCTCTAGGCCCAAACCGTTCAAAGCCCGCCCCAAATCCCCCAGCTCGTCATCGGGCAGGTCGAGGATGCGCTGCTCGTAGTTGCCTTCTTGGAAGGCCCTAGCCGCCTCCGTCATTTCCGCGAGCGGCGATGTCATACGGCGAGCCCCCCAATAGCCGAGCAGCAAAGCTGCCAGCGCTGCCAGGGTCGCGGACAAGGCCGTCCGGGCGAGGATCTGCCGCGGGGTTGCCAGGTTTTCATTGGCGCGCACCGAGACCCGCACCACTCCGTGTCGCTCGGAACGGGGGTCTTTCACGTACGCGGCATAAAGGGCGTCTGCACCTAGCGTCCGCCCAAACCGCTGGGAGACACCCACCCCCGCAACCAAGGCCTCCTGCACCTCCGGCCGGCCACGGTGGTTTTCCATGGCCGCAGGATCTTCCGCCGTATCGAGCAACACCAGGCCGTCACGCCGGATGAAGGTCACGCGGATCTCGTTGGTATCCGCCATGGAGCGGACCTGATCCAGCACGCCCTCCGGGGGCACGCCTACCGCCCAGCCGGGGTAGTCGTTCAGCGCGTAGGGCGAAAGCAGGACGCATTGGTCCCTGAGCGACTCGACCTTCGCATCCCACTGGGAACGCTCGACGTAGCGCCCCACAAAGTAGGCCGAAACGAGTGTCGTGATGACGACGAGGATGGCGTAGGAGCCAAAGAGTTTCCAGAAAAAGCGCGAACGGAACAAAGCAAAGGACTCCCAGAGGACTCCCAAAGGATGGGTCAAATCTGGGCCAAATCGGCCCGGATCCGTCAGTCCTTTATCTTATAGCCCACGCCTCGCACGGTCTTGACCAGATCGGAATAGGGCTCGAGTTTCTTACGGATGGCGCTGACATGCACATCCACGTTCCGATCGGAGATGTGGGCCTCTCCTCCCGTGATGAATTCGACCAGCTCATCGCGGGCAAAAACCCGGCCGGGGGAGCTGCCTAGAGCCCAAAGTAGGCGGAACTCGGCGCGGGTGAACTCCACCAGGCGATCGTCGACCGTAACCTCGTGGCGGGGTCGATCGAGGACCACGCCGCCGAATTCCAGGCGAGCCTTTTCGTGTTCGCTGCTGGACTGGCCGCGGCGCAGTACCGCGCGAACCCGCGCCAATAGCTCGCGCGGGCTGAAGGGCTTCGACAGATAGTCATCGGCGCCCATCTCCAAACCGCTGACCACATCGCTTTCCTCAGCTTTGGCGGTCACCATCAGCACCGGCGTCGAGGACAAGTCGCTGTCGCGCTTCAAACGGCGGCACACTTCGAGCCCATCCACCCCGGGCAGCATCAGATCGAGCAGGATCAAGTCCGGCCGGTAGCGACGGGCTTCGTGCAAGCCACTATCGCCATCGCGGGCAACTCGCACGCGGAACCCTTCCTTCGTTAAGTTGTACTGCAGCAACTCAACGATGTCCGCATCGTCTTCAATGATCAGGATGGTCGATTGTTTCATCACGGCTGGCCTGGCTAGCGCTTCCATGGCAGCGAAGACTAGCGAACGGCGCTAAGGGAATGTTAAGGAAGCGTGACTTCCGTGTGGCACGCAAAGCCCCCTCAGCCCATGCCATCCGAAATCCAAGAACGGAGCACAAGGATCTCCGCTACCGCGCAGGCGGTCATGGCCGCTGCCGTCAGGATCCCCACAAAGAGGATGCGGGGCCCCACCCGAACCAGGCTGGGCAAGTAAATTCCCATGCCCACCGCGGCCATCACGGCGGTCAGGACGAACTTGCCGACCTGTTGCAGGCTCTTCCAAATGGGCGCCCCTTCGCTCCAGGGGGTCGTCATGGCCCAATCCACCGCCCCCACGCTGCGCAGGATGCCCGCCACGACAAACAACCACAGGAACCCGGGCACCTTGGCCTTGCTCGACCCCGCGCCCTCGGCTTTCCCGCGCCGCGACCAAATCAGGGCCAAGAGCAACACGGTCGGCATCAAGAGCGCCACGCGTAGCAGTTTGTAGAGGGTTGCCAAACGCAAAGCATGCTCCCCAAACGCCTCACCCGCCGCGACCGCCTGGGGCACCGCATGCACGGTCATTCCAGCCAGCATGCCCCCAAAGCCGCCGTCGATGCCCGTCCAGTTCCCCAAAGGCGGCAAGACGAAGACCATCAGTAGCCCCAACAAGTTGATCACCGCCAAACTCAGAGCCAGGTCTTCTTCTTCGGGCTGCACCACCGGCGCAACCGCCATGATGGCGCTGTTGCCACAAACCGCCGTGCCCGCACCGATCAACATCGACGTGCGCACGTCGAGGCCAAAGAGGCGCCCGAACAACCCCGCGCTACCGAATGCCACCAACATCGCCACCACGACCGCCACCAACCCCCAGCCCAGCACGTCCGCTTTCCAAAGGTCGGTCAGGCTCAAGCCGAAACCAATCAACACGATCGCATAGGGAATGCCGTGCTTGACGATGGCTTTCGAGGCAGCCAGAACCCTGGGACGCACTCCAGGCAGGTGCACCAAGACCGCTCCCAAAACCAGAGCCAAGACCGAGGCCCCGGGGATCCATGGGGAGTCTCCCAACTGCGGACGCGCCCAATCCGAAAGCGCGGCGATGGCAAAACACAGGACCCAAACGAGGGGAGTGACGAGGCGAGGCGGCATGGGCAAGGAAGCTTAAGGCTCGCACCTCACCTCCCAACCAAAAAGCGAAGATTCCTGGACCGGGGCCATTCAGTGCGAGCAAGCCCGAACCGAACCCATCGCAAATCAGCCACCCGACTCGGCCCGTAGGCCAAAGAAGGCCGCACCTTCGAGCGCGGGGGCAATCTGCGGGTTGATCAGCATGCTACGCACCGCCCAAAGCTCGGGGAAGATGCGGTACTTGAGCGCGGTTTGGTCGAGGTAGTCCACCCCTGCTGTACCACCGGTTCCCGTGCGCCGACCGATGATGCGCTCGACCATGCGCGCATGGCGCTGGCGGAAGATCACGAACAGCTGTTCGAAGCCAAGGATTCCTTCGAGCACGCGGTGCGGCCACGTGAGCAGCGGTTCTTCGGGATAGGTCTCGATGAAGAGGATCGCTGCACGGATGCGCCCCAAACGCTCGTCGTCGGGCAACAGAAAGTCCCGCACGCTTTGGCGTTCGCGGTCGTAGAGCGCCTTCAAGCGTCCACCATCGGCCCCCTTGCTGGCCACCGTTTGTGCGTGGGCCAGATTGGCATCCAGGTCGCGCGAATGGGCGGCGAGGTATTGCTCGACGAATTCGCGATGGCTGCTGGCATGGTGATGGGCGCCACCAATCGGCGTGCGTTCGAGCCAACCGGCGACCGCATCTTTGAGGCTCGGCAGATCTTCCAACTGCTTGGCCACGCGGCGTGAGGCTTCGGTCTCGACCCCACCCTGTCCACGCAGCGCAGCGAGGTGGCTGCCCTCGGTTCCGAACGGAATCCGTTCGGACTCCTCGAGCCCCAAGAGAATCTCGATTTGTCGCAATTGGGCACTTTGGAAGCCACTCGCGGGCATCAACTTGCTGCGAAACTTCAGGTACGCGCGGGGTGGCAGCGTCTCCATGACTTCCCAGTGTTGGTTGCCCACGCGCAAGATCGTCGCGCAACGCTCCAAGCGGGTCACCACATCGATCATGTCTTCGTTGGTGAGGATTTCCGCCTTGAACCGATTCCGAATCGCGATCAGCTCGCGCAGCACGATCTTGAACCACAGCTCAAAGACTTGGTGCACGGTGATGAAGAGCACTTCTTCGTTCTCGAGCTGGCTGTCATCGCCGTCGAGCCCCCCTTGGAGCCCAAGGAGCCGATCGACTTCGATGTAATCCCAGTAGTAGGTAGGCCGTGCCGCTGTCATGGGCCCCAGACTACCAGGAAAAAAGGCCATCGAAAGCCTTTCCTGGCCTGCCCGACCGGCTGAGGCCCTGCTAGAATCCTCGCCATGACGCCCAGCAGCCCCACCGCGCAAGCTCAAACCCACCGGACTCTTGAGCAGGTGCAAGCGCTCTTGCAACGCCCCCTCTTGGACTTGGTCTTCGAGGCCGCCAGCGTGCACCGCCAGCACCATGACCCGCGCAAGATCCAGTGCAGCCAACTGCTCTCGATCAAGACCGGAGCTTGCCCCGAAGACTGCGGCTACTGCTCGCAAAGCGCCCACCACAACACGGGCTTGGAGCGCGAGAAGCTGCTGCAAGTGGACCGCGTCCTGGAGGAGGCCCGCGAGGCCAAGCAAGGGGGCGCCGACCGCTTTTGCATGGGCGCCGCCTGGCGCAACGTGCGCGACGGCAAGGAATTCGACGCAGTCTTGGAGATGGTCAAGGGCGTCAAAGACCTGGGCCTCGAGGCCTGCGTCACCCTAGGCATGCTCAACACCGAGCAAGCGCTGCGGCTCAAGGAAGCGGGCCTCGACTACTACAACCACAACCTGGACACCGGTCCCAGCTACTACGACCAAGTCACCAGCACGCGCTGCTACCAGGATCGCCTCGATACGCTGCAATCGGTGCGCAATGCAGGGCTTGCGGTGTGCTGCGGCGGGATCTTGGGCATGGGCGAATCGCTCCAGGACCGTGCCGAACTGCTCTTGGAGCTCGCTGGCCTCGACCCGCAACCCGAAAGCGTCCCGGTCAACCGCTTGGTGCCGGTCGAAGGAACCCCGCTCGGCCATGTGGAACCGATCGCGTGGCAAGAGTGGGTGGCGTTCATCGCCGCCACCCGGATCTTGATCCCCAAGACCACCATCCGCCTCTCCGCTGGCCGCCAAGAGCTGCCCGAGGCCGCCCAAGCGCTGTGTTTCCTAGCCGGCGCCAACTCGATCTTCGTGGGCGACAAACTGCTCACCACGCCCAACCCCGAGCCCGGGAGCGACGCCGCCATGCTCCGCAGCCTGGGCCTGCTTGCGGTGGGAGAGTGACCCCATGCTGCCCCCCATCGAGCGCGAATGGCAAGCGGCGCTCGAGCGCCTAGACCAGGAGCACATGGGGCGCCAGTTGGTGGCCCAACCCGAAGGTGCGGACTTCCTGACCAACGACGTGTTGGGTCTGTCGCAGCACCCAGCCGTCCGCCAAGCCGCGGCCCAGGCCGCTAGTCTGTACGGCGTGGGAGCGCGCGCTTCGCGGCTCTTGGGCGGCGACCACGGGCTTCTGCTCCAGGCCGAAGCGGCCGCTGCCGCTTGGATCGGAACCCCCGCCGCCTTGCTGTTTCCGACTGGATTCCAAGCCAACCTGGGCCTGTTGGGCGCCTTGGCAGGCCCCGCTGACGTTTTGCTCTCGGACGAGCTCAACCACGCCTCGCTGATCGACGGAGCCAAACTCAGCGGCGCCCGAGTCGTGGTGTACGACCACGCCACCCTGGATCGCTTGCGCGACGCCCTCAAGGCCAACCTGTCCGCACACCGCCGATGGGTCGTCACCGAAAGCCTCTTCAGCATGGACGGCGACATGGCACCGTTGGCCGCCATCGTCGAATTGTGCCGGACCTACGACGCGCGCCTGATCGTCGATGAAGCCCACGCGGCCGGACTGGTCGGGCCGCAAGGACGGGGCGCCTGCGCCACGCTTGCGGATGCGGACGACGTGCTCATCGCGCGGGTGGTGACCGGCGGCAAGGCCCTGGGGGTGGCCGGGGCGTTCGTGCTGGGCAGCGAAGTGCTCCGCCGCTGGTTGTTGCATCGGGCACGCGCGTTCGTCTACACCACCGGCATCCCCCTACCCCTGGCGGCCGCCTTGACCGCGGCCATCGAACTCGTTCCGAGCCTCGATGCCGAACGGGCGCGGGTCTTGCAGGGAGCCCGCCGGCTTGCCCTGGCATTGGAACTGCCCGAGCCCGCCGGCGCCGTCGTTCCGATCCCGTGCGGTCCCGCCCAAGTCGCGCTCGAGCTGGCTCGCACCCTGCGCCAGCAAGGCTTGTCCTTGCACGCTGTTCGCCCACCCACGGTGCCCGAGGGTTCTTCGCGCCTGCGGGTGGTCCTGCACCACGATTGGAGCGAGCCCTCCTTGGAGCGCCTGATCGAAGCCGTTCGAACGGCGCGGATGGTGGGGACCCAAACCAAGGCTTCCGGCCCTAGGCCCAAGCCCTGGGTGGTGGTGGGCACCGACACCGACGTGGGCAAGACGATCACCAGCGCGATCCTCGTGCACCTTGCTGCGCGCGAGGGGCCGGTGTTCTATTGGAAGCCGATCCAAAGCGGGCTGCCGTCGGATACGGAAACCCTGCGGGCGCTGTGTACGGACTGCCAACTCACCTGCCTACCCCCGGGCATCGAGTTTTCGCTACCCAAAAGCCCCGATCAAGCGGCTGCTGCCGAAGGCCGAACGATCCAGGAAGCGCGCATCCAACGCCAACTCGAACAGCATCTGTCCACCACACCGGGGCCTTGGATTGTCGAAACCGCCGGCGGACTCCTGGTGCCCTGGAACGACCACTTTCAGAACCTCGATTGGCTGGCTCAAATCCGACCGAAGATCGCGTTGGTGGCCCGCTCGGGATTGGGGACGTTGAATCACACCCAACTCAGCTTGCGCGCGCTGGCCCAGGCGCGGCTGGCTCCAGACGTTGTGTTCCTGGTGGGTCCCCCGCACCGTGACAACCGCGAATTCCTGGCGCGCCAGGTGGCTTGCCCGGTCCTGGAGATTCCTTGGCTGGAGTCCTTGGATGCGGCCCATTTGGCGGAATTCGCCTCCACCCTCGACCGCTCCTGGTTCGATGCCGCGCGCATCCCGACGACCCCATGAACGATTCCGATGAATCTCTGCTAGCCCGCGATCGGCGCTGGGTGTGGCACCCGTACACGCAACATGGCTTGAATCAGGAGCCCTTGGCCGTCGTTGGTGCACAAGGGGCGAGTCTGGAGCTGGCAAGCGGCCAAAAGCTGATCGATGGAATTTCGAGCTGGTGGGCCACGCTGCATGGGCATGGGGAGCCGCGTTTGGTGCGAGCGGCACACGAACAAATGCAACGGCTCGACCACGTGCTGTTCGCTGGAACGACGCATGAGCCCGCGGTGGCCCTCGCCGAGACCTTGGTGTCGATCGCGCCCCCCGGTCTCGAGCGGGTTTTCTATTCGGACAACGGGTCCACCGCCGTCGAAGTCGCACTCAAGATGGTGCTGCAATTCTTCGCCCAACACGGGCAAGCGCAGCGCCGCGTGTTCGTGGCGTTGGAGGGTGGCTACCACGGGGACACCTTCGGTTCGATGTCCGTCGGCGATCCCAAACCGTTCTTTGAGCCCTTTGCGGGCCTTTTGTTCGAAAGCGTTCGCGTGGTGCCCGGTGCGGAAGCCTTGGAGCAGGCCTTGGTCCAACTGGGACCCCGGGCAGCGGGGGTCATTGTGGAGCCCTTGCTACAAGGCGCTGCCGGTATGCGCACCTATCCCGCCGCGTTCGTACGGGCAGCGCGCGAACGGTGTGACGCCCATGGTGTGATGCTGATTGCCGATGAGGTCATGACCGGTTTTGGCCGCACGGGAACCACCTTCGCCTGCGAGCAGGCGGGAATCACGCCCGACTTGCTGTGCCTTGCCAAGGGGTTGACCGGCGGCATGTTCCCCTTGGCCGCGACCCTGTGCCGCGAGTCCTTGTTCGAGGGGTTCCGTTCGACCGATCGGGCCCGAACCTTCTTCCATGGACACACCTTTACAGCCCACCCGGTTGGATGCGCCATCGCCCTCGAATCCGCTCGCCTGGGGGCCGAGCAGCGGGTACCCGCGCGGCTTGCGGCCTTAGGCAAGCGCGTCCATGAACGCCTGGCAGCGCTCCACGAGGCCCCACACGTGACCAACCTCCGCCAGCTTGGCGGCATGGTCGCCTTCGATCTCATCGAACCCTCCGGCGCAGATGCGGGCTACTTGAGTAAGCGGGGACCCCAGATCGGTCGTATCGCGGAGGAACACGGCGTTTTGCTGCGGCCCCTTGGCAATGTGGTCTACGCGCTGCCCCCGGCCTGTACGACCGAAGCCGAGGCCGACCAGATTGCCGAAGCGATGCTCGCCTGTGCCGCGCACTTCGCTTGAAACCGGTCCGCCTGTCCACTACCCACCAGACTTCCCAAGCCGTTTGTGCCGGGTTCCTGCGCTTGGCGTAGGATGGGTTTGGTTGGCCCCCATCTGCCGGAGATAGCATGAGAAACCCATCTTCCACCGTCGTCTGCGCGGTTTGCGGTAAGTCCTTTCCGCGCAGATCCACGCTCCCCCTCGCTGTGGTTCGACCCCAGGTGCTGGCCGAAATCGAAGGAGCACATGCTGACTTGGATTCAAGTGGTTACATCTGCCAGAAAGACCTGGCCGATTTCCGCATGCGCTACGTGGAACACCTCTTGGTGCAAGAGAAGGGCGAACTCTCCGGGTTGGAGCAGGGCCTAGTAACAAGCCTACGCGATCACACCTTGACCACCCCAGATTCGCTGGAGTTGGGATCCGGCGCACTCACCGTCGGTCAACGGCTGGCCGACCGCTTGGCCGCATTTGGCGGGAGCTGGACGTTCTTGATCCTGTTTTTTGGTTTCTTGGCCATCTGGATCGCTACCAACCTGCTCCTGCTGACCAAGGAGCCATTCGATCCGTACCCCTTCATCCTGCTCAACCTGATCCTCTCTTGCGTGGCGGCGATCCAAGCGCCGGTCATCATGATGAGCCAGAACCGCCAGGAAGCCAAAGATCGGATCCGCGCCGAAAACGACTACAGCATCAACCTCAAAGCCGAAATCGAAATCCGCCACCTGCACGAGAAGCTGGATCACCTCCTCATGCAGCAATGGGAGCGACTGGTGGCCATCCAGCAGGTGCAAATCGAACTGTTAGAGGAGTTGGGCGCTCGACGCAATAAGGAGCGACCCAATAAGGAGCGATCCGGCAAGGACCGATCCAAGGACGACGATTAGGCGACCCGCAGCATTTTGAGGGTGGCTTGTACCGAGGGGGCGCTCCGCACTTGGGCTCTGGACGCCTCGGGAAGTTCCTTGAGCACCTGCTGCACCAGCGGTGGACTGCCGCATAGCACCACCGCACGGCCCTTGGCCTGGACATCCAGGATCATCGTGCGCATGGCCACGAGACCCGTCATATCGATGAACGGCACCTCCTCCACATCGATGATCAGCGTTTGGATTGCATCGCGCAGGTACCCCGTCCGTTCGAACGCACGCTCCACCGAAGCGAAGAACAACGATCCGTTCAAGTGGTACACCATGGTGTCCTCGGGAAGGTCGAGATTGTCCAGCTTCTTGTGACGGCCCGAGGTCCCGTGGCTCACGTTGGCTTGGGTCAGATCGGCCAGCCGCTTCACAAGCAAGAAGCTGGCCAAAACCACGCCCACGGCGACCCCTGCCACCATGTCCACAAACACGGTGAAACCAAAGCAAGCCACCAACACCCACGTGTCGCTGCGCGGCGCCACTTGCACCATGTGCACAAACTGGCGCCAATGGGACATGCGGTAGGCCACCATGATCAGGAGCGCCGCCAGGGTCGCCATGGGAATGGCCGACATCCAGGGGGCGAGCAACACCACGTAGACCAAAATCAGCAGCGCGTGCATGGAGGCAGCCAGCGGCGAGCGCGCCCCCGATTGGATGTTGGTGGCGGTCCGTGCGATGGCTCCCGTGGCGGGGATCCCTCCAGCCAAACCGGAGAGCAGGTTGCCGATCCCTAGGCCGATCAACTCGGCATTGGGATTGTGGCGCGTTCCGGCCATTCCATCGGCAACGGCTGCGGAAAGCAGCGACTCGAGCGCCGCCAGCGCCGCCACCACGAGCGCGGGAACCGCCAAGACTTGCAGTTCGGCCCAAGTCGGCCATGCCAGCCACTCGATCGCAGCCGAACCAGGCCAATGTAGGATCGGGGCAAAGGGCGGGATGCCGTTGCCGGTCCCCCCATCGGGCAGCGCGTAATGGAAGCGATTGCCAATGGTCGCCACATGGATCCCTAGCGGCGCGAGCAACTGCGCGCAAAGGGTCCCCAGCCCAATCCCGACGACCGGTCCGGGCACCCGCCGCAGCCAGCGCTGGGACAGGGCCATGGACAACAAAGCCACCCCTCCCACCAAGGCCTCACCGGGCTGCAAGGAGGGCAGGCGCGAACCGATTTGACCAAGCTTGCTCACGTAGTGTTCCGACCAAGTCTGGATCCCCAAACCCAGGAAGTCGTTGAGCGCCAAGGTTCCAATGACCACCGCAATTCCGGCGGTGAACCCCGTCGTCACCGGATAGGGGACGTAGTTGATGTAGCGCCCAAACTTGGCCATGCCGAGCACGATCAAGATCACGCCCGCAAGCAAGGTGGTCCAGATCAAGCCGCGCAATCCGTGCTCGCTCACGATCGGGGCCAGGATGACGACAAAGGCCGCGGTCGGCCCGCTGACTTGGAAGCGCGAGCCGCCCAAGAGCGGCGAAACCAGTCCTGCGATGATGGCCGTATAGAGGCCATGCTGCGGCGGCAATCCAACCGCGATCGCGAGGGCCATGGCCAGCGGCAGGGCCACCAGCGAAACGGTCAGGGCGGCTGCAGCATCCTTGCGCCAATCGGCCCAGGTGTAGCCGCGCCTCCAGGCTTCCGCCAGGGCACTTCCAACCGGAAGAACATCCCGAAGGGGCTTCAACAGAGGTGGGGGTTGTAGGGAGCAGAAGGCCTTAGAAACGGCCTGCGAGGGGCCGAAGGCGAGTAGCATCGACTTTTCCAAGGGTGAGGCCCACAGGAAAAGTGGGAATCCGCCCAGCCCGCGCAAACTCCAAATAGCGGCCACAGCTAGGCCCACGGCTAGGCCCGTGGCTAGCATCCTGTCCATGCAAGAACGTTGGGCTTGGATCGCGGCCTTCGCCGCTGGCGCGGGGGTGTGCGGGATGTTGACCCTGATCACAGGCCAACGCGAGGCTTGGGACTCGCCCCTGTACTTCTCGCTAGGCCTCCCACTCCTTGCAGGTTTGGCAGCCCTGTTCAGCGCTCGCCTACCCGCACGATCTTGGCGTTGGGCCTTCGGGATCCTTCTTGGTCAAACCTTCATGATATTCGCCGGATCGGCCTCCTTGGGGTTGTTTCCGCTGACCCTCCTGCTCTCGGCTACCCTCTGCGCGCCTCTGTTCGTGATCTGTTGGATCGTTTCGAAGCTTCGCGCTAGGAAGGGCTGAACGGTTCCAAGGAGGCCGCTAGAATGCGGACACGCCCCGGAATCCTTCTATGAAAGCACCGCTCGTCACCGCCCTCGCCGGACTCGCCCTAGTTTTTGGTTTCGCGACCTGCTGTGCCAAGGCCGAGCCGGCCGCTGCCCAGGTCGACGACCCACTCTACCATCCCAACGATCGCAGCTTTCTGGACGGATACGAACCCGTCCTACCTAGCGGCGAGGTCCAAGTGGTGGTGGAAATCCCCGCCGGAACCACCGCCAAGTGGGAGGTCACCAAGCCCTCCGGTGAACTGCGCTGGGAAATCAAGAACGGCAAACCGCGCATCGTTGCATACCTCGGGTACCCGGGCAACTACGGCATGATCCCGCGCACCTTGCTGCCCAAGGAGCTGGGGGGTGATGGGGACCCGCTCGATGTCATCGTCTTGGGGGATTCCGTACCGCGCGGCAGCGTGCTCCCCACCCACATCATCGGCGTCATGCGCATGCTCGACGGCGGCGAACAGGACGACAAGCTGATCGCGGTGCGCAGCGGTACGCCGTTTGCGGAAGTGCGCTCCTTGGCCCAACTGCGCAAGGAATTCGCTGGGGTCGACGTGATTCTCGAGCAGTGGTTCTCGAACTACAAGGGCCCCGGCATCGTGCAGGTCCCCGGCTTCGCGGAAGCAACCGAAGCCAACCGCATCCTGCAAGAATCGATCAAGGCCTTCGCCAGTCACTGACGCGGCAAAGCCTGCCACGCGAATGCGACCCAGGCCACGATCAGGGCGCTACCGCCGAGAGGCGTGATGGCTCCCAGCCAGCGCGGTGCACCGAGCGCCATGGCATAGAGCGTCGCGCTGAAGACCGCACTACCCAAGAGGAAGGCGAAACCGGGCCAGGTCGATACGCTTCGGCCATCGCGCTGCGTGGTCAAGAAGAGCCCGTACCCCACCAAGGCGAGCGCGTGCCAAAGCTGATAGCTGGCCGCCGTATGCCACCAATCGAGGGCGTCGGGGTCTTTTGTCAGCGACTTCAGACCGTGGGCTCCAAAGGCACCAAGCCCTACCGCCAGCGCTCCCCAAAGCGCTCCCATCGAGATCCAGGCGTTCTTCATGGCCAGCAGCCTACGCCCCCGCATCGATGCGCTGGAATCCCAGCATGGGAAAATCAGCGTTAGGGGTGTGACTCCTCTTGGGACCCCCGAACGGTGCGTGCGGGTCGCGACCAAAGAAACCGAGTGCGGCTCGGGTACCGCGCCCGGCTAGGACGATGGGGCCTACGGAGCTAGGTGAAGGCGCCGCCCGAATCCATCCACCCACTCCCTGCATGACCCCCATGAAACGTCACCTACCCCTGGTTCTCAGTACGGGACTCATCTTGCTGGTGGGTGCCGTGGTGCTGCCCTCGAAGAAGAACCCCTACAGCTCCGCCGACCAATCCCGGGGCTTCCAGCCGGCACCACGGTTGTATGGGCTCTACGGCGACGATCTAGGCGAAGAGGCCTATGGTTCGCTCGGCGGTGCGCCTTCCAACATCTTCTCGAGCGGTGTGCAAATCGCCCCCGTGGGTCCGGGTACCTACGAGATCACGCTCGATCAGACGGGTACCGACTGGCAAGAGACCTTTGTGCTGGGGGTTCCCCCCGGCCCGCTCAAGATGGCCCCGCTCTTGGTGCTGTTCCACGGATACGGCGAACAGCCGCGGGACTTGCTGACCAAGACCACCTACTTCGAACTCGCCCGGGCGCGCGGCTGGTACGTGGTCGCCCCGCTGGGTGCGCACCAGTACAACTTTGGCATCGAGTACTCGCAACGCAACGTGGAACAGGCGCTCAACTGGGTGGCACGCGCCGTTCCGGTGGATGTGACACGTTTGTACGCGGTAGGGTTCTCGATGGGAGGAGGCATGGCCGCTTCCTACGCCGCCCGGCACCAGGACATCTACTCCGGGCGCTTTGCTGCGGTTGTCAACCACACGGGCGTCACCTCGCTGAGCCACAGCTTCCGGATGGCGGCAGACGATCGGCTGTTCCTAAGCCCGCTGATGTTTGGCGCCTCACCCGATCAGGATCCCTTCGCCTACTCGCGTTGCTCCTCGTTCGACTTGGACCCGATCTACGGCACAATCGACCCCAACACCGACATGTTGCGCAACCTGGCGAGCACGCCGGTGCGCATCTACGCAGCCCTGCAGGACCCCATTTCGATTTTGCTCACCCAAACCGAGCACTTCGAGACCCAGCTCGCCCTGCGCGGCGGGAGCGGGGACTCGCTGCGTGGCCCCTACGCGGTCCACGATTGGTACACCATGAACGAGGCGAGCACGCTCGATTGGTTGTCCACCAAACAGCTCGGGGCACCCAACCCGTACACCACCTACAACTTGCTGGCCGACCGCAGTGCGCGCTGGCACGGCTTCTGGATGGGGCAGCGCGAGCCGAATCGGCTGATGCCGCTGACCTACCAGGTGCAGCCCAACCGCAACCGCCTGTACACGATCGGGACCGAGAACCTGGCACGTATCGACGTATTCCCGCAAAGCCTCGGCTTGCGTACGAGCGATGTGTTCGAATGGGTCTTCGGCAACCAGGACGCCGCCCAGGTCCAACTGGTGATTCGGGGCGTCACGCACTACCCGTTCGACGTGACGCGCAACGGGGTCAGCACGATTGCCTGGTCCTACGACCCGATCCTGCGCCAGATGGTCCTGCTTGAGGATGACGCGGCCAGCGTGCCCCGTTGGAGCGTGCACTTCTAGGGACTCTTCGATCCCCAGGCTCTCGGACCGATCGCTCGGTTCGAACACAAGGCTTGGCGGGCTTCGGAGCGCAACCAGCGGATCAGGCAGCCTCCCCCCCGATCTAGGCGGGAGACGGCTCGCGCAGGCCTTCCGGATTGGTTCCCGCCACCGGGCTGGGGCGCTCGGCGCGCAACACGCGCCCCTGTGATCGCCAAACGCACACCAAATCGCGCAGGAGGAGCGCCGCATCGGGGATCGCAGCGCCCTTGGGAACCAGTTCGCCCTCGAACAGGCTCGAGTGAGCGCGTTGCAAGGCCAGCACCTCGGCTCGCTCCGGCTTCGTATCCAGCTCGACCAGCGAACCATGACCGGCTTCGTCAAAAGCCAAAAATCCCCCGGATCGGTTCCCGAGCACGCGCAGCATATGCGCCGCATCCCCAAACAGCGTGCTTTGGATCCAGGCCTCGGAAACTTGACCGCCCACGTCGATCTGGCTGCGACCATCGAGGCTGTGGCAGGCCAACTGTAGCCCTGCCACCTCGGGTTGCACACGAATGTGCGCCGGTTGCGGATTGCCCGGCAGCAACAACCCCGCAGCGCGCCCCAGCCCGCGCACCTCCACGTCGCGGCGCAGCACGTACAGGCCGTCGCGCCGGACTCCATCCGCCACCCACTCGACGGCGATGATGTGCGCACACAGCTCCATCGATAGCCCCAAGGCCGGAGGCATCAAGCGCGGTCGCAGGCGCTCCAGTCGCAAGCAGTCCACCGCACCGATGGCTGCGCCCTGCAACAGCTTGGGTCGCAAGGGGGCGGGAACCAGGCGGCGGGCAACCACCGGGTCCAGCCTCCAGGCAATCAAGGCGCGCCGCGGGCAGCGCCCACGCAGGGAAGGGTGATGCATAGGACTCGAGCCACCATTCTAACGCCGGTCGGCGCTTGGGGAGCCAGAATCCCTCGCGGGCAGCCCCATCGATTCCCAGGGCCGTCTCCTTCCAACCCAAGGCCACTTCCCGAGGCTGGGCGGAATGGCGAGGGCCGGGCCCACCCCACAAGGATGGACCCGGCCCCGGCTGGCTTGCGCGAGGGACTAGCGCCCCGCGCGTGCCTCTTGCAGGCAGAGTTCTTGGATCCTGCGTTCCAACTCCGCGTTGGCTTGGCGGATGGCTTCGAGCTGGTCGGCGGTTTGTTGGCCGCGCAGCTGCCGCTCGGTTTCGCTGAGGTAGACGTGGCGCCGGTACTCGTTGACGGTGCGGTCCAACTCACTCAGCTCGGCCGGGCGCCCAGCACCTAGCTCCCCAGCTCGACGGATCATGTCGCGCAGTTCGAGCGTGTCCTTGTCGGTGGCAAAGTCGGGTAGGTCGGCCAAGCGAGCGGCATGGCGGTACAATTCGGCGTAGTCATCGCCTTGGGCGTGGTTCGAACGACGCAGGACCTCGGCAAACTGGGCGGCCACCAGGGAGCGCTGCATGCCAGGGGTCGCCGCGTCCATTTGGCTGCCCCAGCGGATGCCGTCGATCGAATGGTCGGTCTCGGACACCGTTTCGTTTTCGCCGGTTTCGACGGACTTGTAGCGCAGGCGCACGGTGCCCAAGTGGGCCAAGGCGTCGTCGCCTTCCCCCAATCCGGGCACGCAGTCGAGTTCGAACAGCGCCGTGACCTGGTGCCCCGAGCCGACCTCGCCCCCGTCCACCGCATCGTTGCGGAAGTCGCGGTCGGCGACGGCCCGGTTCTCGTACCCCAGTTGCCGGTAACGCAGCACGTACTTGCTGTCGAATTCGACTTGGATCTTGAGGTCGCGGGCGATCGGGATGAATCCACCCGAGAAACGGTCGACCATCGCCCGGCGGGCGGCCTCTTCGTCATCCACGTAGTCGCAGATGCCGTCGCCGCGGTCCGCTAGGCGCTCCAGCAGGGCGTCGTTGTGGTTGCCCATGCCCACGCCAATGGTCGAGAGGTAGATGCCATTCTGGCGATGCACACGCACTTCCTCCGAAATCGCGTCGGCGCTGGTTTGGCCGGTGTTGGCCACGCCATCGGAAATCAGCACCACGCGGCGCAGACGCCCCTCCGCGGGAACCCGCGAGAGCAGTTCGTAGCCCAGGCGCATGCCGTCTTCGACGTTGGTGCTTCCATCGGGGGTGAGCCCTTGGATCGCACTCTCGAGGGTGGCCCGCTGGTCCATCGAGGTCATCGGCAGTAGCAGTTTGGCCGTGTCCGAGAAGGTCACGATGCCAACCTGGTCGCGGCCATCGAGCTCGGTCCCTAGCAAGCGCAGCGAGTGCTTGACCAGGTCCATGCGGTTGCCCTGGCGCATCGATCCGGAGGTATCGACCACGTAGACCAGCGCCATCGGCGGACGGTCCTCCTTGGGTACCACCTTGCCACGGATGCCGACGCGCAGCATGTAACGGTTGGCGCTGCCGCCGAAGGGGCTGATGACGGCCTCGTTGCGGACCGCGAAGACCCCTTCACTGGGCGGCGCAATGTCGCCGTGGAAGTAGTTGACGAACTCCTCGGTGCGCACCTGCTCTTTGGTCGGCAAGAGGCCATCGACCAGGTACTTGCGCGCCAGGGTGTAGCTCGCCGTATCCACGTCGGCTGCGAAGGTCGCCAGTTTGTCGTTCGAGGTGTAGACGAACGGGTTGTCGCCCCAGAAGCGGAAGTACATGGCGCGCGGGGTTTCCTGGGGCAAGGGCCGACAGGAGACCACGATGGTTTCATAGCGGGCTTTGGCACGGGCTTCTATCGACTCGCGCAGTCGACGCTCGAGTAGCTCAGGAGATTCGGCATCGTCATCCGCAGCGAAGCGACTACGCGCCCCAGGTTGGAAGCTGCCCGAACCATCGTCTTCGTAGTATCCATCGGCAAGCTCGTCTTTGGCCTTGTCTTCGAATCGGCGCCCAAGGTTGGCTCCCGGACCGTCCTGGGACTTGGCTAGCTCCTTGCCAGCCCCAGACTTGCGCTGAGCGGTTTGCGGAACCGGCGCGGATTCGGCGGGTGCCTTGGTCGGTTCCTGCCCAAGCTTTTGGCGCATGGCTTCGCGTTCGGACACCAACTCGGGTGTGTTCAAAACCGGCAGGTCGGCTCCACCAGCCCTGGTCGGGTACCCGGGTGCATTCGGACCCGGGCCGGCTAGGCCGGCAGGCCCCGGGGTGCTGGGACCCCCGCCCGTTCCACCACCGCCGCCCGGAGGAACCGTGTCACTGGGGCCATGATAGGCACCACCGTGGCTAGTTGCGGTCGTAGCTCGGGGCAACGAAACCGTCCCCTCCGCACCCGCAGCTCCAACGGAGTTGATCACCAACCCAACCTCGGCGGACACTTGGGCGGAAAGGTCCTTCTTGACTCCTTCGCCGGCGCCCAATGGCACCAACGAGTCGCTAGGTTGGCTACTCCGATCCACCAGTTGCATCCGTGCGGCCGTGGGGTCGGATTGCGGTTTTTCGGAGGGGGCTCCCGCTTCGATCTTTTGGTCGAGGGTTGCCGCTCCGAAGGCCACTTCTCCCATAGGCTCTTCTTCCATGGGCTCTTCTTCTTCGAGGTCCATGACGGTTGCACCGGGCTCCCCGGCGGGCGCGCTTTCGTCTTGCAATGCGGCGTCCCGAGTCCAGGTGCCACCCGTATCTCCGTCACCTAGGCTCATGGCCTTGGGGGCCTTGGCAGAAGTCTCGTAGGCGGAGCCCGACAGCGGGCCCGTTTCGCCACCCATGTTCTTCCAGGCCCAAATCCCGCCTAGGGTCACCGCCAAACCGGCAGCGATGGGCATGAAGTAGCGGATCGCGCTGACTTGGGTACTGGTTCCGCCCGGGCGATGGCCGGCGCCGGCCTTGGCGGCGGCAGCCAGGGTCGCGAGCGACCCCTCGGACAGCGAAGCGTTGGCACCTGCGGAGTCAAGCGAGGCACGCACCAGCTCAATCGTCCCGCGCAGCCTAGCATGGGCTTCTCGCCAGACTTCGGATTCGGCCAAGCGACTCTCGACGTGCTCCTGCTCGGGACCTTCGAGTTCGCCCAGCAAGTAGGCGCAGAGCTGTTGTTCCATTTGCTGCTCGGGGGTGAGCGCGGATTCTTCGTTGTGGTTGCTCATGGTGTTCGTTTCCTAGGCCAGGTTGAGGCCGTCGATGGCGCCCTTTTGCGCCGAGGGTTGGGAGGCGACATCCGCCTCGACCAAGGACCCCAATTCACGGCTGAGGGTCGAAATGCCGCGGCTGATGAGCCACCCGATGGTGCCGAGTTTCTTGCCGGTGATGTCCGCGATCTCGCGGTAGCTCTTGTCGCCCAATAGGCGCAGGACCAGCACCTCCCGCTGCTCGGGTGGTAGTTGGTCCAGACTGCGCTCCACGGCAGCGCGGGTGTCGCGGGCTTCGACGGTGGAAAGGCCTCCGCCGGAGGCCTCCGGTTGCGAAACCTTTTGTTCGCGATCGCGGCGTTTGGCTTCGGATCTCATCATGTCGACACATAGGTTGCGGGTGACGCGGTGCAGCCATGCGGAGAGGTGCGCCGCTCCCTGTTCCGGATGCAACCCGACCTCGGCGAGGTCGGGGGGCGTTCGAGCCAGGCGGAGGAAGGCTTCCTGAACCACATCCTCGTGCATCCCCCGGTTTCCGAGCATGCCGCGCGCAAAGGTGAGCAGCGGGCCTTGGTAGCGCTGCACCAGCGTGTGGAATGCGAACGAGTCGCCGTCCGTGTATTGGCGCAGCAATTGGGGGATGGAGGGTTCGGTCATGGGCCTTCTTGGGGTTCAACGGAGGCGGAGCACGGTCTATTGGCAATTGTGGCGGAATTTCTCGCCATTCCAGTGTCACTTTGCGGGGCTCAAACCGGTCTCCCCTGGGCGGGCGGGGGCTAGGGATGGTTAGAGTAGGCAGCCAAGCCCCCCCAGGTACCGCCCACGCCCCCTCCCCACCGTGCAACACACCGATCCCCAATTCGACCCGGATGACGCCGCTGCACCCGGATCCGGTCTCTTTGGCCTCTCCACCGACGCCGAAGACGCCGCCGTCCAAATCCTTGCAGTTCCCTTCGATGCCACCACTTCCTACCGCCCGGGCACCCGTCGAGGCCCCAAGGGGGTGCTGGGTGCCAGCTACCAAATCGATTTGTACGACCGTCAGTTTGGGCGGCCCTATTTGGAAGGCATCGTCCTACATACCGATCCTCGCTTCAAAAAGTGGAACCAAGAAGCACGCAAACTATCGCGCCCTATCATCGAACTCGGTGGGCACATCCGGCCGGACGATGAGGTCGCTCACGAGGCCCTCGCGCGCATCGAGGAACTCGGCGAAAAGGTCAACGCCGCCGTCCAATCGTTTGCCGAGCGGTGTTTGGAAGAGGGTCGCATCCCCGCCGTGCTGGGCGGGGATCACTCGGTGCCCCTGGGCAACATGATCGCCTGCGCAGCAAGCTATCCGGGCCTGGGGATCTTGCATGTCGATGCCCATGCGGACCTGCGCGTGGCCTTTGAGGGGTTCCGCTACTCGCACGCCTCGATCCTGCACAACGTGCTCGAACAGGCCGAAGGCGTTGACAAGCTGGTTCAAGTGGGCTTGCGCGACGTAGGCGAACGGGAAATCGATCGCATCGTTGGCGATGCCCGTATCCACGCGACCTTCGATGACCAATGGAACATGGCCCGCATGCAGGGGCCAGCCCTCGGGGATCTGATCCGCGACATCATCGACGAACTTCCCGACACGATCTACATCACCTTCGACATCGACGGACTCGATCCGGCGCTCTGCCCGAGCACGGGCACTCCGGTTCCGGGTGGTTTGCTCTGGGGCGAAGCCATGGAATTGCTCGCCGAAGTGGCGCGGGCGGGCAAGCGAGTCGTTGGGTTCGACCTGTGCGAGGTCAACCCAGGCCCCGCTCGCGACCCGAACGGCAAAGCTTGGGACTCGATCGTAGGAGCTCGACTCCTGTATCGCTTGTGCGGGCTCGCGTTGTCGAGCAATGCGTGAGGCTGCCCCGCCGCTAGAAGTTGAGCCCGTCTCGGAACAAGAAGGCTACGTACACGAGGTAGGCAACCAGCACGCACCAGCCCTTCACCCGACCCCATTTCGTGGGCAGAAATGGCAGCGCCAGCAACATCAGGCTGAAACCGAAGGCGGTGGGGATGTCGCGCTGCAGGACTTCTTGAACTTCGGTTGGAGCGTTGCCAATGGGGCGCACGACGGCAGCGCAACCCAGGGCTGCGAGCACGTTGAAGACGTTGCTGCCCAATACGTTGCCCAGCCCCATGGCGGCTTGGCCCCGGCGGGCGCTGGAGACACCTGCAAACAGCTCGGGCAAAGACGTGCCCACGGCAAACACGGTCAATCCCACCACGGTGGGTGTCATTCCCGCGCGCAGCGCAAGGCCCTCTCCACCCCACATCGCGGTCCGCGCACCGATTCCAATCGCAACGCTACCCAGGGCAATCTTTAGGTAGTGAGGTCCGAGCGGCGATGTGTCGATCTCCAGGTCTGGATTGTCCAAACCCTCACGCTTGCCCGCTTTGAGTAACCCCCATTCGTAGTACAGAAAGGTCCCCACGAGCAGCGCCCCATCGGTACGAGACACGGTTCCATCTCGAAGAACCGCATACACCAGCGCCAGCGATGCAAGCAGCCAAAAGCCGTCGCGCAGCCGAACCCGTCGCTCGATGGTGGCGGGCAGGATCACGGCGCAAACCCCCAGCACGAGCCCCATGTTGACCACGTTCGAGCCGACGACGGTCCCCAACGACTCACCCGCCTTGCCGTGCGCCGCGGACCAGGACGAGATGACGAGCTCCGGCAACGACGTGCCCCAGGCCACGACCGTCAGGCCGATCGTCAGCGAGCTAACACGGAAATGGTGGGCCACCCCTTCGCCGCCCTCGACCAAAGCATCCGATCCCCGCGACAGCAGATAGAAGCCACCCAGGAGGGCCAACAGTTCGAGGATCGCGTAGGTCATGGGGCAAGGCGGAACCGCGACAAGCTGCCCCATCACGCTGCCCGGGTCAATGCTGGGGCGCAAATCGTGGCTTGTGCCCCAGCCGGGTCGCGCATGATGGAGAAGCGGACTCCGGTCCTCCCCAATCGCTCCGCAAGGAGGCCTAGGTTCGACCATCACGCTAGACTGGGGACATGCAAGCCGACCTTCGCCCGTGCATCGCCGTCAACGGCCTCCTCTTGACCGACAAGAAGGATCGTTTGGCGCTCGACATGCGTTACAGCCAGGCCATTTGGGCCGCCGGTGGAATCCCCGTCCCGATCGCTCCCCTTGGCGAGGAGGGCTACCTCGACGCTTTGCTCGATCGCGTGACGGGCGTGCTGCTCACCGGTGGGGACGATTTTGACATGGAGGCCATGGGGCGCGGACCCACGCACCCCAAAGCGTGCATCACCCCCCTGGCCAAGCAGGAGTTTGATCTGCAACTCGCACGCAAAGTGCTCGAGCGGGATTTGCCGGTGTTGGGGGTCTGCTACGGCATGCAATTGCTCGGCCTCGTGGCGGGAGCCCACTTGCTCCAACACCTGCCAGAGGATCGACCTGGCTGCCAGGAGCACTCTGGTGGGGTCGAGCACGGGGTCGAAGTCGAATCCGGATCGAAACTGGCCCAAACCATGGGGGTATCCACGGTCCCTGTGATTTCCCGCCACCACCAGGCCCTCGACCAAGTTCCCAGCCCCTGGATCGTCAGCGCCCGTGACCACGAGGGGCTGGTCGAAGCCATCGAGAGCCAGCAGCACCGTTTTGCCGTGGGGGTCCAATGGCACCCCGAAGCCGCCCTGGCTGCGCCCCCCCACGCCCGTCTTTTTGAAGAACTGGTGGCACAGGCTCGCCGAACCGCCTATAGCCCCTTGGCGTAGGCCCTGCCCGCAACACCCTCCTAGATTCCATGAAGCACATCCCCGGAAAGAGCGTCACCAAGCGCATGACCGCTGAAGAGGCCGCGATTCTGGCGCGCCAGGACAAGCGCAAGCTGATCATTTTGACCCTGGGTTTGGCGGTCCTGGTGGCAGCCTTTGTGGTTTCCACCATGTCTGCGAACCGCAAAAAGGCCGAAGAAGATGCGCGGCTTTTGGGTGGCGTTGCCAACCAAAGCGGCCCGCTCACCACCGAGGTGTTTGTTCCCGATTTCCCCGATCGCGCGATTTTGGACGCAGTCGCAGACAAGACCGAATCCGAGCAGGTCATCTTGAACGAACCTGCCGTGCTGGCCGTCCTCAAGTACACACAAAAGCTGACGCCCATGCAGCTCGACCAGTTGGGCATGCGCAACTTGACCGCGGAGGACATCCAAGCCATCGCTTCCGATCCTGCCCAGCACCGGCTCGATGCCCGCCGGGCACGCGGCCGCGTCCTCCAGGTTCGGGCCAAGGCCGGAACCGATGCCGCTCCGGGCACCATCCAAGGAACCATGGAGACCACCGATGGTCTGCGCTTGCACTTTGTGGTGGGCGACGCGGGCAAGGATGAGCTGCCCAACGATGTGCTGCGGCTGGATGGGTTCTTCGTGCAGATGTACAAAACGGAAGCCCAACGCGAATGGATCACGGCCCCGCTCTTTGTCGGACGCCGATTGATTCCTTCCTACGCCCCGTTGGTGCTCGACGAGAACCTCGACACGCCGGCTCTGGCCAAGGTGACCGACGACCAAATCGGTGATGTCACGGGGATTCCCGAAGAAGCCAAGTGGGAGCTGATGGCCAAGGCCATCCAAGGCAAGGATCGAATCGACTGGGCCCAAGCTCCGGAGATCAACGACGAGTACATTGGCCGGATGTTGGCTGGCGATCCGAGTCTGCGCGGGCAGCCCTTCCGAATCCCCGTGCGCATCAACGCGGACTCCAGAACGGTTCGCGCGGGCGAAAACCCGCTCATGCGGGATACGTTCATGGAAGGGTGGATTGGGGACTACACCTCGAAGAAAGGCAACGGCCTGATCCATTGGACAGGCGCGTTTGACAACCCCGCATTGCACGATTTTCAGGGCTCTGCGCGCTTCGTGACCGGACGCGGCTTCTTCCTGAAGAGTTACGTGTACGAAACCTCTGATGGCAAACCCGGCAAGGTTCCCTACTTCGTGATGGAGTCCGTCAACGTCGAGACGCCCCATCCCGACAAGACCCACACGCAGGCGCTCTGGGCGATGTTGGGGCTGACCATCGTCATGCTGGCCGTGATCACTTGGCTGCTGAGCCGCGACAAACGCCAGACCGAAGCCTTGCAACGTCGTTTGGTCGAACGGCGTCGCGCCCGCCAAGCGCAGCAGGACAGCTAGTCCACGGGATTCACTATGCAGCCGGCCCAAGAAACCCTCACCTGGGAGGAGTCAGGCAATCTGTTCGCCTACCCCGTGCTGGTGGGAACCGACGCGAGGCTTTCGGTTTTGCCGCTCTGCAAACCGTTTGATCGGGTGGTTTGCCTGGGGGACTCCACGGTCTTACGGCTGCACTTCGGTTCGCTGCCCTGGTTGGAAACCATCCCGACCCTGGAACTCCCGCCGGGCGAAGGCAGCAAGAGTTGGCAACACCTGGAAGCGACCGTGGACTTCTTGGCGAGCACAGGATGTTCGCGCCGGTCGCTCCTGGTGACCCTGGGCGGCGGGGTCGTCAGCGATTTGGGCGGATTGGCGGCTTCGTTATTCAAACGCGGAATGGGCGTCGCCCATGTGCCGACCACCCTGTTGGCCCAGGTCGATGCGAGCATCGGTGGAAAGACCGCCATCAATCTGGCAGCGGGCAAGAACCTAGTCGGCACGTTCCATGCGCCCCAATTCGTGCTCATAGACCCGATTTTCCTGACAACGCTCCCTCGCACCGAATGGCAGGCAGGGCTGGGGGAAGTGGTCAAGACCGCGCTGCTCGCCCGTCGTCCGATCTGGCAGGCCCTTCAAGAACAAGCGCCCAGCCTGTGCCAGCCCGGCCAGCAACCTTCGAGCGCATGGAACGAGCTCATTCGCGCCTGCGTCCAAACCAAAGCGCAATGGGTGGAATCCGACCCTACCGAGCAGGGTTCGCGCAAGGCGTTGAACTTGGGGCACACCTTTGCCCATGCCATCGAACACGCTGCGGGATATGGAGCCATCCCCCACGGTATTGCGGTGGCGATGGGGCTGGTCTTGGCCTTCGAGGCCAGTCGCCGATTGGGCCTGCTCGAACAATTCGAGTTGGAGAGTTCGCTGCAGGCTACCTTGCAAGCCTTGGGACTCCCCCTGCGCTGGCGCGATTGGCAAACCGACCCGGGATCGCGGCTGGAAGTCGCCCAACTCCAGGCGGGCCTGCTCCACGACAAAAAGGGGGCTGCCTTCGAGCCGCGCTTCGTCCTACCCCTAGCGCTCGGCCAAGTCCGCTGGGACGTCAAGATCCCTGAAGACCTGCTGCACGAACTTTGGACGACGTTCCTGTCAGAAAGAAAAGCCGAAACCGATCGATAGGGTGCGCTGTTCGACGCTTTGTCGACCATAGCCGAGATCCAAATCCGCACCTCGCAACCAGCGCCAATCGATCGAAATGTACTGGCGCCGCTCCACGTACAACCGCACGCCGCCGTGCAAGTAGTACCCGTTGTCCGCATCTTCGAAGTAGTCGATGCCACCCCCTTGGGCAACGTCCGAGCGCCCCATCACCAGCGCCAAACCCGCACCAAAAAACGGCTCCAAGAGCGAGTGGCCCGGCGGCCCCAGGGGGGTACTCACCCCCAGGCCCAGATCCAGTTCGTACAGCCGCAAACGCTGCAAGGGCGTCACTCCGCCCCCCTCGCGGTCATAGCTGTAACTCCCTCCCACTTCCAACTCGAGCGGTTCGACCGCTAGGTAGTTGCGAAACAAGAATCCCAGGTAGATGGGGCGTTCCAGGGGCTCCCAATCGCTGCTACTCAGCTCGGTCACTCCGATGCGGGACTCAAGGCCCGCCATGCTGCGGGGGTAGATGTCTTCCTGCTCGACCAAACGGTGCGTCCGGCTTTCGACTTCCACCGGTTCCCGGTGCGACCTTTCGGTCAAACAAGCTGGCAAAGCCAACGACCCTAGGCCCAGGATCAAGGTGTGGATCGTTCGGTGGCGCATGCTTGTGGAGAACCCCAGCTCTCCTGCTTCATTCTAGCTTTCTTCATTCTAGCTACTTTCTAGCGCGTTTCCGGTTTCCATCCAAAAGCTTCAGGGCGATAGGGAACTTTGGACTGGGGAAAATCGGAAAGTAGCTTTCGAGCCCGTTCGATCAACGTGTCCCGGCCTTCGGCTAGATCCTTGGGGTCCAGGGCTACGATCTCTGCAGGCTGGATGCCGAGGCCTTCGATCCCCTTGCCACCCTGGTAGCGCGCCTTGTTCGACATCACCGAGACGTAGAGCTCAAACTTGCGAGAGGGGAGCGCAATAGTCTCCTTTTGCGACGACATCCCGGCCGTTGCGCTCTCTCCAATCATGTAACCGCGACCGTCCTCCTGAAACATGCCGGCGCCGGTTTCGCCTGCGCTGCGAACCGTTCCATCGACCAGCACCACGATCGGCCCACCGAAGGGTTGCTCTCCCGTGGAGGCAAAGCGCTTGACCCCCGCATCGAAGACCTTGCCTTGCGGGACGAAACGCCCCATCAAGTCATCGTGGTCGAATCCGCCCCCTGAGTTGCCACGAAAATCGAGGATCCACCCCTTGGCCGCATGCAGCGCCGCTAGGGCCACGTCCATCTGCTCGGGGAGGTCCCCCTTGCAGCGACAAACGTGCACGTACCCAACGCCATCCTCGAGCAGCGCGTACCGCAGATCCTTCGTGGTTTCGACCTGGGCCGGATAGTTCACAGGTCCTTCGGGCGTGTACGAACGCTCGACGCAAGGGGCCGTGCGCTGGAGTTTCTTGCCGTCCAAGTCCTTGAGTTCCAGCTTTAGGGGGGTGTTCTTGGGATGGGCAAGGCCCCAGCTGAGGGTGTAGAACTCCGCCTGTTGGTCGGTGGAAAAGCTGATGAGCTCGCTGAGTTCGGCTTGCCGTTTTTTGACCCATGCGTCGACCTTTGTGCCGTTGACTTTGAGGATTTCCATGCCCGGTCGAAACCCTAGTTCCGCGCCATTCCCCATGGCATTGCGCACGTAGTAACGCTTGCCAACGCGGCACCAAAACAAGCCCGGACCCTCCACCTCGGGAAAGAGATCCTTGGGATAGACGAAGTCTGCGTTCGCCTCGGTCGGCTGCACGCGCGCATGTCCATCGCGTAGCCGCGCCAAGAGGCGCACCAGCAGTTCGAAGTGGGCCTCGTCCGAAGTCACCGCCTTGGCGGCCTTGGTGAATTCCGACCGCACCTTTTTCCATTGCACCCCCTTCTGGTCAAAGAAATGGCCACAGCGCTCCTCCAGAGCATCCAGGGCGAACTCGATGTCCGCTGCGTAGTCCGTCCCCTTCTGGAGGGGCGCCGCGTGCGAAGCATCGATGAAGAGACCGAGAGTTGCCCAAATCACGAGCGAGAGGAGTTTCATGGCGCTATGGTGTCTGCTGCTGGGATCATCCGCCGAATGCCCCTATTTTAGCGCCTTGAGCCGAACCATGGAGATTCACCAACACGACTCGGCGGAACATGGGCCCCATAGCGAGGATTTCCCTCGGCTAGAGTTGGCGCGCTTGGTCGGCGAAGCCCAACGTCAGGCGAGGGTACGGCAGCGTGTCCAAATGGCCTTGATGGGTCTGGGCCTGTTCCTGATGGCGCTCGGCTTGCCCAACGAACGCTACTTCCGGAGCATGGACCGCCTTTGGCAGCTTGCGGGATCTGGGCCGCCTCCCCAAGGGGTGCTGACGCTTCCAATCTACGCCTTGCACGGGATGGGATTGAGCCTGGAAGCAGCTGTCTTTTTGGTCAATGCGCTGCTCTACGGAGCGAGCTTGTGGGCGTTGCAGCGCATGTTGCGGGTGGTTGGTTTCGCTTGGAACTTGGCCTGGGTCAGTTCGTTGGTTGCATTGACTTGCCCCGTGGCTTGGCTCGGAGCAACCCTGCCCACCGATTACGCCGCGGGGGTCTTGGGCGCGGCGTTGTTGGCCACCGAATTGTTCCAGACCAAACAGAACAAAGCCTTTGGCTACCTCTGGCGGGTGTCGATCTGGCTGGTGGTTGCCTTCCTGCTCCAGGCGCAGAATCTGTGGCTCGTGCTGCCTGCAGCCTGGGCCGTGCACCGCCAGGCCCCGAGCCGCGATCAAGCCGCCTTGCGCGTCGCGGGTCTGACCGGGGTTTGGGGCGTGTGCATGTGGGTCGTCTTTGCCTCGCAACCCGAAGGCTGGCACGCCCTGCGCGAAGCCGCCTTTGGCGCAGGATTTGGATCCAGCTCGGGTGGAGCTCACGCGGCTTTCTGGATCCTGGGCTTGGGGGCCCTTTGGTTTGGCTTCTATTCGCTGGTGGCTGGGGGCAGGGATCCCGAAGAAAGTCCGCCTCCGCTCTGGTGCTGGGTGTGGATGGCGGTGGGCCTGATCCCCCTCTGGTCTGGCGGGAACTCGCAAGGCCCTATGGGAGGGTTGCTGCTCCCCATGGCAGCGCTCGGCTTGGCGGATGCCCTCCAGCGTCGGGTCGCTCCTCAGCAGTTGGTCAAGGCCACCTTGGCGTTGGTGATGGCCCATGCGCTGCTCATCACCGTGTTCACGATCAGCCTACAACGTGACGACCCACAGCGGGCTTGGCAAAGGGTGGCGCGGCAATCCCTGAGTTCTGGCGACGTGTTCGTCACGGGACAGCCGGAGCGGGCCTACCTCAGCGCCTTTCGAATGGGGTTGGGCACATGCCAGATCGATGGCCTAGGCGGCGTTGTGCATGCTTGGAGCCCAACGGGAGTCACGGGCACGCGGCTGATCTTCGATGCGTGGGATTCCCCCGCAGCGCCGGACCCTCTGCATTGGCCCGGGTGGCTATTGCAAGGGGCCGAGCTATCCGGAGCGGCGCTGCAAACCCCGCTGGAACTGCATCCCAGCGGACTGCGTTCCACGGGCCCGTAGGGCCCTCCGGACTCGACTTCTCGGGCGTGATTTGGTCTACTTGGGCGCTTTGCCCGAGGAACCCCTTCCTTACGGCACGGCGTCCATCCGCCCCACCACGGATTGCCTCCCATGCCGCGCCGCGACGACATCCAGTCGATCCTCATCCTAGGCAGCGGACCGATCATCATCGGTCAAGCCTGCGAATTCGACTACTCCGGAACCCAGGCCTGCAAAGCCCTCAAAGAAGAGGGGTATCGGGTAGTCCTGGTCAACTCGAACCCCGCAACCATCATGACCGATCCGGGCATGGCGGATGCGACCTACATCGAGCCGCTCACCCCTGAGTACGTCGAGCGGATCCTTGAGAAGGAACGTCCCGACGCGATCCTGCCCACCCTGGGAGGCCAGACGGCCCTCAATTTGGCCTTGATGCTGCACGAGCGCGGTGTGCTCGAGCGACTGGGAATCGAGATGCTCGGGGCCAAGGCCGATGTGATCCGCAAGGCGGAGGACCGGGATCTTTTCCGCGCGGCCATGGCCAGCGCCGGACTCGAATGCGCCCGATCTGGGATCGCCCATAGCCAAGAGGATGCCCAACGGGTATTGGGCCAGATCGGATTGCCCTGCGTCATCCGCCCGGCCTTCACCATGGGCGGCGCGGGGGGCGGCATCGCGTACAACGTCGAAGAGTTCGACGAAATCGTCGGCCGCGGCCTGTCGCTCTCCATGAACAGCGAAGTCCTGATCGAGGAATCGCTGGTCGGCTGGAAGGAATTCGAGATGGAGGTGATGCGCGACCATAAGGACAATGTGGTCATCGTCTGCTCGATCGAGAACCTCGATCCGATGGGCGTGCACACGGGCGATTCCATCACGGTCGCCCCCTCGCAAACGCTCACCGATCGCGAATACCAACAGCTGCGCAATGCCTCGCTGCGCATCATGCGCGAGATCGGCGTGGAAACCGGGGGATCCAACTGCCAGTTTGCGGTCGACCCCAAGACGGGGCGCCTGATCGTGATCGAGATGAACCCGCGGGTGTCCCGCTCCTCCGCCCTGGCCTCGAAAGCAACCGGCTTCCCGATCGCCAAGTTCGCCGCCAAGCTCGCCGTCGGATACACCCTGGACGAAATCCAAAACGACATCACGCGCGAAACCCCGGCTTGCTTCGAGCCCTCGATTGACTATTGCGTGGTCAAGATTCCGCGCTTCGCGTTCGAGAAGTTCCCCGGCGCCAACACCACGCTCACCACGCAAATGAAGAGTGTGGGCGAAACCCTGAGCATGGGTCGCACCTTTAAGGAAGCCCTGCAAAAGGCCCTGCGAGGTTTGGAGACCGGACAGGCCGGTTTTGGCCTCAACCCACGCTCTGCCGTGACGCCCGTGGCCGAGATCAGCCGCTCCAAGATCGCTGCGATGCTGCACACGCCCACGGCCGAGCGCCTGTTGCACGTGGGCACCGCGTACCGAGCTGGTTGGAGTACGGCGGAGATCAACCATGCCACCGGTATCGATCCGTGGTTCCTTGAGAACATGCGCGAGCTGGTCGAATTCGAACGCGAAATGGCCGGGGCACTCTTGGAGCCGGATCTCCTGCGCAAGGCCAAGAGCATGGGCTACGCCGACGCCCAAATCGGGCTGGCGGTCGGATCCAATGCGGCTGCCGTGCGCGAGCTGCGCCGCGAACACGGGATCGAACCCGTGTACAAGCTCGTCGACACCTGCGCAGCCGAGTTTGACGCGGTCACGCCCTACTACTACTCGACCTGGGAAGACGAAACCGAGCTGCGCGCTTCGGACACGCCGCGCATCATGATTCTGGGCGGAGGCCCCAACCGCATCGGTCAGGGAATCGAGTTCGACTACTGCTGCGTGCACGCGGCCATGGCTGTTCGTGAGCTTGGGTTCCGTGCGGTGATGGTCAACTCGAACCCTGAAACCGTCTCCACCGACTACGACACTTCCGACGACTTGTTCTTCGAGCCGTTGACGCACGAAGATGTGATGCACATCGTCGAGGCGATTCACCCCAAGGGGATCATCGTTCAGTTCGGCGGACAGACGCCTCTGAACCTGGCCGAAGGGCTCAAGAAAGCCGGCGCGCCCTTGATCGGAACTTCGACCGAATCCATCGACCTGGCCGAGGACCGCAAGCAGTTCGCCGCCTTCCTGGAGCGCCTCGGACTGTTGCAGCCCGAATCTGGAATCGCCACCACCGTGGGTGAAGCCTTCGCCATTGCCCGCGAAATCGGCTACCCGGTCCTCGTGCGGCCCAGCTATGTATTGGGCGGTCGCGCGATGGAAATCGTGTACGACGATGAAACCCTCGATCGCTACATGCAAAACGCGGTCATGGCTTCGCCGGACAAGCCCATCCTCGTGGACAAATTCCTCGAGGAAGCCATCGAGGTCGACGTGGACGCGATCTCCGACGGTCACCGGGTGGTCGTGGGAGGCATCATGGAGCACATCGAGGAAGCGGGTATCCACTCGGGTGATTCGACCTGCATCCTCCCGGCCCCCACGCTTGAGCCGGACACGCTCGAAGAAATCACGCGAGCGACCAAGCTCATGGCCAAGGAGCTCAAGGTCATCGGCCTGATGAACGTCCAGTTCGCGGTCAAGGAAAACAAAGTCTACGTGATCGAGGTCAATCCGCGCGCTTCGCGGACCGTGCCCTTTGTCTCCAAAGCGATCGGCGTTCCCCTCGCCAAACTGGCTGCCCAAGTCATGGTGGGCAAGACTCTCGAGGAACTGGGCTTCACCCAGGAGATCATCCCCCCGTACTGGAGCGTCAAAGCGCCGGTCTTCCCGTTCAACAAGTTCCCTGGAACCGATGTGCTGCTCAGCCCCGAGATGCGCTCGACGGGTGAAGTGATGGGCATCGACGAAGACTTGGGACTGGCCTTGGCCAAAGCCTACACCGCCGCAGGCATGCAACTGCCGAAGCGTGGCCGGGTGCTCTGGACCGTCAAGCAAGCCGACAAGCGGGCCGTGATCGCGGAAGCGCGGACCTTGGTCGCATTCGGCTACGAGCTGATCGCCACGGACGGCACTTGGAAAGCCCTACGCGCCAACGGAGTCCCCTGCGAGCGCATCCACAAGATCCATGAAGGGCGGCCGCACATCGTGGATGCGATCAAGAATCGCGAGCTCGACCTGATCTTCAACACGCCCTTTGGCAAGCAGCAGCGCGTCGACGATTCGTACATTCGCTCCAGCGCGGTCCAGGCCGGCATCCCTTGCATCACTACCCTGGCGGGTATCCGTGCCGTGGTCAACGCCCTCTCCGCCCTCCACCGCGGCCCCGCGATGGCCCATAGCCTGCAGGAATACCACGCGCGGCTTCCGAAGGCAGAAACCGCCAACGCCCATTAGTTCCTTCCACCGCAGCCAAGGGCTGCGGTGAAAGCGATAGAACTATTGGAACGCGATTTCGATCGCATCGGTGAAGTTGCTGGCAGGACCACCCACCGTGTCCCGATACCAGCATTGGAAGTTCCAGGTTTCACCTGCAACCACCGCATGGGGCAACGTCGGAGTCGGTAGGTTGGCAAGATCCACCACCAGCTCAAACGAGCCGCTTAGCCCTGAGTACCGGATGTCGGCCAGTGCGTTGTGCCGCCCTATCAAGCCCGTTCCGCCGATGCAGAGGTTGCCCAAGCTGCCACCAGGGTTCGGAGTGAAGGCCTGGGTATCGGAGTTGAGGAAGTACCCAAACACATTTTGCGGCAGTCCGTCGGCCTGCAAGGTGAGTTGGTTGTTCGTTACCACCGTGGAGCCCACGGCGGCAATCGTGGCAGATTGCCCGGTGCTGTTGGCCACCGCAGGCCCACAGTAGTTGGTTCCGATCGGCCCCACATCCACGCCCAGACTCATCGCACGATCGTCATAGAGGTGGTAGTACATGTGTGCGCCTCGAACCCACCAAAACGTCCCGCTCACGGTCAGGGCACTCTGCGCCCATTGCCACGTCCCCGAAAAGGCTGGGGTGAGCCCAACGACGGAAACAAAGTAGCGCGTTCCACCCACAAAGGTCAGAGGGGTCGCAAGGGTCAGGTCGAACTGGTACAGGCCGCCTCCAACCGCAATCGAAGGCACGGAGGCATAGACCTCTTCGCTGATGGGCTGGCTGGTGGCCGAGAACAAGTCCGGTTGGATCGCGATGGTGTTCGGGTCTTGGTGGTGGAACGAGATGTAGAAACCCAAGGGGGGAGGAGCCTGGCCCCACCATCGCAAGTGGGTCACCGTGCTGGTTTGGCCCAAGGTGAAATCCTCCCAGGCGAGCGAATCGTTGTCGGAGTCGTTCTGGCCAGAAGGGTCCACCCACAACTGCGAGGCGCGTAGCACGCCGCCGCCGGCCGCCATGGGTTGTTCGTACACAAACGTTTGAGCGCTAGCGGAGCCCGCCAGCAGGCAAAGACCAAGTAGGCTGTGTCGGAACTTCATGTTGGTTTGGGGGTAGGAGTTGGGATCCGAATTCAAGGGAACATTCCCTAGGGCAGCTCGCGATCCAACCCCACTATGCCGAATGCTTCGGCGCTGGCGGTTACATGTCTGCAACCGTAGAAGCGTGCGCGTGGACTTGCTCAGCAACGTTTGCCCTGGACACCTGAATCGCCCCTGCAACGCGATTGAGTCTCAGAGACTCTGCAAGCTCCGTGCGAATCCGGCTACGGACGTCCGGTTTCGAACCAAGCCACAGGCACTTCGATGTTGGGCCAGAACAAGAGCACAGCCGTGGTACCGACAAGCGCCACACCAAACACCACCAACATGTGTCGAGTCAGCCGACGACTCCCTAGCAGTGCAACAGCACCCAACTTGAATGCCAGATTGGACATGGTGGCCACAAGGATCACGCGCCAAGCCGTCTCTGGAACCACTTCGCCGCTCTCGAACAAACGGGCTGTGGAAAGAGTGATCGCATCCACGTCGGTCAATCCCGACAAGGCCGCTAGCCCGTAGAGTGCGCGGTCGCCCAAGTGATGCGCAGTAACCGCGACCAAGAACAACACCAACGCATAGAGTGCGCCAAGGATGATGGCCGACTTGAGCTGGCCGGGGTCTTCCAGTTCGTTGACGACCGGATCGGTAGCCTTTTGCAAGAAGAACAAGACCACCGAAGTGGACAGCATGAGCACAAAGACCAACAGGATCGGAGGGGCTGCGGCTGGCAAGAGTTGGGGTGCGACGACCCCGATCTCAATCAATATGCGCAGATTCACCACGGTCGAAGCCAACATGATCACGAGAGCCGCCAACGAACTCATCGCGGGGTTCGAAACGGTTCGACGGGCGTAGCTCAGGGTCGTCGCCGTGCTCGAAATCAACCCGCCGAGTACCCCGCTCAAAACCCCTCCAACCCGCTGGCCCAACATTCGCTGCAACACGTAGGCTCCCAAACTGATCCCAACGATCAGGACCACCATGCGCCAAATCTCGAAGGGGTTGAGCACCTGGTACGGCCCATACGCACGATCGGGCAGCACGGGCAGGATCACCAACGCGATCAAAACCCAATGGAACAGGCCGCGAAGATCCCGGTCTGCCAATCGGGCAATCCATCCGTGCAACGATTGCTTCCAATACAACAGCAACGCCACGATGCCCGTGATCACAATGGCGGGGCCATAAATGCCCATGCCCGTCGCGGCGCCTACCAAGAACATCAACAGTACGGCGACCTCGGTGGTGATGCCCGGATCGAACTCGCCGGCGGAAAGCTTGATGACGTTTCCGATGATCAAGAGGCTGGCCAGACACACAAGCCCCGCAATCACCACCCACAGCAGCTCGCCCCCCCCGATGACAACCGCCAAGGTTCCCATCAAGGTGACCAGCGGGAAGCTGCGGATCCCCGCGATCGGGGACCCTTCGCGTTGGCGCTGCAACCCGACGAGCAAACCGAGGCCCAGAGAGAGGGCCAGTGCTTGGTAGGCTTCGGGGGAGGTCATGGGTGGGTGCCGTTGGGGTAGCGGGGGACTCCATGGTAGAGAAGCCTGCGCTAGGTGTCAGTCCATGGCGAGGCCTTGGAAGTGCTTTGGGTCCGGGTTCCCTTCGAAAGCTTGTCGGGACATGAGTTCTCACCGCCGCAGCGCAGCCCTGTTTGGGTCGCCTTTGCTACCCTGATACGACGATGAGTCTCGGGCAATGGGTGGTAGGGGCGGGCCTAGCCTTGGTGGGCGGAGCCCACGCAGTTGGGGTCCAAGAACCCGCCAACGAGCTCGATTTCGAGCGGGACGTGCTGCCGATCCTGCGAGAGCACTGCTTCGACTGCCACGGTCCCTACCGCCAGAAGGCAGGCCTACGGCTCGACCAACGGGCGGCCGCCATGGCAGGGAGTTCGTTTGGGACCGATCCAGTCCTGGTTCCCGGCAACCGTGATGCATCCTTGCTGTGGGACATGATCTCGTCGCCGGATGAAGACGATCGAATGCCGCCTGCGAAGAGCCCCCCTTTGGGTGCCGACCAAATCCAACTCCTGGGGGCATGGATCGATGCGGGAGCCACTTGGCCCGACGATGGTCATGCGGCGAGCTGGCCTTCGAAGCATTGGTCGTACCAAACTCCCCAGTCCGTGGAACCTCCTGGGCTGGACGTTTTCCCCAAACGACTACGGGCTTGGCCCCAGGGAGAGGTCGACCGCTTCCTGTTGGCCGCCATGCTCACTGCGGGCCTGGAACCCCAGCCGCTAGCCGACCGCGCGTTGTGGTTCCGGCGGGCCAGCCTCGACTTGACCGGCCTTCCCCCCAGCTTGCCCGAGTTGGATGAGTTTCTAGGCGATTCGGCTCCGGATGCGTGGGAACGGGCTCTCGATCGGTTGATGGACTCCCCCCACTACGGTGAGCAACAGGCATTGCGTTGGCTCGACCTGGCCCGCTATGCAGACTCCAACGGGTACGAGAAGGACGCCGAGCGAAGCATTTGGCCCTACCGTGATTGGGTGATCGAGGCCTACAACCAAGACCTTGGCTTCGATGAATTCACCCGGCTTCAACTCGCGGGGGATTTGCTACCGGATGGAGGTCAGCAAGCCTTGATCGCCACCGGATTCCAGCGCAACACGATGGTCAACGACGAGGGAGGCACCGATGCCGAAGAGTATCGGGTTGCGGCGGTCAAAGATCGGACCGATACGCTCGCCGCGGTTTGGTTGGGCAGCACGATGGGCTGTGCCCAGTGCCACAACCACAAATACGACCCCTTCACCCAACGGGACTACTACCAGCTGTACGCCTTCTTTGACCAAACGGCGGATGGCGGCAAATCCAACGAACCCATCCTGCCAGTCGAAACGCCTGCGTTGCTGGCGGAGCGCGCCCGAGCCCTCGCAGAACTGGCCTCGTTCCAGGCGGGCCGGTCTCTCCCGCAATCGCAGGATTCGATCTGGGTTGGGGAGTCGATTCCGGAGGCACAGATCGTCGACGGCGACTGGAGCAGCGAGCCCCTCGGCGAACGCCGGCGGGGCGGGGCTGGCTACCAACAGATCTACTTCACCGGGGCCAAACGTCCGTTTGTCGTCCTGGAGGGTGATTGCTGGTTTGTGGACGTGTGGGTAGATCCCGAGTCCCCCGCCCGCGAAATCCTAATCCAATTCCACGTCCAAGCCGGTAACTGGGAGCACCGCGCCTACCTCGGAGAAGATCTTCACGGTTTGGGGCGCGCGGGGACGGGTTCGCGTCGAGCGCTGGGATCGATGCCCGCTGCGGGCGCGTGGCACCGCATCGAGATCCAACCCGAGCTGGTGGATCTGCCCCCTGGCAGCCAGGTGGATGGCTTCGCGTTGGGCCAAGTCGATGGCTTTGTCCGCTGGGGAAACGCAGGCTTGACCACCACCAATCCGGACCCAAGCGAGCCCCTACCTCCCGAGGCGGCTGCAGCCGCGAGCACGCTTGCTCGGACCGTCACGACCCTCGTCATGCGGGCCGTGGATTCCCCACGCACGACGCACCTCTTGGAGAGGGGAAGCTTTCTCTCCCCGGGTGCCGAAGTCCAACCGGAAGTTCCCGTCGTTTTGCGCGCCAAGGGCCAACACGTTGAGCCGGACCGCTTGGGCCTCGCAAACTGGTTGGTGGACCCTGAGCAGCCTTTGACCGCCCGGGTCGAAGTCAATCGGGTCTGGCAGCAGATCTTTGGTACGGGGATCGTCGCGACCTTGGATGACTTTGGCTCCCAAGGGGAACCACCGAGTCACCCCGAACTGCTGGATTGGCTTGCCACCGAGTTTGTGAGCCATGGTTGGAGCCGCAAGTGGTTGTTGCGCACCCTCATGACCTCCGCCGCCTATCGGCAAGGGGCCGAGCAAACCGACGCCAATCTGCGCATCGACCCGACCAACCGCTTGCTGGCCCACTTTCCCCGGTTGCGCTTGCCCGCCGAGAACCTGCGCGATCTGTGCTTGGCCGTATCGCAACGGTTGGAGTCCAAAGTAGGCGGTCCTAGTGTGCACCCCCCCCAGCCCGCAGGGATCGATGCAGGTACCTACACGGGGGACCGCTGGTTCAATTCCACGGGACCCGATCGTTATCGGCGAGGTCTCTACACCTTTTGGCGCCGAACCTCGCCCTATCCCTCGTTCGTACTCTTTGATGCTACGAGCCGTGAGCTGGCTTGCACCCGCCGCAACCGTTCGAACACGCCGCTGCAGGCCTTGGCCTTGCTCAATGACCCGGCATTTGTGGAAACCACGCGAGCCTTCGCCGAGCGTTTGGAACAGTTCCCAGCACCTGATGATGCCGATCGCATTCGTATGGGATTCCGCGCCTGCACCGGGCGATTTCCGAATGCTCACGAGCTTGAAGTGCTGATGGCTCTGCGCTCGAGCGCAGGCTGGGAGAGTCTGGCTCGCGTGCTACTCAATCTAGACGAGACCCTCAATCGCGGCTGACGATGAACAGACGACAATTTTTGGCCCAGGTCGCAAGTTGCATGGCCTTAGGGCGGGTCGCGTGGGCCGACCTGTTGGGAGACTCAAAATCCCAGGCCCCCGCGCGCCTACCCCACTTCGCCCCCAAGGCCAAACGCATCATTTATCTGCACATGGCCGGTTCGCCTTCGCAGCTGGACCTGTTCGACCCAAAGCCAACGCTTGCCCGCTTCCAGGGGCAGGCCATGCCCGAGAGCTTCACGGCCAAGGAACGCTTCGCATTCATCAAGGGAACACCCAAGGTCCTAGCCTCCCCCTACACCTTCGCCCAGCATGGAGAAAGTGGGCAATGGATCTCCGAGTTGCTCCCTCATACGGCGCGCATTGCCGACAAGTTGACGGTTGTGCGCTCCATGAGCAGCACCCAATTCAATCATGCGCCCGCACAGATTTTCCTGAACACTGGGCACCACCTCATCGGTCGCCCGAGCCTGGGATCGTGGTTGTCCTATGGCTTGGGCAACCTGAACGAGAACCTTCCGGCGTTTGTGGTGATGTTGTCGGGCCAATTCGGGCCTAGTGGAGGGGCTTCCTGTTGGGGCAACGGATTCCTGCCCTCCGAACATCAGGGCGTGAGATTGCTCGGTGGCGCAGAGCCCATTCTGTATCTGGCCAACCCCGACGGTGTGACGCGTGAACAGCGCCGGTTGGAACTCGATGCCCTTGCCGACATCAACCGAGGGACTGCGGAGCGACTTGGTGACCCAGAGACCTTGGCTCGCATGGCCCAATACGAACTAGCCTTCCGCATGCAGACCGAAGTCCCCGAACTGGCCAATCTGCAGACCGAGTCCCGATCGACCCTGGAGCGGTACGGGGTCCAGCTAGGCCAACCCTCATTTGCAGCCAACTGCCTCCTGGCTCGGCGCATGGCGGAAGCCGGGATTCGTTTCATCCAGCTCTACGATTGGGGTTGGGACAGCCACGGCACCGGACCCAACGACGACATCGTGACGAGCCTACCCGAACAGTGTCGCCGAACCGATCAAGCCTGCGCTGCTTTGGTGGAAGACCTCGACGCCAGGGGTCTGCTCGAAGACACGTTGGTGGTTTGGGGTGGCGAGTTCGGCCGAACCCCCATGAATGAAGAACGCGATGGGTCGAAGTTTCTAGGTCGGGACCATCATCCGCATGCCTTTACGATGTGGTTCGCTGGCGGCGGTATGCGGCCCGGCACTTCGTATGGCGCGACCGATGACTTTGGCTACTTCCCTGTGGAGGGTGCCATGGACGTGCATGATCTGCATGCGACCATCCTGCACCTGTTGGGAATCCGTCACGAGGCATTTACCTTTCAACACCAAGGCCGCAGCTTTCGGCTCACCGATGTGGCTGGACGCGTGATCCATGAATTGCTGGCTTGACCGCTCCGATGTCTAGGCTTTGCTAGTGAGCGAGTGACCCAAAGGGCCAGGGTGATCCAGGCAAGGCTTGAGCGCAGCCACCTAGGGCTTGGGGCCGGGAGGGTTGGCCAGAAAACGTATGGAATCCAGAGGTTTGCGCTCGAGGTTGGGGACTTGGCAGTCCCCTGCTGGAAAGCCTACGGGGATCAAGAGGAAGGGCTTCTCATTCTCCGGGCGACCCAAAAGTTTGGACAAGAACGCCATCGGGCTGGGGGTATGCGTCAGCGTCGCCAATCCACAGTGGTGCAAGGCGAGCAAGAGGAATCCACAAGCAATCCCAATCGACTCTTGGGTGTAGTAGCACTGCTCGCGTTGTCCATTGGGTCCCACCTGCCAGGCATGTCGGAACGCCACGATCAGGGCGGGTGCCACTTCGAGGAAGGGCTTGTGCGCATCCGTTCCCAGGGGCGCGAGATCCTTCAGCCAAGCTGGATTCATGCGCCCCGAATAGTTGGCGCGTTCTTCTTCCTCAGCGGCCTCGCGGATGGCGCGCTTCAAAGCCGGATCGGACACCACCACGAAGGTCCACGGCTGTTTGTGGGCTCCAGAGGGCGCGGTTCCTGCCAGTCGGATGCAATCATCGAGTACCCCCTGGGGGAGGGGTTCCGCTGAAAACTCGCGCACACTGCGCCGCCGCTGGACATCGGTTAGCAAGTGCTGCGCCCGACGTTGCATCACGTCGGGCGCATAGCGTTCAAACTCGAGCGGCCGAAAGCCCGGCTGTTCCGGCTCCACGGTCGTTACTCCTTGCTGCGGATCGTGATCGAGCACTGGAAGGCCCAACGGTCGTCCGGGATCTCTTCGGGCTTGATCGGTTTGGCCGTGTCGATACGGAAGTTGGTCACCTTGACCCGCTTCGAGCCTTCTTCAAGCTTGTACATGAAGTTCGCCAGCTGCGTGCGTTGGAAGGTGGGAGCGCTACGGCTGCCAGCATTCAGTGACTTGGGAACCACCGTGTAGATGTTGTCCACATAGGCCCGCTGGGAGTCCGTGCGCGGGTTGATGTTGACCCCGCCCAATGCGATCAAACGATTGCTGGCGATGCCGCGAATGTACGACAACGGGGTATTGTCCCCGCGTAGGTTGTCACCCTCCAACTGTTTGGTGAGGTCGGTAAACTGGCTCGCAGCCGTTTGGATCTCGCGTGCTTGCTGCTCGATCAGTCCGATCTTGCTCTCGATCACGTGGTCCTTGCTGTCCAAGCCCAGGATGTCTTGCAAATGAGCGGCACGTTGCTGCTCTTTCCAGCCAAACCAACCCAGCACTCCCGCTCCGATCACACAGAGCAGGATCATGGTCTTCATGGCCGTCATGTCTTTGAGAATGCTCATGATCGTTGCTTATTGCTTGGGCTTGGATTTCTCGTCATCGCCGGCGCGGGAAACGTTCACACCCACGGTCAGCCCTTCGATGATGATCCCTTCGCCCGTCACCAGGTCCTTGGTGGGCTTTTCATCGAGGCGGACAAACCAATCGTGATCCTTGCTTAGGGCTTCGCGGAAGGCTTCATAGTTGCGGGTGGCCTGTGATGCGTTCTCCGCCATGAACACGATGTCCATTCGCACTTCCACCAACGACTGATCCTTCTTGTTGCGGTCTTCCATGTAGTCCGCACTCAACTTGTGGATCGAAGTTCGCCATTTGCTGGCGTTCTCTTCGAGCACCTTCAAAACCAACAGACTGGCGTGGAATGCCGACTGGGGTTGGGTGATCGCTCCCGAGTCACCCAGATCCGCCTTGAGCCGCTTGACGTGGTCTTGAACGATTGCAAGGGTGTTGCCCATCGCATTCTCGATGGGGCTCTGGTAGTCAATCGGCTCGCCAGGGGAGGGCCGGAAACGGTTGACGAACTTGAGCACGTCGTCGGGCGGCGGCGACATGGTCGCCTTTTCGGGTTTGCCGCGGGATCCGACGAGGAAGTTGTGGCTGCTGTTGACCCAGAAGCGTGCGGACTCCTCCAAGCGAGTCACCTTTTGCTTCTCCATGAAGAAGAAGGCGGCTCCCAGCATGGCCAGCAACATGGCAGCTACAGCCAAGGGGAACTCCATGCGCTCCCAGGCACCGGTGAAGGCCAATTCTTCGCGCCGAAGGCGCGGTTTCATGACTCCCCCACCGAGTTGGGTTACGGCGGCTCCGTAGGCTGCAACCAACTGACCGAAACCGTCGACGGGTTGTCCGCCGTCGGCTTCGAAGCAGTCGAGCACGTACACGGGGAGATCCATGATCGGCTCCCCAATCAATCCCGGGATCTCGATACCGCAAACGTAGATCGCCTCGATGGGATGCGCGGTGGTCGCGGCCGAAAGGGTCCTACCCAACTCGCGGCGAATGCGCTGTAGGGCCTGGTCGACTCGGCGACTGGCCTCGATCGGATCGATAGGGGCCCGTTTCGGCGCCTCATCCTCTTCAGCTCCTTCTCCGGCTTCACCCGCACTCTCCCCAACCAGCGAAAGCTCGTGGGTCAGGGCTCCAATGTGGATGACCCGCATTTCTTGAACCTTGCCCCCGTCCACCACGACGACGCTGGTGGCCAAGTCGCCCACATGGACCAGGAGCTGTGCGTCTTCGGGACCGCACAAGTTCGCGGAAGTGGCCGCGTTGTACATCGCGGAGGTTTCGAGTTGGACCTCGAGCGGCTCCAAGCCCGCTTTCTCGCAAAGCTTCAAGGCGGCTCGCACATCGGCTTTGGGCACCGCCGTAACGAGCAGATCGGAGCCGTGGTCGGATTCCCGCAGGATGTGGAAGTCGATGACCACATCATCGATGTTCCACTGGGGTAGCTCCGACTCGATCTCGAACTTGATCACTTGCTCCAACTTGGCGGGGTCGGAGAAAGGCAAGTCGATCCGCCGAAAGGCCGAGGACCCCGAGTCGATCACGAGCCCTAGGTTTTCCTTGGGGATTCGGTGAGCCTTGGCCGCGTCTTTGAGAAGCTCCACCGCATGCGCGATCGGATTCTCTACGTCGGGCTCGAACTCCCCCGCGTAGTACGCGGTGATCTTGTGCTTCTTGGAACTGCCGTCGAGGACCACCAGCTCAAAGCGGCGGGGGCCCATTCGAAGGCCACAGGAACGTGCCATGGTTTACCGGGGAGGAAAGGACTGAGAGGTTCCGGCCAGCAGCCGGTCGTAAGACTCACGCTGATCGGGGGACAAGACATTATCACGAATCAGGGCGCGGAATCTCTGGGCCTCCGCATCCAATTCTTGGCCCAGGCTGGTGTCCAGGGCCGACCGGTGCCGGTCCTCGATGCGCTGAACCGCAATGTGATGGAAATAGAGCAGTTCCCGCAGAAAGCGCGAGCGTTCTGGGGACAGTTGGAACTGGCGTTCGAAGCGGTCCGCGAAGGCCTCATAGGGGGCCTCGTCGGAATGGCCGCCTCCCTGCCAAAGGCTGGAGACGGCCATTCCGGCAAGGAAGCTGGACCCCGCGAGGACCAGGATCCAAACGCGCTGATTCACCGCTGGGTTCCCTCCGGCGGGGTTTCCTGCGACCGAGCGGGGAACTCCCGCTGATTGAGCTGCTCCAACCCCTTGAGGGTGTCTTCCAACGAGTTCCGGTCCGCGTGCAAGTCCCGGCTTTGGGTCGAACGCTGCATATAGAGGGCCAGACCCAGAACGGCCAGCAACGCAGCGGCCATCGCTGCCAAGCGAACGGTGAAGCGGTCCACCCCCGGCATGGCGGAGTCTGCAGAAGCACCACCACCCTTCAAGGGGGTAAACGTCGGAACCGAAGCCTTGCCAGCAAACGCCTCCGCCACCACCCGTTGCGCAAATCCAGCCGGAACGGCGACCGCTGCACCGGGAACAAACCAAGCACGCAAGTCTCGGGAATCCTCGAAGGACTGCCGACACGGGGCGCAATGCTCCAAGTGTTGGCGCATCTGGCCCACTTCTTTCACGGACAACTCGTTGTCCATGCTCTTGGAAATCCAGCGCTCGATGTCATCACAACGCATGATCAAAAACCCTCCACAAACTCAGGATGCCGTTGAATCAACTTCTCTTTGAACTTCGCCCGGGCGCGGAAAATGCGCGATTCCACCGTTCCGATGGACACGTCGAGGGTTTCAGAGATTTCTTGGTAGGACAGGCCCTCCAGCTCGCGCAGGATGAGCACATCGCGGAAGATGTCGGGCAATTCTTCTAAGACAGCCCGGGTGACTTCGACCACTTCACGGGTCAAGAGCTTCGAATCGGGGCTGGGCACCCTGCCCGAGCGCCCTTCACGAGCTCCCCCCGAAACCTCTTCTGGGTCCTCCATGGCCAGGACCGGAGACCGCCCCTTGCGTTTGAGGTGGTCCAGGATCGTGTTCTTGCCGATCCGGTAGAGCCAGGTGAAGAAGCTGGACTGACTTTGAAAGGTCTCGAGCCGAGAGAAGGCCTTGAGGAAGGTGTCCTGGACCAAATCCTCGACTTCCGAAGAATTCCGCAGGTAGTGGCGGGCCAGACCGAACAAACGCGACTGATGTCGCTCCACGAGGACCTGAAAGGCCTCCCGGCTGCCGTCCAGGGTTTCCAGGACCAGCTGCTCGTCGGTTCGCTCGATTTCTTGCATTCGGACCACGCCCATAGTCCAGTCTTGGACGAGCCTGGGAGGGAGCTATTCCTTGGGAATTCGAGGAGCGGGGAACCTAGCCCTCGCTGGCTGGGGCTTTTCCCGGTTGGGCGGGTTGCATGGTGTGTCCTAGCTTCTCCCGTTTCGTCTGTAAATACTTGGCATTATTGGGGTTAGGCTCAATTTCCAGAGGAAGCTGATCGAGCACCTGCATTCCATATCCCGACATGCCGTGGATCTTCTTGGGATTGTTCGTGAGCAGGTGCATCCGCCGGACCCCCAGGAATTGGAGGATTTGGGCACCGATGCCGTACTCGCGCAGGTCGGCCGAGAACCCGAGCGCCCTGTTGGCCTCGACCGTGTCCATGCCCTGATCTTGGAGGCGGTACGCCTTGAGCTTGTTGGCCAACCCGATGCCCCGGCCCTCCTGTCGTAGGTAGAGCAAAACCCCCTTCTCCTTTTGTCCGAGGATCTCCAGCGCGGTATCGAGCTGGGGTCCACAATCGCAGCGCAGGCTGTGCAACACATCCCCGGTCAGGCACTCCGAATGGACCCGCACGAACACAGGCTCTTCCAGCGCTTCCGGCGCGGTGCCTTCAGGCGTGCTGGCGATTCCACGGGTTAGCGCGATGTGTTCCTTGCCATCGACTTTGCTGCGGAAGAGGTGCAGCTGAAAGTCCCCAAAGGGCGTGGGCAACGGAACGTCTTGCTCGATTCGGCTGACGAGCATCTCGGTGTGCCGACGGTAGGCGATGAGGTCCGCAATGGTGCAGATCTTCAAGCCATGCTTGCTGGCGAAGACTTCCAGCTCCGGCATGCGCGACATGCTGCCATCGTCGTTCATGATTTCGCAGATCACGCCCGCCTCGCGCGAACCGGCCAAACGGGCCAGATCGACGATGCCTTCGGTTTGGCCACCGCGCACCAGGACCCCGCCATCTTTGGCGCGTAGCGGGAAAATGTGGCCCGGTCGAGCCAAGTCTCCGGGCTGGCTATCGGGATCGACCGCCACCTGGATCGTGCGTGCGCGATCGGCCGCGCTGATCCCCGTGGTGACTCCCGTGGCCGCTTCGATGGACACCGTAAAAGCGGTGTGAAAGCTCGAAGTGTTCTCGCGAGTCTGGGGCTCGAGCCTCAACCGGTCGCACAGGCTGCCGGACATCGGCAGGCAGATCAGCCCACGGCCCTCCCGAGCCATGAAATTGACGGCTTCCGGGGTGATGTGCTCGGCCAGCATGGCCAAGTCCCCCTCATTCTCCCGGCTCGGGTCGTCGACCAGGATGATCATCTTGCCCTGGCGCAGGTCCTCAATGGCTTCGGGGATAGTAGAAATGGCCATGATGCCGGTAGGTTCGGGGGTTTGGGTGGGCAGGCAACAACCCACATAATAGGCCAATGCGACATGCGACACCTCCGACAAGCCTCGGCCTTTTTGCGCTTCTTTGTTTGGTTGGCCCTGGGTGCGCACCGCTTGCCCCCTGGACCCCCCCCGACCGCCCAACCGATCGCCCCCAGGTTCGGCCACAGTCCATCCAACCCAACACCTCAACCAGCCCTGCGCAACCCCTGGACCCCATGCGCGAGGCGTTTGCTTCGATTGCTCGGCTGGAAGCTGGCCGCCACACCGGGGGCGGTTACCTGCAGACCCTGGTTCGCCATAGCGACCCGGCGGTGCGCGAGCGCGCCGCACGGGCACTCGGGCGAATGCCCATCGATGTGTACGGCCGCAACGTAACGGGGCCTTTGGAAGTGGCGCTCAAGGATCCGTCCGGGCGTGTGCGTCGGGTAGCAGCCTTTGCTCTGGGCCAGCGGAACGACGCCTCCGCGGTCGAAGCCTTGATCGCGGCTGCAGGGGATGAAGACCCCGACGTACGCGGGCAGATTTGGATGGCCCTGGGTCGACTTGGGACTCCGCCCGCGCGCGCAGCCCAGCGGGCTGGTTTGCAAGACCCCTCGCCAGTCGCCCAGGCCGCTGCAGCCCAAGCGATCTTCTATTGGCCCAAAGACGTCCCGGACGCGGAGTGGAGTGCCGCCGCCAACGAGTTGTTGGAGGTGGTGCAGAATGCCTCCCCTACGGCCCGCTGGCATGCTCTGTTTGCCTGGGCGCGTCGGACCGAGCTGCGCGGGGACTTGCGCGGATTCCAGGCGGCCTTGGCCCGCGAAGACGCCGGCGAAGAGGAACGCCTGTTCGCCACCATGGGGCTCGCCCGGGCAGCTTTGGCAGAATCGACCGCTGACGGCGTAGATCCCAATCCGGCAGGCGAACCGGATCCCATGCGAGTGGCCTTGGAGCGCTGCGCCATGGACGAGGACTATCGGGTGGTGGTGGAAGCCCTGCGCGGGCTTCAGGGTGCCGAGATCGACGGCAAGCGCGTTTTCCGGGGACGGCCTGCCACGCTGAGCACTCCCCTGGCACAAACCCTCATGGCGCACCCTTCTGCCCACGTGCGAGCGGCTGCCGTCATGGCCCTGGGCGATGACTATGCGGGGCCTGAGCCCGGGCAGTTGTTGGCGCGCGATCCCTCTTCCATGGTCCGCCGGGCGGCGTTTGAAGCCCACATTCGGCGGCACCCAGCCGATGCCGTCGCTCGAGTTCGCGAATGGGGTCGCTCACGCGACTACCGTCAACGCCGCACGGCTGTTCTCTCGGCCCGCTGGCTCGATTCGGACGAAGGCCGCGGAATCGTGTATGGGCTTACCCAGGACAAGCACCCGCAAGTTGCCGAAGAAGCCATCGACCAACTACAATTTTACCCCGGCGAAGAAACCCGCACACGCCTCTATCGTTTCTGTGGGGACGAGGACAACGGCCGTTCGCTGGCAGCGATCTCCGCCCTGGGCGCCTTGCCGCTGACCTCCAAGGACCTACCCGCCCTGATCGAAGCGTATGAAGCGGCGCACGGGGACGGCAGCGTCGAAGTATGCTTCGGAGCGATCCGCGCGGCCGCCAAAATCGAAGACGACTCGGTAGTCGAATTCTTGAAGGCCGGTCTGTTGCACGAAGACCCGTACGTAGAGCAAGTAGCTCGCGAAGCACTCACGGCCCGGGGCATCGCCATCGACCCGGACCAAGGGGACCAACCCCGCGCCGATGACCGCCTGGAACCCGCGCCCGTATGGCCCGGTGATCTGCCCAATCCCCGAGTGGCCATCGAAACGAGTCGGGGAACGATGGTGTTCGAACTCTATCCCTCGGTGGCCCCAACCCACGTCCACAACTTCCTGACCCAGGCGGCCCGTGGCTACTACGATGGTTTGACTTGGCATCGCGTGGTTTCCGACTTTGTGATCCAAGGTGGTTGCTATCGGGGCGACGGCAACGGGGGTGGCACATGGCGTGGATACTCCGATTCGCTCAACGAAGAATTCAACGAGTTGAGTTATGGGGAAGGCGCGTTGGGAACACCCCGCAACGAGGACCCCAACTCGGGGGGTAGCCAGCTGTTTGTCACCCATCGACCCACACCCCATTTGGACTTCCGCTACACCCTCTTCGGGAACTTGGTGAGCGGGAAGGAGCCCTTGCACGCGATCGAGGAAGGAGACCGCATCCTTTCGATCCGCAGGCTCCCCTGACCTGTCGCGAAAGGAGGCATCCCTGGCAGCCTGGGCCCTGGATTCGAAGTTGCATTTCAGAGGCCCGGCCAGGGACGGCGATAGGGAAGGATCCCCTAGGAAGTCCCTTTTACGGCTTCCGCTATCCCCTCCGGATTCGGCCCATGCAACGATTTCTGATCCCGTCCGCTGTCGCACTCGTCCTAGGCAGCATGGGCGTCACCCGCGTCCGGTCCCTCGAACAGAACCTCGACCAATTGGAGCAAGCGCGGGCGCAGGTGCCTGCCCGCCTGATGCAAATTCAGGGAGAGTTGGAGGCTAGCCGCGGGCAGTGGCTGGAGGCGGTCGCGCACCTCCAAGAGCAAGTGGTCGACTTGCGCCGGGCCAAACAAGAGCAAGAGGGCGTGTTGGCCGGCCAACTGCAGGAGGCCACTGCCTCGCTCGAACAAGAGCGCGGCCGGATCCTCGAATTGGAGCGGACCCTGGTCGACAAGCAGTACGACCATCGGCTCCAACAGGTTTCCGAACAGTTTCTGGGCCTCTCGAAGTCGGTGCACTCGGCCCTAGAGCTGGCGGAAACCACCCGGGAAGACCTAGGCCGCATCACCCAGACCACCGACCCGGAAGAGGCCGAGGTTCACCATCGCTGGCGTCGCATCGTGGGGCCCACCGTGCAGCTGGCCGGAGAAACCACCGTGGGTAGCGGGGTCGTGCTCCAGTCGACCCCCTTGGCGGAAGGCGAGGGCTACCAAACCCTCCTCGTAACCGCTTGGCACGTGGTCCGCGACATCCTGGCCGACAAGCTGGACCCTTTGGACCAAAGCGTCCCGGTGACCATCTACTTGGAAGGCGGGGGGACCCAAACCCGCACCGCGCACCTGATCGGCAACAACGCGCTGATCGACGCTGCGCTGCTAGAGCTCGACGGTACGGAACCGGTGGCCAACGGCGCCACCCTCGCTTCGCGTAGCTACCTCGCAAGCCGTTGCATCTTCCACACCATCTATGCGGTGGGCTGCCCCCTGGGCAACGATCCCATCCCGACCCGTGGAGAGATCTCGGACCTGGATCACTTCATCGAGGGCAGCAGCTACTGGATGATCAGCGCTCCGACCTACATCGGCAACTCGGGTGGCGGCATCTACGACGGCGCCACCAACCACTTGATGGGCTTGTTCTCGAAGATCTACACCCACGGCAACATCCGCCCGACCATCGTGCCCCACATGGGGTTGGTATCCCCCTTGGCGCTCACGTACCAATGGCTCGAAGACGAGGGGATCGCCAAGGTCGTGGACCACGGTGACACCGCCACGATTGAGCTGATCCACTAGTCGGAGGGCCCGCGGGCCCGCCGCAGGGAACGCCTAGTGGCGGAAGTGCCGTATTCCCGTAAAGACCATCGGCACTTGCTTTGCATCGCACGCGGCGATGACTTCCGCATCGCGCATCGAACCTCCCGGCTCGACGATCGCGGCAATCCCGTTCTCGATGGCAAGTTCGACCCCATCGGGGAACGGAAAGAACGCATCCGAAGCCAAGACCGAGCCCCCGGCGCGTTCGCCAGCTTTGAGCACCGCCATGCGCACGCTGTCGACTCGGCTCATCTGGCCAGCACCTACGCCGTAGACCGTGCGCTGGCCGGTCAGCACGATCGCGTTGGACTTGACGTGCTTGGCGATTCGCTGGGCGAAGGCGAGCTCTTCGAGTTGGGCCGCATCGGGGCTCGTTTGGGTCACCACCCGCATCTGTGCGGGCTCTTCCGCGTCGAGGTCCCGGTCTTGCAGCAAGAGTCCTCCGGTCAACTTCTTGACCTCCCAATCGCCTGCCTGACGAACGCTCGGATCGAACGAGCCACAGGCCAGGAGGCGCACGTTCTTGCCCCACTTGGGGCCGGTGGTGAGCAACTCCAAGGCGTCGGAGTCGAAACTCGGCGCGATGATGGCCTCGACAAAGCGCTGGCCTTCGACCAAGAACCGCGCCACGGCTAGATCCACCGATCGGTTCATGGCCAAAACCGAACCAAAGGCCGACACCGGATCGCCCGACCAGGCGCGCTCGATGGCCTCGGCCAGGTTGGCGCCGATCGCCGCCCCGCAAGGATTCGTGTGTTTGATGACACAGCAGAAGGGCTCGGCGAACTCCTTGGCGAGGGCCAAAGCCGCGTCCAAGTCCACCAAGTTGTTGTAGGAGAGCGCCTTGCCTCCCAGCACTTCCGCGTTGCCCACGCTCGGCTCGCCACTGTCGACGGTGCGGTAGAACGCGGCCCGCTGATGGGGGTTTTCGCCGTAGCGCAACTCTTGAACCAGCGCGCCCTCCAGTTGGAACAGCGGCGGGAACGGCTGGTTGCCCACGTGCGCATGGCCCGTGAGGTAGCGCTCGATGTGGGCGTCGTACTGGGCGGTACGGGCGAAGGCTTTGAGGGCCAAATGCTCGCGCGTGTCTTGGCTCAGGGCTCCATCGTGGGTGCGCATCTCCGCCAAAACCTTTTCGTAGTCCGCCACGTCGGTCACGATCCCAACCGAAGCATGGTTCTTAGCGGCCGATCGCACCATAGAGGGACCGCCGATGTCGATTTGCTCGATCGCTTCGGCGCGGGTGACCCCGGGCTTCGCGACCGTAGCTTCGAATGGATAGAGGTTGACCACCACCAGGTCGATCGGCGCGATGCCGTGCTGCTCCATGGCTTGCTGGTGACTCTCCAAGTCGCGGCGCGCGAGGATGCCCCCGTGGATCATGGGATGCAGCGTCTTGACGCGGCCATCCATCATTTCGGGGAAGCCGGTGTGCTCCGACACTTCGGTCACTTCGACTCCGGCTTCCAGCAGGGTCTTGTACGTGCCGCCGGTCGACAAGAGCTGCACGTTCATCTCGCGTAGCCCTTGGGCGAACGGCACGAGACCGGTCTTGTCAGAAACACTCAGGAGGGCACGGCGCACACGGATCTGCATGGTTTTTGCTTCTGGGGGGTTTGGGGGCAAACATGATAAGGCCCCGATTGGGTCGATGACAGGATCCCGAGCGAGTCCTGGCGGGGACGGCCTCCAAGGTCCCTACCGGGGGCCCTGGATCGCGATCCGATGGCCATCAGGAATCGAGTTGGGCGGCCCCAGGAGCGGTCAGCGCGTAGCGGCGCTCGCTGCGGTCGTGGACGTAGCCCGCCTGGAGCAAGGGAACGAGCAAGCGGCGGGCCCGGCGCTCCCCCATGCGCAGTTGGCTGGCGATTTGCTTGAGCGACATGGGCTCCGCGCCCCGCAAGAGGGTCAACAGGGCCCGTTCCTTGGGACCCAATTGGATGCGTGCCGGTTGGGCGATGGCACGCGCAGCGGAGCGACTCGCGGGGCGGTTGCTGGAGCCTTCGCGTAGGTAGACGGTGTTTTTGCCGCTACGACTCAGCACGTGGGCGATGGCATCCTGGAGCGGAGCGACTTCCATGCGCAGGATCGACTTTCCACCTCGGACTTGGGTCCGCACGGTGATGTGGGGAACCGGCTCGATCCAGTGCAAGGCCTCTTGCAACTCCGCGAGGACCTTCTCGACGTGGTGGACGCCGACCACAGCCCCATCGTCATTCACGCCGACCCACAGCACCCCACCCACACCGTTGGCAAACGCGCACAGCGTGCGAGCCGTGCGTTCGGGTCGGGGAAGCCGCACCTTCCATTCGGATTGGGGGCCTTCGGGTTCGATCGGCAACAGGGACATGGCGCAGGGTGGCGTAGCGGGCCACGTTCCAGCATGATAGCGGCTCTTGAGGCGATCCAACCCAGGCGCCGGTTCCCCGGCGTCTTTGGCCCGTTTCGATCGCTCCCCATCCCACTAGCGCATAGTTCTTCCTGGCGTGGACTTCAAAAGCCAACCAACCCGCACGTTCCTGATCGTCTTCGTTTGCTTGGCGCTTCCGGTCATGCTGCTTTGGCGCTTCCTGCTGCCGGGCAGTCGCTTGTTCGCCTGGTTGGTCGGTGCCAACGCGTCGGCCTTCGCCATTTGGGCCTTGGACAAGCACCAGGCCCGCAAAGGCGGGTGGCGCGTTCCCGAACGGGCGTTGCACACCATGGCCGTCCTTGGGGCGGCCCCCGCGAGCTTGGCGGCCATGTCGATCCTGCGCCACAAGACGCAGAAACGCTTCTTCACGACCTTCTACAGCATCCTGTTGGTGCTGCAGCTCGCGATCGGCCTATTCCTCTTGTTTCCCCCCGCTCGCTGAAGCGGCGGGCTTGAGCCCAAGGTTGGCTTGCAACGCTTCGACGCGGGTCACGGGTGCCTGACAGGCAAAGTGGGTGCAGACGTAGGCGGCAGGTGCTCCATCCACGGTCGTCAGATCCGCCGCAAAGGGTGCCAAGTCTGCGATCGGGGGATTCTCGCCTAGGGGTCGCAGGAGCCACACGCAGGAAGGCAGGAACGCCCTATGGATGCAGCGGGTCAAGTCCTTCGTGGCGGGCAGCAGGGGGTCCCCCACAACCACGATTTCCTGGGTCGGACCGATCAAGAAGTCGAGCCCCATCAAGAATTGGGTGTGTGCGGACGGGTTCGCCAAGACCTGCCCACCTAGGGCATCCACCAGTTCTTGCGCCCGTTCCTCGTAAGCGGTCCGGCCCGTCAAGCGCGCCAAACGCACCAGGTTGAGGAGCATGACCGAGTTGCCCGAGGGAATGGCCCCGTCGTAGGCCTCTTTGCTTTGGAGCAACAAGGCTTCGCCGTCGCTCGGGCTGTGCCAAAACCCACCAGCTTCTTGGTCCCAGAAAAATTCGAGCCCCAAGTCGGTGAGCTCCAGTGCGGTCCGCAAGTAGGTTGGATCTTGGGTTGCCTGATGCAACTCGATCAAGCCCCAGGTCAAGAAGGCATAGTCCTCCAGCAAGCCGGGCAAACCCGCCTGGCCTGCGCGGCTGCGCTTGAACAAACGGCCTGTTTTCGGGTCCCGTAGTTTCGCAACAGCAAAGCCTGCTGCGCGGCGAGCGGCCAGGATCCAATCTTCGCGCTCCAAGGCACTTCCCGCTTTGGCCAAAGCAGCGATCATCAAACCGTTCCAGTCGGTCAGGATCTTGTCGTCTTTGAAGGGATGCACACGCGCTTCGCGAGCGGTGAAGAGCTGCTTGCGAAGGGCTTCCACCCGGGCCATGAACCCGAGAGGATCTCCAGAACCAGCGGCGAGTTGCTCCAAGGGCAAACGGAGGTGCGGGATGTTGAGACCTGTCCGACGCCCGGTGGCCTCATCCTGAAAGTTCCCCCTCTCGGAGCACCCGTACACGTCTGCGTAGAACTTCGCGTCGGTTTCCCCGAGAACCGCTTCGAGCTGCTCCAGGCTCCACACGTAGAACCGTCCCTCCACCCCTTCGCTATCGGCATCTTCCGCGCTGTAGAAACCACCCTCGGGGGCGGTCATATCCCGCAGGACATAGGTCGCGATGCCCTCGATCGTCGCGCTCCACAGGGGCCGGGCCGAAACCTGCCATGCCTCGGTGTAGGCCATCATCTGCAGGGCCTGGTCGTAAAGCATCTTTTCGAAGTGCGGCACCAACCACTTGTCATCGGTAGAGTAGCGGTGGAACCCAAATCCAACCTGATCCCAGATGCCCCCCAAACGCATGGCTTCGAGGGTTTTCTCGACCATCGCGAGCGATTTGGCATCGCCGCGCAGCGCGTGCTCGCGCAACAGGAACCGCAAGTTGTGCGGTACGGGAAACTTCGGGGGTCCGCCAAACCCGCCGCCTTCCGCATCGAAGACCGACCCAAGCGCCAGTCGAGCCTTGCGGAAAGCGCCTGCGTCGAGGGTTCCGGCGCCTTTTGTCGCCGTTTGACCGCGCACAAAGGCCAGCAGCCGCTCCGAATCCTGAAGCAAGTCCGCCCGGCGCGTGTTCCACATGGTCTGCACTTTGGGGATCAAATCCAGCATCCCGGTCCGGCCACCGCGGGCATGCTTGGGGATGTAGGTGCCGGCAAAGAACGGCACCTTCTCCGGAGTCATGAGGACTGTCATCGGCCAGCCCCCCCCACCAAATGCCTGAGCGAAACTCATGTAAACGTTGTCCACATCGGGTCGCTCTTCGCGATCGACTTTGATGCAAACAAAGGCGGCGTTCATGAGCGCCGCTACCTCCGAGTCCTCGAAGCTCTCGTGTTCCATCACGTGGCACCAGTGGCACGTGGAGTACCCAATCGACAAGAAGATGGGCCTGTCGAGCGCTTTGGCGGCCGCGAATGCGGCCTCACCCCAGGGATACCAATCCACTGGATTGCGTGCATGCTGCAGCAGGTAGGGGCTGGACTCGAAGACCAGGCGGTTGTATTCGGGACCGCCGTCGGCGGGCAGCTGCGCGATTTCTTGGGGGCTGGGGAGGGGCAAGCGCACGACCGGTTCTTGAAAGGCTTGGACCGAAGTGGCAGGGGAGCAGGCAGCTGCGAAGCCGAGCACCAGGAGCACGATGCGCGAGCGCATGGATCAAGTTCGGGTGGCGATCAACCGATTCAAGGTCTTGAGCAAGTACGGCGCCGAGGCCGATCCCGAATACCCTTCCAGAAACTGCCCTTCCGCGTCGGCAAAGATCACGAACGGCAGCATCATCGCGTCGGGTAGTTGACTGGCAAGCCGCAGGATCGCGTCGTCCTCCCCATCCGCGTCGGCCGCCAGCGCCACAAAGTGGTTCTGCAACAGCTCGGCTACGTCGGGACGTGGCACGATCGCTTCCACCAAACTGCGGCATTGGCTGCAGGCCTTGCGACCAAACTCCATGAAGATCAGGCGGCCGGTACGCTTGGCTTCATCGACCGCGCCCTCCAGGGTCTGGAACCAGTCCAGGGTGCCGTGATCGTCGAAATGGGGGTGGGGTTTCTTGGTGCTCATTAGATCCAGATAAATCGAAGGGTTGGGTGCCTGCAATAGACCACGGACGGGCCCCCTTGGGGGCGCTAGGAACGGTTTTTCGGACCGAGCGGACTTCCGCTAGGCCTTGCGGCTCTTGAGGTAGGCTTCGATGAAACCATCCAAATCCCCGTCCAGCACCGCGTTCACGTTGCCCACTTCGAAGTTCGTGCGGTGGTCCTTGACCAATTGGTAGGGATGCAACACGTACGAGCGGATTTGGCTGCCCCAGGCAATCTCGCCCTTTTCCCCGTACAGTTTGGACATCTCTTTGTCGCGCTTGGCCTCTTCCATTTGGATCAGCTTGGCCTTGAGCAATTTGAGCGCCGTGGCGCGGTTCTTGTGCTGGCTGCGTTCGTTCTGGCAACGCACGACGATTCCGGTCGGGATGTGCGTCATGCGCACGGCGGATTCGGTCTTGTTGACGTGCTGCCCGCCGGCGCCCCCCGCGCGCATGGTGTCCACCCGTATATCGGAATCGTTGATCTCCATGTCGAGATCGTCGGGCAACTCCGGGGTCACGTCCACCGAGGCAAACGAAGTTTGGCGGCGAGATTGGGCGTCAAACGGGCTGATGCGGACCAGGCGGTGCACGCCAGATTCCGCTTTCAGGTAACCGAAAGCGAAGTCCCCTTGGATGTGGAGCGTGGCGCCGCGGATACCGCCTTCGGTTTCCTCCTGGTATTCGACTTCTTCGGCCTCATACCCCTTGCGCTCGGCCCAGCGCGCGTACATGCGCAGCAACATGGCGGCCCAATCGCAGGCATCGACTCCGCCTGCACCCGCGCTGATTTGGAGGTACGCCGAGGAGCGATCGTTGGGACCGCCCAGCATCACCTGGAACTCCAAGCCTTCGATCCACTGCAGGACGTTTTCGTGCAAGCTGTTGGCTTCGGCTTGGACTTCGTCTTCGCCTAGCTCAGCGGCCATTTCGGAGAGGATTTCGAGTTCCTCGAAGGCGTTTTCGACCTTGCCAATGGGGTCGACCGTCAGGCGCAGGCCCTTTAGCTCTTGGATGAGCGCTTGGCTCTTTTCGGCATCGTTCCAGAAGTCCGAGGAATTCTGGAGCTCTTCGATTTCTTTGACTCGTTGGGACCGTTGGACGTAGTCAAAGACTCTCCTTCAGCTGGCCAAGCCGGCTGCGGAGCTCCTTTTCTTGTTCCAATAGGTCGGATAGGGATGCCATAGCGCGAGCAGTCTAGGACAGCCGGTAGGCTGGGGAAACCGGATGGGGAAGAATTTTGCAAGGCAGTGCAACTCTCTCCATCAGGGGGCGATGCAGGCAACCGCCCTAATTCGTACCCTAGCCGGATGCAAATCGAGCTGCCGACCCTGCAGGGGACCCTGATCAAACGCTACAAGCGCTTCCTAGCTGACGTGGAGCTGGATTCGGGGAACGTGGTCACGGCCCACTGCCCCAACACGGGTTCGCTGAAGGGGTGTTTGGAGGCTGGCTCACGGGTGGTTTTACGGGACAGTCAAAATCCGGAGCGCAAGCTGCCTCTCACGCTCCAGACCATCGAGGTTGGGGGCACGTGGGTCAACGTCGACACCGGGTTGCCGGAAGCCTTGGCCCTGGAGGCAGTCCAGGCCGGCAAAATCGCCGATTTGCGCGGCTACGCATCGGTGCGAACCCAGGTGAAGTACGGGAAAAACAGCCGCATCGACCTGTTGCTCGAGGACCCAGGCAAGGGCCAATGCTACGTGGAGGTCAAAAACACCACCCTAGTGGACGGCAATCGAGGTCTGTTTCCCGACGCAGTCACCACCCGCGGGCTCAAACACCTCTTGGAGCTGGCTGATATGGTCGCATCGGGTCACCGGGCGGTGATGCTGTACATCGTTTCCCGGTCCGACGCGGTGTCCTTTTCGCCCGCGCGCGACATCGACCCGGACTACGGCGCAGCCCTGGACGATGTCGTGCAGCGGGGAGTCGAAATCTTAGCCTACTCCACGGTGGTCAGCCCGCAGAGCTTCGAGCTGGGTAAGAAACTGCGCGTCCTACTCTAGGGGTAGTTCCCACAGCACCCACTCCGCGCGCACTCCGTCCCGGAACTCGACCGGTCCGGGTGCGGTGATTGCGGCACCATCGCCGGCGAGCAGGCGCTCGCCTGCCACCGTGACTTCGCCTTTGGCCAAGTGCAGCCAGGCCATGCGGTCCTTGGGAAGCTCGTAGGTGACGACTTCGTCGCCATCGGCCAGCCCCGCATACATGCGCGCGTCTGCGCCGATGGTCAGCGACCCTTCGCTTCCATCGGGGGAGACCACCAAGCGGTTGCGCCCGCGGCGTTCGGACTCTTCGAAAGTCTTTTGCTCGTAACGTGGCGGAAAGCCCGATTCACGCGGCAATACCCACATTTGCAAAAGGTGCAAAGGCTCGGTTTTGGACGGGTTGAATTCGCTATGAGTCACTCCGCGACCGGCCGACATGAACTGCACTTCGCCCGGTCGCATTTGCGAACCGTTGCCCATCGAATCCTTGTGCTCGAGGGTTCCGTCTAGGACATAGGTCACGATTTCCATGTCCCGGTGGCCGTGGGTGCCAAATCCTTCGCCCGCCGCCACGCGATCCTGGTTGAGAACGCGCAGCGAACCGAACCCCATGCGTTCGGGGTCGAAGTATCCGGCGAAAGAAAACGTATGGTGCGCATCGAGCCAACCATGGTCGGCATGGCCGCGATCCGCCGAGCGAAGGATTTGGAGGTTCGGGGTGGTTTTCATGGCTTGGAAATGGGTTTCCCCGCAGGGTCTTGGGATTGAAGCAGGGTTTGTAGGCCGTGGTGCAGCCCTTCGAGTTCGGTTTGGGTCAGCGCAGCGAACTGCTGGCGGTGGAGTTGGTCGACTGGCTCGTCGAGGCGATTGCAGAGCTCCAAACCCTTGGGGGTCAAGCGGATCCGCACCACCCGACGGTCCTGATCGCTGCGTTCGCGGAGCACCAACTTCGCAACCACCATGCGGTCGACGAGCCGGGTGACATCGGGAACGGCTGAGACCAACCGCTGGCCGATGTACTGGCAAGATCCCTCGTGGCCCGGTGCACCCCGCAGGATGCGCAGCACGTTGAACTGCGAGGAAGTCAGTCCGTGGCTGCGAAACAGCTCCACAAACGCAGCTTGCAGCCGATCGTGGGCCCGCAAGATGTCGAGGAACGTATCCCGGGCGAGTTGGGCTTCCTTGTTGGGCATGGATCCAATATATGTTGCAACAAATATTGTTCACCCCCCCGGGGCAGGCGAAAATCGCCCATGACCCTTATCCTATTACCTCACAAGAGGTTAGGTTTCGACAGGTTAGGATTCAACACGAGGCCCAAAGGCCACTCCTCGAACCCTTGTGGCACAATGCCAAACACCTTGCACCGCCCCTCGCGACTCCCCCTTGCACCCTGGTTGGGTTGCGTGCTGCTTGCCATCCCGCTGGTCGTAGGCTGCCACCAGGAAGTCCCCACGGTGGCTCCCCCGGACATTGCCACCCTAGGCAGGTTGCAGCCATCCATCCGGACCGATTTGGAGCAGGCCACCCAGGCCCTGAAAGCGGATCTGCGCAACCCGGGTTTGTGGGGCCAGCTTGGCACCCGCTACGAGTCCAACGGCTTGCCCGAAGTGGCGCTTGTATGCTTTGAGCAGGCTGCGGCACTCGACTCCAAGTCACCCCGCTGGCCGTACCGGGCCGCCGTGGTAGCAGCCCGCGCAGGCAACCTAGAAGCAGCCATCGAATGGGGCCGGGCTAGCCTCCGCTTGGACCCTAGCTACTACACCACCTACGAGCGGCTCGGGACCTGGGAGCTGCAACTGGGGAACCTCGAGCAGGCCAGTTCGTACTTCGAACAGGCTTGCACGCTCGACCCCCAGCGCGCGGGGGGCTGGGCCGGCCAAGCACGCGTTGCCTTGCAGACCGACGAGGTGGCCCAGGCACTCCAATCCATCCGAAAGGCCCGTGAGCTCGATTCCCAGGACCCGTACTGGAAACTGCTGGAGGGCATCACCCTGGCCCGACTCGGCCGCGACGAAGAAGCCAAGCCGCTGCTGGCGGAGGGCCAGGGCAGCAAGCCCACCTTGATCGACCCTTGGACCCAATCTTCGAAATCGATCCGCTCGCAAGAGTCTGATCTCTTCCAACGGGGCATGCAGTTGGAAGACCAAAATCAGTTCGACGAGGCCATCGCCATCTACCGCGAGATTTTGGCCGATCGACCCGGGGAAGCCCGGCTTCCCTTGCGACTCGCCAAAACCCTGCTCAAGGCGCAACGGCCGGCAGAGGCGATGGAGGTCACCAAGAAGGCGTTGGAGCGCTTTCCAACGCACCTCGAATTGGAAGTCCTGCGCGGGCACTTGCTCGAGCAGTCTGGAGACCCGGAAGGTGCTTGGGCTTCTTCGCAAAAGGCGATCCAAGAACATCCGGAACGCCCGGATGGTTACCTCTTCCAATCCACGCTGCTCGCCAAACAAGGGCTCTCGGAGCAAGCCATCAGCGTGGCCCAAGGTGCTCTACGGTTGTCCCCGAGCGATGAACGGTCTCGCTCGTTGCTGGCATCGCTCTATTTGCGCCAACAGCGCTATGCAGAAGCCATTCAGGTGATTGAAGAAGCCCTGGAACTCCCCGACGCCGTTACGCCGCTGGGCTACTACCAGATTCTCGCGCAGGCGTACAAGGCCACCGGCCAAACCGCCAAATTGAGCGCTTTGATGCAAAAAGTCGGCGTCACATCCACACCCGCAGAACCCAAGTAAGAACGCTGATCATGAGACCTGTAGCGAACCTGCTGATGGCGACGGGCCTTTTGACCGCTTGTGCCAAGCAGCCCACGACCTCTCCTGGTACCGAAGCGAGCCCTGCGGCCTCCCAACCCGCCTGGTTCGAAGAATGCGGGATCGAATCCGGATTGGACTTTGTCCACCGTTCGGGGCACACGAGCGCGTTTGTCTTCCCCGAAATCATGACCACCGGGGCGGCCCTCTTCGACATGGATGGCGATGGGGATCTAGACGCCTACTTGGTCCAGGGCGGCAATTGGAGCGCCAAACCGGGCACCGAACTCGGGCCCGGCAACCAGCTCTACGCAAATCAAGGCGATGGAACCTTTGTCAACGTCACGGCGGGGAGCGGGGCGGACGACCATGGCTACGGCATGGGCGTTGCCACCGGCGATTACGATGCGGACGGGGATTTGGACTTGTACGTATCCAACCTGCGCGGCAACGTGCTGCTGCGCAATGACGGCGGTGGCAAGTTCACCGATGTCACGCAGGTCGCCGGAGTTGCTGGCAATGTGTGGAGCGCGAGCGCCGTCTTTGTGGATTACGATCGGGATGGCGACCTGGATCTGTTTGTGACCAACTACATCTTCTGGGATGAGGACTCCGAACTGCCCTGCCAGGATCCGCCGCGGGGCGCCACCTACTGCAGCCCGAAGAGTTACGCCGCCCCCACACCCGACACCCTGTACCGCAACCAGGGGGACGGGACCTTCGAAGACATTTCGTACGAAATCGGGCTGCGCAACGCGTTGGGCAATGGCCTCGGTGTCCTGTGCTCCGACTTTGACAGCGATGGCTCCCCGGAGATCTTTGTCGCCAACGACGGCACGCCCAACCGATTGTGGGACTTGGCGGAAGACGGGCGCTTCGTGGAAAAGGGCTTGATCCAGGGCTGCGCCGTGGATGATCAGGGCCAAGCCAAGGCTGGCATGGGCGTGGCCAGCGCCGACCTCGACTTCGATGGCGACGAAGACCTTTTGGTGGTCAATTTGAAGGGTGAAGACGACTCGCTGTATCGCAACGATCGCGGGCGCTTTGTCGATCGAACCCCGCGGGCCGGCCTAGCCCATTCTTCGCGCAAGCGAACGCGTTTTGGGGTGACCTTGAGCGACTTCGACCACGATGGCTTGTACGACCTGTATGAGGCCAACGGGCACGTGACCCATCCCATCGAGAGCCTGGGGCCCGACCCCTTCGCGGAGGACAACCAACTGATGCGTGGCTTGCCCGACATGCGCTTCGAAGAGGTGCAGCCCTTGGGCGGCGTGGCCAAACCATTGATCGCGACGTCGCGCGCCCTCGCTGTGGGCGATGTGGATGGGGATGGGGACTTGGACCTTTTGATCCACAACAAAGACGAGCGCGTGCACCTCTTGCGCAACGTAGCGCCCAAGAAGGGGCATTGGATCCAAATCCTAGTCAAAGATGCCCACGGATCGGACGCGATCGGCGCGGAACTACGAGCGCAATCGGGATCACGGGTGCTCCACCGCATGGTCCGCACCGGTGAAAGCTACTGCGCAGCCAACGCGCCCGCCGTGCACTTCGGCCTGGGAGCAGAGACCCGCATCCAGTCGGTCCAAGTCACCTGGGTCGACGGATCGAAGGAAGCATTCGCGGACCTGGACGCCGACGCCGTTCACACCCTGCGCCAAGGAACCGGTCGTCCCGTCCAGTAGGGAGCGAGGCCAACTTGGCGCTCGCTCCCCACCACGTGGGTCATTGCTGCCCGAGTTTGCCTGCGATTTCGCGATTGGCGGCTTTTTCGGCGGTATAGCGGACAACGAAATCGCCCGATCCGCGTACCAACCAGCCGACGGTCACGCGGCCATGACCCGGTACCCCCGCTTCCAAAGCCACGCGTCCAGGCTCGAGCACATTGGCTTGCATGCGCTCGGGGTGGTAACGGTCTGCAACCAACCCGCTCGCCAAGACTTGGATCCCTTCGCCCTGGAGCGACACAAAATCCGGGACGCCGATGTGGTGGTCGGCGGCCATCGCAGAACGGCTGTTCATCAGCTTCGAGTTGGACAGGTCCACCAAGATCCGCGCCAGCCCGCCACCCAGGTCCTCCACCTGGGGAGCTTCGACCGTGACCTCAGCAATCTCTTCGGCGTGCCGCGCGCAGAACAATGCGTTGCGGTGCAGCATTTCCTCGATCATGAACGAGGGTGCCACACGGCCATGTTGGCGCTTGAAACCACCGATTTCGATATCGCCATAGGTCGGGTGTTGGAACGGGTGCCAGTCGACAAACACGTCCCCTAGCAGAACCGAATCATTGAATTCGAGCTGCTGGGAAGTCCGCGTGGCGAACCAGTTCCCAGTTTGCTCGCGATCCTTACCCCAGTACTGGGGAGAAGCCCACAACTCGTTGGTGAACGAATAGATCCCCAAGCTCTCGTAGGTCCAGGTCACGAAGCCGCCATGGACGTTGTAGAGGTCCTTGTAGATGATCATGTAGCGATAGAAGGGCAGGATCAACTCGCCCTCCTGACCCAGCTTGTCGTAGACCTGGATGTCTTCGCGGGGGTAGCGGATCGACTCCTCGCCCGGGCCTCGCAGGATCATGCCGCCCGAATTGTGGAAGCTCTGGACGGCCGCCACGTTGGGGTGCGCATACAGGAAGCGCGCGATGCAAGCGGTCTCGGGGTAGCACAGGGGATAATCCCCAGCACCGTACTGGATGTGATTGGGTTGCCAATCACTCGGCCAGTTGCGGTTCATGTCGTATCCGCCGAGGTCGTCCTCGTTGATACGACCATCGCCATCGTTGTCGATTCCTTCTTGCCCCAGGACGATGTAATCGCCTTTTTGGTCCCCTTCCACGGGCACCAGGATGCGCGGATCGTCGCGATCCAAGCGGTGGGTTCCCATCCCGAGCGGCACCTTCTTGCGCATGGTGAGGATCTCGCCATCCCCGTCCAAGTCGTCCATGGGGTCCTCATCGAACTGACCGTCTTGGTCGTTGTCCGTGGGTTGCACGCCCGTCCTCGAACTGTGCGGCGTGTTGGCCGCATCGAACCAATGGTTGCGCCCGTCGGGGTTGACCGAGGGCAGCAAGTAGAACGTCCTGCTCTCCAGCAAGGCCTTGGCTCGCGGGTTGGTCTCGGCATGCTCCAGGAGCCACCAAGCTAGATAAATCGTCGCCTCTCCGCCCTGGACTTCATTGCCGTGGACGTTGCCGTCCACCCACATGCCGGGTTTGCTTGCGTGGTTCCCTGTGCGTTGGTCGGTCAAGATCAGCACGCGCATCGGCTGGCCTTGGGTCGATTTTCCGATGTCCTCGAGCTCCACGAAATCGGGGTAAGCCTGCTTCAGGCTCTGCATGTGCTGCAAGAGCTCGTCGTAGCGGTAGTAACGATTCCAGGGAATCTCTACCTTCGGTTGCCATTGCCCGCCGGAAACCTGGGCCGTAGCCCCGGATGCCATGACCACAAAACCCAACCCAAGGGCCCACGCTTGCCAAATCATTGTTTTCATCGGAATCACTCCAGGGTGTAGGTGGCTTCGCCGGCCGTGTTGCATTGGGCGTAGAGAACGGGGGCTGCGCTCCCCTTGGGTACTTGGACGATCCAGCGCAAGTCTTCCGCACCGCCTCCGCCTTCAAGGCGCTGGATTTGCGAGCGTGCGTTGCCGACCAGCACGCGCGAACCTTCTGGCAACCTAAGTTCCACCATGATGGGTAGTTTGGACCGAGTTTTGGCTTCCATGGCCGAGGTTGTCGGCAGGAAGCCAACATTTGCGAGTTTGGCGCGAATCTCGAGCACGCCCTCCCCATCCAAGGGTTGCACGTGGACTTCCGTCCATTCGAGGCGGGCGAAGTCGGCCGCCAAGCCGTCGACAAACTTCATGTAGCGAACGCCCAAATCGGTCAGCCATTCGGCCGGCGGATTGTTCAGCACTAGGGGCGACCAGCCACCAATCTGCACCTTACCCATTTCGGGGTGTTCGAAATCCTTCCAGGGCGTGAATGCCCCGCGCTTGTAGTGCTCGTCGGACCAGGCCAAGCGCTTGGTTTCGGTGGTCGCGTCCGCATCGCCCCCTTCGGCGGGCATCGTCCAAATGGCGCTCTCCATGGTGAATAAGCCCAGTTGGAAATAGGCCCAATCCGCCAGGTTGCCGGCGCCTTGGGGCCCACTTTCCGGCTTGGTCCAACGCGGGTCGGGTTCGTCGGAGTCGTCTTTGGCTTTCTTCGGATACAGGCGCTCGCCCCACGCCTTCAGGAACAGCGCGTCTTCCTGCAAGGGGTCGCGAGAATACTGGTCCACTTTGTCCACGCCCTTGGGCGGACTGGCCAAATTGTCCTCGTCATCCAGCACGAGCACCCAGGCCAGTTTCTTGCGGCTCAAAAGGAACTGGGCCAAGATCAACGACTCGGGTTCGCTGAGGGGATAGGGTCCAGCCTTGGGCTCGTATTGCGGCCACAGGTGCGGGAAGTTGGCGTCGACCTGGATGCCGCCCGGCGGATCTTCGACGTAGCGCCGGTCCCCGTCCTCGTCCCAACCTTCGCGACGCAGTTGGAACGCGCCCGGCTTGGGGCTGGCCCCTTCGACGGGCTCGGAAGCCCTTGGGTCTTTCGGGTTGGCGTACCAATGACCGGCTTGGGTGGGCGCGCGCAGCCAAAGGATCTTGCCATCTCCGTCCACATCGCTGGGTCCGTTTTCGTCCAGGCGACCGTCGCGATCCTCGTCGACAGGCGCACCACGGGTAGGGAGTTGCCCGGCCATGACGCGCGCGTAGGCATCGGGGTTGGCCACCGGAATCACGTGCAGCGTGCCCACCTTGTCCCACGGAGAACCCGACGTCGCCAAATCGCGGATGATGGCCATGGCCACCTCGGTCGCGACCGGACGATCGCCCTCGAGGTTGGCAATGATCAAGGCTTCGGGTCGGGTGGCGGCAAACTGAGGAGACCGAAACGTCGCGAGATAAATGGGCGTTTCGTCCAGCGTGACCCTCAACCGGCTCAATTCCAACCGTCCATAGGACTTCTCAAGCTTCAACAGCTCGTCGCGCAGCGAGTCGGCGTTGAGGTACCCAGAGGGGGGGGCGGTCAGGTCCTGGGGCGGCTCGGGCGGCGGCGGCTCGTCGGGCTCCTGGGCGGCTGCCAAGGGTCCGCCTGTTAGGGTCAGCAGAATCGGAACAAGCCACGTAAGCGCGAGAGGCTGGGGCATCGTAAATCGCATGGGGGCATTCTAGCTGCCCAACCCCCTGCGGGAAGCTCGGCCTAGACCATCCCGAATTCCGTACAGTAGGTGTACTCGCTGAACCCTTCGCGATGGCCCCACCGGGACTACTGCCGGCTTGATCCGTATCGAACCGGCTTGATCCGTATCGAATAGGAACAGCCGGGGCCGATGGAAATCCACCGGCCCCGACCCTGCGCCAACTCGTGCAAGGCCATCCCGGCCCCGAGAGGACTTCGCGGGTGCCCCTTGCTCGGGTTTCTGGGATTCCAACAAAACCAAAGCCTGAGCGCTCCGTTTGGCCCAATGGCCCCATTCTTTCGCATTGGGTCCAATGGCCCCATCTTTCGTCTGCAGCCCCTTGCTCCCATGACCGTATCCAAAACCCGCTTGCCCCTTTCTCCCTGGTTGCTAGCCCCCCCGCTCGGACTTTTGTTCGTGGGGACGTTGCTCGCGATTTCGGCGGTTCAAGACTCGGTTCCCCCTCCTCGAACCGGCGGGCCCCCGAGCGAAGCGGTGCGCATCGCCCTCCTGAAGGGTGCCACCGATGAGGTCTTGCAGCTCCTCAGTGAGGCCGCCAAAGTGACACCCGATCGGCAGGACCAATTCACCTATTATCGCGCGGTGGCCTTGGCCGATGCGGAGCGGTGGGCGGAAGCAGCCAGCGCGTTGAAGGATTTCGCCCAGACCTTTCCGCAAAGTCCGTGGAAAGCGAAGGCCTCGTTCCGCATGGCGGAAGCCCAGCGGATGCAGCAACAGTTCGCGCAGGCCGAGGCCGTCTATCGTGCGGCCTTGATCGAACGTCGCTCTGTCGAACGCCAAACGGAGCTGGCTCAGATCTACGTCAAACTGGCGGACTTCTTGATCCGTCCGAACGCTCCTGATCAACCGGCCACACGCCAACCCAAGTACCAGGAAGCGATCGTCTTGTACGGATTGGTCTTGCAGATGGATTGCAGCGAGGCGCTCAAGTTCCAGTCGTACTTGCAACTCGGCGAGAGCCAGGCCGCAATCCGCGACTCCGCTGCGGCAGCGATTTCGTTTTCGAAAGCCTACGCCATGGAGTCCATGAAGAGCGATGCAGATCATTGGGTCGCCGGCCGTCGTTGGGGAGAAGAGTTGGTGGCTTCCGCGCAATACCCTCAAGCCCAACGGGCCATGGCCGACTTCCTACGCACCAATCAGGGGGTTGCCGTCGATGCATCCAAACAGCCCGCAGCCGCCCAAGCCTTGCTCGACGCCCGTGCTGCGGCCCAACGCCTCCTGGGCGACACCTGGTTGGCCATGGGTCGGCCCGCCTTGGCCCTCGGTGCTTGGAAAACTTGCTTGGACGAATACCCCGCCCACCCGCGCAACTACGAGGTGATGCTGTCGATTGCCAACCAACTTTCTGCCCAGGGGCGGACCGATGAAGCGGTTGCCGCCTGGAACACGTTGGCGACGAGTTCGGCTCCGGCCTCCGCTAGCGACCCGAAGGTGCTGGCCGCTTGGGAAGCCGCACGCCGCTTGGCTTGGTTCTCGAAAGGCAGCACCGAGTCCGCCGCGGGGCGACTGCAGGAGGCCATCACCACTTGGCGCGAGTACGTGCGCCGCTTCCCCGACGGGGAACAGTGGACCGCGAGCCAAACCAAAATCGTCGATTCGGAGCACGACTGGGCCTATCGGCTGCTGGGCGAGGAGCGTTGGGAGGAGGGTCGCCGGGCCATGGAAGCGTTTGTGCTGGCCCATCCCCTCGATTCCCGCCTGCGCCGGGTCCAGTTCGACTTGGCCCGCTCCTTCCGAGACGAGGCCCTCGCAGACGAACCTGTCGATGCAGCGCTCTTGCGCGAAGCGGTGGCCCACTGGGAACAACTGGCAGCCTCCGATCCGAACTCTGCGATGGCCGGAGAAGCGCTGTTCGAAGCAGGGGTCACGCTCGAAGAGGACCTGAGCGACATGGAACAAGCGGTGCGCTTCTATCGCCGTGTCACCCAGGAGAACTTCGCCTCCCAAGCGCAGAATCGGCTTGCAAACCTCGTCCGCGAGGAGCTTTCGATCGAAACCGAACGCACCTTCCGCAGCGGAGAAAATCCAGCGCTTGCAGTGGAAACGCGCAATGCCAAGCAATTGAAAGTGCAGATCTACCGCTTGGATCTGGAGTCCTACTTCCGCAAGCACCACAGCTATCAGAACATCGAGGCGTTGGATTTGGATCTGATCTCGGCCGACTCCGAGTTCACCTTCGACGTGCCACAGTTTCGGGAGTACGCCCCGCTGCGCTTCCCCCTGCCGCTCAATCTGGAAGGCCCTGGTGTCTGGGCCGTGGCCGTTTCTTCTCCAACCCTGCGTGCGACCACCTTGGTGTTGGCATCGGACATCGACTTGGTCACCAAGATTGGTGCGGAAGACGTGTTTGTGTACGCGCAGGACATGACCACTTCCCAGCCGGCTTCCGGTGTTCGACTTTTGGTTTCCAGCATGGAAGAAGGTGCGCCTGCGATTCACGAGGTCACCACCGACGCCAGTGGTGTCGCGCGTTGGATGCCGACGGAAGGCCGGCTGCTATCCGGTGCGGTCCATGTTTTGGCAGTGCGCGACGGTCATGTGGCCGCTACGGATTTGGCCTTGGGTCGCTTGACGGCATCGATTCCTGTGCCCACGCAAAGCTTGGTCTACTCCGATCGACCGGCCTATCGTCCTGGGGACACCTTGCATTGGCGCGCCATCGTGCGCGAGAGTCTCCAGGGTTCGCCGATCATCCCAAGGGATCCGAAAATCTGGGTTCGCCTTCTGGACGTGCGCGGCAACATGCACTTTGAAACCGAAGCGACCCTGGGTGAATTCGGTACAGGAACTGGCAGCTTCGAGATTCCTGGGTCCGCCCTGTCTGGACCTTGGACCCTCCAACTCGAATCGCCCTCGGGCGGCCTCGTGGCCAGTGAGGTGACCGTGGAACCCTTCCGCGTCCCTCGGGCGGAAGTCCGTTTGGAGGCTGACCAGACGGTCGTTATGCGGGGCATGCCCATCCGTGTTCTGGCCGTCGCCCAAACTACCTATGGGGCCCCCTTGGCGGATACGCCGCTCCGCTGGGATCTACCCGGCGGTACGGTGGAAGAGGTGCGCACCGATGCCCAAGGTCGCGCCTCGATTGAGGTGCCTACGGAAGCCTTCAACAACGACACGGCGCTACGCCTGGGAGCGGCCCTGTTGGAAGAAGGCGTGAGTGATTCGATCCTGGTGTTCGTCGCGACCCAGGGCTTTACGGCACAAATCGGTGTCGATCGGCCGGTGGAGTTGGCCGGTTCGAGCTTCCCGATTCATGTGACCACGCTGGCACCGGATGGCAAGGGTTTGTCGGTGCCTATGCAACTCGAAGCGTACTTGCGTTTGCGCTCCAAAGCGGGTGTGTGGTCGGAAGAACGTCTGTTCGAGCGCACATTCCAAACCGATGGGCAGGGCAAGGCCAACTTCCCGATCGCCATCGACCGGGGAGGCACGGTGGTCCTGAGAACCCACGGAGTGGACCAGTACGGGCAACGCATCGAGGCCCAGACCACGCTGACCATCTCGGGAGCGGAAGACGAGGTGTTGTTGCGCATGCTGACCGACCGCTCCGAGGTCGTTCCTGACGAGTCCGTGGAAATCGTGGTCGCCAACCGCGCCCGGGCGGGCAAGGCGCTCTTGACGTTGGAAGCGAACTCGGTGCTGGAGTACCGCATGGTCGACCTAGCCAAGGGCGTGACACGCGTTCCGGTGACCCTGGGGGAAACATGCGCTCCGAATGTGCGCGTGGCTTTGGCCTACATGGATGGGACCCAGCTGCACGAGGCCAGTACGGAATTCAGCGTCTTGCATACCATCCAGGTCGAGTTCCTGGGGTCGTCCGAGGATGTCGAAGCAGGCCAGGCGGGCGAAGTCACCCTGAGGGCGACCGACCTGAGGGGAAATCCAGTACGGACCGAGTTCTCGCTCTCGATCGTGGAGGCGGCGCTGTACGACCTCTATCCCGACCGGACTCCGGGACTACAAACGCACTTTGTTCTGCCACGGCGCAATCTGGAGGCCCTGGCCACCGGCTCGACCTGCACGTTTGCCTACTCAGGCCAGACCACCGCCATCGCTTCGGCCATCTTGGAGGACGCTGAGCGGGTTCTCCGCGAGGTGGAATGGGCACGGGCCAAGTTGGAAGTCTCTGAAGCGCTGGCCAGACCCAGTCAGTCGTTGGAGCTAGGCCTCCAATTGCGGCCGGTGGAAGAACAGTTTGCAGACCTAGAAGAAATGGACCATGCCGCGCAAGGCTTCGGAGTAGGCGGCGGAGGTGGAGCCGGTGGTCGGTTTGGTGGCCGTCGCGGTTTGCGCGCCCAGGGTGGCAAGGCCAATGAAGTCGCACGCTCGGGACCTCCCGAAGATCCGACCGCGCTCTGGACGGGCTCGGTCTTGACCGACGACGAAGGCATCGCCCATGTGGCTGTGAGTTGGCCTGATCGTGCCACCCGTTGGCGCCTCACGGCCCATGGCGTGGGCGTGGGGAATCATTTTGGCAGCGCCACCGCCGAGCGTACGACGAAGCAACGCTTCTTCGTCGAGCTGCTGGGCCCGGAAGCCTTGCTAGAAGGCGACCAGCCCCGTTTCGCCGTTCGGATTCACAACGGCTCCAACCTTTCCGGCATCGCCCAAGTGGAGCTTCAAGTGGGGGCTGCAGGAGCTCCTTCGCTCTTCAGAGCGGATGTACCGTTGGGCTCGAACCCCCTAGTGGAACATCTCTTCGAAGCCATCCCAGCGGTCTCGGCGGAGTTCCCGCTCCAGGTGACAGCCTACGTGCGCATGGAATCCAGTGGACAAACCCTGGAAGCGGCCAAGACCGAAAAGATCCCCGTTCTGGAGTCGGGTATGGAGGTCTTTGACACCGCCAGCGGCGTGTTGACCGATGCGCGGCTCATCAACTTGGAACTGGCTGGGAAGCGGCGCATCCTGGAGATTTCTTTGGGTGCCCATCTGGAATCGGACTTGATGGCCATGGCCCTCGGCGAAACCAACTGGCCCACCCGGTGCCGCTGGGTGGAGGGGCCCGCCGAACAGGCCTCCAACCTCTTGGGGGCCCTGGCCATAGCAAAAGTGATCACCCGTGGCGCACCGGACCCGCGCTATGCCGAGCTGCGGGTGCGCATCCAAGGTTTGATTGGCTCGCTGTCGGGCCAACAATCGCAGGGTGGTTGGGCATGGGAAGGCGCGAATGGCAAGCGGGACGCCTTCACCACCGCGCATGTGGCCTTGGCCATGGCCGAAGCGCGTCGCCAGGGATTCCTGGTGCGCGATGGGGTCTGGCAAGAGATGGCCGACGCGTTGATGGCGGAATCCCAGGCCGCAGAGGTGCAACAGGATGACCTCAAGGCTTTCCTGCAACACGCCCTGGCCCGCATGGGTTCGGTGGATTTTGCCGCCCTCAACCGACTGCACCGCAATGCGAGTTCACTCAGCCCGGCCGGTCAAGCTCACTTGGCATTGGCGCTCAGCCTTGCCGATCGCAAACCCATGGCAGAGGAAGTCCTTGCCTTGTTGGTTGCGCGGGCAGAAGCTCCGACGGTATCCAAACCCATGCATTGGGAGCCGAGCACGAGCGCCGCTTGGTTCGGCTCGACCGACGAGGTCACCGCTTGGTGCGTGCTGGCCCTTCAATCCACCGCGACCCAACGCGCCGCTGCGGACGGAGGCTGTGACTACCTGGTGACCCAAAAGCCCTGGTTCGACCGCAAGGCTGCGGGATTGGCCGTTTGGGCTCTGGCCCAACAGCAACGTCCGCCGACCCTGGGAGCGGCCAATGGCTTTGTCAGCGTGCAAGTGGGAGATCAAGCCCCGACGCGCGTGGCGCTTGCTTCGGAACCCGGGCGCGAGCGCAACGTGATCCGAGTCGAGCTACCCGACGCCACCGAAGGATCGGCAGCGAGCAAGCTGACGATCCGGCTTCAGGTCGAGGGAAACCTCCACCCGAGCTACATGGCCGTCTTGCGAGGCTTCTCCCCCACCTTTGCGTCCACGGATGGCCTTGCCTTCCGCGTGGGCCGGCAACACTTCCTCGCCGATGCCCCCCGCTACCGGGGAAAGCAGGTGCGCACGGGATTCAGTACCTTGCTGCCTGGAAAACGCTGGGAAAACGAACGCTCGAATGTCCACAAGGGCGAGCTGATTCACTTGCAAGTCTCTGTCGCCGTCGACTCGAGTCTGCGTGACCGCAATGGGCTCTTTGCCGAGTATCTGGAGCTAGAAGTCCCCATCCCCGCTGGTTTGGAGATCTTGGAAACCAAGCGCCCCACGGATCGCAACTACCGCAAGGTGGGGTCTTCCTTGGTCTTCCCGATCGGGACCGGCAATTCGGGCTTTGCCACCGATCTAGAACTCGTCGGCGCTTTCCCCGGTGAATACGTCTTCGCGCCTGCGGTCCTGCGCAGCGCCTACAGGCCCGATCGAGTGGCCGTGGGAACCACCCAAACCCTGCGCGTTTTGGACCCTTCCGAAACGGACGACGAGCCCTACCTACCGACCCCTGACGAGCGTTTCTACCTGGGCAAGGCGATGTACGGCGCGCAAGATCTCGCAGGGGCGTATGAGCAACTGCTGCCATTGATCGATGAATGGGAGGCGCGCCTGCGTCCGGAGTACCTGGCCGAAACGGCCCGCATGCTGTTGTTCGCGAGCATCCAGCGCAACGAACCGAACGCGATGGTGCGCTTCTTCGAGATCATCAAGGAACGGGATACCAACCTGGTGGTACCGATCGAGCAATTGATTCGAGTGGGCGATGCGTATGCGAGCCTTGGAGAGCACGAGCGCGGCATGCTCATTTTCCGGGCATCCCTGGAGGAAACCTTCGGTCGGGATTTGAAGATGGTGGGCACCCTGGATCCGCTAAATCAGTGGGTGGTCGCCACGCAAGTGCTCGATCGCTTGGTCAACGAGTACCCGGACTTCCCGGTTGTGGTGGAAGCGGAGCTTTCCTTGGCGGATCGAGCGCTGTCCATCGCCGAAAGCGGCGCCGATCGCGTCGATGTGAAGCAAGCTGGACTAGGGCGGGCAGAACTAACCGCCATGGGAATCCAGCAGCTGCGCAAATTCTTGGCACAGCACGCCCAGTCCTCGCTGGCGCCGGAGGCGGGCTTGAGCTTGGTCGCCGCCTTCTTCAGTCTGGATGATTATGTCCAGGCGGCAGCGATGGGCGACGAGTTCGCCGCACGCTTCACCAAACCGGAGTACTTGGACTCCTTCCGCTACTCGGCAGCCCTGGCCCATTGGTACCTAGGTCTCGATGACCAGGCGTTGACCGAATTGAAAACCATAGCGGAAGCCACCTACCCCGATGCCCGCGGCAACCCCAAGCCTTCGGTCAACCACGAGCTGGCCTTGTACATCATCGCGCAGATCTACCACGCCGCTCAGAACTTTGCGGCGGCCAGCGAAGGCTACGCCAAAGTCAAGGGCGAGTTCCCCGATGCCGCCATGGCCCTGCAAGCGTTGAATGCCAAGGCGCTTGCGTTTGCGGAGGACGTGATCCGCGTCCAACCGGGCGAGCCCGCCTCGCTTGAGTTGACCTACCGCAACCTCCAGCAAGTCGAGTTGCTGGCGTACCCCGTGGACTTGATGACCTTGTACTTGCGTGAAAAGGATCTGAGCCGCGTGACCCAGGTCAACCTCGCGGGCATCTCGCCGACCCTTTCCCAAGTGGTGGAGCTGCCCATGGAGTCCCCGTGCCGCTTGGGGCACCACCAAGCCACGCTGGCCCTCCCTGGGGCGGGCGCCTATCTGATCATGGCCCGCTCGGGCGAGGAACACGCCTCGGCCCTGGTACTGGTCAGCGATCTGGAAGTGCAAGTGCAAGACTTCGTCGATGGCCGGGTACGCGTCCAGGTTCTCAACACCAACACGGGTAAGTTCGAACGGGATGCGGACGTTCGGGTGCTCGGTACAGGTGGCGGTTCCATCCAAGTCGGTAAGACCGACCCTCGGGGCCTGTTCGCGACCTCCGGAGTCGAAGGGAGGGCCACCGTGATTGCGCGGGTGGACTCCAAGCGCTACGCCTTCCACCTCGGCACCCGCGAATTGCAGCCGCAGAAGGACAAACAAGCGGAGAAGGACTTACCCCAGTTGGATCAGGACTTCTACCTGCAGAACTTCTCCACCCAGAACCAGTTGGGCGTGGACAGTCGGAACACCAAACTCGGTCAAGAGATCCAAGCCGACCGCAAAGGCGTTCAGGTTCTCAAGGTCAAGTAGGGTCCCTACCGGGGCTCGGCACCCGCCCCCAACGAAGCACCCCCCGATCCGCGCTTTGCAGACCGGGGGGTGTTGTTCTGGTATCGCAAGCCAAGGCTGGCCTGCGATGCCAAGCGCACTAGAAGTTGATGCTGATGGCGTCCGTGAAGTTCGAAGTCACGTTGGCCGTATCGCGGTACCAGCACTGGAAGTTCCAGGTCTGGCCAGCGAGGATCGCGGTGGTTCCCGAAGCAGTCGGAGTCTGGGTCAAGTCGAGATCCAGCTCACCATAGCCCAGGTTGCCCGTGTTGAAGATCGCGTTCAGCTGGTTGTAGCGACCCAAGGTTCCGCCCAAGCAAAGGTTGCCAGCGCTTCCACCCGGGTTGGCGGTGAAGCCCTGTGCCGTTCCGTTCAGGAAGAAACCGAACTGGTTGGAAGGCATGCCAAAGGCCGACAGTTTGACTTCGTTGTCCACCACGTTGGGGCTACCCACCGCGCTGATGAACCCGGGGAAGCCCGAGCTGTTGGCAACGGCCGGTCCACAGTAGTTGGTACCTAGGGCAACCGTGCTCGGATCCAAAGAGAAGCCTTGGACATCATCGATGGCCGCCTCCACGATCGAACCAGAACCGGTATCCGACGCCACGAAGCGCAAGCGCATGGTGGCGGTCGGCGTCATGAAGCCAGCGATGTTGACCGTGTGCTGGTACCAACCGCCGGCAGCCTGGGCTCCGGTCGGACCCACGGTTTCCACCGTGGTCCACGTCGCGCCGTTGTCACCCGAAAGGCTGACCACGAACGTATCCGCGTTCGGGGCCGAACCCGAGTTGTTGGAGTACCAACGCCAGTAGCTGACCTTGGCATTGGCCAAGCCCGCCGCGTTGAACATGGGGCTGAGCAAGGTGGTCGCGCCGCCATCGACGTCGTTCTCACCCAACGCACCACCCACCGAACCTTGGCCCGTGAACCAGCAGTTGACGCCCGCATCGGTGTGGTCGTCTTCCGGTTGCGCATCGGTACCCAAGGGGTTGCCGCGGGTCCAGATGCCGGTGGATGCGGTGTCGCCCGCGACGCCACCGGTCCAGCCCTCGTTGGTAGCACCTTCGAAGTCGTTGAACAGGAAGGTGGTCACGGTACCGACTCGGAACGAAAGCGCGTTGCTCGCGCCACCGGCCGGGTACTCATTGGATCCGCCGGTGTTGTCCGTACCACGGATGTAGTACTCGACGGTAGCGGGCGACAGGATTCCGGGGATGTTTCCGGTCCAGGTGTTGCCAGCGCCGTGGCTCATCGGGACCGAGCTCCAAGCTCCACCGTTGACGCGGTAGAACGTGCTGCCGCTGGCCACCGGGGGGTTGAACACGGCGGACATGTCGACTTGAGCGACGTACGGGCCGTCTTCATCACGGGTGTCCGCGATCGGAACGTTGTTGGTGAAGGAGATGAACGCCAGGTCGAAACCCGGGAAGTTCTGGTCGACAAAGCCCTGGTTGATGCTCTGGTAGTTGGGCGTACCGTTGTTGATGTCGCCATCGTTGTCGTCCAAGGTCAACCACTGGATCTCGATGATCGAGTTGATGTTCGACTGGTTGTAGGCGTTCATCCAACCCAGGAACAACAGGTCAGCGGTCAGGTCGCCCGACACATTGCCCAAGGATGTGTTCAGGTACTGACGCACGTTCCACGCAGCGCCCATCCACGGCTCACCATCGTTGTGAACTTCGCCGTAGCAGCCACCGTTTCCATCGCCACAGTAGGGGCGGGTGTTGTTGCCGGTACGCACGTAGCCGCCGCCGGTGAAGAAGAAGCTACCCAGGATCGGATCATCGTACAGGTACAATGCAAACACGTCCGCGTTGCCTTCGCCCATGCCGTCCGATCCGTTGCCGGTACCGTAGCGGTCATTCAACCAGTGTCCCACTTCGTGCGCCACCACCGAGCTGAAGCCCGTGTTGTTGCACCCGCCACCCATAGCGTAGTAGTTGGTGGAAACACCGTCGTAGTAGGCGTTGCAGGTCGAGGCCAAGTTGCAGTTGGCCGCACCGAGGAAATCCGCCGTGGCGTCCCCGGGAATCCGGTCACGGATCCAGTTGCGTAGATTGGCGATAGCGAGGTAGGCGTTGGCCTGCGAGGTCACAAACTCGGTCGGCGCACTGTTCATGACCAACGAGTTGGCCACGTTCGGCTGCACGGCGTTGAAGGTCACCGAATAGTCGGCTCCCTGGTCGTTGTTGGCATCGGTGTAGGTACCGTAGTACTGAACCGACAGGTTCTGAGCGGTGTTGACGCCGGGGTACGAGAAGTTGCCGTTGGCGTCGGTGTAAACCGTACCGGCAGCGCTCGTGATGCGCGCATAGGGCATCGGCTGGTCCACCGGCGGGTTGGCGGCCCGGTCCGCCGTGGTGCCGGGGGTCGCCTTGGTGTACAGCGTGCCGAACACGTCGAAGAAGTGGATGGAGTCGCGCTGCTTCAGCACCGCGCCGGTGTTGGCGTCCACAGTGTAAATGTGGCCCACCGGAGCATCGGTAGTCTTGGTATTCTGTACGTCGATCTGCCAGGCAAGCGTCCAGCGGCGGGCTTCTTGGTCATCCACGTGGGCGAATAGGAGTTGGGCCTGGCCGACGCTCAGCGGGGCGAGTCCTTCTTCGGCCGCAAACGTGCGCATGGCCACTTGGGTTGCGGCTTCCGCGTCCAGAGCCGGACGGGTCGAACGGTTGTCGATCCTCGGAGCCGAGGTGGAGTGCAGCGAGAGCAGCTCGCCTTGCAGCGAGTAGAGCGCGTTGACGCGACCGTCTTCCACCGGCACGCCAGCCACTTCTTGGCGCAGCGCAACGGTGATCTTGTCGGTGGTGTTGGTCTGGGCCAGGGGCAGGAACACCACCCGGTCATCGACCAAGTCGAGTCCAAAGACGCCATGCATGGCATGGGTCTGATCCACCCAGTAGCGGGTCAATTGGAACCAGTCGCTATCGGTGCCGATGCGCGGTTCAAAGGCGGCCGGCGCCTTGCCGCCGTACAGCATTTCCATGGTCCCCGTCAGGGGGTTGGAGCGCACGTGCCATTGGGGTCCAAATTGGCCTTGCCAATCGGCCAAGAGCGTGTCCAGGTTGGAGCTAGCTAGGTTCGGACGCGTGTCCTGGCGAGCTTGGCTGAAAGCAGCCGGGGCCAGGGTAAGGGCTGCCACAGACAGCGCGGCCCAGGGAGTGATTCGTCGACGCATGGATTGGGTGAGTGGGTTTGGGGAGAGAGGGATCGAGCAAGACACGAGGCCCAGCGGCCTTCCAAGAAGGCGCTGGGCCCGGGAAGCCCCCCGAAGTCTAGCCCGCCCCAGGGGGATGGGGCCGTTGACTTGGAGCGCGTCCACGCCCGAAACCCGCCAGGAATCGCATTGAGACCGGTGCGGGCGCCCGGCTGGGGCTTCGAATAGGAACCAGCGGCTCCACCCGAAGTTGCTACTAGGATGCAATTCCGGTGGTTTAGGTTCCCTAGCCGCCATTTGTAAAGCCCCTGTAATGGCAATGGGGCACCCCCCGTGAAGGGGATGCCCCAAAGTCTCCTAGACCTAGAGGGTGTCTCTCCTAGGCCTCGAACCCCTAGTTGAAGGTGATTTCCACACCGTTCGTGAAGTTCGAGGTCGTGTTGGGCGTGTCGCGGTACCAGCACTGGAAGTACCAGGTCTGGCCAGCCGTGATCGCCGTCGGGCCCCCGGCAGTGGGCGTGGTGGGCAGATCCAGCAACAGCGAACCTTCGCCGTTGGCATCCGCTTGGAAGATCTGGCTGATCGAGTTGTAACGACCGATCAAGGTCGACACGCAGAGGTTGCCCGCAGCGCCGCCGGGGTTCATGATGACGCCGTTGCCGGTTCCGTTGAGGAAGTAACCGAACTCGCCAACCGGGATCCCCGAAGCTTGCAGGGTCAGGTTGTTGTCCGCCGCGACGTCGCTGCCGAGGGCAACCAACACACCCGGGTTTCCGGTCGAGTTGACCACCGCGGGATCGCAGTAGGCGCTGCCCACGGGCGCGTCGAACGCAACCATGAAGACCGCGTCGAAGTTCGGGGAGCCGGGCAGGACGACCTCGCAAATGGCCAGCTTGCCATCGTCGCTCATCCCAATCTCGGTGTCGCCGTCGGAAACGTTGTACACCGGGAGGCCGCTAAGCAGCGTGACACCTTCCTGCATGAACAGCCGCTCGTTCATCAACAGGCCGGTGTCCTTGGTGGTGTCGGTGTCGTCCCAATCGAGGTACCAGAGGACATCGCCGTTGTTGCTCATCGGGACAATGCCCCCGAACCCGGCTCCCGCGACGAAGAAAGCGCCGGGGACCGAAGCGGGAACGGGCTCACCTTCGTGGGCCAGTACGGTGTTCACCCCGCCAACGTTCTTGAAGATCCAGGAATCATCCGAACCCGTGCGACGGTCGAAACCCGAGAAAACCCAGTCGCCGCTGTTGTTGATGTCGACTTCGGCGGTGCTGAAGTGATCGAACACTTCGCCCGGCGCCACGGGGAACGGGTCGGCTTCGTTGAACAGCACCGTGTTGTTGATGTACATGTACGAGTCGACCAGCGTGCTTCCGGGGGGGTTGTTGTCGTCATCGACGTACCAGATGAAGTCGCCGTTGTCGTTGATCGCTTGGCGCCCCTTGGAGAAGGAGAAGCCCTGGATGAAGGTCGGGTGACCCGGGAGGGTTTCCCCGACCATGGCCACTTTGGTTTCGCTCACGATGTTGCCCAGGCTGTCGACATCCACGCGCAACAGGATGCTGGTGTTGCCGGTGCCGCCCAGGGCGACGTTGGCGCCAAGCAGGAGTTGACCGTTGTTGTTCTGCCAAACCTCGGCGAGACCCGAGTAGAACGTGCCCGGGGGCAGGCCCGGGGCGTTGCAGGGCGTGACGCCGGTTTCGATCACGGTGACACCGTTGCGAACCATGACCCATTGAGCCGAGCTGGTGGATCCAGCAAGGGTCAAAGGGAAGGTGAGCAGCACGTCGCCATTGTCGTTGATGTCCATGGAATCGACGTAGCTGCCAGCAACGTAACCCACGGGGGCGGTGAAGCCGGTGGAGGTACCTTCCTGCCAAATGATCGTGTTGTTTTGAATCACATACGCGTCTTCGGTGGTGGGCCCATCGCTGTCGAGCTCAATCAGGTAGTCGCCACTTGTGTTCACATCGACGTCGTCGATGCGGGTCACCAGGGTGGAGGCGCCGGGGACGTTGTCGCCAGCGCGAAGGAGTTCGGTGAAGGATTGGGCGCCAGCGGTGCCTGCGAGCAGGCCCACGAAGCCAAATCCAAGGCCAAAGCGAACTTTGTTGTTCATGGTGGAGGTATGGGTTGAGGAGAGGGGTCCAGGGAAACGTGACCCCCAAAGGTTGGGGCTGGGATCCCTGAAAATGGGTTGGGAGAGCGACCGACGCCGGGTGCCAGCCGGGGACCTTGGGGCCCCTTCCTATCCAGGTATATCCAGCAAGCCTGCGGGCGGGGTGCAAATCTCGGATTTTTTCCGGAATGTTTTCCTGGAAAGAAACCTAACTTCCTGAACCCCTCGTGGTCGCCCACCCTATATAGTTAGATCAGCTGCCCCCTATCCCCTGGTAGCCTATACCAATCATGGCGAGCCGCATCACCCAATCCCAGCACCCCAAAGAGTCCACCCCCACCCCGGGAAGTGGGCTCCGCGCCCGCGTCGAGAGTCTCGGCCTCGAGCTGGAAACCCGTTTCAGCCAACTCCTGTCCGAGCTGCCCCGCCGGATCGTTGGCCCCCAAGTCCTCGCCAATACGTTGGGAATCACCACGGTGACCGCCAGCCGGTTCCTCAAAGCGATTTCGCAAAGCGACCCGGTAGCCATCATCCAACTCCTACCCGGACCCAACCCCCTCCAGCGGATCATCACCGCCTCCAAGGAGGCCGGGGTAAGCGCGGAGACCTGCGATGCCACAAGCAACGCGGTCCAAGCCTTCGACGAACTGATCCGTTCGGTTGCGGGCGATCGCAGCTCGCTCAAGGCCATGCTCACCGCCTGGCTGCCCGAAGAACGACGCGAGTTCGAGGCCCAACGGCGCCAATCGGTCTTCAAGGCCATGTGCGAACTCAACGGGGTCTCGAGCGAAACGGCCCTAGATTGCCTCCTCTTGCATCCTTCGGAAACGCCCGAGGCAGTGGACATCGTCAACATCAAATGCCTGCTAGGCATCGACAGGATCCGCCCCGATGCCGTGGTGCACTTTGGAACGTGGCGTGTTGCATCGCAATCCGATCGGGCTGACTCCAAGCCCAGGGTTCCCTTGACGTTGGCTGGCAAACCCGCGCTGGAAGGGCTTGATGCGGTACGCATGGACGAGTTTTGCAACGCGCCGCCTGCCCCGCTCCATGCCGAACGGCTGGATGAGGTGCAAATCCAATACTCCTTGGCCCCCACCGGCTTTGGCCCTGCTTCCAAAGTCGATTTGGTGATCGCCGAGCTCAACCGCGGCGAACTGATCGGACGCAAGCCCAACGCAGAGACCCCGCCGTACTTCTTCGGGGTGCCCGAGATGGCAACTCGCAAGTTCGTTTTCGACCTGCTCGTCCATAAGGACGTCTACCCAGGATGCACCCCGTCGCTGTTGGTGTACGACACCATGGGTCACGGACCCGCCCGAGCCGGGGACAAGGGGCGCAGGTTGAGCCTAAGGGACATTCCCGAGGAACTGGAATCGGTCGGTACCGACCATCGGCGCCTGCGCGTGCTCGAGTTCCCCGCGTACCCGCAGCTCCGTGAGCGGGTGTTCCAAAAGCTCGGCTGGGACGCCGGCGCGTTCCGCGCCTACCGCATTGAAATCACCTATCCGTTGATGGGTACCCAAATCACCCTGGCTTTCCAGACTCCTGCCAAGGGCTGAACGTAGCTGCCCGGGGAATCCCCACCCACGCCAAGGGGCGCCACCCAAGACTTGGGTGGCGCCCCTTGGCGCGTTCAGACCGAAACGCCGAAGCGATCCTCGTCGTCCTCGTTGACCGGGTACTGGGGACCTCCCGGAGCGCCGATCGATTGCCAGGGGTCCGAGTGATGCAGCGAGCGAATGGTGGCCTTGCTGACCACCACGGCGGCATGGTAGCGCGCTCCGCGCTGGACTTCGCGCCACGCCAAGCCAGCCAGGCCTAGCAGGAAAAGCGAGACCAGAGCTCCCCGCGACGGGGCCGCCTCCAAGCTGCCGTTCGCCCACCGGGCCAGGGGTCCGAGGACGCCCATCAAAACCACCATTTCGAGCAGCAAGAGGGCTAGCAACGGACTGAGCGTCCGAACCGGATGACGCAACAACGCCATGGCAGCCAAACCGCCGGCCAACAACACGCTCCGACTTCCGGCGATCGCCAAACGCGCCCGGGTGTACACCCCCCAGGCCATCACCAAGAGGAACAGGCCGGCCATCAAGCCGTCGCGCACCCAAAGGATCCGGTCCCGGGTGGCCTCCGAGTGCAACGATTCCATGCGCTGAGGCCCCAAAAGGTCGGAGTCAGGCAATCCAAAAACTCCCTGCAGCACAAAGTGATCGAAGGGACCCCCGTACAGCAGCCAGCGGAGTCCACCGAGCACGAGCAGGATCAAGAGCGCCAAGCGTAGGAAACGCAGGAAGTGCCTTGCCCCCCCCATGCAGAAGCGGCGCATGACTTGGCCGTGGGACCGTTCCAAGATGACTTGCAGCCAGCCGCCCGCCATGAACACGCCCAGCAACCAGGCTAAGAGAACCAGCACCCCCGCCGCGTTGGCCGTATGACGATCCAACTGCGCCAAGGCTTGCCGCTGGTCGAACCGAAAGGTGTCACTGAGGGTTCCGACTAGCTCGCTGGCTAGCCAACGGTGCCCGTCCAAGCCGGCAAACAGCCCGTGCCAAGGCAAGGCCACCACCAAAGCCGCTAGGCTCAGAGCCAATACACCGGAAACCCAAAGGGGTACCCAGCCAAACGCCACGCGCAGCGAGAGCAGGAAGAGGCGCCCTTTGCGCATCCTGGATCGAGAAGAGGTCGAATTCATGGCTCAACCCCCCAGGGTGGAAACGAAGTGGAGCAAGTGGGTGTACTGGGTGAACACGCGCTCTCCCCAGCGCAGCGCCCGATCCGATTGGGTCGCGCGGTACCATTGGTTGTCGGTCATGTTCTCATCGAGGTAATAGGCCCGAGCCGGGTCCAAGATCACCGCTTCGATTTCGCTCGATTTCGACTCTAGGGGCAATCGCCACCACATGTGCCCCGCTTGAGCCTCGCGCGTCCACACCAACGTGGTCTCGGTTTGGTCGGCGTACCGCACCAGGATCGTCAGAGGCAACCGCAAGGTCCCCTTGCGCGAAACCACCACCCCATGCAAACGCAAGGGATCGGGCTTCGCGGTGGCCGAGTCCTTGGCCTCCGCGGGTTCCGCTGCGGTGTCCGCGTCGGACGACACTTCCTCGGTGTTCTTGGCCGTCAAGGCCTCCGAAACCTCGTGCCAATCGCCATCTTCGCCAAGGAACCAACCCTGGCCCTCGGGGATCGCCCGGTCAGAAACCGTCACGCCCCAATCGACGGTGCCCGTGCCCTCAAACAGTTCTTCGAAGTACCAGGGGATTTGGACCTGGGCTCCTGCTTGGAAAGCGGTGAAGAAGTCCTGGGGATAGGGATGGCGATAACGCCACTGGTCCGCGTAGTAGCGCATCCCCCGCAGGAATGCGTCTTGGCCCACAACGCCGGCCAACGAGCGCAGGGCCACCGCCGGCCGGTAGTAACTGTTCGTACGGTAGCTGTTGCGGTCGCGGTAGCGGAACGCAGCCGTGTCGATGGGGTCCACATCCGGGTCGCGCAGGTACGAAGACCGATCCTCCCAGCGCGGATCGGTGAATCGATCCACGAAGGTCAAGAAGGGCTGGTCGCGGTACCACGCCACGAAGGGCGAAAGATCCGCAGGGTGCAGGCTGGCCTTGGGCAACCAGCCCAACCCCGGCAAACTGCTCGGCTTCCAGGCCTGACCGCTGAGGATTCCCGACAGGCCCTGCGAGCTCGGCAAGGCCGCTGCACGCACCCCCCAAACCGGAAGCGAGCTGTAGCGCGTGTCGCTGCGCTGGGGACCATAGTGCCGCCAGAGCACTTCGGAGTCCGTGTACGAATTGAAGCCCTCGTCCATCCAAGCGGCCTCGTACTCGTTGTTCCCCACCAAGCCGTACCAGAACTGGTGTCCGGCTTCATGGACCGTGACCGACTCAGGGCGGTACATGGCTGGGCTGGTGAAGCGCGACGTTCCCGCGGTGAACAGCGTGGGGTACTCCATGCCTCCCGCTCCACTGGCCCCCCAGGCGGGGTCGACGACGGTGACGGCTTCGTAGGGGTACTCGCCAAACCAAAGCCCATAGAAGAACAACGCTGCGGCCGTGGCCTCGTAGTGCCGTTCCCATTGATCCTCGTGTTCGGGTTGCACCAAAACCCGCACCTCCACATCGCGCAGGCGGATCTCCTCGAGCGGTTTGCGGAAGGCGATCGCCGCCGCTTGCACCTCGGTGTGGTAATGCTCCGCCCACTCCGCAAACACGAAGCGCTTTTGATGGATGCGAAAATCGGGGTCGGCGGTCCAGGCGAAGCCGTGCACCAGCGGGGGTGAGCCGGTCACCGGATCCATCCGATCGCGATCCGCTTGGGTGGGCGCGAGGTAGTGCAGGATGAGCCGACCGCCTTCCACCTGCGGCGGCGCTGCCAAGCCACCCGAAGCACCGACTTTAGCGATCCACTGGCCGGCCTTGTCGGGCCCTTGCGCGTACTCCTCGGGCAAGTTCAGGGTGACGTCGTAGGTCCCGTAGTCCGCGTAGAACTCGCTCGTAGCGTGGAAGCGATGGCAATTCCAGCCACGCTCACCCTCGAACACGCCCAGCTTGGGAAACCAGTGGGCCATCAACAAGAAGTCGTCCTTGATCCCCGTCCGGCGGCGCACGCGCGGAATGAGCGACTCCCAAGTCAGGTTCACGGTCACTTCCTCGCCAGGCGCGACTTCGCGCGGCAGGGCCACATGGAAGATGGTCCGATCCCCCGAATCTTCGGCGTTCGGATCTTCGTCAGGATCGGGATCCGCCTGCCACTGGATCTTGGGGGTCAGGTCCTGACCCTCAAACTCCAGGTGGGTCACCTTCTGCCACCCCCAGCCGGAGCGGATCGTCACATTCCGGAGTTTTCCCTCGGCTTCTTGTAGGTGGATCGTGCGATTGTTGGCGTAGGCGTTGTGATGCAGGTGGAACCACAACTCTGCGGTGGGGCGATCGGTCCCGTTGCGCCAGCGCAACGCGAGCTGGCCCTCCAGGCGACGGCTGGCCGGTTCCACCCGGGCTTCGATCTGGTAGTGGGCGCGCGAAGCTTCCGTGGGACGGGTTTGGAGTCCGAAGCTAGGAGCGCTGGTGGCTAGCCAGGCCAAGAGGAGGCTGGAAACAACTCGCATGGGCCTATCCTCCCCTCGATTGGGTTGGGGCTCAAGCGGCCGTCTCCCATTCGTGCGATCTCATCCTGAGAGTCCGTAAAAACCCGTCCTGCCCCCCCTAAGGTTTCCCGGGGAACCGCCGACAACCCAAGTGGAATGCTTTGAGCAGGGAGCCCCCCATGGACATACGCAAAACCAACCAACCGAAGCGGATCCAAGGCAGTGATGAACGGCCTTCGATCTTGAACCCCGTTCCCAAGCCGCAATCCGGGCCTGTTGGTCCCAGCGGCGAGGTTGCGGGTGGGCCGCAATCGACCCAGGAGGCCGCTCGCGGCTCCTACCGCGACGAAATCCAGCTCTCGGCCACGGCCCAGACCCACGCGGCGGACAACCTCCAAAGCGACGAACTGCGTGCCAACCTCGTCGAGGAGTTGCGCTTGGCCTACCAGGGCGGCTCGCTCAACACCCCCGAGCGCCTCGAAAGCGCCGCACGCGCCCTGCTGGGCGCCAACCGCTAGATTCCAACACCGAACTCGGTTCCCACAACCAAGCGGCCCAGGCTACGCGAATAGCCTGGGCCGCTTGGTTGTGGGCTCCCCGAAAGGCGTCCACGGCTTGGGTTTGGGTGGGTTACGACGCCCGCTCGGCCTTGGCGAACTGGCGGAACACCTGGTTGCAGGCAAAGCGGAAGAATCGCTTGGGAGAAATCAAGACGACCTGCCAGTTCGAGTCGCTGGTCGAGTTGGCCTCGGTAACCCAGCCTTCCACCGCGCGTTGGGTCTCCCCCTGGCTCGCATCGGCCTGGACTTGTCCAAACCACAAGCTCATGCCCGTTTCGGTGGAAACCAGGTCCACTTGCAAGGCGAGTCGTTGGGGCGGGTAGGCCTTGTGCTCGACGACCGAGGCCACCAACAGCCCATCCAGGCGGTGGCGCTTGCCCAAACCAATGACGGTCCGCATGTCGAAACGGCCCTGGCGATGGGGTTCGAGAGCGGGAACTTCGCTGATTTCCGAAGCGGACAACACGTACACCTCGAGCCCGGTTCGCGCAGCGAATTCGGCGGCCAAGGTGGTCGCCATGTCACGGGATTCGGCCAGCGCCGGATCCACGCCCTCCAGGGGCAAGAGCCCAATGCGGCGCAGGGTGTACGAATCAAAGTCCGCCACGACCCGCGCCGAACCCAGCACGGGGGCGGGTTTGGGCTGGCTTTGGCAACCGGCCATGATCGCCAATCCAGCGATCCACCATGTCTTGCGGAAGAAGCCGTTCATTGGGCGTTCTCCGCCATCTTGCGGCGTTCCCCGAGGGTTTTCTCGAGCAAGAGCTTCTCGGCTTCCAGACGGCGCATCTGCGCTACCGCCAACCGACGGCCCATTTCGAAGGCTTGGTTTTCGCTTTCGAGGCGTGCCTGATCCGCGGCAGCGCGGCTGCGGATCTCTTCCTCGAGTCGTTTCTCAAGGTCCACCATGCGATCTTCGGTCGCATTCAAGGCCTGCTGGGTTGCCTGCAACTCGGATTCCAGGCCTTCCTTTTGCGAAACGACCTCCTGGTACATCTCCAAAAGCACGGGCCGGCTCCCGGCGGTTTCGTCGGGGCGGTGCGGCATTTCGGTGGTGCTGCTCACGATCGGGTCGACCGTCGGGGGCATCGCCGCCTGGGTCGTGTTTTGCGGGATGGCGGCCCCTACGGGACTGCCGTCACGGCCGTAGAGCACGGCACCCGGGCGCCCAATGCCGGTTTCCCAGCCTGCGGGAGTCATCGGAGCCGCGTCGTGGGCGGGTGCGGTTGCACATCCGGTGACGAGCAAGAGGCTCGCCAACCAAAGGGTGGAACACAGGTTCTTCATGGGATCAGGGGGAAAGGGGGTTAGGCCTGTGGGTAGGTGAGTTCGATGACGGTGACTTCGCCGCATGAGCAGTGGACCTCGATGCCGCGCACGTCTTGGCCTTGGCGCAAGACTTCGATGCGCGTTTCGCAGCTTTCTTGGCCTTTGACCGACTTGGACTTGGAACGGGGCCGGCCCGATAGGTCTTGGACGTCGAGGGTCTGCACGCGACTGTCGTCGCCTTTGAGGATGATCGATTGCATGGTTAAGCGGTGTAGTCGATGCGTTGGCCGGCCTCATCGAAGCGGGCATGCCCCACGGGCAGGTCGGTGTTGTGGGTAGGAAGGGGGGCTTGGGGTTCGTCCGACTCGGAGGCTTCGGGGTCCAACGAGAACTCCTGACCTTGTTTCTTGGGATCCGGCCGTTTGCCAATGGGCGGGATGCTCATGGCCGGATGGATGGGTCCGATGAAAGCGTCCATGCTCACACCTCCCCTTTCGATTCGGGGGTGGAGTCCGCAGCGGAACCGGTGCGTTTGGCCAATTCGCCGTTGAGTCGGAACAGGGCACGACTATGGATCTGCGAAACCCGCGATTCGGTCACATCGAGGATGGTGGCGATCTCGCGCAGGAGCAGTTCTTCCGCGTAGTACAGCGTGATGACCGTCTTTTCCTGTTCGGGCAGGTCTTCGATGACCGTGACCAGCAGGCTCTTGAGTTCGTTCCACTCGGCGCTCTCGACCGGGTCCGGAGATTGCGGGTCCCGCAGCATCGAAGCCAGGGATTCTCCCGGTCCGTCGTCGAGGGTGGCTTCCAGCGCATTGGACGCTGACGCCATGATGGCATCGACTTCGTCCAAATCGACGCCCAGAGCCTCGGCCAGCTCCTCCGGAGTGGGCGGCGCACCATGGACCTGTTCCAATCGGGCGAGCTCCGCATCCAAGGCGCGCACTTTTTCGCGACGACCGCGCGGCAAGAAGTCCGACCGACGCAACTCATCGAGAATCGCGCCACGGATGCGCGGGTACGCAAAGGTCGAAAACTTGAGCCCACGGCTGGCATCCCACGAATCCGCGGCTCCAATCAAGCCCAGCATTCCAAAGCCGTACAGATCATCGCGATCCATGCCGCCGGGCAAATCGAAGGTCATACGACCGGCGATGTGCTTGAGCAGGGGAATGTGCTCGAGGATCAAACGGTCTCGGTCGGGGTGCGACGTGACGGTGTGGACGTAGGCATCAACCATCCGAGCCCCCTAGACGTTGGGTGTTCGGGCGCATCAGAGCTCACCCCTCCTGGCTTCAGCGACCGCACGCTGGTGGCTTTGCCTGCGATCCAAAGCATCGGCCCGTTCGAGGAACCAACCCACGGACTTGCCCACCAACACGACTCCCAACCAGGCCACACCGCCGTGTAGGCAGGCAACCTGGACAGGCGCGTGCCACAAGAGCGATAGGATGGCCGTGGCGGATCCGGCAAAGACCGCCATCTGGGCACTCCAGGTGTTCCAAGTGGGTAGTAGGGACATGGTTCCGTTTCCGCTATCGACGGGGTTGGGAAGGCCCTTGAGGCGCGCGGGTGGTGGAAGGTCCCACGGCTGCGCCTACAGGGCTCAGGGGCATGCCAGAGGCGCCTTGATCGCGATCAGGGTCCGGAAACGGCCCGCAATTTGGCGCAGGCAGAGCTGTTCGAGTCCCCTTTTGGAAACTCCTACAAAGGGCGCGGCGACCTGGGCGGCCTGGGAAACCGAGCGCGAACGGGGAATCCACCCGGCCTGGCGTGGGGTCCGCGCCAAGAAGCGTTCGCACACTTGGCGGAGTTTGCGGGCGATGTCCTGCCCCTCCTCCACACCACTACATTGGTTCACCACCAATTCGGGGGTCGGAATGTCGGCTCCGGTGCGGATCCCGAATTGGTCCAGCGCTTTGATCACGCCGTAGGCATCGGTGAGTGCAGCGACTTCGGGGGTGGTCACGACGAGCACTCGGTCGGCCATCGCAGCGAAGTGCAGCACATCGGGGCCGACTCCAGCCGCGCTGTCCCCCAGCACCACGTCGAACTCGCGCGAGAGTTCCGCCAAGCCCTCGATCAGGCGCTGCCGCTGGTCGTGCGATAGGTTGCCCATGGCTTCCGAACCATTCGCGGCGGTCAAGAGGCGGACCCCGTCCGGGCCTTCCTGCAGGCACTCGCGGAACGTGCACTTGCCGCTCAGGGCGTCTTCCAGGGTCGGTCCATGGTGGACCCCAAGGAACAAGCCCAGGTTCGAGAGACCCAGGTCCAAGTCCACCAGCAACACGCTGTGACCCTCCTGGGCCATTTGCACGCCGAGGTTGGCACAGACCGTGGTCTTGCCCACTCCACCTTTGCCTCCGGTTACGAGTACAAAGGGTGCCGCGAGCTTGCGGCTGCGATCGAAGTCGTTCATGGGGTGCGTTTGCATGGGACTAGTGAACCTTTCCTTTGAGCATCAAATTGGCGAACACATCGCCGCTGGCGCGGTAGAAGTCTTGCTCCAAGTCGCGACCATTGCAGAGGAAGGCGATGCCGAGCCCCTTCTTAGTCAGGTATTCCAATACCGGCGCGGGTCGGCGTGTTTCGTCGGTTTTGGTGACGATGCAGCCTTCGAAAGGGAGATCGCCCAAGCGGTCCATCTCCTCTTCCAAAGCGACAGGCCGCATGGTGGCCTCGGCAACCAGGTACACGCACAGCTTGGCTGGAGCTCCCGAAGCCCGTAGCGCGTCCTGCAGTTTGCGCAGCGCGATTCCGTCTTGGTCGGGGCGACCCGTGCTGTCGAGCAAAATCACATCCGGGCGGTCGGGTCCACTAAGCAGCGATTGCAACTGCAGTACGTCGCGGGCTGCATGGGTCGGGCAGGCCACATGGCGGCCGAGGGCCCGTACTTGTTCCACCGCTCCCACCCGGTACACGTCCAGGGTCACAAGTGCGACGCTGCGGCCGCTGCGGACGAGTCGCCCCGCGAGCTTGGCCAGCGAGGTGGTTTTGCCCGCCCCAGCCGCTCCGACAAAGGCCATGATCGAGGTGGTTCCCCGTTCGTGGCTCGATTTGGCGACCGGAAAGACCTGGGCCAACTCCGCGCCCGCTAGGTCGAGCGGATGGTCGCCTTGGCTTTGGCGCCCCTCGACTTTCTTGCAGATGCGCCGAATCAGCGCGGCGGAAGCACCGCGGCTCTTCAAACAGCGTTCGATAGCGATCGTGCCCGGGCGCAGCAGGTCCGTCTTGGGCGTCAGCAGGCTACGGGCCGCCTGGCGCATGCCAAGCAAGGCCACGGGGGTTCTGGGGGGTTCCTGGGAAACCGCCAACACCACCCCGCCTCGAACCCGGCGCCGGGAAATCACGACCGCCTTGTCGCCCAACTCCTGTTGGGCCCGCTCCAAGGCTTCGCGTAGGTTGCGTCCTTCGATTTTCACTACCGTCATATCAATCCTCCATCGTCACGATGGACGTGGTTTCGATGGCCTTTGCGGGCACCACTTCGTTGTAGGAGAGCACCGACACTTTGGGCATGGCCGTGCGCACGAGCTCTCCGAGGAATCGGCGAATGTTGGAACGGACCAAGATCACAGCGTCGCGCCCGTTTTGGCTGGCGGAAGCCACGGCCTGGGCCATGCGATCGATCACCGCTTGCAGCCATGCGGGGTTCACGGGTTGGTCACCACCCCCGACGGCCTGGGCGAGGCGCGCCTCCAGGCTCGGGTCGAGCGTGACCGCGTACAGCGTCCCACCATGGTCGGAGTGTTGGTCGCAGATGGCGCGGCCAAGCCGTTGGCGCACCAGCTCGGTCAGCGCCTCCGGATCCCGGGACTTGTCCGAGTGGTCCGCCAAAACTTCGAGGATGGCCGGGATGTTGCGAATGCCCACGCCTTCTTTGAGCAGGTTGCGCAGCACCCGTTGGATGTCGCCGTAGCCCATCTTCTGCGGGACCAATTCCTCGACGACGGCGGGCGAATGGCGCTTGGCGTTCTCCACCAGCTCCTTGACGTCGTCGCGCGACAGAAGGTCCGAAAGATGCGAGCGCAGGGTCTCGGCTAGGTGGGTCACCAGCACACTGGTGGCGTCGATCACAGTGAAACCCATGATCTCGGCTTCGTCCCGAACGCTTTCACGGATCCACTGGGCGGGCAATCCGAAGGCCGGATCGACCGTAGGCGTGCCGGTCAGCTTGCCGCTGGCGGTACCAGGATCCATGGCCATGAATTGGCCGGGTTCCACGCTCGCGCGGGCCACTTCCTGGCCTCCAATCATGAGCGAGTAGGTGTTGGGCGGCAGCTTGATGTTGTCCTTGATGCGAATCGGGGGCAGGATCACGCCTTCGCGCATGGCAAAGCGCCGACGGAGTTGCGCCACGTGATCCAAGAGGCTCGAACCCGACGACTCTTGCACCAAAGGGATCAAGCGATAACCGATCTCGAGGCTCACGCGGTCGACCTGGAGCAGTTCGCCCACGCCCTCTTCTTCCTTGGGTTCTCCTTCGGCGTGCGCGCCTTGGGCTCCTCCCGCAAGGGCCTTGGCTGCGGGCTCCTCGCTGGCATCGGCATTCACGTTGCGCGTGGACTGCCACATGATCAAAAGCAAGCTAGCCAAGATCCAAAACGGAAGCCGCGGCATGCCGGGCAAAAAACCGATGGCGAACATCGAACACGCGGCGATGGCGGTCGCGCGCGGGCGGGCGGATACTTGGTTGAACAGGCTGGGGCCCAGGCTCGATTCGCTGTTTTCCCGGGTGACCAACACGCCAGCGGCCACCGAGATGAAGAGCGCGGGGATCTGGCTGACCAGTCCGTCGCCAATCGTGAGCATCGAGTAGGTACGCCCAGCTTCTGCCAGCGACATACCGCCCACGGTGGCAATGGCCACACCACCCAACAGGTTGAGCGCGGTGATGATCAAGCCCGCGATCGCATCGCCGCGCACGAACTTGGAAGCACCGTCCATGGCCCCGTAGAACTCCGCCTCGGTGCTGACCCGCGCCCGGCGCCTTTTGGCCTCATCCGAGTCGATCAGGCCCGCGTTGAGGTCCGCGTCGATGGCCATTTGCTTGCCAGGCATGGCATCCAGCACGAATCGAGCAGCGACCTCGGAGATGCGCCCCGAACCTTTGGTGATCACCACAAACTGGATGATGATCAAGACCAAGAACACCACCATGCCGACGGCTAGGTTGTCGCCGCCCACGTAGCTGCCGAAGGCCTCGATGACGCTTCCCGCCTTGCCCTCGCTCAGGATCATGCGGGTGGACGCCACGTTCAGACCCAAGCGGAAGAGGGTGGCGAACAGCAAAATGCTCGGGAACGTAGACAGCTCGACCGCGCTCTTGGCGTTCATGGTCACCATGAGCAACAGCACCGCACCCGTGATGTTGAGCGCCAGCAGCAAGTCCAAGACCGCGCCAGGCATGGGCGTGACCATGGTCACCAACAAACCCAAGACCAACACACCCAAGAACCAATCGCCGTAGCGCTTGATCAAAGCTCCAAACCCGCCTTGCCCGGGGATCGTTTGTTGGCTCATACCGCGCTACCTCCGCTGTAGGCCCGGTTTCCCTGCGGGTTCAGGACGAAGGCCAGCACGCGCGCGACGGCTTCGAACAGGTCCTCGGGGATTTCATCCCCGATTTCGACCATGCGATGCAAGCCACGCGCCAAGGGCGGGTCTTCGATGATGGGGACGCCCGCCTCTTTCGCGATGCGCTTGATGTTCTGAGCCACCAGATCCATGCCCTTGGCCACCACCCAGGGGGCCCGGTTGGGATCGTTTTCGTCGTAGCGCAAGGCCACGGCAAAGTGCGTGGGGTTGGTGATGACCAGGGTGGCCGTGGGAACGTCGGTCATCATGCGTCGGCGCGCCGACTCGCGCTGGATGGCGCGGATCCGCGCTTTGACCTGGGGATCGCCGTCAGAGCTCTTGAGCTCATCGCGCAGCTCCTTCTTGCTCATGCGCATGTCCTTGGCGTGTTGGAAGCGTTGGTACGCATAGTCCAAGACGCCGATCAGGATGGCCACAGCGATGCCCGCCAGGGCCACCCGACCCAACATGCGTACGACTTCGGACAGCACCACGGTCAAATCGAGGCCGACCAACGAAGTCAACTTCTCGCGCTGGACGTAGAGCGCCACAACCATGGCCACAGAAATCGCCGAGATCTTGAGGGTCGCCATGCCCGTCCGCACCCAGCCGCGCAGCCCGATGATCTTTTTGATGCCCTTGGCGGGGCTCAGTTTGCCCCAATCGAGTTCGACCGCCTTGGGGGTCAACCGAAAGCCAATCTGCCCGTAGCCCATGGCCAAACTGAGCACGTACACCGGCAGGATGACCCCCAATGCGGGCAAAATGAAGCGGCGGCCGGCCGATTGCATCATCTGCACGAAAGTCAGCTCATCGGCTGTACGCCACTCGGCTCTGGCCAAGCCGTCCAAGGTCTCCTTGACCAGCCCCTGGCTGGTCGTCAGCAAGGTCGGCCCGACCCAAGCCAGTGCCAGCAAAGCGGCCAACAAGCCCATGGCCACCACCATCTCGTTCGACATGGCGACTTGGCCTTTCTCGCGGGCATCTTCGATGCGCCGTGGGGTGGCTTCTTCGGTCTTTTCGCTTTGTTCGGTGCTATCAGCCATGGTGCACCTCCAGGGCATCGAGGCCTTGTCCCAAACTCGTCATCAGCGCATCCAAGAGCTGCTGCGAAGCGGGCGCGATCCAAGGGGCGAAGAGCAAGAGCGCGATGAGTCCTCCCAGCACGCGCATGTTGAAGCCAAACTCGATCACGTTGATTTGGGGCACCGTGCGGATCAGCACGCCCATCAGCACCGAAACCAGTGACAGGAGCACCATGACCGGGGCGGCAAAGGTCAAACCAGCCTTGAACAGCTGCGAGAACATCACCGTCAAGGTGTCCGGAATGCTGCCCGACCAATCGAGCGAACCGACCGGCGCGCGGTCATAGGAGGCCAACAACGCGCGCACCAACCACAAGTGGCCGTTGGCCGCGAGCAGCCCCAGCAAGAACAGGGTCTCGTACATGAACGCGATCATCGGGCTCGATTCGTTCGTACCGGGATCGACTAGGCTCGCCATGTTGAAGGACATCTCGTGCCCGATCATGACCCCCGCGACGCGCACGGCGAGCAGGACCAAGTGCAGGATCATGGCCAAGAACAGCCCAATCGCGACTTCCCGACCGGCGAGCAGGGCAAACTCAAAGGTTCCCGGCGAGTAGCCCAAAGGCGAGCCGCCGGCCATATACAGGACGATGGCTAGGATCGCGATCAAACCCACCTTGGCGCCCGAGGAACTGATCGAAAGGCCCAACAACGGCGCCGCCAACACCAGCGCGCTGGTGCGGGTCATGTAGAGGCCAAAGGCCTCCAAGGTTCCGGGCGGCAGCAACATCAGGCGAGTCCAAACTCCACGAGTTGCGAGAAAATGCGCTCCGTGAACGAACGCAAGAGTTCCAAAGCGGGGGCGAGCAGCAGCAGCGTCACGACCATCACCGCGAGCATCTTGGGCACCAGGCTCATGGTCTGTTCTTGGATCGAGGTCAAAGCCTGGAAGAGGCTCACCAAAACACCCACAAACAAGCCAATCACCAGGGCCGGTGTGGCCACCACCAGGGTGGTCCACAAAAGGTCACGGGCCAAGTCGATGATGCGTAGGTCGAAGCCGTCCATGGGGATGCCTACAGGAACGAGGTGACGACCGATTCGCAGATCAGGTGCCAGCCGTCGACCAGCACGAAGACCAGGATCTTGATCGGGGTGGAAATCATGACCGGCGGCAGCATGAACATGCCCATCGAGAGCAGCACGCTGGAGACCACCAGGTCGATGACGAGGAAGGGCAGGAACAGAAGGAAGCCCATTTGGAAGGCCGTCTTGAGTTCGCTGAGCACAAAGGCCGGGATCACGACCCGGGCCGGGAGCGACTTGGCGTCGGTTTCAGCCACCATGCCGTCCGCATCGAGGGCGACCGGCAACGAGCTCGCCGCATGCACAATGCCCGAATGGGTGCCGTTGGCCATCTCTTGGAACAGTTCGAGTTCGCTGGGCCGGGTGTTGTTGACCAGGAACACCGAGAACTCCGCCCAAGTGGTGTCCATGGCCTCTTTGGCGCCCATTTCACCTGCTTGGTAGGGCACCCAGGCCTTGGCATGCACGCTGGTGGCCACAGGGGCCATGACGAACATGGTCAGGAACAGCGCCAACCCGATCAGCACGGGGTTGGGGGGCAACTCGTTGACCGAAAGGGCGCGACGTACGAAGGAAAGCACGATCACGATGCGCGTGAAGCTGGTGACCGTGACCAGGACGGCTGGCAACAGCGACAGCGCCGTCAACAACAGCGCGATTTCCACGGCGGTGGACAGTCGCTCGGTACCGGCGAAGCCCGGCAGGCTGGGAGCGGCGGCGGCCGCATCCGGAAGCGGCGCGGTCCCTTGGGCCGCAAAGACCCCGGAGACGAGCCAAGCCGCCATCAGCAGCAAGAAGGCCCACTTGCGAGCAGACATCAACCGAGCTCCTGCAGGCCTTGGGCCTGGGGCTGGGGGCTGCGCGCGGTTTGGGCTGCTTCGGCGCGACGACGGGCTTCGAGCTGGGCCTGGGCTTGTTCCAGGAGCGTTTCGAAGGGGTCGGGTCCGACCGCAACGGCGGGGGCTTTGGCCTTGGCTTTGCGCAAGGAGGCCTTGCGGGGGATCAGCGAGTCCGGCTGCGCTGCGGCCTTGGCGGCTTCATGCTGGACCATCTCCGCGTCCAACTCCGCCACCAGGGAAACGCTCTTCTCACCCAAACCCAAGGCAAAGGTGCGGTCGAAGCACCGCACGATCGCCAGTTGGCGCCGGGAGCCCAACGAGAGCACTTCGACGACTTGCATCGAGCGGCGCCCATTGCGCCCCCCCAGTGCGGATTGGTGGAAGAGCTTGCGCAGCCCAAAGGCCAAGCCCACCAGAATCAACACGACCCCGCCCAGGACGGCGAAGTAGCGGGTCAAGTCGGGTCCCTGGGCTTGGGGAACCTGGGCAGACAAGAGGAGTAGGGCGGGAAGTTGCATGGCGTGGTTGCCCTGCCCTTCGCAAAGCCCGTGCCAAGCACCGAAACCCTTCCAAACCCTTCCAAACCATGCCAGAAGGGGCCAGCTGGGGCCCCTATCCAGGCTTGCGTCCGGGGGACTGTCGAGGAATGCAACACCCGTTGCATCCTGCAACAGGGTCCAAGCCGAGCCGCCCGCTTCCTAGGATCGCCCGAATCCTAGGCCGACACGTCGCAGGTACCGCCCGCGGAAGTCGAATCCGAGGTCGACTCCGACATGGCGTCGATCGTGCGCAGACCTTGGCGACTCTTCAGCAACAGGCCCGCCAAGCGTTCCCGATCCTGCTGGACCGCCTTCGAAAGCAAGGCATTGAGCCGCAAGAGTTCGGACAAGCGACCCGTCAACCGGGCCTGGGCCTCTTGCGAAACACGATCCCGGAGCTGGCTCAGATCGCCCAGCAGGGCAAATGCAGCCCGAACATCGGAGAAACTACGACCAACATTCGGATCGTGGGGCGCACAGGCCTCCAGCTCTCCCAGGCAATCGTGAAGCCCCTTGCGGGCGGCATCCAGGGCCTCAAAAATGGCCTGTTCGTTCACCGACCGGACTCCGACTCCAATTCGACTTTGCGCCAGGCGTCTAGCAGGATCTCGAGTACGTGCTTGACGTTCTCCAGGGCCTCGATCGACTTCTCCATTTGGGCGCGCAGCAGCTCATCCTCGCAGAACAGGTACAGACGTTCCAGGTTGCGAGGGATCTCGGGGTTGCCCTCCGACCCGTGATCCAGGGCCAAACGAAGCTCGATGACGATGTCCTCGACGTTGCGGCAGAGTTCGAGGAATTTGGCGCCTGTGGCCCCTTCCGGAAGGTTCATGGCCTGCCCGAGGTAGCGCAAAGCACCTTGGTACAAGAGCCGAATGATCTGCAACGGGGGCGCGTTTTCAACCGTTGCTTGGAAGTAGGCCTGGCTGGCTTCGTGGGCGTTCATGGTGTCCTAGGGGTCTGTTAGCGGTTGGTGTACAGGATCGATTGCAGCGCCGAGCCTTGGGCGTTTAGGCCGCCCATCAGCTCCTCCAGTCGGGCGAAACGCAGCACCAAGTCCGAGCGGTACGCTTCGAGCGCTCTCTCTTTCACATCGATCCGATCGGTGATGCGTTTGACCGAGTCTTCAAGGGTTTGCTTGCGCAAATCGAAGATGCCGCGCAGCTGGATCTCCGAGTCACCATTGGGGAGGTTCCCCATCAGCCGGCCCAGGTTGCGCACCAGGGTGCTGAACAGCCCGCTGTCCGCAGTGGTGTCCTGGTAGTACGCCGGGGTATTCTCCAGAGCGTTCGGGTCACGCTCGAACCCATCCAGGTCGACAAACAGGTCGGCTAGCTTCTCGAGGTTGGCGCTGATTTTCTCGTCGAACTTGGTCGCATCCAAGGTGAGCGTGCCATCACGCCCTTGACTGATGCCGACCAACGAAAGCGTCGAAAAGCCCTCCGTATCGGCCATCACCACCGAACTGGGAATGTTGAAGAGCGAGCTGCTCAATTCGCGCTTTACGGCGCTCAGAGCCGTATCCCCGAACAATTCCCCAGTGGTGGGGGTACCGTTGTCCCCATCGGCCGGGGTGAAGGTGTTCTGGGTGTTCATGAAGTCGACCACATCGTTGTACGCGTCGATGAACCCCTGGATTTGATTGCGCATCTCCTCGCGATCGGGCTCCACCCCAAAATTGGTGGTTCCGAGCCCAGTCAATTCCAAGTTGACCCCCGTCAACACGTCGCTGAAATCGTTGCTGGAACGCTCGATCAGCAAACCGTCGATTCGGGCTTGGGCGTTGTTGCCCACCGTGATGTTGCTCGAGCTCGTCGCCACACCGTTGGCATCGGGGGGCGAGTTGTCCAAGGTCAGCCCGGTCAGCGTGCTGGTGAGGCCAAAGATCCGCCCCTCTTCTCCGCTGTCCTTGGAAGCCACTACCAGTTGATACGAGGGGCTCGAAACGGTCCCTGTGTTGATCACGGATGCCGCGACATCGGCTCCCGCAGCATCGTTGATGCGCGAGGCAATTTCCCCCAGGGACGACTCGTCCGCATTGATGGAAATGTCGTAGTTGGTGGTGCCCACCGTGAAGCTGATCGATTGGCCGTCCACCGTGCCCAAGTCCGTGGTGGAGTCGAGGACCCCGTCAAAGGCCCAACGATCGACGCTGGCGAGGCGTAGGACGTCCATGGTATGCGTCCCTTGGATGGCGTTGTCCTCCGCGCTGATCTTGGCGACGTCTTCATTGGCGCCGTTGATGGCCAAGGCCAGGAAACCGTTCAGGGTGGATAGGTCCTTGGCTTTGTCCTTGAGGGTCGTGACCAGGGTCTGGAACTGCCCAAGCTTGTCGATCTTGCGCTGGGTTGCGGAACGGTCCGCGGAAAGTTGATTGATCGGAAGCCGTTCCAGCGCCACCAACTGGTTGACAATCGACTGGGTGTCGATACCACTTCCGAGGCCGCTGAATGAAATTCCTGATGTGTTGACCATGATGGGAAGGCCTCCAGGCCGTCTTCCAGTTATCGGATGCTGACGGGCGAGCTTGATCGTTCAAATTTCCCAACGGGTCGTTCGGGAAGCGATGCGGGAAAGCCGGAAAGATTTTCCGCATCTCTGCACGCGAATTCGTACGCCCTCGCGCTCCGATGCTTGCCCAAGGTACCGGTGGTGGGGACCGGAACGTAGAAGGCCCCGCACGGGGCGGGGCCTTCTACTCATTGCCGTCGGCTAGAGCCGACCGGGATCAACCAAGCAGGTTGAGGGCGATTTGCGGCTGGGCGTTGGCCTGAGCCAGCACCGAGGTCGCAGCCTGCTGCATGATCGAGTTGCGGGTCATGTCCGCGGTCTCGAAGGCGACGTCCACGTCGCGGATCCGGCTCTCAGCGGCCGACAGGTTTTCGGTCACGGTCTGGATCGAACGGATCGCAGACTGCATCCGGTTCTGGTCCGCACCGAGACCACCGCGCGCCGTGTTGACGTCGCCGATGGCGGTGTCGAGGGCCGCGAGCGCCGCAACGGCGCCGGTATCGGTGGTGACGTCCAGCGATCCCGAGTCCACGCCAAGCGTGGCGGAGCTGACGTCGGTCAGGTCCAGGGTGATGGTGTCACCGCTGTTGAGGCCAACCTGGATGTTCAGGGTAGCGGTCGAACCGTCGAGCAAGGACACGCCGTTGAACTTCGTTTCGCCGGAGATACGGTCGATTTCGTCGGTCAGCGAGGTGAACTCGGCCTGGATGGTGTCACGGTCTTCGCTCGAAAGCGTACCGTTGGACGACTGCATGGCGAGCTCGCGCATACGGCCGAGGATGTTGCTGACTTCGCCCAGGGCGCCTTCAGCGGTTTGGCTCAAGGACAGGCCGTCCATGGCGTTGCGGCTGGCAACGCCGTAGGAGCGGATCTGGCCGCGCATTTTCTCAGAAATGCCCAGGCCGGCGGCGTCATCGGCAGCGCTAGCAATGCGCAGACCGGACGACAAACGAGCGTAGTTGCCTTGCAGGCGGCCAGACACGTTGGACAAGTTGCGTTGCGCACTCATCGACGCGATGTTGGTGTTGATACGAAGTCCCATAGGGTCTCTTTTTCCTTGGATGGAGTAGATCTAACTCGGACATCAAACCCGGAGTCCTGTTCCTCCACGGTCTTTGTCTGGTCTTGGCGCCATGTCCGTTTTGGCGTCGGGGTCCAGAAAAGCAGGGGCTTCCGGGTGTTCTTCGCCAAAGCACGCCTCCTGGGGAGTCGGCGTCGCACTGGCGTTGTTTGGGTTGTTGAGAGAACTCTTCTAGTTTGTGGCTGCGGGGGAGATAGGGGGACCGCCTTGCGACGGCCCCCCCCTCAGCGATCGGCACTAGAGGCCGTTTTTCTTGGTTATCCCTGCAGGAGGGAGAGAGCGATCTGCGGCTGGGTGTTGGCCTGCTGCAGGATGGAGACGGAGGCTTGCTGCATGATCGAGTTGCGGGTCAAGTCCGCGGACTCGGAGGCCACGTCCACGTCGCGGATGCGGCTCTCGGCGGCAGAGAGGTTTTCCTTGGCGCTCTGGATGCTGCGCAGCGAACTCTCCATGCGGTTTTGCTGGGCACCCAGGTCCCCGCGGCTCGAGTTGGTGTAGGTGATGGCCGCATCCAGGCGTCCCAAGGCGATTTCGGCATTGGCCGAAGTGCTGACGTCCAGTGCGTTGCCGGAAACGGTCAGGTTCAAACCAGAAGCGTTGTCTGGGCGCAAGTCGGCCAGGTTGAGGATGATGGACTCACCGCTGTTGAGACCAATTTGCATGGAAAGCGTCGTGGCAGACCCATCGAGCAAGTTGATGTCGTTGAACTGAGCCTGGCTCGAGATGCGATCGATTTCGGAGATCATGGCTTGGAACTCGGCGTCCACCGTGGTGCGGTCCTCATCCGACAGCGTTCCGTTGCTCGATTGCATGGCGAGTTCGCGCATGCGGCCCAGGATGTTGCTGACTTCGCCCAGCGCACCCTCAGCGCTTTGCGCCAAGGAGATGCCGTCTTGGGCATTGCGGGAGGCCACCGTGTACGAACGGATCTGCGAGCGCATCTTTTCCGAGATGGCGAGACCCGCCGCATCATCGGCGGCGCTGGCGATGCGCAGGCCGGAGGCCAGACGCGAGTAGTTCCCTTGCAAGCGGTTCGTGACCACAGACATGTGGCGCTGCGCAGTTAGGGAGGCGATGTTGGTATTGACTCGAAGGCCCATAAAGGCTCCTTTGGTAACGTTCTCTAGTGATTTGGCTGAGTTGGAACAGCGGGGTGCTGGTCCAAGAGAAGATCCGGTCGCTGAACCGTTCCTTCGCTCGATGGGGTTCTCGGTGGCCCGGGGGTTTGGTTGAGCCAGACCCCCCGTTTTCCTCCGGTTTCGGCCGGTTTCGTCCCCAAACGAGCCGGACGCGATCCGTTGCGAGCCAGCCAGCGGTCCGGATGTGGAAGTTCTTTCCGATTCGAAGGCTCGAGGCGCTTTGCACGGGCTCAAACATCCTTCGAGCCCGCCCCCGTCCGCTCCGACCGATTCCAACTCCTGCGCTCAGGGAGGACTGCGAGCGGCCCGCGACCTATCTGTTATGGATTCACCCGGTCTCCGGGGCCTACACTCCCCCCATGGCAGCTTTGGTCTTGATCGCCGACGATGATCCCGGAGTGCGCATGGCCCTGGTGGCCCTGTGCCGGGAGGCGGGCTATCGGACCCTCGAAGCGAGTTCGGGTCGCGAGACCCTCGAGCAGGTCGCGGCCCACGAACCCGACTTGGTGTTGCTCGACCTGGACATGCCCGATGGTTCGGGCATGGAGGTCCTATCCCAATGGACCGGCCAAGAGGACACCCCGGCCGTGGTGATCCTGACCGGCTATGCCGATGTCCGCACCGCGGTCCAAGCCATGCGCCTGGGCGCGGACAACCTCTTGGAGAAGCCCGTGGACAGCCCGGATTTGCGCAAGGTCATCGAGCGCATCCTGGTGGGCCGCGGCGTACGAGCGGAGCGGGACCGCCTGCGGCGCGAGTTGGCGGAACTGCGGCCCGGGCACGTCATCGGCAACTCGCGGGCCATGCAACGGGTGTTCGAGCACGTCGAGCGGGTCGCCCAGGCCCCCAAGTCCACGGTCCTGATCACCGGCGAGTCCGGTGTAGGCAAGGAATTGATCGCGCGCGCCGTGCACGAGCGATCCAACCGGGCTCAAGAGCCCTTCGTAGCCATCAACTGCGCGGCCCTGGCCGAGAACCTGCTCGAAGCCGAACTCTTCGGGTACGAACCCGGTGCTTTCACCGGCGGCAACCCAAAAGGCCACCGCGGACTGATCGCCAGCGCCGGGTCGGGCACGGTGTTCCTCGACGAGATTGGCGAACTGGCCCCGGCGCTGCAGGCCAAACTCCTGCGCGTCTTGCAGGAGCGCACCTACCGGCGCGTGGGAGGCAACGACGACCTGGTGATGGACGCCCGCATCGTGGCAGCCACCAACCGCGATTTGGTGTCGATGGCGGAAGAAGGGAGTTTCCGCGAGGACCTCTACTATCGCCTCAACGTCCTTTCGATCGTCGTTCCGCCCCTGCGCGAGCGGCCCGAGGACATTGCGCCGATCGCCATCCACTTCTTGGCACGCTTCGGCGAAGACCTGGGCCGCACCTACACCGGCTTCTCCGAAGCGGCCATGGATCGCCTGCGCACCTATGCTTGGCCTGGAAACGTGCGCGAGCTACGCAACACGATCGAACGAGCAGCCCTGTTTGCCGGTGGCGGGCTGATCCGCCCTGAGCAACTGCACCTGGAACCGCGCGCCGCCCTGGTCAGCCCCGCCAAGGGCCCTACTCTGCCCCTGCCGAGCTTCAAGATTAAGGACGTGGAACGCACGCTGATCGAAAAAGTCGTCAACGACTGCGCGGGGAACCGCAGCCTCGCGGCTCGCCAGCTAGGCATCAACCGGACGACTTTGTACAACAAGCTCAAGGACTACGGCCTGTAGCCCCCTTCCTCGCCGGGGAGGCACGGACCCACTTCCCGGTGGAGCTGCCCCTTGCGGGGAACACGTACGTCATGTCCCACGAAGCGATCCTTCTGCTCTTCCTGCTCGCAGGAGCGGTGTTCTTGTACATCACCCAATGGGTGAGCATCGAGATCACTTCGCTCGCCATCATCGTGGCGCTTTCGTTGTTGGGTATCTTGGAGCCAGCGGAAGCGCTCTCGGGCTTTTCCAATCCGGCCACCTTGACGGTCGCCAGCATGTTGGTGCTGAGCGCGGGACTCGAGCGCGCAGGCGTCGTCGACTACGTTGCGCGGCTCCTGTCGCGCGGCTCGAGCGGAGGCATGCTGCGCTTGCTCGTGATCCTGGCCATCCCGACCATCGGGTTCAGTGCCTTCATGAACAACACGCCCGTGGTGGCGCTCATGATCCCCGTGGCGCTCACCATGGCGCGGCGGGCGAAGGTGGCTCCCTCGCGCGTGTTGTTGCCTCTCAGCTACTTCTCGATTCTGGGGGGCACGTGCACGCTGTTCGGTACCTCTACCAACATTCTGATCGATGCGTTGTATCGCCAGGGCGGAGGGCCCGGTTTCGGCGTGTTCGAGTTCACACCACTGGGCTTGGTCTTCGTAGGCGTGGGCCTTGTGTACGTGCTGTTGTTCGCGCCCCGGATTCTGCCCGAGCGCACGGCCTTGGCCGACCTGCTTGCGATTCAGGCGCCCGGGCGGTTCATCACCGAGGTCATCCTCAAGCCGGGAAGCCGCTACTTGGGCATGACCTTGGGTACGGCCTTCCCCGAAAACCGCGACGTGACGACCCTGCAGCTCGTTCGGGGGGAAGAGGCCATGCTCAAGCCCAAACCCGACTTCGTGCTTGAGGCAGGCGACGTCTTGTACGTGGAGTCCACCGCGCGCAACCTGCACCACATCTTTCAGGACCCCGAATTGGAGCGTGGGACGGCCGTGGCCGACGAAGAGCGCGTCCCGATCTTTTCGCTCTTGGCCGGGGATTTCCCCAGCGACCCCGCAGCGCTCGGCCTGCAAGACTCGCCCAGCACCGAGCGCATCCAATCGGTGGACCTGCGCATCGCCGAAGCGGTGGTCACCCCGGCCTCGCGGTTTGTGGATCGTCCGGTGCGTTCGCTGGGATTGAGCCGCAAGCACGGGGTTCAGGTCCTCGCGATACGGCGCCACGGCAAACAGCACCAATACCAATTGCGCGATCTGCGCCTCTCGGCGGGCGATGTGCTTTTGGTGCAAGGCGAACCCACCTCGCTGCGATTGATCCACGAGGAAGGCGACTTCCTGCTCGTGGAAGGAGTGGAGAAAACCCTCACCTTCCCCGAAAAGGCGCCGCTGGCGGTGGGCATTCTGATGGCGGTGGTGATCATGGCTGCCCTCGGAGTGGCCCCCATCGTGTTCTTGGCCCTGGCGGGCATCGGCGCCATGCTGGCCACGCGCTGCCTCGACATGCGGGCGGCGGTGCGCGCGGTCGAACCAGAAGTGTTGCTACTCTTGGCGAGTACCATCCCGCTCGGCATCGCCATCCAAAAGGTCGGCCTCGCGAGTCAGGCGGCCGGGGGGCTGATCCACTTGGTCGGTGAAGCCAACCCGTGGTGGGTGGTGGCGACGCTGTACTTGATCACGAGCTTTTTGACGGAAATTGTGTCGAACAATGCCACCGCCGTGCTCTTGGCCCCGGTTGCCCTGGGGGCCGCGGCCCACTTGGGCATCGATCCCAAGCCGCTTTTGATCGCGGTGGCCTTCGGCGCCAGCGCCAGCTTTGCCACTCCGATCGGCTACCAGACGAATACGCTGGTCATGGGACCAGGGGGCTACAAGTTCCGCGACTACTTGAAGTTCGGGCTTCCCCTGAACCTATTGATGGCGCTTACGGCCTCGATCTTGATCCCATGGATTTGGCCACTCACCGCGACCCCGTGACCGATTCGCGGGCCACGCACGGGGCGCCCTGTTCGACATCCGCAGTCGGCCAACCCGACTCGAACACGCGATGCTCCCTTGCGATGGTGTCGGTCGAAGCCTAATGGCCCCGCAGTGTCCACGTCCAAAATCATGTTCCCCGAACTTCGCAGTCGCATCGCCCAACTCGGACTCCTGGGCCCGATCGCGCTGTTCATGGTGCTTGGGCCGGCGACGGGCGCGGTGGTCTTGGCAGCCACGGGCAAACTTTGGCTGGCGGGGTTTCTGGGTTTGGGTGTTTGGAAGGTCCCCGTGTTCCTGAGCCTGACTGCGGTCTTGGCGGGGCTCTCGCTGGTCCCCACCCATGCGGCGTCCCTGCTGGGGGGCATGGCCTTCGGTGCCTTCGGTGGAATTGGCTTGGCGCTGGTCGGGATCGCCTTGGCCGCTTGGCTTGGGTTCAGCCTGCTGCGCAAGCTGTGCCGCGCACGTGCCCTTTCCATCTTGTCCCAGCGCCCCCAGCTCGAAGCCATCCACCGCGAGCTGACCGCCGGGCACATGCTGCGCAGCATCGGTCTCTTGGCTCTGATCCGCCTATCGCCCGCCATGCCCTTCTCGGCCACCAATCTATTGATGTCCACGACAGGCATCGGATTGGTCCCGTTCCTGGCGGGATCGGTCCTGGGCATGTCCCCCAGGGTGGTAGCCGTGGCGTGGATCGGATCGACCCTGACCGAGTTGGATTGGAGCCAAGCCTCCGATCGTAGACTCTTCTATCTAGGGGTGGTGGCCACCATCGCGGTGCTCTGGGTGCTGCGGGGCATTGCCAAGCGTGCTTTGGGTCAGATGACGCGCGAGGCGTAAAGCTTGTAGCCCGAAGGGGCTCGCAACCGCCCCTGGCGGGGCGTTGCTAGGCCCGCTGCGGGCGAGGTGTCGAAAAATTGGGCACCTGTCGGATTCTGCCACTGGGAAAGGAATCCCCCCTGTGAACCTTGTTCCGGGGGGTCTGGGAACCTTTTTCCGGATTCTGCCTCAATCCCATCAAGCATTTTTCGGGTGGGGTCGAAATGCCCGCTTGGCACCGGTCTTGCGACGGGTGCCAGCGAGCCACGACCATGAATCCCTCCCCCCAAGACCTCTCCCAAGCGGCTGTTTGCTGCGACGGCGAGCTGAAGCACCGCATCCAGGCCCTGCGGGCGGCCCTCATCGGGTTGACCCAAGGCATGGACAGCGACTGCGCCCACGGAGCGCAGGTCGTGGAAGCGTTGCAAAGCCTCGCCAGCATGGACCAAAGCGCCAACTCGCTCTTGGAGTACGCGTTTCCGACCGCGATCGAGTCCACCATCCGTCCCTTGGACGACCTGGTGTTCGCTGCGGTAGGGCAACTCGAGGTTTCGGAACGGGCTCGGCTGCTCTTGGAGCTGACCGATGAGGCGGTTTTGGTCGCGGTCGACCCACGCCTGTTCTCGCGGCGCCTCGCCGAGATCCTGCGCGGAGCCCTGGGCTGCCAGAGCGGTTCGGTTTTCGTGCACGCGCACCCGGTCGACGAGGACTCGCACCTGTCCGTCGTGTGGACCTGCCGGCCCAAGCAAGACAACCACTTCCAGGCCACCATCGCCTACCAACTCGCCTTGCGCGACATGGAACGCATGGGAGCCCTCGCCGCCCAACCCGAACTTCCGGGTCCCCAGAACTGTTTGGTGTTGCGTTTGCCGCAAGCCCAGGACCAAGGAGGCCAGCAATGAAAGCACGTAGCCCGTACGTCCTGGTGGTCTCCCCCAGCGTCCAACGCTCGAGCGATTGGGTCGAAGCCCTAGCCGAGCAGGGTTTCTCGGCCTTCGCTTGCGCTTCGGCGCGCGAAGCCCTGTGCGCACCGCGCCCCGAAATTCTGGTGACCGAGTTGGCCCTTCCGGACCACGACGGACTCGAATTGTGCGAGGCCCTGCAGGCCGGAAGCCGCGAAATCGCCACGATTTTGGTGTGCGACCAAGGCTCGCTCGAGCTCTACCGCCGCGCGATGAACCTGGGTGTGCACGACCTGCTGCCCGCCGATGCGCCCGCTTCCGACTTGGTTCCGCTGGTGCAATCCGCCAGCGAGAGCATGAACGCCGACAGCGGTTGTCTCGAATTCGCCGCCACGATCCCCTCGACCGCCACAGCTTGCGAGCAAGTTCAGCGCGAATTGGCAGCGTGGTTACTGGTCCGGGGCATCGCGCCTTCGACCCGCTGCCGCATCGCGACGGCTCTTGGTGAGTCGCTCGAGAACGCCTGCCGTCACGCCTATCCCGACGACATCGGTGCCATCGACATCCAAGCGGTGCTCGACGGTACGCAACTCAACGTGCACGTGTTCGATCGCGGCGAGGGCCTCGATGAAATCCTCGTGCGTCGTCGCGAGGCCCTGGGCGAAGCCGGTGGTTTGGCCCGCATGCGCTCGCTGAGCGAAGAACTCACGGTGCACTCACACCCGACCCTGGGCACGCACCTACGGCTGTCCTTCTCGGTGCACCGCACCCAGTTTTCGGAGGAAGCCTGCACCGACTTCGAAGACTTCGATTTCCTGGTACCCGACCACGTCCGCGCCCTTTTGACCGGCATCCAACGCCCCGGTGAGACCGAAGTGGTCCATCTTTCCCCGGCCGTTGCCGTCACCGTGGGTCGTTTGCTCGCCGGGCCCGACCCGTCCCACCTCTTCGCGAGCGGCTTCTAGTCCCCCATCCCGCCATGTCCGACGAGAACCAAGCATTTGCCAGCCCGGAAGACGAAGACCTCTTCGACTTTCCGGTCTCGCCCGCCTACGCGGATGCCCAGCAGCCCGCGGCTGGCGGTGTGCCCCAACCCAGTGAGGGGGCGCCCAAGTCCGTTGCGCAACCGAAGGCCACCGAGGCGCAGGTCGGCGCCTTGCTCGATCCGGAGTTGGACGAGGACCTGTTCGACTTCGAACCGCTGTACCAGGCCACCCAGCCGCGGGTCGACCCGAACGCGCTGATCGATTTGGAGACCACCGACGACGTTCCGCTGGTTGTCGAGCCGCAACCCGTCGCTGCCAGCGCCAACCCCCTGCCCACAGCCCAAGCGCCCAAGTCCGCGTCGAAGGCCCAGGAAACTCCCCAGCTCGCTCCCCAGTCAGCTCCACAGTCAGCTCCCCAGGCGGCTCCCCGCGCTCGTCAGCGGACGACCACTTCGGAGTCCACCATCCCCGCGGCCATGTGGGTTCCCCCGCAGATCGACCTGGGTCCCGAACCCAAGCGCGGCCGCTTGATCGAACTGTTGGCTTTGAGCTTCTTGGTGATCAACAGCGCGCTGGTGTTGCTCGCCTGGCGTGCTGGTGACCACTTCCGCGAAACCTTGGCCGCCGTCACCCGCACGGTGAGCGATGCGGTGGCCGATGGGCACGCGCAGGGCCAAGCCAGCCAACCGCTCGTCTTCGGTTCCGGATCCCAGATGGGCTCCGCCCCGGTCCAACCCGATGTGACCACGACCGAAGTCATCAAGCAGGAATCCCCGCGTGAACAGGCGCCTTCGGACCTGTTGGACCTGCCGCAAGCTTCGCTCGACTTGGCCCGCGAACGCATTCGCAAGGGGCGCTACGCCGAAGCGCGCCGCGACTTGTTCCGCCTGCTCGCCAACCGCGACCGCACCGCCCTGAGCGATGCGATGGTGGTCGAGGCGGAAACGCTGGTGGCCGAGGCCTTTGCCGCGCAAGCCCAGGAGGTGTCGAAGTGAAGCGACTCATGATGACCCTTGGCGCCCTGGCGCTGATCGCCACCCAACTCATGGCCCCCGCTCCGGCGGCCACCCAAGGCCCCGTGGTCGAAGCCAAGCACGATGCTGCCAGCGACGAAACGCTGCTGACCGTGCGCTCGGACAACGGGACCTTCCGCGAGTTGATGGGCGTGATCACCTTCGAAATCTCGGCCGCTTCGGGCCGTACCATCGAATTGGTTGGAATGGAAAAACTCGCGCGCAACCCGCGGGTCGAGGTCTTCCTGATCGAACGGCCCTGGCGCGACGCCCTGCGTTGGATCGCAGGCTCGGCTGGCTTTGCCATCACGACCACCTCGAGTCGCATCGAAGTGGTCGAGGCCGCGCCGGACTTCGCGACCGGTCCCGAACTGAACATGCGCGCCTTGATGGCCTACCGCCAGATCCTCGGCGACTATCCCGACGCCCCGCGGGCCGATGCCCTGTGGTTGGCCAGCGGACGCATCGCCGAAACCCTGGGTCCGGACTTCTACACCTCGGCCCTTTCGAGCTACGAAACCTTGGCCGAGGAATTCCCGAGCAGCGAGTTTGTGTGGGAAGCCATGACGGCCTCCGGGCACATCTATGGATTGCTTGGAGAATGGGACAAGGCCGCGATTCGCTTCCACGAAGTCGCGGATTCGCCGGTGGTGCACGCCTACCACGTGGAAGCCCGCTTGGCCCTGGCCAACGCCTTGTGCGAAGTCGGCGAACGCGAATCGAACCCGTTGGCCAAAGAGGACGACGGCAACAAAGCCGCGCTGACCCTGCAGGCCCTCGATCGCCACTACCCCACCGACTCAGCGAAGGACCAGCGCGAGCGCGCCATCCTGATGGGCCGCGCCCTCGCGCTCACGGCCGATCCGGTCGAAGCCCTGCGCGCCCTCGATGTGGCCGCCGAACGAAGCCCGTTTGGACCCAACGACCTGGAAATCCTTGCGGTTCGCGCCAAGGCCCTGGGCCGCGCGGGTCGCCATGGTGATGCCTCGACGGCTTGGTTGGCGGTAGCTCGCCAAGCGACCGGAAAGGAGTTGGAGAACGCCTACGTGCAGGCCGCCGAAGAAGCGCTGGCTGGAGGTCATGAGTTGGCGGTCTTGGCGATCCATCGCCGCGCCGTGGACCTGGGCTTTGGCCGACGCCTCGAGCCCGCTCAGCTGGAAGCCAAACTACGCCTCGGGATCGCCACCGAAGTGGAGGGGTACTCGCTTTCCCAGCAGCTTTCGCGCGCGCTGCAGTTGGCCCGCGTGCAACAAACGCCGGAAGCGCTGCGCGCCCTGCGCCCGATCTACCTGCGTCGGTCCGAGTTGACTCCCGATCGGCGCATGGACCTGGCCCTTGGCTTTGCCCGCGTCCTCGACGCCGAAAGCCTGACCCGCGAAGCCATCGAAACCCTGCGCGTGATGGCCTCCGAAACCCAATCCGCCATGGACAAGCGCCAGATCTACACCCTGGCCGCCCAGATCTATGAATCCCACGGGGACTTTGAGTCCGCCATCGAAGCCCTCAAGGGGACCCTGTAAGGAACGCTGTCATGATGAAACACCAATGGACCGTTGGCCTGGTTGGGGCCGCCCTTTTGGGCATTCCGGCCATCGCCTCGCAGCAGGGCAACGCCCTGGCTAGCTTGCAAACCGCGCTCGAATCCACCAAGGCCGCGCTCGAAGAGCTGGTGGGTTTGGAGCCGCGCATCGTGGACAAGGACCCGAGCGCCCTGCAGCGCTTGATGGACCTTACCGAAGAACCCAAGCAAGAACCCCAGCAAGTCGACGAGACCATCGTTCGCCTGCGCACCGACATCCAGCGCCTGCAGAATGCGTTGGACCTGGGTCCCTCGGCGAATGGCTCGCAGGTTCCGGCCCAGCCCTCCACCGGCCTTGATTTGGCCAGCCTGGTGGCCAACCCCTCGACGGCCAACCCGAACGGAACGGGCAGCGGGGGGAAGGTCTCCGGCACCCAGAGCTTTGAAGACGAAGGCTACTCCGCCAACGAAATGGCCGAAGCCCGGCTCCAAGTGCGCGCTGGCAAGTACAGCGAAGCCATCGAAATTCTGCGCAAGCAGCCCACCACTCCGGAGAGCCGTTACTGGCTGGCGCGCGCGCTGCAAGGTCTCGGCGACACGGTGGAATCGCGCGAATTGCTGCGCGGTTTGGCCGCCGATGGCGAGCAAGCGCACCGCTATGCCCGCTGGGCCACCCAGGACCTGCGCATGATCGAACTGCGCGAGAAACTCGACCAGCAAGCCAAACCCCAAACAGCCAAGACCCAATCAGCTAAGACCCAATCAGCCAATACCAAGCCGACCCCGGCCACCAAGCAATCCTCCCAAAACTAACACTCCCCCTTCCCATGACGACCTCCTCCCAACCCATGGAAACGCTCCAAGCAGGCTCCGACGACCTGTTGGCTGGTTTGCATCGCTTCCAAGGCGTGTTGGGAGCGCTGCAGATCACCCACGAACGGTTGGAGCAGCGCGCGAAGCGTATGGAAGCCGAGCTCGAAGTGTCCAATCAGCAATTGGCGGCCAAGGTGGCCGAGCTCGATCGGACCAACCAATTCCTCGAAGCGATCCTGTCGAGCCTGCCCTCGGGCGTGGTGGTGCGCAACGCCGAAGACCAAATCGTGCGGGTCAACGCGGCCTGCTTGTCGATCTTGGATTGCTCCGCGAGCGAACTCTTGGGCAGCACAGACCACCTTCCGCTGCTCGAGCACGAGCAAAACGACGCCTGGAACGAGCTGATCACCGCCCAGGGTGTGCGCAAAATCGTCGTCCTCAACCAATCGGCGGTCCAAGACTCCAAAGGCCAGGACCTCGGCTCGGTCCAGATCCTGTCGGACCAGACCGCGCTCGCCTCGGCGACCGCCCAAGTCCACCAGCAATCCAAGATGGCGGCCCTCGGCACCATGGCTGGCGGCATTGCCCACGAAATCCGCAACCCCATGAACGCCGTGCGCGGGTTCGCTGGGTTGTTGGCCCGCCCCGGTGTCAGCCCCGAAGCCCAGCGTCGCTACGCCAGCGCCATCGAGCGTGGCGTGATCGAGGTCGAGAGCACGATCCATGGCCTGCTCAACCTAGCCAACCCTTCGGGACCCGAGCACGAGTCGCTATCGAGCCAAGGCCTCTTGACCAGCGCCCTGGACCTGGTGCAAGCCCACGAATCGTGCGCAGACATCGCTTGGACCACCGACATCGAAGACCAGCCCTTTGCCGGGGATCGCGTCCAACTGCGCCAAGCCCTGCGCAACCTGATCGCCAACGCGGTCCAAGCCCAACACGGCCAAGGCGCCATCCACGTGGTGGCCCGCTCCACCGACGATGCCGTGGTCTTCGAAGTCCACGACGCCGGCCCGGGCCTCGCCAGCCAGCCCGCGGAGCGCTGGATCGATCCGTTCTACACGACCCGCGCCGAAGGCATGGGCCTCGGCCTCTCGCTGGTCGACCGCATCGCTCGACTGCACGGCGGAAGCCTGCAGATCTCCCCTACACCCTCCGTTCTTGGTGGCGCCTGCGTCCGCCTGAGCCTTCCCCTCTCCTGATCTTGCCAAGCCCGATGAGCCGCAAACTGATTTTTGTTGTCGACGACGACTCCCTCTCCCGCGATTTCCTCACGGAAGCCACCCGTGGCATGGGCCACGAGGTTCAGGCTTTTGAGAATGGAGCTCTGGCTTTGCAAGCAACCGAGCGTCGGGTCCCCGACCTGGTGCTGAGCGATGTGCGCATGCCGGTCATGGATGGCATCCAATTGACCCGCAACTTGCAAGAGCGCTTCCCCGGGCTCCCGGTGGTACTGGTCACCGCTCACGCCTCGCTGGAAACGGCTCTGGATGCGCTGCGCTTGGGTGCCGTCGATTTCCTGCTCAAGCCCTGCACCCCCGACAACCTGGAGTTGGTCGTTGGACGAGTCTTGCGCACCGGGCAGCTCGAACGTGAAAACGCCTATCTGCGCAACGAGGTGCAAGGCGCCAAGCCCGAGACCATCATCGCGCAGAGCCCGCCCATGGTCCAACTGCTCCGCACAGCGGCCCGCGTGGCCCGTTCACGGGGTACGGTCTTGATCTCCGGCGAGAGCGGCACGGGCAAGGAAAAGGTGGCCCAGTACGTCCACCAAGCCAGCCCGCGCGCCGACCACCCCTTCGTGCGCGTCAACTGCGCCGCCCTGTCCGAAAGCCTGCTCGAGTCCGAGCTCTTCGGTCACGAGAAGGGATCGTTCACCGGAGCGTTCCAATCGCGCGTGGGCCGCTTCGAGCTGGCCGATGGCGGCACCGTGCTGCTCGACGAAATCGGCGACATCTCCCCCAACATGCAGGCCAAGCTGCTGCGCGTCCTGCAAGAAGGGGAATTCGAGCGGGTCGGCGGCACGACGACCCTGCAGGTGGACGTGCGCGTCATCGCCGCCACGAACCGCCGCCTGGCCGACGAAGTCGCCGCCGGTCGCTTCCGCGAGGACTTGTACTACCGCTTGCACGTGCTGCCGCTCGAGGTCGCCACGCTGCGCGAACGCCGTGAAGACATCCTGCCCCTCGCACGCCACTTTGCCCAACTGTTCGCGCGCCAAAACGGATCGCCGAACCCGGCCTTTTCGGTCGAGGCCCAAGAGCGCTTGCTCAACTGGAACTGGCCCGGCAACGTGCGTGAATTGGAAAACGTGATCCACCGCGCGGTCATCCTGGGCCGCCCCGGCCACATCGAAGAAGCCGACTTGGTCTTCGGTCCCGCCGGCGACGGCGGTTCGACCGCGCGCCCCTCGGGTCAAAGCCTGGATCTGTTCCACCCCGAGTGCGCCAACGCCTTGGCCGACCACACCATGGCCAACATCGAACGCGTCGCAATCTTGGCCACCTTGCAGTCGTCCGGCAACAACAAGACCGAAGCCGCTCGACGCCTTGGCCTGACCGCGCGCACCCTGTCGAACAAGATGAAGATCTGGCGCCAAACCGGTTTGGTCGCCTAACCCGGAGCGAAACCATGGAACTGTACGGACCCAATAGCAACCTGTTGATGCGCCTTATGTCGGCCACGACCGAACGGCAGAGGGTGCTTTCCAACAACATCGCCAACCAGAACACGCCCGGCTTCAAGCGCCGCAACGTCGAGTTCGAAAGCCTGCTCACCCGCGAAATGGAGCGTTTCCAACCCCAAGTAGACCGCGTCCAACCGGAGAGCACGATCGACACCACCTCGCCCAGCCAACCCAACGGCAACAACGTGAACATGGAACTCGAGGTCGCTTCGATGCGCGAGAACATGCTGCGCTACGAGATGTACGCAACCATCATGTCCGGCAACGTGAAGATCATGTCGTCGGCAATCAACGGAGATCGCTAATCATGGCAGGCATCCAACGCATTTTCCAAGGCATGCACACGGCCTCGACCGCCCTCAAGGCGGAACGGGCTCGGGTGGACATCATCGCGCAGAACATTGCGCAGGCCAACACCACGCGCATGCCCGACACGGGTGAGCCGTACCGCCGCGAGGTGGTCAACTTTGCACCCATCTATCAAAAGGGGCCCGACGGCACCCAAGAAGTAGGTGGCGTCCGGGTTTCGGGGGTCACCAAGGACTACACCACCCCCTTCGAAGTCGTGCACGACCCCGCCCATCCCGATGCGGACGCGGACGGCAACGTGCTCTACCCCAACGTCAACACCATCAAGGAGATGGCCGAACTGATCACCGCCCTGCGCGCCTACGAGGCCAACATCCAGGTAGCGGACTCCTTCGAACGCATGGCCCAACGAGGCCTCAAGCTGGCCGAGTAGGCCAACCCACACCATGAGCACCATCGGCGGCAATCTCGGACTGGGTAGGTCCAACATCGAGCAGGCGTTGCAAGCCATGAAGCAACGCAGCCAGGAGCTGCAGGGAATCGGTCAGACCGAGCCCTCCAAGGCTTCGTTCGGTGGTTCCCTGTCGGACTCCGTCGTCGCGCTCAACCAAACCGTCCAAGCCACCGAAACCCTGCACCTGGAAGCCCTCAAGGGCGACATGGACTTTCACGAGGTCGCGGCTCGGGTCAAAGAGGCCCAACTCAGCTTCGACTTCGCCATGCAAGTGCGCAACAAGCTCATCGACGCCTACCGCGAAGTGATGCGTATGTCCGTCTGATCTCTTGACCGCCATGAAACAAACCCTCCTCCAAATCTGGCAAGCCCTGCGTGCGAGCAACGCCTCGACGCGTATGGCGATTGCCGCCGGGGTCCTGTTGGCTCTGGTCGTGACCGGTGCCTCCATGTACCGTTCCGCCAACCCCAACATGGAATTCTTCGTGGGCGACCTGGACAACACCAGCTTCTCCAAGGCCACCCGCGCCCTGAGCCAGGCTGGCGTGCGCTTCGAAACCTCGGTGGGCGGCGCCCCGTACACGATCTTCGTCGAGTCCGGCCAAAAGTACAAAGCCCACAACGCCATCGCCGAAGCCGGCGCCATGGACGTGGGGGCGACCGGAATCAACACCGGCGGCGCCTCGACGGCCTGGGCCTCTTCGATCGAACGCCAGCAAATGGCCGACGCCCGCTACTGGCAAGAGGTCGAAAAGCAACTGATGCAGCTGCATTGGGTGCGTTCGGCCAAGGTCATCGCGCGGCAGCCGGTCAACCGCGTCCTGGGCCGGGCCCCGCAACCCACCGTATCCGTGCTCCTGACCACCCGCGGCCTGCGCCCAACTCCCGAGCAAAGCCAGAACGTGGGCAACATCGTCCGCACGGCCTTCAGTGTGCCCGAAGAGAACATCACGATCCTGGACCAGAACGGTGCGCTGATCTTCAACGGCAGCAACGACGAGCGCCTGGATGAGCACCTGACCTACCAGCGGGCCTTCAGCCAAGACCAAACCGCAACCGTGCAGCAATTGCTGGACTCGGTCTACGGACCCGGATTGACCAAGGTCATTGTGCGCGGCGACTGGTCGTTCGTGAAAACCGAAACGGTGGGCAACATCCTCGATCCCGGCAAACAAGTGGTGCAAGAGTCGTCCGTATCGACCAGCACGCCGGTGGCCACCTACGAAGGCGGGCCCGCTGGGCTCGAAGAGAGCTTCACGGGAGCCCCGAACCAAGGCGGCACGCCCGCCAAGCAGGACCCCGCCACGCGCAAGGAAACCGACAAGCAATACGCCTTTGGCTCGCAAACCACCCACCGGGTGGACGATGCTCCGGTCCTAGAACGCTTGAGCGTGAGTTTGACCCTCGACGAGTCCTTGGCCGACCAGGCAGAGGCGGTGGCGATGCAGGTCAAGGCGGCCGTAGGCTTCCAGGAACAACGTGGCGACCTCATGGCCACCAACACGACCGCGCTCAACGGCATCGAACGCGATGAAAACGGCAAGCCCGTGGCACCCGAAGCCCTCGTAGCCCCGGAAGCACCCAGCCCCATGATGGGCCTGTTGCTCGAACGCGGGGTCGAGATTTCGGCCCTCTTGGTCTTCGTGTTCCTGCTCGTCCGTTCGCTGCGCGCCCCCAAACTGGGTGCCACCTCGAAGTCCGGCGGGGGCATGAACGCTTCCGACCTGATGGAGGGCGAAATCGAAATCGACCCGAGCCTCTTGGCCCGCAAGCACATCGACAACCTGCTGGAAAATGATCCGGACCGGGTGAGCTCGTTGTTGACGCGCTGGGCCATGGGTGAGGACTTCTACGCCAAGGCCAAGTCATGAGCGAAACCATCAGCGGAGTCCAGAAGGTCGCCGCCTTCCTCCTCAGCCTAGACAAAGACGTGAGCGCCAACCTCTTGCGTCGACTCGACCCCAAGGTGATCCCCGCGGTTGCGCAAGCCATGACCGACTTGCAACCGGACATGTGCACCGTCGAGTCGGTCGATGAAATCTATGGGGACCTAGCCCGTACGGTCTACAAGCGATCGGGCGTCCGCGCCCAGGACTACTACGAACTGCACGACATCCTCACCCAGTCGTTTGGGGTCGAAGAAGCCGACCGCGTGCTGATGGACATCCACGCGCGCCGCCGCAAGAGCCAACCGCTCGGCTTCCTGGAAGCCATGCAACCCGAAGTGGTCGCGCGCGTGCTCAGCGCCGAGTCGACCGCCGTGGTTTCCCTAGTCCTGGCGCACGTTTCTCCGGCGGTTTCCGCCGCCGTGCTCAACACCTTCGACGAGGCGGTTGCCCTCGACGTCGTCAAGCGCATGACCTCGATCGTTCCGCCCAGCATCGACACGATGCTCTCGATCGCCGACAACCTGCAGGAGCGGATCCGCCTGGCGGCCAGCATGCCGGCCCCGCCCGATCCGGGCGACAGCCTGCGCACGATCGCCGACCTGCTCAACCACTCGGAAGGCGACATCGAAAAGACCGTGCTTTCGGGCCTGGAAGAGTTCAACGAAGAGATGGCCGACCAGGTGCGCGAATTCATGTTCACCTGGAACGACCTGGCGACCATCGAGAAACGCGCCATGCAAAAGATCCTGGCCTCGGTCGACACGCGCACCCTGGCGGTGGCCCTCAAAGGTTCGCCGCCCGACGTGGAAGACAACATCATGGCCAACCTCTCGAGCCGCGTGAAAGACATCGTGGCCGACGAGCGCGACTTGGCCGGGCCGATGCCCATGTCCGAGGTGAACGCCTCGCGCGGCGAGATCATGGTGGCCGTGCGCGCTTTGATGGAAGCCGGTGAATTCAGTCCGACCCGTTCGGGAGAGGAGCTCGTTTCCTAGCATGGGCAAGACCACGCAACACGTGAAGCTGGTACGGGCACCCCAGGGGGCCCAAATCCGGCGTGTCAGCTTGGCCGAGCTCAGCGAGACCATGCGCCAGCAAGATCTCGAGCAAGCCTTTGCCCGCGGCCAAGCCGAAGGCCAACGCCAGGCTCAAGAAGCCGCGGCTGGGGCCCTAGCCCTCGCCGTGGAACGGCTCGACCAAGCCCGCGAGCAAGCCCTCGACCAACTCACCATCCAAGCCGTCGAGCTCTCGGTGGAGATCGCGCGCCAACTGATCCAAGTCGAAATCGCCGCCGAAAACTACGACCTCGAACGAATCATCCGCAGCTCGCTCTCCCACGCCGGTATGGGCCGCGGAGCCGCGGTGGTGCACGTCAGCCCCGAAGACTTCGAACGCCTCGCGCACGTGGCCTTCCGGGAAGGCACCGAAGTCGCGGCCGACTCGAAACTGCGCTCCGGCGACGTGCAAGTGGAATCCCCCCAGGGCCTCCTCGTGCGCGAAGTCGATGCCTGCCTAGAAACCATCCGCGAGCAGCTCTTGGAGGACGTGGCATGAGCGGTTTGCTCGACTTTGCCCGCTGCCAGCGGATCGTCCAAGACGGCGCGCGTCCCCGTTTCCGCGGCAGCGTCGATCGCGTGACCGGCATCCTGGTCGAAGCCCTCGGCATCCCCGCCGCCCTGGGCGACATGTGTCGCATCGAAATGAACCGGAACCAGGTCATCGAAGCCGAAGTCGTCGGTTTCCGTGGCCTCGTCACGCTGCTCATGCCGCATGGCGACCTGGCGGGCATCGCCCCCGGCCAGCCCGTCTACGCGCTCGAGCGCCCCTTCCAAATCCCCGTCGGCCCGAGCCTGCTCGGACGCATGCTGGATGGCTTCGGTCGCGCCCACGACGGCGGTCCCGAGCTGCACGAAGCCACTTGGCGCCGGGTGCACAACCCCGCTCCGGCTCCCCAGGATCGGGTGCCGATTCGCTCGGTCCTGCAAACCGGGGTGCGCGTCATCGACGGGCTGATCCCCTTGGGTCTGGGCCAGCGGTTGGGCGTCTTCGCCGGTTCCGGCGTGGGCAAGTCCACCCTCTTGGGCCAGGTCACGCGCGGCACCGAAGCCGATGTGATCGTGTGCTGCCTGGTCGGCGAGCGGGGCCGCGAGGTCCAGGACTTCGTCGAAGAAGTGCTCGGCCCGGAGGGGATGGAGCGCGCCGTGCTCGTGGTAGCCACGTCCGACCGTCCGCCCATCGAACGGCTCACCGCCCCCTTTGCCGCCGTGACCATCGCCGAGTACTTCCGCGATCAGGGCAAGAACGTGCTGCTCCTGATGGACTCGATCACCCGCTACGCCGCCGCCGCGCGCGAAGTCGGCCTAGCCATCGGCGAACCCCCGACGGTGCGCGGATTGCCCCCGTCCTTCTTTGCCACCGTACCCCAAATCGTCGAGCGCATGGGCCGCACGCAGAAGGGCAGCATCACCGGCCTGATCAGCGTGTTGGTCGATGGCGACGATCCGAACGAACCCGTGGCGGACACCCTGCGTGGCTTGCTCGACGGTCACATCTTCCTGAGCCGCGAAATGGCCCAAGCGGGCCACTTCCCCGCCGTGGATGTGCTCGGCAGTCTGTCGCGCTTGGCGCCAGCTTTGTGCAGCCGCGAGCAACTCGCCCACGCCCAAGCGATCCGCAACGACCTGGCCACCTACAAGGAAGGCAAGGATCTGGTCGAAATCGGCGCCTACCAAGCCGGTTCGAACCCCGCGCTCGATGGGGCGTTGATGCGCATGCCCGTGGTCAACGCATTCCTCCGCCAAGATCCCCATGAGATCACGCCGGTCGACGAGACCCGCGAGATGATGGCCATGGTGGCCGAAGCCGGCCAGGGAGGGCGAGCCTGATGCGCGACCCCAAACGCATCGCGCGGATCGTCCGCATCCGCCAACGCCAAGAAGAAATGGCGCGCGCCGCTTGGCAAAGAGCCGAGCTGGAAGCGCGTGCCGCCGCCGAGCGAGCCGACGCCCAAGCCGATTCGGTGCGCACCAGCCTGCAGGCCGTGCGCGATCTGCAACTCGCCCGAACCCCCGGCGAGGTCCTCCAGGCCCACTGGGCCCTGGATGGTATGCAAGCCAACCTGCGCGCCAAGCAAGCCGAAGCTCGCTACGGCGCCCAAGTCGCCCAGGCCCGCATGGAACCCTGGATCGAACGCCGTCGCACGCTCTTGGCCATGGAGAAATGGAAAGAACGTGCCGATCAAGAACGCCGACAGTGGCGCATCCAGCGCGAAGAAAAAGCCATGGAGAGCACCTTGGAAGCCAACCTCGCCCGCAAGTCCTGTAACCAAACCAACCTATGAACAAGCTCCTTTTGATCGTCGCTGGCATCACCGCAGCCGCCCTGCTCTTGGTAGGTACGTTCGTCACCGCCGCGGGCATGATGGGAGCCAACCTGTCCGAACTACCGTTGCTGGGCCGAATGTTCCCTGCCCCGCCAGTAGCTGCGGTCGATACCCAAGTCGATGCGACCGGCACTTCGATCGAGGAGAAGGTCCAAGCGGACCGCCGTTCGCCCGAACAGGTCATCGACATGTCGGCATCTCCCTTGCAGGCTTTCCTGCTGCCGACCCCGTGGACCGCGGCGGAGCTCGAAGGGCTCGAAACCCAGCTCAAGAACCGCCTGGCGGCCGTAGCGGAGCGCGAAAAACAGCTCGATGAACGGGAGAACCTGCTCAGCGAAAGCCAGCGTCACCTCGCCGACCTCCAGGCCGAACTCGAGAACGTGCGCACCGGTCTGATCGAAGAACGCGACGACACCTCGGCCATGCAGGAAGAGGTGGCTCGCGAGCAGGAGGCTGCCAAGCAGCGCAAGGTGGCCGGGCTGCGTCGTATGTCCAACCTGTTTGCCGACGGGGACCCCGAAGACTCCGCACGCATGTTGCTGGAGGCCTACAGCCCCGAAGAAGCGGGCATCGTGCTCTCTGGTTTGGGGCCCGATCGGGTCCGCGACCTGATGCAGGGAATCCACGTGGCCGACCCGGAAGTGCTGCGCAAGATCGAGAACAGCTACCGGTCCAACACCGACAAATAGGTCTTCCTATCAGCTACAGCGGCCCCTGTCCCGCCTCCGGGAGGTGGACAGGGGTCGCTGCATGTCCAAATCCACCGCAAACCGCTTTCCAGCAATTGGTTACGGCGTTCTGAACGCGCTTCTAAGGCATCAAGGCCCGTTGGGAGCTGGTCGATAAGCCTGTCGACCCTCTTCTGGGCACCCACTCGATATGGATCTCAACACCATCATTGGAACCCTAGCCACGTTCTCCATCGTGCTACTCGCCATGGCGATGGGCCCGGGCGGCGTGGGAATCTTCGTCGACATCCCTTCGGTCGCGATGGTGTTCGGGGGAACGTTGGGTGTGACCATGCTGGCCTTCCCCGGCAACGACCTCAAGCCGTTCATCAAGATCATGTTGATCACGGCGATGCGCAAGAAGGTCACGCCCACCGAAGAGATCGACCGCATCGTGAGCTACGCCAACCTGGCGCGTAAGGAAGGCTTGCTGGCCCTGGAAACCAAGCTCCAAACGGTCGACGACACCTTCTTTGCCAAGGGCATCCAGCTGGTCATCGATGGTTTCGGCGCGGACACCGTGCGCGACATCATGGAGCTCGAGGCCGAGTGGGAGAAGCAGCGTCACGATACCGGACGCAAGATCATGGACCAGATGGGAGCCTTTGCTCCCGCCTTCGGCATGATCGGAACGCTCGTCGGATTGGTGCAGATGCTCCAAGACCTTTCGGACCCCGCTTCGATTGGAACGGGTATGGCCACCGCGCTGCTCACCACGCTGTACGGCGCCATGGGTGCGAACATGGTCTTCATCCCGGTGGCGGGCAAGCTGGAAATGGTCTCCAAGCAAAGCGGCTTGATCCGCAGCCTGATGATCGAAGGCATCGTCGCCATCCAATCGGGCGAGAAGCCGCAGTTGATCAAAGAGAAGCTCAAGGGCTTCTTGGCCCCGAGTTTGCGCGACAAGGTGGCGGCCTAGCCCAACATGTCCAAGGTCCAGATCAAGATCAACACGATCGATGGCGGCGTCGACGGAGCACCCGGCTGGGTCGCGACGTTCGTCGACATGATCTCGCTCTTGGTGACCTTCTTCATCCTGCTGTTCACCTTCGCAAGCATCCAGGACTACGACGCCTTCGCCTACCCCCGCAACCTGATCGGCACCGACGGGATCATGGACAAGAGCAAGGGCGACTTCATGGAAGCACCCAACGACGACATCATGTCGTCGATGGACCTCTTGCGGGGTTCGAGCAACCCCCACTCGCGACCGCCCGACAAACTGCCCGAAAGCATGGAAGCCATGGGCCAGCGGCTGACCAACGAACACATCGAGTTCGAGGTGCAAAACGTCCAAGACGGCATCCGGCTGCGCTTTGACGAGCGCGCCGGCTTTGCTCCTGGATCGGCCAAGGTCAACCCCGTACTTGCCAAGGCGCTGCGCGAAATCGGTGGCGTGCTCGAAAACTACCAACACCTGATCGTGATCGAAGGCTTCACCGACGATCAGTTCAGCCCGACGCCCAGCTATCCCAACCCGATCGCCATGTCGCTGGCGCGCGCCAAAGCAGCCGCCGACGTCCTGGTCCGGGATACCTACCTTTCGCCCAAGACCATCCAAATGGCTGGCTTGGGCAACAAACCGCTGCCCAACCGCACCGGCCAGAATGCGCTGGACCGCGCGGCCAACCGACGCGTGGAAGTCCGCGTGCTGTCGATGAGCGACAGCCGCATGAAGCAGATCGAAGGGGGCGACGAATGAGAGCCGCCCCCGAACCCGTCGTGGTCAAAGTCGTCGACGTCATCGTCAAGAAGAAGGGTGCCCCCGGGTACATGGTCTCCTTCGGTGACATGATGACGCTGATCCTGTGCTTCTTCATCTTGCTCGTTTCGATGGCCAAGGAGCGCAACTACGGGATGTTGGCCAAGGGCATCGGATCCTTTGTGGTGCAATTGAAGTCCCACGGTCTGACGGGGGTGCTGTCGGGCTCCGAGAAGGAAGCGATCTTTGAACAGGTGCGGCGGCGCTTCAACCTGCCGCCCGAACCGGATCCCGAGCGCCAGGCCGAGCACTCCGAAGCCAGCGACAAGGAATTGCTGCGTGCGGAGACCTTGGAACTGCTGCAACCCCATCGCGAAGTGGCCACACCGCGGGTGGCGGGCTTCACCGAAGGCTCGGCTCTGCTCTCCGACGCCAGCCGGCGCTACCTCGACCAATTGGCGCCCACCCTGCGGCCCCGACGCGGACAGCTGCTGGTGCTCGAAGGCCACGCGCTGGAGTCCACGGGAGACTTGGAACCCCACCAACTCGCCCTGGCCCGCGCAATGGCGGTCCGTGACTACCTCATAGGCGAACACGACTTCCCCGCCACCCGTGTCGAGGCCCGTGTTTGGCTCGACGAATTCTTCCAGGACGGAGCCAACACGCGCTCCGTCGACGCCCGGCTCGTGACAGCGAACGGATAGCCCCCTCACTCCCATGGCCAACAAAGAAACTGAAACCGGTACCGAAGCAAAGTCGGACGAACCCGCCGCCAAGCCGAAGGGCAAGGGCCCCATCAAGCTGATCGGAGCCTTGGTGGGCGTCGTGGGCCTCGGCGCGGCATTGGCCATCATGGCCATCCCGCGCGGACCCAAGGAAACCCCGCGCTTCAAGGGACCCTTCTTCCACCAATTGTTCAGCAAAGTGGTCACGTCCAACACCATGGACAACGACTTCAAGCGCTTCATCCGCACCAACCCGCAGGTCGAGTTCTTTGCCTACGACGGCGCCTACCTCACCAATCGGGACCTGGATCCGCTCTACAAAGCGTGGCTGGACGATTCGTTCAACGCCTTGGTGTCCGGCAAGAAGCTGGATGAGATCTACAACGGCAGCAACCGCGAGCGCTTTGCCCAGGAAATCCGTCACTCGATCGAGCCGGCGCTCTTCCCTGTGCACGTGGGCAACACCGCTTCGCCGCTCGACGCGGACCCCGACAGTGGCCTCCGCCCGGGGGACTCCTACCGGCAGAGCACCTTCTCGGGTGCCTTCTGGGAGCACAAGCTGGCCGTCGACGCCAAGAACAAGACACTCGCCATCGACGGGGGCCCCGCCACGGGCTTCGTCGGCGACGAGTTGGACCTCAAGGTCTTGGCCCCCTCCGGCGAAACCATCTATGTGGATGTCTCCAGCCTCAAGCCGGACTTTGTCGGCGAGATCCAGCTGGGCGTTCAGGGACGAATCCGGCAAGTCTTCATCACCGACTACCTCGCGCAATAGCGAACTCCTTTGAGCGAAATCAACGCAGACGAAGCCCAAGCCATCCGCGAGGTGGTCCAGGGCGGCAGGGACCAGGCCAAAGGCCTGGTGAGCGAGCGTAACTTCTCGCAACCCCGCCACTTGTCTGCGCACCGCCTGCAGCACCTGACGAAAGTCGTCGGGACGACCATGCAGGAGATCGGAAACCGCATGTCCGCCCCCTTGCGTAGCTTCCACAAGCTGCAAGTGGCTTCGCTTTCGGAGGTCAACGCCACCGGGCTGTTCGATGCGTGCAAGGCACCGTTCGTGATCCTGGGTTTGCAGATCGAAGGCACGCTCGGCTGGCTGGTTTGGGAGGAACGGGCCGCGACCGCCACCGTCGAGCAGATCCTGGCGGGTGAGTTGGCCCCCGACCAAGTGATCGAGCCGCGCCCGTTGAGCACCTCCGAATCGCGCGTTTTGGAGAGCCTGCTGCGCATCATCGTGGAGCCGATCGGCAACTCGCTAGGCCTCAAGATCAAGACCGACGGCATTGCCCAGGACGAGGAAGGCCTCAAGACCCTGCGCGACGCCGGCCCCGACGCCGATGCTCGAAGGTTGATGGTGCACCTATCGTTCGACGGCCCCGGCGGCCCGAGCGACATGCGCTTGTACCTGCCCAACATCCACGAAGGCGACGAGGCTCCCAAACCCAAAGCGCTGCGCAAGGTCCCCGGCCACCTGGACTCGGTCCGCATGGTCATGCGAGCCGAACTCGGCCACACCCAGATTCCCCTGCGCGACCTTTTGTCGCTCGAAGTGGGCGACGTGATCCCGTTGGGCACCGAAGTCGGCGGCCCGGTCCACCTCTTCGTCGAAGACCGCTCCATCGCCCAGGGTTCCTGGGGTCAGGTGGGGGGCATGCTGGCGCTCAAAGTCACCAAGATCGATACCGAAGGCCTCGGCAACGAGTAACCCGAACCCCACCACCACGCACCATGTCCGGAAAAGCAAAAGACATCGAACGGGCCGTCGACCAAGCGGTCGAGACCGTTGCCGAACAACTAGGCCAACTCGGGGGCGGAATCGCCTCGGGGGAACCCATCGGGCTCGAAAACCTGCTCGACGTGCCGGTGCGAGTCACCGTGCAGATCGGCAAGACGAGCATGACGCTGGGTGAGCTGGTGGCGCTCGGCCCGGGATCGCTGATCCCGCTCGACCGCGAGGCCCACGAACCGGCCGACATCCTGGTCAACGGCCGCATCATCGCGCGCGGCGAGGTGGTCACGATCGACAACACCTACGGCGTGCGGATTTCGCACCTCGAGAAGGACGCGTAAGCACCCCGCCACCCACAGCAAGACCCCGCGCGAGCCCGAAGGCCCGCGCGGGGTCTTGCTTTGGGTGGCCGTCCACGATCAGTCGGCGAAACGTTCCGCCGAGAAGAAGTCCGGATCGAACGCGGTCACCGGCTCGCCCGAAATCATCTGGGCCATGCCTTCTCCGATCGAGGGGGCCAGATGGAAGTCGCTCCCGGAGAACCCGACCACCATGTACAGGCCTTCGATGCCCTTTACCCGGCCGACGATGGGGCGATTGTCCTTCGTGACCGCGGTGTAGTGCGCCACCGAACCCATCACGGGCATGTCCTTGTACATCGGCAAGCGATCACACAGCGTGTTGCGCGCCCAGGTTTGGAACTCCTCGCTCGCGACCTTGGGCAGGTTTTTGAGATCGGTCACCCCCTGGAAGGCATCGATGCCGAGCCGCCCGATGCGCGTTTGGCCCGTATGGGGCTCGCAGTGCGCGTGCAGGCCGCGCGACAAGTCCAAAATCACCGGGTGGGGGACCGGCACCAATTCGAGCGGATCGGGCCGGAAGCGGGTTTCAAGCTCGGACGAGGTGCCTTCCAACGAGTCGTCGTACTCTTCGGCTTGGGTCGCCTCGGGCATCTGCAGGCACAGTTCCTCGGTGCGCACAACGCTCAAGGGCAACTCCACGCCCAGCTTGCCTAGGATGCTGGCGGTCCAGGAGCCGGTCGCGAGCACCACGTTGGGCGTTTCAAAGAACCCGGACGCGGTGTGGGCTCCCCGCACCTTGCCGTCGACCACTTCGATTTCGAGGTCCTTGACCCCCAAGCGCGTGGTAGCACCGCGGGCCCGCGCCAGCACGCTGAAGGTGGAAATCGCCTTGGCCGGGTCGATGTAGCCTCCCTCGGCCTCGAATCGACCGACGGTGTTGTCGTTGACTTCGATGCCAGGAGCCAGCTTGCGGATCTCGTCGGCGTTGACCCGACGGGCCTTGATCCCGATCGCGGTCTGCATCTCCAGGTCGTGGTCGAGCTTGGCAACGCCCTCCTTGTCCGACCCCGAAACGATGCCCAATACCCCAGTCCGACGCAGGCCCAGCGAGCGCCCGGTGCTGCTTTGGATGTGGTGGTAGAGTCGCACCGCGTCACGAGCCATGCCCGCCAGGGCGCGCTCCGAGTAGGTTTGGTGGACGATGGCTCCGGCCCGCCCGGAGGACCCGGATCCGAGTTGATCGCGCTCGATGAGGATCACGGGCTCCTCAAGGGGGTCGTAGCGGCTGGCGACTTGCATCGCGATGCACGTGCCCATGGCGCCACCACCAACGATCAGTACTTTGCCTTTCATGGGGATCTCTTCGCTCGCTTCGGTTTCCGGTGCGTTGGCTTCGGGTGCGTCGGCATCCGGGATCAAGGTCTCCGGGGCCGCGTTCTCCGGTTCAGGGCGGCCCAGTGTACGGATCCCCCCAAAAAAGAGAATGGGGCGGTCCTACCGTGCAGAGCAATTTGGCCCCAAACCGCGAGTCCTCGGCCTACGCATCGACCTCGTCTCCGCTGGCGTGCGGCTGGCAGCATGTCCTGCGGCCAACCCGGTCGTATGGTGCCCAAAGGCGCGTCCCAGCTTGCGACGGGCGCCCCCCAGGCGAACTCGGGGATCCCATGAGGGAAGCCCCGGGCCCAGATCCGGTGCAGGAGAGGGGATTCCCGCCACACAGATCGGGGAGGGCCCGGGACCTCGCTTCCGTTTCCGAAGCGTTGGGCTAGATGGGGGCACAAAATGCTGAGAAACTGCACGCCATGAGCCACGCCAAGCGCACCACCCGCTCGATCCGGGTCGGCCGCCTCACCATCGGGGGCGGGCCGATCGCCGTGCAGAGCATGGCGGCCACCCGCACCCAGGACTTGGTCGCCACCCGCCGCCAAATCGAGCTGCTCGAAGCCGCTGGTGCGGACCTGATCCGCATCGCCATCGACAGCAAGGCCGACGTGGAGGCCCTAGCCATCCTATGCCAGGCGACCGAGGTGCCGCTTTCGGTCGATCTCCAGGAGAACTACCGCCTGGCCGAAGCCGTTGCGCCCTACGTGCAAAAGGTGCGCTACAACCCTGGCCACCTGCACCACCACGAGAAGTCCAAGACCGCCCGCGAGAAGGCGCACTGGTTGGCCGGCGTGGCCCGCGAGCACAACCTCGCGCTGCGCATCGGCTGCAACGCGGGCTCACTGGCCCCCGAATACCTCGAGCGCCACGGCCACGACAACGTTTCGGCTCTGGTTGAACAGGCCGTCGACCACTGCGGCTACCTAGACGAGGTGGGCTTCGAAAACTACCTGGTGTCGATCAAGGACTCCGATCCGCGCCTCGTGATCGAAGCCAACCAGCGCTTCGCCGCCGCCCGCCCTGACGTGCCTTTGCATCTGGGCGTGACCGAAGCCGGCATGCCCCCCGACGGCATCATCAAGACCCGCATCGCCTTCGAACAGCTCATCGCCCAAGGCATCGGCGACACGATCCGCGTGTCCTTGACCGTGCCCTTTGAAAACAAAGGCCTCGAAATCCAAGTCGGCCGAGAAATCCTAGCCGACATCGAAGCAGGCCGCTTCCGCTCGGTCCCCAAGGGCTTCTTCGACGGCCTCAACATCATCGCCTGCCCCTCGTGCAGCCGCGTTGAGAACGAAAAGTTCATCGAACTCGCCGAAGACGTCAAACGCGCCACCGCCTACGCCGCTGAACACGATATCACCATCGCCGTCATGGGCTGCCGCGTCAACGGCCCCGGCGAAACCGACGACGCCGACCTCGGCCTATGGTGCGGCCCCACCACGGTCAACCTCAAGAAAGGCCCCGAAACCATCGGCAGCTACTCCTACGACACAATCCTCCCCGCGCTCATGGCCGAAGTCGAGAAGCTGGTGCCGCAGTAAGACTGCGAACGTCCGACCTCGAAGCCAAGGGGTGCGCCAGCTAGTCCTGATTCAGGGAGGCTTGGTCCCCTCCCTAGAGCGGAGACAGATCGATCGAAGCATCCACCGCGAAAGGATCCGCGAAGTGAAACGCCGCACCCGAGTCGCGACCCTCTTCCCAAACACCGAGTCTCTTCTGCGCCTCGCCGCCTCCGTCGTCATGGAGATCAGCGAGGACTGGGAGACCGGCCGCATCTACCTAAGCATGGACACCGAGTGAGAATTTACACACGATCTGTTGCTCTGCCCACAAGTTGCGGTCGGCAGTCTGTGCACATGGAAACACCGCACACCACTTCCTCCGGCGCTGAACCGCGCATCTACTGGCACCCATGCATCGGCTCTTCTGGATCGAGCGCGCAATCAAGCAGCGCATCCAAGAACGCGGTCTGAGCCTCGAGGAAGCGCTTGCCCTGCGCCGTTAGGTGCGCGACCTTCGCTCACGCAAGGTCCAAAGGGTGATCTTCGTGCGGGCTTTTGACTTGCAGGAAGATCCAGCAATCTCGCCAGACTCGACTCTCGGCAAGGCCGTCACCTATCTCATCAACCAGGCGGAGCCACTGCAGCTCAACTTGGAGGATGCGCGTGTGCCGATACACAACAACCATGCGGAGCAAGATCTGCGGCACGTCGCGATCGGACGCAAGAACTACATGACCTTCGCCAGCGAGAAGGGCGGCGAAGTCGCGGCTCGCCTTTACTCGCTGGTGATTTCGGCGAAGCATGCGGGACTGGACCCCGAGGCGTACGTACGCGAGCTGCTCTCAGCGGTCAGCATGACTCCGGATAAGGAGATCGCCAAGCTCACCCCTTGGGCCTGGGCTGAGGCACATCCGGAGTACAGGATCTAGGCGTTTCCCCCTCAGCAGGGCAGAAATGCGGGGGGATGGGATGGCCGGACGGTTACCCGCCTCTCGCTATAAGCCGTGGCGCTCGACTTACTGGAACACGAGTTCGACCGCGTTGGTGAAGTTTGAGGTGCCGCTGGCCCAATCGCGGTACCAGCATTGGAAGTACCAGTGCTGGCCGGCGGTGATGGCGAAGGGGCCGGCTCCGGTAGGGGTATCGGCTAGGTCTAGGGCGAGTTGGCCTCGGCCGCTGGTGGTGGTTTGGAAGACTTCGCCGGTTCGGTTGTAGAAGCCCACCAGGTTCGAGAGGCAGAGGTTGCCGACCGAGCCCGCTGGTTGGTTCGTCACGCCGCTGCCAGTGCCGTTGAGGAAGCAGCCGAAGACTTGGGGCGGGAGTTGGCTGGCTTCCAAGGTGATATGGTTCAGGTACAGCTCGTCGCTCCCGAGGGCGCGCAGCACGCCGGGGGCGCCGGTGGAATTGGGCACGGCGGGATCGCAGTAGGTGATACCGCGGGTGTACTCAAACTCGACCAGGAACACCGCGTCGAAGGGGCCAGGTAGCTCGACCTCCATGATCGACCAATGCCCGTCGCTCGACATGGCCAGCTCCGATTCGAAATTGGGCAGCCCAAACACGGGCACCCCGCTGAGCAGCGTCACGCCTTCCTGCAGGACCAAGTCCTGGTTGTGGAAGATGGCGGTATCGCGCAGGTAGTCGGGGTCATCGGTATCCAACAGCCACAGGACATCGCCCGTGTCGCTGAGCGGAATCACCCCGCCAAACCCATAGCCCCGGGTGGTCCAAACCCCCGGAAACGCCACCGGAGCGAAGTCACCTTCGTGGGCGAGCACATGGTCCACGCCGTTGTGGCGCACGAAGAGCCACGTGTCGTCGGCGTAGGGGCTGCGATCCCAGGCCGCGCAGACGAAATCGCCACGGTTGTTGAGTGAAAGCCTGGCCAAACTCAACTGCTTGAAGGCTTGGCCCGAGGCCACGGGAAACGTTTCACTCTCGTTGAACAGCAGCGTGTTGTTGCGATAGATGTTCGAATCGGTGGTGACGTCGCCCGGGGGCGCATCGTCGTCTTCTTCGTACCACAGAAAGTCACCGGCGTCGTTGATCGATTGGAGCCCCTTGACGAACGAAAAGGCTTGGATAGGTGTTACGTGGTAGCCCCCGGGAAGTGTTTCCCCCACCATCGCGACTTTGGTCTCGGTGGCGATTTGGCCCTGCGCATCGAGGGTCAAGGTGAGCAAGATGGGCGTGTCCCCGCTGCCACCCAGTGCCACCGACGCGCCGAGCAGAATCGTGCCGGTGTTGTTCTGCCAAGCCTCTTCGATGCCTGAGTACAGGGTGCCCGCGGGCAAACCCGGAGCGGAACATGGGGTCACCCCGGTTCGGATCAAGACTTGCCCGTTGCGCACCAAAACCGTCCCCGCCGGAGTCCCGCCTGGGGTATTCACCAACGGAAAGGTCAGCAGCACGTCCCCTTCGTCGTTGAGGTCGACCACATCCAGGCTCGCCCCGGCGACGGTACCGCTGGGAGCGGCAAAACCGGTCACGGTGCCTTCTTGCCACACCACGCCTTGCTGGCTCAGCAAGTAGGCGTCGGCCGAAGCAGGGCCATCGCTGTCGAGCGCGATCAACCAATCGCCGCTGCGGTTCACGTCGACGTTGTCGATGCGCGTGACGAGTACCGAGGTGCCGGGCACCGGATCGCCAGCTCGCAAGAGCTCGGAGAAGGTTTGGGCGGAGGTACCGCCGACTAGGCAGCTCGCCAAAACCACCTTCGCTAGGAATCGGACCCCGCGCTGCCGCTGCATGGGACAAAAGGCAACATCCATGCCCTCATTGTAAGGCACATCCCAAATCCCTCTAGGCCTGGGCCAGAACGACTCGTACTGGCCAAATCGGCCTCCCCATGGCAGGGATCCGGCCTCCCCAAGTCCGTGATCGAGAACCGCGAGCGGGTTCTTCCGCATCGAAATCAAAGGTCCGCGCTGGGGGCCTATGCGGATCACGGATGGGTCGCTAGGGTGGCCCAGCGCCAAGTCCGCGCCCCCACCAGCTATGAGCGAATCTCGACCTGCCCCCGCCGTTCGCAATTACCTCATAGATGGCCTGGTTTTGGCCGGAGCCGGAGTCGCGCTCTTGAGCTGGTTTGGACGCTTCCACTGGACCTTCGACCTGCTCAGCCACTTCCGGCTCCAAGAGGCCGTGGTCGTGTGGCTCTTGGCCGTCTTGGCTTGGGTCAGCGAGCGGCGTTTTGTCGCGGTGCTCGCCACGGGAGTTTTCTTGCTCCAGGCGAACTCGCTGCGGGCCATTTGGAGCCACCCGCTGGTGATTCCGATGGGCCAGCCACGGCTCAAGTGCGTCTACGCCAACCTGCACAGCGACAACGTCGACTTTGCGGCCATATTGGAGTGGATCGACCAGGAACAGCCCGACGTGATCGCCTTGCTCGAGTACTCCGCCGCTTGGGATGAGGCCATGCAACCGAAGCTCGCAGCTTGGCCCTACCGCGCGCTCCTGCCACGTGAGGACCATTTCGGCATCGCGCTCTACTCGCGCCGGCCGCTGGGGCAGACCGATTGGTTTGTCCCCACGCCCGAAACGCCCCCCACCCTGGTGGCGAATTTCGCTTGGGAAGGGCGCGATGTGTCTTGGGTCCTCACCCACCCCTACCCGCCGGTTCGCGCCTGGGCCGCGAATATGCGTGACCAGGAATTGGCGGCGGTGGCCGAACTGCCTGCGCTCGACTCGCCCCACGCCGTGTTGTTGGGCGACTTGAATGCCACGCCCTGGTCCCGCGGTTACCGCTTGCTCTCGCGCGCCAAGCTGCGCGATGCCCGCTTGGGCCACGGCCTCCTGTCCACCTGGAACGCTGCCTGGCCGCGGGCCCTGCGCATCCCTATCGATACCTTGATGGTGGGACCGAAGTGGATCGTGGCCTCGATCGAAGTCGGCCCGCAAATCGGCAGCGACCACTTGCCGCTCGTGTTCGAACTGTGTCCCTTGCCCCAATAGGTCGCGCCATGGGCTCCTGGAAGCAAGCACTCGCCGCATGCTTGGCTTGGTTCGTGGTGAGTTGCGTTACGCCCCCCGCCGGGCTGCCTGAGGGACCCTACGTGCTGGTCCTGGGCACGGCTCAAGACGGTGGCCTGCCCCAACTCGGATGCCGCCGAACCTGTTGCGAGACCGCCCGCAAGGACCCGCATAAGAAGCGTTTGGTCACGAGCTTGCTGCTCGTCGATCCACGCAGCGGCCAGCGCTGGCTATTCGACGCAAGCCCCGATCTGCCCGAGCAGGTGGAGCGGGCGCGGGGCCACGGCGGACCCGGGCCCGATGCTCCGGGACGCCCGGCGTTGTTCGATGGCATCTTCCTGACCCACGCCCATTTGGGGCATTACACCGGTCTGTTGCAGCTGGGCCGCGAAGCCTACGGCACGCAAACCACGCCCATCGTCGCCACGCCTTCCATGCTCGAGTTCCTCGAGCGCGAAGGTCCTTGGAACCTGCTCTTCGAAGCAGGCCATGCTAGCGCCGTCCCGCTAGAGCCCGGGGAGACCATGGCCTTGAGCCCCGACCTTGCGGTCACCGCTTGGTCCGTCCCCCACCGGCACGAATTCAGCGACACGGTTTGCTTTGTGATCCAAGGTCCGGGCGCAAGCCTTTTGTACCTGCCCGACATCGACAAGCCCGGTATCGATAAATGGGAACGCTGGGATCGATCGCTCGCGGCGGTGCTGGGCCAAGTCGACTACGCCCTGATCGACGGCACCTTCTTTGGTCCCGATGAGTTGCCCGGTCGCGACATGTCCGAGGTCCCGCACCCCTTCATCGTCGAGACCCTGCGCGAACTGCAGCCCTTGGTTCCCGCCGAACGCCGCAAGGTGTGGTTCACGCACCTCAACCATTCGAACCCCGCTGCGGACCCGAAGAGCGACGCGGCCGAGTTTGTGCGCGCCAGCGGGGCGCATGTGCTAGCGGAAGGCCAAATCCTCGCGCTCTAGTGGCGCGCTCAGCCGCTGCACTCGACCGGCGTGGCCCCTAAGACGTCCACCAGCACCCGCGGATCGATTTCGACCAGAAACCCGCGTTGCCCGCCGTTGATCAAGATCCGGTCGAGCGCGAGGATGCTGGCCTCCACGAAGACGGGTAGCGCCCGCTTCGTGCCGAACGGGGACGTGCCGCCCACCAAGTAGCCGGTGTGCTTGTGGGCCTCGGCTTCGCTGCACGGCTCGATGGTCTTGCGATCGATTTCGCGGGCCAAGGCCTTGGTGGAAACCTTGCGATCGCCATGCATCAGCACCAAGAGCGGCTGTTGCGCCTGATCTTTCATCACCAACGTCTTGACCACCTGGTGCGCGGGCATCCCCAGCTGCCGGGAGGCTTCGGCGGTGCCCCCCTTCGGCACGTAGTCGTAGGGACGCACTTCGAAGGCCACCCCATGGGTGGTCAGCCAGCGCGTGCCAGAGGTTGTTTTGTGGGGTTGGACCATGCCGTCGGGAGTGCGGGCCCAGGATACATTCCGGGCGCGGTCTGGAGTACGATGGGCCCATGGCCTTCCGCTTCCTGCACATCGGCGATTTGCACCTGGAAACCGCCTTTGGGGGCGCGGAAGCTACCCGGCGCCGTCTGCGCGATGCGACGCGCGAGGCCCTGCGGCGCGCGGTGGACTGCTGCATCGAGGAGGAGGTGCACGCGTTGTTGATTGCGGGCGACGCGTTCGACGACGAGAAGCTTTCGCTGGGAGCCGCGGACTACTTCTTGCAGCAGCTCGATCGCCTGGTCGACCGCGGCATCCACGTGTTCTACGTGACCGGCAACCACGATCCGGGCAACAAAGGCGGGCGGGCGGAGGAAATGCGCTTCCTCGAAGCCCCCGAACGCGTGGGCCCCGAAGCCGGTCTGTGGATCTTTCGGCGGGGCACCCCGCGTGCGACCACGCTGCTCGACGCCGCTGGCGAACCCGTGGCCGTGGTGCTCGGCGCGGGCCATTCCAAAGCCAACGTGTCGACCAATCTGGCGAGCAAATTCCAGCGGCCCGAGACCCACTTGCCCGTGGTGGGTCTGCTGCATACTCAGGTCGAAGCCGCCCAAGTTTCCGACGCCCACGACCGCTACGCGCCCTCGCAGCGCTCGGACTACGAGGCCGCTGGCCTCGAGTACTGGGCTCTGGGCCACGTGCACCTGCGCCAGCAGGTCTTCGACGACTTGCCGGTTTGGTACTGCGGCAATCTGCAGGGACGCCATCCCAAGGAAACCGGGCCCAAGGGCGGCCTGTTGGTCGAAGTCCACGCGGGTGAGGCGCCCACGGTGCGCTTCCAACCCTTGGCGCCCGTGGAATGGCATACGCATCCCGTGAACCAGCTGCAAGCGGTGCTGAGCCGCGACGGCCTCTTGAGCCTCCTGCAAAACGCCTTGCAGGCGCTCGAAACCCAAACGGGGCTCGCGCCGCAGGATCTTTGCGTGCGTTTGGTGCCCAGCGGTCCATGCCCGTTTGCCGGCTTGCTGTTGCGCACCGAAGAGCGCAACGCTTTGGCCCTCGAGCTGCAAGAGGCGGGTGGCTACCTCGAAATCCAAATCAGGGCCGAACAGGTGTTTGCACCGCGTGACCTGAGCGATTTGGAAGCCACCCCCAGCGTGCAACGCGAAGCGTTGGATTGGATCCGACGCCTGCAGGACGACGACGCAGCCTTGCTGCAGTTGGCCCCCAGCGAGTTGCCCGGAGCCGACTCCAGTGTCGAAGCGACCACCCAAGCTCGACTTGCGTACCTACGCGACCGGCTGCAAGGACTCGAAGAAGAGCTACTGACGCGTTGCTTCGATCCGGAGGCCTGGGCTTGAGGTTCCTCGAACTGCACGTGGTGCGCTATGGCCCGCTGGTCGACCGCTCGTTCGAATTGCAGTCCGGCGTCTTCGTGGTCTTCGGGCCCAACGAAGCGGGCAAGTCCTCGTTCCATGCGGCGCTGCAAACCGTCCTGTATGGCTTCGAGCGTCCCTCGCGCAGCGATCATCCGTTGGCGCAATTCGCCGACAACGACGCGGATTTGGAATTGCGCGCTGTCGTCCAGCTGGACGATGATCGCCGCTGGGACGTGCATCGCACGTTGATGAGCTACGGCAAGGTCGAAATCCAGGCGGCCGATGGCCAAGTGGTGTTGTCCAGCAACCGCAACGACCCCTTACCCGCCATCCAGTCGATCCCCAAGCAGTTGTTCGAAGCGGTCTATTCGCTGACCGCGAACGACACCCACATGCAGACCGACGGGGTGCGCGATCACATCCAAGAGCTCCTGCTGGGCGAAACCGGATTGCGTGGGGCCCGCCCCCTGGGGCAGGTTCGGCGTCAGCTACAGGACGACATGCAGGCCCTGTGGCGGCCCGACAACGTGGGCAAGCCCCTGGCCAAGCGCCTTCGCAACGAATTGCGCGACGCCACTAGCGCCCAACGCTTGGCCAAACAAGCCGATCGCGAGCTACTCGAAGCCCATGCCGAACAGGCCCGATTGCAGCCCGAGCAATCACGCCTCAAACAGCGCAAGAAGGAACTGCGTCGGCAGCTCGACCGCATGCAGTACGCGGGCGAATGGCGCGAGTTCCGGGTGCGCCACGACGCGATCGTTGCCGTCGAAACGCGCCTAGCCGAACTGCCCGAAGCAGTTCGCCAGGGTGGGGTCGAAGACCCTGGGCCCCTGGCGGCGCGGCTCGAACGACTGACCGAAAACCTCGTGCCGCTACGCTCGCGTGTCGCCGCCGAGCCCCTCGCAGCAACCGAACAACAGCTGCGCTGGGAGCAAAACGCCGATTGCGTCACCGCGCTACTCGCAGGGCTCCCCGAGCGCCGCGACCTGCTCAAGGATTGGCAGCATCGCGAGCAGCTTTTGGTGGATTCCAAGGAACAGTTTGCCGCCGCCCTACGCGGCTTGGGTTTGGATGCGAGCAAGGCGCGCGCCCTGCCCAAACTACCGGTCGCGCAGTTGCTGTTGGATGCGGGTCAGTGGGAGGCCGACCTGGAAATTCATCGCCAACGCAGCGCCCAACGCAAGCCCTCGCCTTGGTGGATCCTTTGGGCGTTGTTGGGCGCGGGATGCGCCGTGGCCATGTGGGGCGTTCCGGCCTACGCCGCCTTCGCCTTGGCTGGGTGCTTGCTGTGCTTCGGACTCGCATTGGCCACGTTCCTACGCCCCACCCGGCCCGCTACCGACGAGCCGGAGCCCGCCTTGCCCCAGGTATCGGCCACAGCGTTGGCGGAGTTGGGCCTAGCTGCCGGGCAAGTGCGCTCGCCGGGTGCACTGACCCAGTTGGCCAACGAGCTGCGCAGGACCCAGGATGCTTGGCGACGCGCCCGCGAAGTGGCCCAGGACCTGGACCTGATCCGTGGGCGCATCGAGCAACTGGAACATGCCTGGGCCCCCAAGGTCCAAGCGCTCGGTTTGGAGGGTTCGGTGGACCAATGGTCGCCCACGCTGGCGTCTAGCTGGGCCGCCACCCAAGCGGCAGTCGCCGCGGCCCAGGCGGATGCGCGCGAGCGGCAGGAAGCCCAATCGAACCTTGCCAAGTGGGAAGCCGAGTACCGCGATTGCCAGGAGCGCGCGGAGCGAACGCGCCTGATCCTTCGCACGGCTTTTCCCGACCGTTTGGACCTGCAAGAAGGCTTCCGCGCCTGGCAGGAGCACACCCGGCGCAAGCTGGGTTGCGAGCAGGATCTGGAGCGACTTCGCGGCCACGTCCTGTACCGCCCCGAACTCGAAACGAGCGAGACACCGCACGCCGAGCAAGAGCCCGGCGACCCCGCCTCGATCGAAGAACTCTCCGCCCAACTCGAAGAAACCGACCAGGAGCTCCAAACGCTGCATACGCGCTTGGGAGCCTTGGGCGAAAGGCTGGCCAACGACACGACGGCACACCTAGCCCGCGCGACCGAAGTGGTTCAAGAGCGCAAGCAGCAGTTGCAGGAGACGCTCGAGGAGCGCGACCGGCTGGCACTGCTTGCGAGCGTGCTCGACCGCGCCGAAGCCGACTATCGCAAGGCGCACCAACCCGATGTGCTGCTGCGTTCCGGCGAGTACCTCCGGCGCATCACCGACGGTCGCTACACCGCGCTGCGCTATCCCGAGGCGGGCTTCGACGAGAGCAAGGACGTTCCGTTGCAGGTGCTCAGCACCGCCCAGGGTTGGCGCACCGTGGCCAAGCCCCTATCGCGGGGAACCCAGGAGCAGATCTATTTGGCCTTGCGCTTGGGCACCTTGGATTACCTCGACTCGGGCCGCGAACGCTTGCCGTTGGTTCTCGACGAGGCCCTGGTGCACTGGGATCACCGGCGTCGGCTGGCTTTGTACGGGGTGCTGCGCGAATTGTGCCAGCACCGGCAAGTGATCCTGTTCACCTGCCACGAGTCCTTCGCGGAAGAGGTCCAAGCGGCCATGGACGCACGCTTGATTTCCTTGGTGGAGTGATGGACGTTGGGGGTCAGCCGCCCACGCGAATGGCCCATCGCAACCCATTTTGGGTCGGGTTCGCCCAATCCAAGCCAATACCAGCGCGAGCAGGGCGTAAGGGGATGCGACCCGCCCCGACGGGCTTTCCTGCCGTACCGATCCAGCGTCGGTATCGATAGGAGAGAACAACGTAGTCGAGACTGCAGGGGCATTTTCCAGCCTGGCATCCTATTCTGAAGCCACCATGCTCTCCCAAGCTTTGCGACCCCTCTTGGTTCCATTGGCCTGGACCTTTTTCCTGGCCAGCTGTTCCCGAACTCCCCAGCCCGCTCCCGCGACCACCGATCCGGCCCTGGAAAGTGGCGCAGCGCAGGAATCCCAATCCGTCCCGCCCGATCCGCTGCCCCCGGCCGCAGCGGACAGCAGCAAGCCCGCCTCCGAGCCCGTCCCCGAGCCGATCATCGAGGCACCGATTCAGTCCGAGGCGGCCCCCAAGCCGGTGTTCGAACCGTCTGCCGAGGACTTGGCAGCGCGTCAGGAAGCCGATGATCGGCGCCGCGCGCGGGCTGCCAAGCTGTTTGGCAAGGTGATCGATCCGCTCACCAAAGCTTCGGAGGCCTACCAGCAGCACAAGACCCTGGAGGAGAGCAGTTGGTTTGTGCGCGACCAACAGGACAACCTCGAGCGCATCAACAAACTCTTGGACGAGGCCGTCCAGGTGCTGGGCGTCTCCGAAATCGACACGACCCGCCAAGCGATTCGAGAACTTGAGAAGGCCAATGGAGTACTCGTCGAGCAAATGGTCCAGGACCGCGAAGCGCGCTTGTCCGCTCCCAGCCAAGAGGAGCTGAACCGCCTCCAAAAGACCTACACCACCTCGCGCGAACAGCTCGACGAGCGCCTGGCGAAATCGGAAGCGACCCTCAAAGCCAACAAGCAACAGATCCTCGACCTGCAAATCGAATTCGTGCGGCAAATGCGCGGCATTGGTGTGGACTTGGATCTGGAGGCCGCCCAAAGCCTGCTTTCCACCATCACCGGTGACGATTTTGTGCAGATGTGTGTGGTGTTCGACAACGTACGCGGGGTCACCGTCCAGCTCCAGGAGCTGACCGAGGCTTCGGGCGAATCGTTGGATGCCGCCAAACGCTACTACGGTTCCTACGTGGTGCTGATCCGGTTGCTCGACACGGTGCAAAAGGACTTCGTCCGGCGTGCACGGGAGGAAATGCTGCCCAAGCTTGAAGGCTATGCAAGCAAGGCGGAAGAACTGATCCTCGAAGCCCAAACCAACCTCGCCCAAGGGGGCGATTCGGCGATCGCTCGTCAGAACATCCGCTCGAACGAATTGACCATCGAAGCCACCCGTCTGTACACCGAGTACCTCAAAGAGCAGGCCGCCGAGATCGAGGCCCGCAACGCGCAATTGCAGGTCAGTTTGCGCGATGCCGAAAACACGTACGAAACCGTGGCCCTTTCGAGCGAGGTGGCTTCGCTGCTCAAGGAAGGCTCCAAGAACTTCGCAGCCCTGTTGCGCTTGGATCTGCCCCCCTTGCGCGGCTTCCAAAACGCCGAACTCAAGGCCGAGTTCCAGCGCTTGACCGAGAAGATGACTCGCATCAACTGACCTATGGACCTTCGAACCGCCATCTTGGTCAGTTTGCTCGCAAGTCTGCCGCTGCTGGTTGCATGCGATGGCAAGCGGGACTTTCAAAAGCCCAGCCAAAAGGCCCACCAGGGCGGGGTCCTGGATGTGGTGCCCTATGCCGGATTCGTCGTGTGCACCGAACCCCGGATGGACATCGACCGAACGCAGCGCATCGACTTGGTGGCGGGTGCCATACTTCCTGGGGTGGACGCCCCCGAAACGATCGCTTCCAAGTTGGTGCACTTGGGCACGGCCGGAGCGGCGCAGGAGCTCTCCTGGAAGCGCATGACCAGCACGTCCTCTGGGGACGTGTACGAGTTCACGTTGAAACAGTCTTTGGGTCAAGCGAACGAACACACCGAAACCCAACAGGTTGTCTATTCGGGCTATCCCCAGGCTGTGTTCGCCTACGGATCCCATACCATCTCGCTGTCGCCGGTGGGCGAGCCCGTTCCTCAAACGACCCAGAAGTAGCGGAGAGCCTGCTTGCAGCCCCCTCGGCAAGATTGGGCACTTGGGGTATAACGTCCCCATGAAAGCCGCTGCGTTGCTGATGTTCCTAACCCTCTTTGCGGGCTGCCAATCGGCCAAAGGCCGCCAATCGAGTCAACTCGAGCACCTGGCTGCCGCGATGACCGGCACCTTCTCGAGCGCAGCCCAGGCATCGGTCAACCCCACCTACTTTCCCGTCCAACTGGTGATGCATCCCATTTGGACCGACCGGAAAGACGGCCACTGGCTCTACGTGGAACAGGCGCTGGAAACCGCGCTCGACCGGCCCTACCGCCAACGGGTCTACCATGTGCGCACCTCGGGTGCGGGCTTTGCAAGCGAGGTGTACGAGTTGCCGGGGGACCTCGCACGGTTCGTTGGGGCCTTCCGTGATCCCGCGGTCTTTGCGGGCATGGGTCCGGACGATTTGACTCCACGCGCCGGCTGCACCATCGAGTTGGAATGCGCAGATGGAAGGACGTACCAAGGGGCCACCGTGGGCACGGGTTGCGAGAGCACGCGCCAAGGAGCCAGCTACGTGACCTCGGTGGTCGAGATCCGTGACAACCAAGTGCGCTCTTGGGATCGCGGGTTCGACGCCGACGGCAACCAAGTCTGGGGCGCCATCGAAGGTCCCTACATCTTCGATCGGCGCTAACCCATGGACCCGGTCAAACCCATGGGCGGTCAAGAGCACCTGCTCGCTGGGTCGGTGCAGGCTTGGTGCCTGGCCTTCGTGACCTCCACCGAGTCGAAGGACAAGCTGCGCCCGACCCCCCCGCCGGATCCCGAGCGGCCCGAGCATTGGCTCGAGGACCTGGAACCCATTCGGCTTGCTGCGCCAGGCCGCCCCGCAGAATGGACCCTCGTCCAACGCAGCCCGAAAACCCCGGGCCGGGGGGCCATGGTGCACGCGCACCAACGGGCGCACCTGATGCACACGCTGGCCCACCACGAGCTTCAGGCGGCCGAACTGTTCGCTTGGGCCATCTTGGCCTTTCCCGAAACCCCCTGGACCTTCCGGCGGGGCTTGTTGCGGTTGATGCTCGAAGAGTTGGGCCACATGGCCCTTTACTGCGGCCACATGCAGTCCTTGGGCACCGCGTTTGGGGACCACCCCGTGCGCGACTGGTTCTGGTCGCGGGCGCAACAATGCCGAACCCCATTGGAGTTCGTGTCGTTCCTTGGACTCGGCTTGGAAGGAGCCAACCTCGAGCACACCCAGCGCTTTGCCGAGTGGTTGGAAGCCGCCGGCGACTCGGCAGGAGCGAAGTTGTTGGTCCGCGTCGAGCGGGACGAGGTAGCGCACGTGGACTTCGCCCGACGTTGGTACGAGACCTTCGCGGGCAGGCCGCTCGAGTTTGCCGATTGGCGTACGCACCTGCCCGGTCCCCTTTCCCCGGGTGTGTTCCGCGGCTTGCCCCTCAACCGGGCCGCCCGAAGAGCGGCGGGCCTGCCCGAAACATTCCTGCACGAGCTCGAACAGGTTGCGCCTGCCCACCGCCCCAGGCCCCAAGGGCACGAGGCCCAGTGACCGGCCTGGGGCGGACTCCGCTGGCCTGGGTTCTCAACCTGGACGCAGAGCAAGAACTGCAAACGGCAGGTCCCTACGCGCCGCGCAAGTCGATGCTCGGGGTGATCGCTGCCCACCAACGATCGCTCCTCGGACGGCTCGTGCGCGAGGGGGATGTGATCCTCACCTCGGACTCGAGACCCAACTCCGACCACGCTTTGCCCGCCTTGGCCTGGTGCCCAACCCCCTGGGCCCGGTCGATTTGCGAACGGGCGGGTTGCTCGCTTCAGGGGTCGGTCGCGCTCGAAGTGTTGCGCGATGTCAACCACAAGGGCTTTGCTGCCCAAGTCCGCAGCGAACTCAAAGGCGCGTTCTTTGCCAAGCGAGCCTGCAACAACGAGCAAGAACTCTTGGAATGCCTTGCGCGGCCCGAACCCCATGGCTGGCTGGCGCGACGCCCCTTTGGGGCGGCGGGACGCGGGCGGATGCGTTTCCCACGGGCCGAGCCAACCGAACACGAGTGGCGTTGGATACGAGCCAGCTTCGAGCTCGGGCCCCTGTGGGTCGAGCCCTGGGTGGAGGTGGAGTGGGAGGTTTCCAGCTGTGGCTGGATCGCGGCCAGCGGCGAAATCCACCTGGCACCGGCTCGGCCCCAAGCGTACGACGGCCACGGCGCGTGGGCGCCCGATCGATTGGCCCACGACCCCTGGATCACCACCGACCAGCGCGCCGCATTGGCCGCTGGCGCACGGCACGCGGCCCACGCCTTGGTGGCGCGCGGCTACCGGGGACCCTTTGGGATTGATGCGTTTGGGTACCGCTCAGCGAGCGGGGAGCTTCTGGTCAACCCTCTCAGCGAAATCAACGCACGCTTTACGATGGCTTGGCCGGATTCGTTCGAAGATTGGCTGACGATGGGTCTGTTGGGGCCCGATGGACGGCTGCCCTGGTAGAATGCCGCGCTCATCTATCGATCCTACCTTTCCTGGCGATCCTACCTTTCCTGGCGATCCTACCTTTCCTGGCGATCCTACCTTTCCTGGCGATCCGACCTTTTCCGGTGTTCCCCATGCGCTTGCTTCTTGCCCTCACGCTCCTCTGGCCCCTGAGCCCCTCCTCCAACGCCTGGCAAAAGCAAACCGCTCCGGCGCAAGCCACCGCCACGGTTGCTAGCGACAGCGACATCCTGCGGGAGTGCAAGACCGAGAAGCCGACCGAGCTGTTCACGCTCACCCGCGTGGTGGATGGGGACACGATTTGGATCGACCGCTACGGCAAACGCGAGAAGCTACGCTTGCTTTCGGTCGATACCGAAGAGAAGTTCATGGAAGGCGGAGACCTTTCCGATTCCAAACCCAGCACCCGTTTCGGCGATGAATGCACCGGTTGGGCCCAGGGATTCTTCGCCCCCCGTACCGAACAGGAGGATCCCGTGCGCGTCGGACTTTCCTTCCCCGGCGGCGTCGAGGCCCGTGATGTCTACGGCCGGCTCTTGTGCCACGTGGTGACTGCGGAAGGAATCGACTTCAACCTGCTTTTGGTGCGCCGCGGCTTGAGCCCCTACTTCAACAAGTACGGCAACAGCCTGCTCTACCACGAACGCTTCGTCAGCGCCCAAAAGGCCGCCCAAGCCGAAGAACGCGGGATCTGGAACAAGAAGACCAACATCCAAGGCTCGCGACGCCCGTACGAGCGCTTGCTCCCTTGGTGGACGGCCCGCGCCGAGGCCATTGAGAGCTTCCGCAAGAAGGCCCAGAAAGATCCCATCCACTTCGTCGATGCCGAAGTGCCCGCAGCGCTGGAAGGCGCGCTGAAGGACGGTCCGGTGCGGGTGACCGCCTTGGGGTCGGTCTACAAGATCTACCCTGAGGACGATGGCAGCCGCACGGTCCTCCTGCGCAGCGGCGACAAGGAACACTCGCTGCGGGTGGTCATTCCCAAGGACCAGGTCCGCACCATGGAGGAATTCGACCTTGAGGGTTCGATCGAAGACTTCCGCCAAAATTATCTGTTGATCGACGGCAACCTGGAGCGCGGGCCGCGCGGCTTCTACCTCGTGGACGTCAAACCCAGCGATTGGCGCCGTGCTGGCCCGGAACCGAAGTTCCAGTAGGGCTGCGCTGCCTTTCGCGAGGCCCCAGCACTAACGCTCGTGCACCAGGATTTCGACCCGTCGGAAGTCCACGGGGAAGCTCTCGGACTGCAAGCATAGGTAGCCCGAAGTCAGCAACTCGGGCTGCCCGCCCGCCAGCAGTTGGGCCGCATCGGCATCGCGGGTATCGAGCGTAGGCTGGGTGTATTCCAGCACCAAGGCGTCATCGACGAAGTGCCGGATGACCTCGCCGCCCCGCACTTCCACCCGCATGCGAACCCATTGGTCGTCGAACTGGGGGGGCGAGGTGGAGTTGGTGCAATGCTGCGTGTGTAGGGCCCCGTTCATGTGGACGTTGGTTCCCGGGGTGCAGAGGTTGGCGGTCGGTCGCTGATCGTCTTGGGTGCTGCCCAGGGTTTGCACCTCGATCGACACGGGGAAATCCTGGTCCACGCGCATGGTTTGGGGCGCTTGGCTGTGGATCATGACGCCGCTGTTGCGCCAAGCCCATCCGGCTCCGCCGGGGCATGCTTCGCCCACGAAGCGGTACTCCACCAGCAAGTCATAGTTCGAGAAGGGGGCGTCGAAGAACAGGTGACCATAGTGACCATCAAACTGGTCGTACGCGTCGTAGCGCACCTTCAGGAGGCCGTCCTCGACTCGGAAGGTCTGGCCAAAGTTGTCCCCGAGCTCAAAGCCGGTGATCTTGGGCTGCCAGCCATCCAGGTTCCTGCCGTTGAAGAGCGGAACCCAGCGCTCTTGGGCCACAGGCGCAGGGCTGTGGCAAGCGGCCAGGAGCAGGAGCGAGATGAGCGCAATGGGGCGGGGGAACAGCATGGGAGATCAAACTTGACGCATGGCGTCCAAGTAGCGCCGGATTTCCTCGACGCTGGTGGTGGTGCGGGCATGCCGTGCGGGATCGTGCAGATCGCAGGCGAGGTTGGTGTATTCCACCACGGGCGGCATGGGGGTTCTAGCGCTGAAGTGCAGGCTCCGGGCTCCACTCTCGCGCAAGACACGCGCTGCATTCTCCGCCCGCACTCCACCGCCCGGCATGATCTCCAGACCGACCGGACTCGCTTGGACCAAGCGGCGCAAAAGGGACAAACCGGCGACCACGTTTTGGCGCTGCCCCGAAGTCAAGATGCGCGCCACCCTCAGCTCGCCCAAGACTTGCATGGCCTCGAACGGATCGGCGACCCCATCGAACGCGCGGTGGAAGCAAACGGGTAGATCACCTGCCGCATCGACCCAACGGGCCATGGCATCCTGATCGACGCGCCCATCGGGGGTCAGCGCGCCAACGGCGACGCCCCTGGCTCCCATTTCACGCGCCATGACGATGTCCTCGGTCATGGTGGCCACTTCGGACTCGTCGTACACGAAGTCGCCTGCCCTCGGACGGATCAAAACCACCACATCGATCCCCAGGCGGCACGCGCTGCGCAACAAACCCGCGCTGGGGGTGAGTCCACCCACCGCGAGCTCCTGACAAAGTTCGATCCGGTGCGCCCCCGCCTCGAAGGCGGCGAACGCACCGGATCCGCTATCCACACACACTTCGCTGTGGATCTCGGTCATGTTGTCCCTAGAAGGTGACGCTGACCCCGTTCGAGAAGTTCGAAGCGCCCGCAGCCTCGCGGTGCCACAACTGGAAGTGCCAGGTTTGGCCCGTCATGATCTGCGGCGAACCGGTGACCGGAACGGTCAGCGGAACGTCGTAGCCGCTACCGACCGTCGAGGTTCCCACTGCGTTTTGCAGCACGCCGCTAGCATCAAACAGACCCACCGAGTTGAGCGCTCCGGGCACGTTGTAGCGACCGAATACGTTGCCTCCGGAAACCGACAGGCACAGGCGGCCTTGGCTGACCACAATCCCGGGGTCGCTCGACGCGGTACCCACCAGGAAGTAACCGAATTGGTTCGTCGGGCCGTTGGTCGCCTCCAAGTGCAGACCGCTGGGAGCTGCCGCCGAGTTGCTGGCGGACAAATGGGTCGGAACCCCGGTGGAGTTGTTGTTGGCCGGGTCACAGAACGAGGTGCCCACTTGACCGCCGTCCCACTCGACGAGGTACGAGTTGGTTTGCAGGTGGTTGAGCTCTGCGTCGTTCCATTCGCCCGAAGCGAACATTTCCGCGTAGTCCTCAGCACCACCCGAGCCGCTGGTGTTGTTGGGTTCGCCAACCGCCCAGTTGGAAAAGCTGAACGCCTCGCCGGTCACCCACTTCCAGCCGCCACCCGGCTCGGAGAAGTTGGGGTCGTTCACGTCTTGGTACAAACCGATCCAGGGGCGCGAAACGTTGAGGTTGTTGAGCAGCCAATCCAGCTCGGCTTGGTCGGTGATCGTCACCAAATGCCCGGCGTTGCCTGCGTACATGCTGGCCTCCGCGGCCGCTTTGGCGGAGAGCCAATCGGTGTAGCCGTCGTAGATCTTGTACGCGTGCCCGTTGTTCGGGTTGACGATCGGCAGGTCCGGGATCACCTCAAAAGTGCCCGTGCTGCCGGGGACGGTGCCGTAGGTGCCCACGCGCAGGTAGTAGGTGGTTCCAGCCGTGGCTGCAAAGGTAAGCGAACTCTGCAAGCCGCACGCATCGTCATTGCAGGCAATTTCCGCGCCACCGCAGCTGTCGTACACGGCAATTTTGGTGTCATGGGAAGCGCCACCGCAGGTGGTGAAGATGTGGTCGGCCGATTGTGTTGCCGTCCAGGCAAACCACACGTCAAAGTTGATTGTGCCGCAAACAGAGGTGTCGAGACCAGCCGTTGCCGCAGTTTGGTCGAAGGCGTGGGGGCCTTGGCCGCTGATGACGGTGGCCGTGGTGCATTCGTCGCCGCCTTGGGCAAACAGCGAAGTGCCGCCGAGACCGGCGATTAGAAGGGTAGAGAGCCAGAGAGAGCTACGCATCGCGATGAATCGATTGTTTGGAAGGTAGGTTGAGAGACCAAAGGCCGAATGGGCCCTTACCCAAGCAATCCTAGCAGGTTGGCGGGGTTGGGGTGGCGCCTCCAACAGAATCCAAACGGGCCGTGCGGAAGCGCACTCTGGCCGGGCGAAAACGGGGTCTTGCGATAGGATGGGCCACTGTGAAACACGCCCCCATACCCATCCTTTTCCTGGTCCTTGCCGCCCTCCCCGCCTGCAAGGCCTCCATGGACCTCGAAATCCTGACCGATCCCGAGTCGCGAATTGGTGCAGAGGTCCAAGCCTACCCAGCCGGGGTGATACCCGGCGTCCGCTGGGAGTGGCCCCGTAGCGATCGCGACGTCTGGTTTGGTCGCTTCGCCTACAACTTCGCCGACCGCGGCGATTTTGGGGAACACGACGACGAGTCCGGCGGGGGCTTCGGCCTCGGGGCCGGCTGGCGGCGCTGGCAGGACGACCAAAAGCTGGGGTGGCACTACGGGGCGCGGCTGGACTTCTGGGACTTGGACATCGATTGGCGCGACAACGCACCCACCACCCGCCAGGGCGCCACCAACGTATTGGTGGTGCAGCCCACCATCGAGGGTGGGTACTCTTGGAACGTGCGCAAGGGGGGTCGCTTGGACCTGACCCTGGGCTTGGGCGCCGAGCTCAACGTCAGCACCGATGGCGAGGACGTGGGCGAGGGAGCGATCTTGCTGCTCGGAATCAGTTACATGCCCAGCAAGCGCTAACGCCCAAAGACCTCGTACCCCAATCGATGCAGAACCGCTTCCTTTTGGCCGTCAGCCTGGCCTTGTTGGTTTCTCCTGCCCCGGCCCAATCCACTTCCCCTCGGCAACTGTTCGACGGCTCGAGCCTTGCGGGCTGGAGCGGGGATCCGTCGCTGTGGACCGTGGATGCGGGCCAAATCGTGGGAAGCACCGTGGACCACCCTATCGAGTCCAATACGTTCCTCGTGTGGCAAGGCGGCGAAGTCGAAGATTTCGTTCTACGGGTCAAGTTGCGCATCGAAGGGAGCAACAACTCCGGCATCCAATACCGCAGCCAACGCATCGAACCCGATGGCTTTGCGTTGCGCGGATACCAGTGCGACGTACACCCCAACCCGAACTACGTGGGCATGCTCTATAGCGAGCAAACCGGTCGCGGGATCCTGGCGGAGCGCGGTTCCAAGGCAATCTTTGATGCCGAGGGAAGCCGTCGGGTCGTCGGAAGTTTGGAGCAGGCTTCCGACCTCGACGTGGGGCAGTGGAACGAATACACGGTCATCGCCAGTGGCAACCATCTGTTGCACCAGGTGAATGGCATCACAACGGTCGATGTGATCGACGGAGCTACGAATAGGCTCTCCAAGGGCCTTTTGGGGCTCCAATTGCACGTTGGACCGGGCATGACCCTGCGCGCCAAGGACATCGAGCTCACCCGGCTGAGCCGAATCGCTGCCAGCGCTCGCCTGGAGGAATCCGTCGCAGCCTCGCGAGCCCGCTTGGAGGCGCAAGGACAAGCGCAACCAAGAGAGGCTGAAGTCGTACCTGCGTGGATTTGGGGCGAGGATCTCGACCAGGCCCAGGAGTTTCGACGGACCTGGGAACTGCCGGCAGGTCCGGTCCAGGCGCAGCTGTATGCCACCTGCGACAACCGCATGCGACTCTCGATCAATGGCCAAGAAGTCGCGGTCAGCAACGTTTGGGAGCGCCCGGTGCGCCTCAACGTCAGCGAGTACCTCCACCCGGGCGCCAGCAACGAATTGTCGGTACTCGCCAACAACCAGGGGGGACCTGCCGGCCTGGTGGTCGAACTCGTCCTGATGGACGAATCGGGTTCCACCTCCGCAATTCGGACCGGCGATGACCATTGGCAGGTTCGCGCAAAGGGAGCCACACAATGGACCCAACCCAAGAACCTGGGCCCCTTGGGAGTCGCGCCTTGGGGTCAACCCGAAGAACACGCGGACCCCTCGCAGTTCGCCAGCCCCCCGCCGCCGGGCGGCGCCGAGCTACAAACCTTGCCGGGGTTCCGCGTCCAGCGTATCTACACGGTGCCCAAAGAAACGATGGGGTCGTGGGTGAGCCTGGCCCAAGACGACTTGGGCCGACTCTACGTTTCGGATCAGGCCGACATGGGCCTGTTCCGCATCACGCTGACCGAAGGCGGAACCGGCAAACCCGACGTAGACCCGATTCCGGTGCCCTTGTCGGGCGCTCAGGGTTTGGCATGGGTGGGCGGCGCGCTCTACGTGCACAAGAGCGGCGACGGTCTGTTCCGGGTGACCGACACCGATGGCGATGACCAGCTCGACCTGGTCGAACGCTTGCCCGGCGCTTCGGGTGGCGGCGAACACGGCAACCACGGGATCATCCCAGGGCCGAACGGCACGCTGTTGCTGACCGCCGGCAACCACACCGAGTTGCCCCATGAGCTGTGGCAAGGACGAGCCGCTTCGCGCTGGCAAGAAGACTTGTTGCTTCCACGTTTGTGGGATGCCAACGGGCACGCGCGCGGCATTCTGGCCCCCGGGGGCTGGATTGCCGAGGTCTCGCCCTCAAGCGGCGAGTACCGGGTGATCACCACGGGCTTCCGCAATACCTACGACCTTGCCCAGAACCGCTTCGGGGATCTGTTTGTGTTCGACTCGGACATGGAGTGGGACATGGGCATGCCCTGGTACCGGCCGACGCGGATTTGTTTGGCCCAGAGTGGCGCGGACTTCGGTTGGCGCAGCGGCTCGGGCAAGTGGCCCGACTACTACGAGGACAGTCTGCCGGCGCTGGTTGATATCGGACCGGGTTCGCCCACGGGCGTGGTGTTTGGCACAGGTTCCAAGTTCCCTCCGCGCTACCAAGATGCGTTGTTCGCGCTCGATTGGACTTTTGGGACGATCTACGCGATCCACATCACCCCCGAAGGGGCGGGGTATGTCGCTACGCCCGAAGAATTTGTGTCGGGAGCGCCCTTGCCCCTGACCGACGCGATCGTGGGGCTGGATGGCGCGCTGTACTTCACCACCGGCGGCCGTGGAACCCAATCGGGTCTGTATCGCGTGACGTACGAAGGCGAAGAGTCGACCGGTCCAGCCAACCCAGCGAGCCACCCCGAGGCCAACCAAGCTCGCGAACTGCGCCATCGCTTGGAAACCTACCATGGTCGGATCGATCCCCAAGCCCTGGACCTCGCATGGCCCTACCTGGGGAGCCCGGATCGCGTGTTGCGCTTTGCGGCACGGCTTGCGATCGAAGCTCAGCCGGTCTCGACCTGGGCTGGACGCGCGATCGCCGAACGGGATCCGCAGGCTCGCATCACTGCGGCGGTGGCTTTGGCCCGCTCAGGGACGGAGGATTGGCGTGGACCGCTGCTTGAGGACCTGTTGGGCCTCCCGCTGGAGGAACTGACCGAAGGACAATTCCTCGGCGCCATGCGCGCCTATGGCTTGGTCTTCCTCCGCATGGGCGCGCCGGGTGCAGCACTGCGGGAACGTATCGAGGCGCGACTCTTGCCCTTGTTGCCCGCATCCAGCGCCCACCGTAATACCGAGTTGATCCGGCTCTTGGTGTACCTCGAAAGTCCGGGCATCGTACCCAAGACCCTGGCCCTCATCGCTGCCACCCCCGATCCAGAGCCGACGATGGGTTCCCCGTTGATCCGGCGCAACGAGGGGTATGGGGGAAGCATCGCCCGCATGCTGGCGACGCCGCCGCCCACGCAAGCTTTGGGCTACGCCTTCCTGCTGCGCAACGTTCACGTGGGTTGGTCGCTAGCGGAACGCCGCGCGTACTTGGATTTCCTCCAGCACGCCGCCACTTTCCCGGGTGGCAACAGCTACACCGGTTTCCTCGAAGCGATTCGGGCGGACTTCTTGGCGAATGCCTCCGAAGAAGAGCGCGCAGCTTTGGCGGGAGCTGCTTCCCAGCCCTTGGCGTCGGTGGAAGACCTCGTCGTAAAGCCGCCACAAGGGCCCGGACGTGCATGGACCGTCGCAGGAGCGCTGACCAGCCTGAAGGCTCCCGATGCCCTACGCAACCGGGACTTTGAAGCGGGGCGCAACCTCTTCCACGCGGCCGCCTGCGTCGCCTGCCACCGCTACGATGGGCAGGGAGGATCGATCGGGCCGGATCTGACCACCGTACGCAACAAGTTCCAATTGACCGACCTGATGGAGTCGATCGTAGAGCCCAGCAAGATCATCTCAGACCAATACGGTTCGGCGCTGGTCACCCTGCGCGACGGAAGCACCGCGGTGGGCCGCGTGATCGAACGCGACGGCAAGTTGGAAATCTATGGAACCAACCCCACCGCCGACCCAATCCGGGTCGAGCGGTCCAAGGTTTTGTCCATGGTCCCATCGCCCACGTCGCAAATGCCTCCTGGCCTCTTGAACGCCCTCTCCGAGGACGAAATGCGCGACCTGGTGGCCTTCCTGCTTTCGCGCGGCAATCCCGCAGATCCGATGTTCGCTCGCTAGTGCAAGCCGCTGGGTTTCGGTTGCGCTAACGCACCTGTCGCAAGCCAGCGAGCGCCCGCTGGGACCGTTCGAAGCGTGGGGTATCGTCCGCGCGCCGGGCGGCTTGCATGAGTTGACCGTAGATCCGTTCCGCTGCGGAAGTGTCGCCGCTAGCGAGGGTCAGGCGCGCAATCTGTTCGAGCCGTTCCAAGTTGCTGGGATCCGCCCACCAAGCCTGTTGGAGATGGCGGATGGCGTTTTCGGAGGCCAGCAGCTCTTCGTAGCGTGCACGTGCACTTTGGGCGAGTTCCGGGAGATCCAGGTCCAACGCGACTTGCGCTAGCAGGTACCACGTGCGGCTTTGGTAGGGCGCCGCGTCGCAGGCCGCCTGCGCGGCTTCGCGGAGGCCTTTGGTCCCGTCGTCTTCGTACAGGAGCGACGCCCACCCATACAGCACATCGGGGTCTTCGGGATGGGTCTGCAGCAAGGGCTCTAGCTCGATTCGGGCAGCTTCCAAGTTGCCGGTGCGCAACCACACGATGCCGCGCGCGCGGTGCGCTTGCCAATCCTCGGGGGCTGCTTCCAAAACTCGGGCATAGTGCTCCAGCGCCTCGCGCGAACGTCCTAGCGAGTGGTAGCAATGGCCCAATTGACGCGTTCGGCCCACGCTCGAGGGCGATTGCCGCAAAAGCCGCTCGTAGCACTCGATCGCATCGCTGTAGCGCTGCAGACGGAAAAAGCTGGCGGCCATCAGGAGCAGAGCGGGGGGGTAGTCGGGTTCTTGCAGCAAGAGCTCGCGGCTGAGTCCCACCGCCCGCCACACGTCCGAGGCTTGGTACGCGAGCACCGCTTCCCCATAGGGCACCGCATGGGCCGGTGCAGGCCACTCGGTGGGCAACCATTCGTTCCAGCGCCCCGCTTCCGCCTTTGGGAGCAAGCGCGCATCCAAGGCCTGCGCCTCGCGCCGCAAAGCGGCTTCTCGCGCCAAGCCCTGCAAACGCCCATCCGGGTTGGCTTCCGCTTGGGTCGATGGGATGCCCTGCGTGGCCGCGCGGATTTCCGTTGCCGCCATGCCTGCGAACACAACCAGCCACAGGGCGCCGATCGCGATGCTCCTATTCATCGCGTTGCACCCGATGGTAGCGGCCCGGCTCCAGGCGGTACTCCTTGGATTCGTCTTGCCCCGGCCAGCGCACGCGAACGATCACCGGTTCGCTCCCCTCGCCCAATCCGACCACGAGACGCGCCGGCCGCGATGCCTGAAAGCCAGCTGAGCGTTGCACTTGGAAGCGCTGGATGTGTCCTTCCCGCTCGACTTCAACCCGTGCCCCAATCCCATCGGGGTTGGGCCCCGCCTGATGGAGCCACAGACCGATCCAGGAGCCCGGATCGGGCGCGTCGTTGCGCAAGACCAACAAGCCTCCTTCCATGGTCCAGGCCACCAAGTCTTCGTCGCCGTCGCCGTCGATGTCCCCGGCTACCCCCGCCCGAGTCACCCGGTCTTTGCCGCCGAACAGGGGTTGTTCCACAAAGCTCCCGTCGGCCTGCTGCACGAACAATTGGTCGGGTTGCGCATAGCTTGTATCGGTCCCGGGGGCGTCGGCTTCGGGATAGACGTGTCCGTTGAGCACCCAAAGATCGGCTCGACCGTCGCGGTTCCAGTCGGTGAAACCCGTGCCCCAACCCAAGCGTTGACGACTGGTTTGAGCCAAGCCCAAAGACGCAGCGCGTTCGCGGAAACGGCCTGGGCGACGACTGGGCCGATAGAGCACGTTGCTTTCGCCGCTGAAGTTCGTCACGAACACGCTGGGGATCGCATCGCTACCCACTTGTCCCACGGCGATCCCCATGCCCGCCTGCTCGCGGCCTTCGGGCCCGTGCGAGAGCCCCATGGCGAACCCAACCTCCTTGAAGCGCCCTTCACCAAGGTTGTGCCACAAGTGATTGGGCGTCGAATCGTTCGACACGTACAGGTCGGGGCGACCGTCGAGGTCGAAGTCTTGGCACACCACACCGAGCCCAAACGCGGCAGGCACCGATTCCAGACCCGCTTCGACCGAGCCGTCGACGAAGGTGCCGTCTCCCTTGCCCAGGTACAGCCGATCCGATTCCGCTTCCAATCCCTCGGGCCCGAAGAGCACCGGTTTGCCCTTCCATTGAGCGCCTTGCGTCCCGCGCACGGGCACTTTGTCGAGATCGAAGTCCAAGTAGCGCGCGGCATACAGATCCAAGGTCCCGTTGCCATCCGCATCGAAGAAGACGCAGCTCGTGAACCAGCCAGCCCCCGCAAGCCCCGCATCTTCAACCCGTTCGAGCCCTTGCCCAGCCAGATTGCGGTACAGGACCAGTCCACCTAGCGACGCCAAACACACGTCGCACCATCCGTCGCCGTCCACATCGCCCAACGCAACGCCCGTCCCCCAGGTCAGGCCAGCCATGCTCCAGGTTTCCGGAGCAAGCGCAAAACTCCCGTCACCCCGCCCGAGCAGCACGCGCGGTGACGGTCCGACTTCCTTGGCCCGCAAACGCTCGATGGTCGAACCTTCGACGACGATCAAGTCGAGCGCACCATCGCCATTGAGATCCTCAAGGGCTAATCCGCCGCCATTCACTTCGACGATCCAGTCCTTGCTCGCTCCCCCACAGACCAGCTCCAACGCCCCCACGGCAACTTGGCTGATATCGGCATATGCGGCACCTTCCGCGGCCAACAACGCCAACCCAGCCAGAATCATTGGAACGTGACTGCGATGGCGTCGGTGAAGCTGGACGAGACGAACAGACTGTCGCGGAACCAGGCTTGGAAGCAATAGGTGTCTCCCGCCAGAACCGTGGCCGGCGGGCTCAGGGGCAACCCATTCAGGTCGACCGTCAGCGCAATCATCCCCTGGGCTCCACTGTTGCCGATCTGCGCCAGCGCATTGAAGCGGCCAAGCGCACCACCCAAGCAGAAGTTGCCGAAGGACCCGCCCGGCTGCGGCACAAACCCCGGGGTTTGCCCCACCAGGAAGTAGCCGAACTCCCCAAGGGGCAGCCCGCTAGCAACCAGCCCGAAGTTTTGGTCGGCCACCACAAAGCTCCCCGTCATGGCGATCGTCGCCTGGTTGCCCGAGGTGTTGGTGACTGCCGGTGAGCAGTACACCTGGACTCCGCCGGAGGGATAGGGCACCGCCGGAACTTCCACCCAACGCTCGTTGCCGGGGTGGTCGCGCAACAACACTTCGGCGGCCAAAAGGTTCAAGGGGCTGGCGGCCAACTGGGGAACGCCGAAGCGATGTTGACCAATCCCCATGGGCAAGCCGGCGACCTCGGTCGCGCTGCCGGTCACGGTCACCGTCAAGCTGGCGGCGCTGGTGGAGGAACCCACGGTGTACACGCCGGGGCGCACAAAGACGCGCTCGTAGGCTTGCGTGTTGGCCAGGACGATCTCGAAGGGAGTCGGACCGCTGCCGGTCAAGGTCGTCCCACCGCCACTCATGTTCGAGAAAACCAACCCTTCCCCCGCCTGCAAAACCACCGCTGCCGGGCTGAAGTTGCCGCCCGCCAGCGTGGTGCTGTCACCGGTACCGAGCATGGGCACCGCATACGCGCGCGAGGTCACATAGTCGAACCCGTCGTCGAGCACGTTGTCGGTGTACTTGACCTTGAGCACAACCGGCCAAGCGATGGTCTGCGTCGGAACATGGACATCCACCAGCTGCGGCGCGCGGTCGTCCGCCGGACCGTTGTTCAGGTACACCTTGTTGGCGAATTGAGCCGAATTGGACTCGCCTTGGGCCGTGATCAAGTCGTAGCGCCCATCATTGTTGAGGTCGCCCGCGGTCATGTCCAAAGTCGAATCGATGATCGAAGAGATCAAACCTGTCTGCTCCACGAAGTTGAACGCACCATCGTTGCGATAGGCACGCTCGGGGCCGCCCAAGGAGCCGATGAAGGCATCCAAATCCCCATCGTTGTCAAAATCGAGCAACACAACTTCGTTGTCGTCGAGGCTGCCGCTTTCGGGCGAACCCAAGCTGAAACCCAAGCTTCCATTCTCGACCAACTGATTGCGCACCGGCCCCTCTTGGAACCCCGACAAGCTGATGAAGAACAGGTCCACGTCCTGGTCACCGTCCAAATCCCCGACCTCAGCTTCGTACACCGAGCCGCTGGTTGCGGGCAGCAAGGACGATGCGTCGACGAAGCTCCCGTCGCCTTGGTTGAGCATCACGTAGTGGTAGCCCCCACTGTTGACGCCCCGGTTGGCCCCAAAGAAATCCACGTTCCAATCGCCGTCCAAATCGACCAGCTGCACGTCCATGTGCGCAATCTTGGTGGGCGCATTCATGGCTACCGCGTCCTCGGTGAAGTTCCCCTGACCGTCGTTGAAGTACAGCCGCGGCTTGCCCCCCGGCCCGCTCAGGAACGCGTTGCCGCTGTCGGTGATGATCACGTCCAAGTCCCCGTCGTCGTCGAGGTCGCCGAACTGGGCGCCCGCGCTGGAAAGGCTCTCCGTGAAGCCGCGCGTCGCGCTCTCCATCACAAAATACCCCGGCTGGCCCGGCCCCTGATTGATGAACAGGAACGGCGGATCGGTGTTGAACGCATTGAGGTACAAAAGGTCCACCCAACCGTCGCCGTTCACGTCACCCGCGGTGAGCCCCTTGCCGTTGGCGAGTTGGGTCCCTAGCCGCGCCACGCTCTCATCCACGAACGCCAGGCTGCCCGTTTCCACCCATTGGTTGATCAACAACCCGCATTGGCGCTGGGTACCTGCCGAGGTGAATCCGTCCCCGTTGGCAAAGCACAAGTCCAAGTCGCCATCCTGGTCGACGTCAACGGCCTGAACCCCTTCCGTCCACACCGCGGCCCCAGGAATCATGCCCGGCTGCAACACGAACTGCTGACCCCAAAGCGAAGCCATGGAGGCAAAGACGACGACAGAAAACGGCAGGAGGGAGCGCATGGGATCTGGATGGTGGGAAGAGAAGCCCCCCTAGGGTACGGACTACCCATCCCAGGGGCTAGGCAACCACCCATCCGTCCAGATTCAAGGCAACTCCCTCCCTGCCTGCCTCAGCGCGCGGCCCACAAGAGCCCCGCGACCAGATGATCGCGATATTGGGGATTGCGCCACACGTCCTCCCGGTGCCCGAGCGAGGTGTAGAACACCTTGCCCTTGCCCTGATGCCGCGTCCAAGCCACGGCGTAGTCGCCGTCCTCGCGGTTCATGCCCGCCTTGGTCATGTCGGTCCCCGTGGGATCCAGACTCAGCAAGACATGCTGCCGCTCGCGCGAGTACGGCGCGCGGAATTGGTAGATCTCGTCGGTGAGCGACCAGGGATTGTCCAGATGCGAGCAAGCTGCGTGGTCGGGATCCTCCACCCGGATCGAAACCTTCGAATTCGAGTCCCAGGGGTGTCCCGCGAAGTACGCGCCGATCATGTCCCCGTACCAAGCCCATTCGTAGAAGGTATCGGTGGCACAGTGCGCCCCCACGAATCCGCCGCCGGCTTCGACGAAGTCTCGCAAAGCCTGCTTTTCCGTGGCGGCCAAGGGCAATTCCCCGGTGGTGTAGAAGAAGACCGCGTCCACCTTGGCCAGGTTGGAGGGCTGGAACCAACGCGGGTCCATCACGCGCTCGACTTCGAAGCGTGGGTCGGCTTGGTCCCATTCCATCCATTGGCTCTCCACCAAGCTCGGGTTCTCGCCATCGCGCTTGGCCACCTCATGCTCGAAGCCCGCGCTGTAGACGAACACGGCCACGTGTTTCGGCTTGCGGAGGCTCGCTAGGTACGCGACCAGGTCGCGAACTTCGGCCGGCGTCAAGAGGTCCGCGTAGTTCGGGAGCATGGCAGAGATTGCCAACGCATGGCCATCCGAATAGATCTCAAAGCCTGGCGCAATCTGTGCAGCGGGCTGCAAGATCGACTGCAGCAGTTCCTCGCGCGAACGCAAAAGCCCCACGCTGCTCAGATTGGGCCCCACTTCCGAAGGCACCCCGGGCTGGCCGTCGATCGCATGGCACCGAGCGCAACTGGCGGTGGCGTTTTCATAGAAGATCTTCTGGCCCTGGGCGGCATCGCCCCCTTCCAGGCTGATCGCAAAGCGCTGGAAAGGTCCGCTCGTTTCCATGCGGGCCTGGTAGGCGTCCCAGAGACTTACGAAGGGCTCGACACCTCCCTTGGCGCGTGCCTCCACCGCTTCGAGCAGCTCCAGTTGGGCGCCCGGAGCGACCTTGCCGGCTTCGAGCTGGCGCATGGCCCACTCCAACTCGCTATCCGCCTCGCGAGCCGTGCCCCGCTGCAAATCACGGAAGCGTTCGGCCTGCAAACCGGCGTCTCCGAGGGTCAGCAGGTCCTGCATGCTGAGCGCGGCGGCCTGGTCCATGAGTTGGGCTCCCAATTCCTTGGCGGCCGCGCGCAGCGGCTCCGACTTCGATTGGGCCGCCACACCCAGGGCCTGAATCCAGTGGTCGTCCTGGGTGCGGTGCAGGCCCTGCAGGCTTGCGATCCGAACCGCCGGCGCCTCATCGGGATCGGCGAGCAATTGGAACAGCGCGTCGTGCACAGCGGCGGGATCTCCAAATCCAGCCAAGGTCGCAATCGCCGACCGCACCGCAACCAGGTCGCACTTCTTGCTCGCAACCAGCATCGCCTGAGGATCCCCGAGCCCCGTACGCTCGCCGTAGTGACGGCTCTCGTTGCGCATGGCGTCGAATTCCTTGGGCTCCATCCAATGGGCGATCAAATCGGCCGCTTCGGTGCGCAGGGCCTCGGAGTTCTGACTTTCCAAGGCAAAGGCGAGAACCGGATCGATTCGATTCAGACGGTTCGCGGCGTGCAAAGCCCTCCGCGAAACCGCATCGGGCAGCCCGCGGGGGTAGCGCTCCAAGAGGTCCACCAGCGCGGGAAGGGCGCCTACTAGGTCCAAGTCGTAGATCGCGATCGCCGCCTCGGTGACCACGCGCGGATCGGAGTAGCGCAAGTACACGGACAGTAGCTCGCTGCGCTGATGCCGCAGGGCGAGCACGGCACCAAGGGCCACACTACTCGAAAGGTCCACCGAGTACCCCGCCAGGGTTTCCGGAGTGGCCACCCGCGAAAGCGCATAACTCGCGGCATGCCGCAGGAACCGGTCGCGATCCTCGTTGCGCTTCAGCACCCCGGCCAGGCCCACCACAGCCAGCCCGTCGCCGCGGGCTCCCAAGCTTTGGACTGCGTGGTACACGACCCGCGGATTGGGGTCCATCATCAAGGCCAGCAAGGATTTGACCGGCGCGTCCGGGCATTCGCCCAGCCCGCGCGCAGCCTGGGCACGAATCTCTGGATCCTGGTCGCGCAATAGCAATTCCAGCGGGGCGGTTACGTGCAGTCGCGAAAGAGCCCAAATGGCGTGCATGCGTCCGTGCAGCGAAGCTTGCTGCGAACGGGCCAGGGTGGAGAGCGGTTCGATGGCGTTGGCGCCTTCGGCCATCAAGCTCAACTGGCTCTCGAGCCGCACGCGGTAGTCGGGGTGTTGCAGCAGCCCGATGCGCTCCTGGAGGCTGCGATTCGCCATGCCTTGGCCCAGGATCTTGGCGGTGTTTTGGACTTCGTCGGTGCCCGCCAAAGTCGGGTCCTGCATGCGATAGATGCGTCCCTTGCCAGCCCCGGTCCAACCCTCCACCCAATCCGACAGGTACAAGCTGCCGTCCGGGCCAAAGGTCACGTCGGTGGCCAACACGCCCCACCAGAACTCCTCGGTCTGGTCGAGGGCAAACCCGGCACCGTCGGGGCGCGTGGTGAAGCGGTACACCCCGCTCCCGCCAGCTCCGCCGCGAAAGTCCACCAGGAAGAAGCTGCCCGCGTACGAATCGGGCAATCCCACACCGGGGTAGTAGGCCAATCCCGAAGGACCCGCAGCCAAGTTGGCGATCGGCGGGTTGAGGAACGCCGGCTGCCCATCGAAGCGCGGTTTCCACCAGCTCTCCGACATCCAAGGACCCCGATCGGGCAGGTATTGGAAGTTCATGCTCCAACCGCAATCGCCACCCTCCATGACGTACACCAAGCGCGCCGCATCCCCGGCATCGCAGTTGTTGTCGCCGGTGAACAGGTCGCCACGATCGTCGAAGGCGAGCTCTTGGGGGTTGCGCAGGCCCGTGGCGAACACTTCGAGTTGGCTGCCGTCCAATTCGCAGCGGAACACCGCGCCGCTGCCAGGTGCGAACAGGTGCTTGCCCTCCTTCGACATCACGTTGTATCCCCGGTCCCCTACCGAGAAGTACAGCCGTCCATCAGGTCCCTGCACCAATCCGTGCAGGTCGTGCCCGCGTAGCGCGACGCGCACCCCGTACCCGTGGTGCAACACCTCGCGGGTATCGCTTTGGCCATCGCCGTCGGTGTCGGTGAGCTTCCAGAGATTCGGGATGCAGGTGTACCAGACCTCGTTGCCGCGCGCCAAAACCCCCGCGCCCGTCCCATCGAGCAGGTCCTGGAAGCCCGTCGCATACACGCCGCTGACATCGGCCTTGCCATCCCCATCGCTGTCTACGAGTCGCACGATACGATCGACCTGGTCGGTCCACTCGGTGGCGTACTCGGGGTGGTACTTGAGGTACATCTGACCCCGCTCTTCCGCAGTTTGGAGCCGTAGATCATCCTCGGTCCAGTAGCGGTGGCTGCGGTTGTCCGGCACCCCTTCGGTCTCCTGGCGGTAGGTCTCCGCCACGTACACCCGCCCTTGGTGGTCCACATCGATGGCGACCGGGTTCGCCAGCATCGGCTCCTCCGCAAACAGGGTCACCTCCATCCCGGGCGGCACGTGAAAACGTGAGATTGCCTTGGCGCCCTCACTCTCAGGTGTTTGCCCCGATTGGGCAGACACCGGCGCAGCCAAAAGGCCCAAACAAGGCAAAACACGTAACAGGTTTCGGCGGTTCATGGGCGCAGTATACAACCCCCTAGCTATCGCAGAACCCCCCCCGGTGGCGGGTAAGCGACCCATCGGCTGGGCCCATCCGGAGCGACTGAGTGCGCCTAGGTAAGCTCAGGGCCTAGGAGCACCCCAGGTGTTGGCACCGCGAGTGCGCCTGTCCAGCAAACGAATCTGCGGAGTTGAACCGCAAACTCCAATTGGTAGCCGCATGGGATTCGCAGGTTCCAGGAGCATGTACGCATAGCGTGTGGCGGATCACCCCTTGGTCGCCCGCCGTGGTGTGGGCCGCTTGGCCGCTCCTGCTGACTAAAATTAAGGCACGCGGATCGGAGCGAGCACAATTCGAAACCCATAGACGTTGGACATACTGCCTGGGCCATTGTGCGATCGGTAGGCGGACCGACAGTAATCCGTGTTGTAGTACCAACCTCCGCCTCGCAGAACTCTGGATGTGCCCCCGGTGACGAAGGGGTCCGACGCGGCTCCCGGTGCGTAGCTCGCATGGGAATCGAGGCACCATTCCATGACGTTACCGTGCATGTCGTACAAACCCCATGCGTTGGGGGCGTAACTACCCACAGGATCGGTTTCCGTGCTGCTGCAATTCGTGTTGGAGTGATAGCTGTACCAAAACTTGGCATCTCCACAGTACAGACCTGCCCCAACGTTGAATTCCGTTGTCGTGCCTGCCCGACAGGCATACTCCCACTCGGCTTCCGTCGGTAGTCGGTACTCAAAGCCCGCTGGAACGTTGCCAAGATTCGCCTGTTGCACGGTTAGTGCCATGCAATACGCCCGAGCGTTCGACCAAGTCACACGTTCAACGGGTCGATTGAGGCCGGAGAAATACGAAGGATTGCTGCCCATCAACGCCAGGTAGTCGGCTTGGGTAACCTCATGTTCGCCCATCCAAAAGCTAGTGCTGATCGTCACGGGGTGGACGGGTTCGGTGTCGGTGCTGCCAAAGTACGGAGCACCCCCAAGGGCGGCGGATCCCATGAAGAAGGTTCCCGCAGGGATCACCACCATACCCGGTATCGGGCCACCTGTCGGTCCGAAGGTGACACTCAGACCATTGGAAAAGTTGGATGCGCCTGGGGCCGCCGCACTATCGCGATGCCAAAACTGGAAGTGCCAAGTGTCCCCGGCCGTGATGGAAATAGGGACCGAATTGGGAATGGTGGAAGGCACGTCGTAGCCGCTGCCCGTGGTCGATGTGCCTCCAAGGTTTTGCATCACCCCAGCATTGTCAAACTGACCAACCGAGTACCAGTTCATGCCCGGAACATCGAAACGGTACACACGGGCGGTTGCGCTAGCGCCCATGCACAACAGTCCGTTGCTGATGGACAAGGCTGGCGTCACCTCGTTCCCTACGAGGACATAGCCGAACTCACCAGGAACTCCGCCGGTTACTTCTAAGTGCAAACCACTTCCCACACCGCTACCTAGCGAACCGGTCAAGGTGGTGGTTGCACCCGTTGAGTTGGGCTGCTGTGGACAAAACGTGGCGATCTGGGCCAGCGATGCGCTGGTGAGCGCTGGGACCAAGACGAAGGGAAGGATTTTGGAACGCATTTTGATTTGCCGATGTTGCTACTAGGCGTGGATCCCACGACTGGGGCTGTGCATGGAGACTTGGGGAAATCCCCATGCACCGATTCGAAGGGGCGCTCGGCCTCGGAGGCTACCCGGGGTTCCTCCCCAAGGGCCACTTAGGCAATCCATCCATCCAGAACGGTGGTTGCGGAGCAGCGCTCAAAGCGTAAGCCGGGGCCGACCCATCCCGTGTTTTTGGGTTTTCTTGGGCTGAGGGACTCGAACCGCTTAGAGACCCCGTTTCCGGCCCAACAGGGTGCTTTCCAGCGAGTCCGTTGGGGGGCCCAGGAACCGCTCGGACCCCGTAGAACTCGATGGTGCGTTCGATGCAACCACCGCTTTGAGCCCAAGCGCAAACAGGGTGGCTTTCGGCGCAGGGACAGCATGATGGCATGCCTCCGCTTGGTCGCGGCGCAACCACAAGCAGGGGGGCACACGGGGCACAGACTTGCAAGATAGCTCAAGGTAGCTGCGCCCTCTTCTAACCGCCTGGTACCGATTCGCACTTCCATGTTCGGGTACGGCCAACGTTCGATGCCTACCCGAGGTCAGGCCCTGCTTCTGATCCTGGATGTGACCCGTTTGGCCAACGGAGGTTGCCTAGTCGGGCTGGTCGGCACTGCCTACGCTGGTTCCATCGGACTTAGGGCAAGTAGCGATCCGGAATCGGGCTCTCCGGGATTTCCTGGTCCCAAAGGATGGCCATGATGAGCCAGCGATCGCCATCCCAGACGAGCTGCAGGCTGTTGATGCCCCGGGCGAAGGGCTCGGCTTCGGGTTCGTCGTCGCAGCGGAGCACCCCCGGAGCATCGGCTCCGTGAATCCTCCTGGACTGGTCTCGTGGCTCGTCCGCAAAGGCAAGTGGGCTACGTCACCCTACGGGATGAAGACGCGGCGATTCAGCGGCGCAGGCGCCACCTGTACTGCGACGCCCATGACCGTCCGAAGCGACAGCCAGGACCCAAGCCGAGGAGCCCTTTCGGAGACCTGTTTAGTGACACGCGCTTCGCTCAATCACTCCAACGGGTGGTTGCCCAACCCAATTTTCGAGGAAACCTCTCCGGCTACCCTAGGCGGAAGCGGTCCGAGAAGGACTGCGACAAGGGCCGGTGTCCGAAGTGTGAGACCAACGTCTTGGTCTCACGCACGGGCATCACCAGTGAAGCTCAGCTCGAGGAGATCTGCCGTGGCCTAATGAAGGACATCGACGAAGGGCTCGGCATGCGAGCCCCGCGTTCGACTGGTCACGGTCAAACAGCTTTGGGTTGCCAAGAAGGGCGCCGTTTTGATTCGCATGCCCCAAGCCGCTGCGAGATACGCGCAAGAGATCCTCTCGGGCGAAGATCGTGAACACTTCCTTGCTCTGCACCTCGACAGCAGACATCAGGTCGTCTCCGTCGAGGTGGTGTCCGTGGGAACCCTTGGAAGCTCGATCGTGCATCCGCGCGAAGTGTTCAAGGGAGCCATCTTGGCCAACTCCGCGGCCGTCATCTGCGCACACAATCACCCATCGGGTGATTTGAACCCGTCGCGAGAGGATCACGAGATCCTCAAGCGCCTGGCAGAGGCTGGACGGCTATTGGGCATCCCCGTGCTCGACTTCCTCATCGTCTCTGACGATGAGTTCTGGTCCGCCAGCGAGCATGGAGTGATGGGGAGCGGTGCAACGCTATGAATGAGCGCCTCTTCGCGAAGTCTGGGTGGACAGTACCTGAGAAGCACAGCGAGCGATGTGGAAGCACCGCAGATGCGCTCTTTGGGCAAACGCTTTGGCGTTGGGGTGAGCCAGGCAAGGGCACCGTGCTCGACGATGTCGAGGACGGCTGCTTGTTCTGTCTCGCCGAGAAGGTCGAGCGCTTGCTCGATCAAGGTTGGGGACTCTCGGGTGAACGCTTCACCCGCATCAACCGCGATGCTCGCAGAGCAAAGCGGTGATCCCCATAGAAGGTTGCTTCGGCACGATGCACCCTTCACTTCTCATTCCCGGGCCACTTCGCTCACGTCGCGCACCGAAACGTTGCCTGAGGTCAAGTGCTTGCCTTGGACCTGCGAGCTGCGATACGTATCCTCTGGTCATGGGCAAGAACCTCCCCGCCAAGCCTGAGGGCTACCCCGAGCTCCTCGAGGAGCTAAAGGGCCGCATCGCTGCGGCGCGGGTGAAGGCTGCCCTGGCGGTCAACGCCGAGCTCGTGACCCTGTATTTGAGCATCGGTCGGGACATTCTCGCCCGGCAGGAGCGGCAAGGGTGGGGTGCGAAGGTCCTCGAACGATTGAGCAAGGACCTCCGGCGAGCGTTCCCCGAGATGAAGGGGCTCTCCGTACGTAACCTCAAGTACATGCGGACTCTGGCCCGGGAACTGCCCGATGGCTCAATTGGGCAGCAGCTTGCTGCCCAATTGCCCTGGTTCCACTCCTGCACCCTGGTTCAGAAGGTCAAAGACCCCGGCGAGCGCGATTGGTATGCCCAAGCCTGCATCGAGCACGGCTGGAGCCGCAACGTCCTCGAGATGCAGATCGAGACCGGGCTGTACGGTCGCCAAGGGGGGGCTACGACGAACTTCGAGCGCACGCTCCCCTCACCACAGTCCGACCTCGCCCGCGAGACCCTCAAGGACCCCTACAACTTCGAGTTCCTGACCATCGCCGAGGACGCGCACGAGCGCGCCATCGAGCGCGGACTCGTCGACCACATCCGCGACTTCCTGCTCGAGCTCGGCCAAGGGTTCGCGTTCATGGGCACCCAGGTGCCCCTCACGGTGGGGGAAGAGGACTACTACCTCGACCTGCTATTCTACCACGTGAAGCTGCGCTGCTACGTGGTCATCGAGCTCAAGGCCGGAGGCTTCAAGCCGGAGTATGCGGGCAAGCTCAACTTCTACCTCTCCGCCGTCGACGACCTGCTGCGCCACCCCGACGACCAGCCGAGCATCGGACTGATCCTGTGCCGCGGAAAGAACCGGGTCGCCGTCGAGTACTCGTTGCGCGACATGGCCAAGCCGCTTGGAGTCTCGGAGTATCAGCTCACCGAGTCTCTTCCGGACAAGCTCAAAGGGTCACTCCCGTCGGTGGAAGAGCTCGAGGCCGAGCTTGGGGAACTCCCCGGCGACGAGTGATCGCACGAGACCTGCGATCTTCGGTCATGCTCTTAGCCACCGACGACGGCTCATCTCGGTGCTTCACCACCGGCACCGCCGAGTAGTTCGTTCGGCGGTTTGCGCTCCCAGGCGTTGCCCGTGAGGCCCATCTGGTAGCCAAGCTCGAAAACACGGCCCATCTCGGCGCGGTTGAACTCTCCCTCAGACGATGGCTGAAAGGTCTCTGGAATAGCCGCGATACGGAACTCGACGCCACGCCTCCTGGCGACGGAGAACGCCCAGTAGATCTCTTGCGCTGCCATGGAGTTTGTCATGGTCGTAAGTGCTCGTTGCGCGATGGCTGTCGTTCGAGGTGCGACACTCTGCCAGCGCCGATGAAGCTGCCCATTTCTTACGACATACAAGACGGCGCGCACTTGGTCTCGAGAGAGGCCAGCTTCTTGTGCTGCGCTGACACCATCCAGAACGGCGAACGGGGCGATTAGCTGTTGCCGGACAGCGCCGTCGACATGCATCTCGTCGTATGCCTTCCGTTCAGCCTCCACCTTGATGTAGATCGGCGGAAAGATGACTGGAATCGCCGCTGAAGCCATCAACACGTCTCGAAAAAGCTGCAGCGCGTCGGATCGGTCGCTTGCGGCGATCGCGCCGAGGTCCCAGATGACGAGCCTCTGCGCATCGAGGTTCGTGGTCCCTACGTAGAGGCGCCTTCCGGAGCGATGGGCATCGGCAACCTGAGCAAGCAGCTCTGCATCAATGTACCGGTTCAGGAGCTTCGCGAGGGGAGTGGTATCACCGATCGAATCGCTCGTGAACCAGTTCCAGAAGGAGCGCTCTTCGACGATGTCTGTTTGAGAGACGGATGTGTAGACCTCGCGAAGTGAATGGTCGCGGGAAGGACCGACGAAAGCAAAGGGAGCAATGATGGCTCCAGTGCTCACGCCGGTGACTAGCTTGAACGGAGGACGTGAACCGTTCTTGCTCCAACCACAAAGTAAACCGGCTCCGAAAGCTCCATGGGATCCGCCAGCGGAAAGCGCCAAGGCGTGGTAGGTGCGCGAGCCATCCGCCACTCGCGGAAAATCTCCGGGGAGCTCTTCAGAGAATGATCGAACCAGGCTCGCTTGAAATACCTCGCTGAATTCGTCTCCCCATGCCCGGATGTCTGTGTATCCGGCGACCGCTGCGCTTTCGACCAAGTGCTCCGGCACTGCGTTCCTCTGCAACCCCGCGCAACCGCTGAGCGCCAGTAGCATGAGAAGACAAATCGTCTGGCCTCGCCGTTGAAACCGAAGCCACGAACAACGCCGCTGTGGCTCCGCCCTAGGCAGGCGCGACACCATCTCTAGGGCCGCGTTCATGGGTGGAACCCGGAGCCTGCTGGGTGTTGTTCGTCCCCTAGGTCATTTGGCACCACGCCACCGTAGAAGCCCACGAGTGCATCGACCGCACCTTGGGCATCTTCTACGATCCGAAACAGCCGAGTCTCTTCTTGGCTGATCAGTCCCTGCTCCACCAGGAACCCGAAGTCGATGGTCCGGTGCCAGAAGTCCGCGCCGACGAGCACCACGGGAATGGGGGAAAGCTTGTTGGTCTGGATGAGAGTGAGTGCCTCGAACAGTTCGTCGAGCGTGCCGTAGCCACCGGGAAAGACGACCAGTCCCCGCGCTCGCAGGAGCAGGTGCATCTTGCGGATCGCAAAGTAGTGGAACCGAAAGGACAGATCTTCGGTGATGAAGGGGTTCGGGGCTTGCTCGTGGGGGAGGGTGATGTTGAAGCCGATAGACCTCCCACCCGCTTCGTCGGCCCCCCGGTTGGCAGCCTCCATGATGCCTGGGCCGCCGCCGGTGACTATGACGAAGTCTCGGCGGGCTTCGGTCTGAAAACGGCGCGTGACAATCCCGGCAAACCGCCTCGCTTCCTCGTAGTAGCGAGACAGGTCGACGCGCGCGCGCGCGCGGGCCAGGCTCTCGCCGTCATCTTGCCCGACGAGCTCATCCAGCTGCTGTCGAGCAATCTCGGGCGATGGGATGCGGGCGCTTCCGAAGACGACGACGGTGGAGTTGATTCCGTTCTGGCGCAGATGCCACTCGGGCTTGAGAAGTTCAAGCTGGAGCCGCACAGGCCGAAGGTCGGGATGCCGCAGGAACTCGATGTCCTCGAATGCTAGAAGTGGCGAGGGGCCTCCAGAAGCTGGTGTGTTCGCGCGGTTTGTTTGAGGCGTGTCCGTCACGGTGTGTCCCCTGACTTGTTTGGACCATGGCCGCGGCGTTCATGGTGTTGGGAAGGAGCTTCCGCGCGCCGCGCCTTCTCGGCTAGGACAAGGAGACCAAAGACAGGGTCTTTCACCTGAACGTGCCGCAGGATATTCCAGTTCTCACGCACATGCTTGCGGAGAAACTCGAGCACGTGGCCGAGAGATATCTGGAGATAGTGCCCGCGATTCTGGACGACAGACCCAAACACGGCCTGGCGAACGTGCAGTCCACTCGGCATCTGCGTTTCGCCTTTCCTCAGTAACTCCTGTACGTGGACCTGTAGGTCGCCTTCTGGACAACATCCGAACCTGCTCAGCACAGCCCGCACAATGGCCGGATCCGTGGCACCGCGGTTGAGTACAGCCTTTCCCTCCTTGACCTCCGCCAGCAACATCCCCAGGTTCTCCTGGTCCGCAGCAAGCACTGGGTCCGTTCGAAAGCCCTCTGCGTGCCGCAGGCGCTTTTGAGCGGGAACGATGCCGCCTGCTTGTGGCAGGCGAAGCGCAAGGAGATCGATGTCAGTTGCCGTCTCGTACCCAGACCTCGGGAGGGCCTTCACTACCGGGTATTCAGCGACAGTGAAGTACCCGTTCACGAAGAGGTAGGATTGAACGAGTGCGACAGCGTGATCCATGTTCCGCTTCCCTACAATGTGCTCCGATCGCTCGCGCGCCCTGTCTTCACGGACAGAACGGCCACTCCAAACCAGGCCACTGACACCAGCATGGCGGCTCCTCCGATGAGTACGAACAGTGGTGGGGACCCAAGATAGACCTCCGCAAGAATGCCGACGGGCATGAGCATCCCGATGAGCGCAAGCCATGAGATGGCCCTTGAAGTTCTCCGGCCGATCGGCAGCTGGACTAGTAGGTAGCCAAGAACGACGTTCAGGAACGCGAAGAGGTTGCCGTGTACGTGCGCGAGTCGCGTTTCGAAGTGCTTGCCTGTTGAGTACTGTGCGATCCACGCCTCTCGGTCAACGTGGAAGTCGCGCAGATAGATCAACACGAATCCGTAAGCCATGAAGCTGGCAAGCGCGAGGAAGCCCACGCCGATGTTCCAGCGCCCGTACCGCCACGCGTTGCCCGGTACTCCAGTTGGGTTGCTCATAGTGTCGCTCCGTGAACTTTGGCACCTTCTGTGTCTAAGACGCCGTCCTCGATCTCGAAGGTTCGATCGACCAGATCCAGGGCGCGGTGGTCGTGAGTAACGATGAGTACGGCAGCTCCACGTTCGATAGCCGCTGTCCTCAGAAGTTCCATGACACGCCTACCAAGCTCCTTGTCGAGCGAAGCGGTTGGCTCATCGGCCAGAAGAAGCGAAGGTTCATGTACCAGCGCGCGCGCGATGGCGACGCGTTGCTGCTGCCCTCCGGAGAGCTGCATGGGCAAGTGACTGGCACGGTCAGCCACTCCGAGCGACTCGAGAATCTCACGCGTGCGGTGAACCGCCTCGCGCCGCGGCACATCATCGAGTTCCAGAACGAGCCGCACATTCTCCTCGGCGGTAAGGAACGGGATGAGGTTTGAGCGCTGAAATACGAACCCGAGGTTGCGGCGTCGAATGAGATTCGCGTCGCCAACGGCGGCGCCGTCTCGGATCACATCCACTCCACCTACTTGCAGCCACCCCGTGTCCGGGGGATTGATGAGGCCGAGAATCGTAAGGAGCGTCGACTTTCCAGACCCAGAAGGTCCGAGGAGAGCGACGACCTCCCCCGGGGCAATCTGGAAGGTCGCCTCCTTGAGTGCGAGTACGTAGGTGTTGCCCTCTCCGTAGTGCTTCGAGAGTGAGCGCGCCTGAACTGCGGGGATGGGATCGCTCATGCCGCCAATACCTCGTTGGGATCTGCCGCAAGCGCCTTCTTCATCCCGATCGCACTGGAGGCAACGGAGATGGCGGTCACGATGACCAGAAGGGCCAAGCGGTGCTCGTTCTCGATGACGACGCGGCGCGGGAAGATATCGAACGCGAAGTTGCCGAGGATCACTGCTAGCACGTACGCGATGCCGCCGAGGAGCAGGGCCTCCTCGAGAATCATCCCGAGGATGACAGACATGCGAGCCCCCAGGAGCTTCAGGAGGGCAATCGAGTGGATCTTGTCGACGGTCATCGTGTAGATGATGAGGCCCATGAGGATGGCCGAGATGACGACGAGGAGGCCGCGGAACAAGCCGATCTGGAGTCGTGTCTTCTCCACGACTCCGCCCAGGATCAGGGCGTGTTGTTCAGCTTGGGAGTAGACCGTGACGTCTTGCCAGCCTTGCAGTCTTGCTTGAACCGTATCCAGCGACACGCCCGGATCGACGTTCAACATCACTGCGGATACGGGCGAAGGACCAAGCGCTGGAATGAGCTGCGCATTCTTTCCTGAGAATCGGACGAGCTCTGGATCACGGCCGAGGGCACTTTGCCGAACCCGTGCGGAGCGGGCTTCCCGGTCTAGCCGAATGGCTTCGTTGGAGACGTCGTTCTGAATCCTCTGCGCATCGGACAATGTGAAGAACGCGGCGGGATCGCCGCCAGAAGCCAACAAGCCGTCGGTGATGCCCACGACGGTGTAGACATCTCGCCCGAGAGGGATGCGCTGACCGAGTGCAAGGCCGAGGGAACTGTCCACCAGGCACTCGTAATGGGGCTGGGCGAGCGGTCGTCCCTTGATGATCGGGAGACCTCCTCCGAGGTCATCCGGCCAAGAGAGCCCAACCGCTGTGAATCGCAGGGGCCTACCGTTCGGTAGCTGGCGCTGGATGGTGTGCGAAACGTAGCTGCGAGCCCTGGCGACACCCGGCACTGCACGGGCGCGCTCCTCCAGGTCGCTTGAGACTCGGGTGAGCTCCGCAAATGGACCGCGCGTGTCTCGCTGAACAATCCAGAGGTCCGCACCGAGGCTGTCGGGGAGCGCTGTCGCATCCTTGATGATCCCATTGTAGATCCCCGTCATCGCCAAGACGACGGTGAGGAGCAGCCCGAGTCCGACGGCCGTCAGCAGGAACCGACTGGAGTCGTGTCGAATGTCTCGCAGTGAGAGGTTCATCTAGGTGACTCCTCGTCGGCGTAGGCCTTCAGCCGAATCCTCTGACCATCCTTGAGCAGCTTGTTCTTCGCTATAGACGGATCGAGCACCACATCGTCGAGTGAGAGGCCTCCGGTAACTTCGATCAGCTCACGACCTCGCTTGCCGAAATCGAGCGCCCGGAACTCGGCTCGCCCTCCATCGGCGACGAAAGCACCTTCCTGACCATCGCGCTGAATCACTACGCGCGTCGGTACGCGAACCACGTCAGTGCGTCGAGCCAGCTCTATCCGAAGGTCCACGCGTTGACCGAAGACGAGCTTCTCCGGCACTTCGTCGAACGACACGTCTACGAGGAGCTCGCGGGTCTCACGGTCAACCTCGTGACTAATGCGAGCCACCTTGCCTCGTAGCGTTTGCTCGACGTCGGACCGCAGCGCGATGAACGCCGGAAGCCCAACCTTCAGCGCATCGAGATAGGTCTCGTCCACCCAAACGCTCGCCCAAACCGTGTCAGTAGCGGCGAGCCTGAGTACTGCCGCCCCCGGAACAGCCACGTCTCCGACCTCACGTTCTCTGCGCAGGATGATTCCGTCGAAGGGGCTCCGAACTACAGTTCGGGCTAACGCCGTCTTCGCGCGGTCGAGTCGGCGACTTGCGGTCGAAACCGCTTCTTGTCCTTCGAACTGTGCGGCCTCTGAGCGCGCGAGCTCAGCCGTCGCAACTTTCTGGCGCTCTTCGGCCACTTCGAGAGCCTCCTCCGAGGCGGCACCACTTTCGACTAGCGGGCGGATTCTGTTGAGGCCGTCGTCTGCACCCTTCAATACGGCGCGGGAGCGCGCGATGTCCGTGTTGAGTCGTTGCCGAGTCGACTCGGCCAATGAGACCTCTTGCTCAGCCAGTGCCACATCGGCTTCGAAGGTGCTGTTGTCGATGGACGCGAGCTCCTGACCCTGCTTGACGTGGTCTCCCTGATCCACGTGGATCTGCACAAGCCGGGCCGTTACCTCGAAGCTCACATCGATCGTTCGGCGACTCTCGACGGAACCCGTGCCAAGCGCCTCCACGAGGACCACGCCTTTGGTCACTCGATGGGGTGTCACGTCGGTTGGCTTGAGAAACAGGAGGTAACTAGCGACGAGTACGCCACCGATCAGGAGCAGCCACGTGACGGCGCGACGTAGGTGTGCTTGCCAGTTCTTCATTTTTGTTCACCTTCCTCGCTTGTGTCGCGTGGCAACTCGGTTGCACGCTCCTCCGGCCTTACGTTCCATGCCCCTCCCATCGCCCGGTACAGCGCGACGAGATGCTCCACGAGCGCCGCGTTGCTGGTCGCGAGCTGGTCCTCGAACGCGAGCAGGTTGCGCTGCGCGTCCAGGACGTTCTGAAAGTCGGTCTTCCCGCCTTTGTAGAGGTCCTCAGCAAACCCCACCGCGCGGCGATACGCGTCGACAGCCGAACGAAGAGACGTGTTGCGGGTCCGCTCGTGGCTATAACCTGTGAGTGCGCCTTCGACATCCTCAAGCGCTCTGAGCACCGTATGTTCGTAGGCGACCAATGCCTGCGTGACGCGCGCGTCTTCAACGTCGATGGCGCTACGCACGCTCCCGCCAGCGAACACGTTCCAAACGAGCGACGGCCCCACGCCGAAGGTGCGACTGGAGGATTGGAAGAGATCCCCAGGGCTCTGAGCGCTGAACCCGAAGACCCCGCTTAGAGACAGCCGAGGATAGAGGTCGGCTGTGGCGACGCCCACGCGTGCGGTCTGTGCGGCGAGTAGCCTCTCTGCGCGCCGGATGTCGGGCCGCTTGCGCAGTAGGTCCGCGGGAATGCTGACAAGAGTGCTTTCCGGGGGGGAAGGGACCGAGCTCTGGGTCCCCAGTTCATCCTCGAGTGCTCCAGGGTGTTCGCCAAGCAGCACGCTGAGACGGTTCGTCGCTAGCCGAAGCTGCGCACGAAGTTGGGGTAGTGTCGCTTCGGTGCTTGCTACATTCCCATCCGCTTGCGCGAGTTCGAGGCCTGGTGCCGTGCCAGCTTCCCGGCGCTTGCGCACGATCTCTCGACTTGCGCGTTGTGAGACGACGTTCCTCTCCGCGATCGCGATGCGGTCTTGCAGGGAACGGGACTCGATATAGACAAGCGCCACTTCTGCCCGAAGAGCGACGAGTACACCCCCGTAGTCTTCGACGGATGCTTGCCAGTTCGCATGCGAGGACTCGACGGACCTTCGCACACGACCGAACACGTCAAGCTCCCAGCCAGCGCCGATTGCTGTCGTGTAGGTGTCGACATCGCTCACCGACACGATATCTCCGAGCGTCTTGCCACCAAGACTTGACTCGGAGCTCTGCCGACTTCGACTGTACGAAGCATCCACGTCGATTCGTGGCAATCTTGCGCCTCGGGCCACGCCAAGCATGGCGCGAGCTTCGTCGATTCGGGACACGGCCGCGCGAAGATCGAGGTTGCCCTCGGAGGCGCGGTCGACAAGGCTACTGAGGACTGGATCCTCGAAGAGCTTCCACCATTCTTCGAGCTCTGCGGCACCGGCGCGGACACCATCGGCGAGGTCCGAACTCCAGCCAGCGGGCACGGGCACCGTGGGGGGGACGTAGTCTGGGCCGACTGCGGCGCAGCCGGTCACAAAGAGCGACGCAACCAGTAAGAGCCCGCGTGGTGCCCTTGAAGGTCTTGCTGTTGTCAGCGTCGTCATTGAGAGTCCTCCATTAGTTGGTTGCTGCGCCGATTACGAGGCCACTCTCATTGCGCGCCGCGCAGATAGTGAACGAGAAGCAACATGTCGCTCCCCGGTGTCGGGATGACGTCGTGCTCCTCGTTGGCCACGAGAGCAATCAGGCTCCCTTGGGTCACCGACACCGGTTTGCCGCCTGTGTGAATCACTCCTTCTCCTTCGAGCACGTGAATCGTGACCGGGACCGGGGCGGTGTGAACCGGAAGCGCTGTGCCATTCCGCAGAGCAATCGTTGCAAGCTTCAGATGACGCTCGTCGAGAAGAACGGAAACCTCCTTGTTGCTTGGTCCGTTCCCAGCGCCGCGTGGAAGCGCGAGGTGCTGACTGCTTGGTGCTTGCATGGATTGATATCCGTGGTTGGGGGTTGGTGCTGCGCAGCTTGCTAGACTCAGCAAGAAGAGCGTGGCGGCTACGAGAGAGGCTGTGGGATTCATGATGTTTGCTCCTTTCCTGTGCTTCGAAGGAAGTGCTCGAGGGTTGTCCAGAGGTTCTCGGGGGTCGTGTCTGCGAGACCTTTCTTCCCCGGTGCGCTGTGGCGCCCCGCCGAGGAAGCACCGCGAACAACGCCGATGACCATCCAGGCGAGCATCATCACTGGAACCTCCCGTGTGACCTGACCCATGCTCTGCGCGTCAGCCAGGCAGTCGTGGATGAAGGTCACCGAGCGGCCGACGAGCTGCTCAACGCGCGCGGCTCCTTCTTCACCCGCGGCTTCGGCCAAGCGGTCGTTGAAGGCGAGGCGAAGAAGCTCTGGGTTGGCGCGTACAACAGTCAATCGCTTCACGACGAATGACCCGAGCCGATCCAGCGGCTCGCCACCAGGCGGAGGGAAAGTCCCCTTGAGGGCCTTCTCGAAGAGGTCGATCGCCGCAGTGACGATCTCTTCCTTGTCCTTGAAGTGCCGGAAGACCGTTCCGTCTGCGATCCCCACTTCCTCCGCCAGGGCCGCAGCCGTCATGCGACTCACCCCGCGAGAGGAGATGATCCTCAGAGCTGCCTCTGCGATTTGGCGCTGCCTCTGAGCGGTCGGGAGTCTTTCAGTGGGGGTCATGCACACATAGTAGCAAGCAAGTGCTTGCTTGCCAAGCCCTCAATCACGGTTTCTTCCGGGCCCCCCACCGTCCTTGACTATGCCCGATAAAATAGGTTATCGTGCGCAAAAGATCCGGTAGGGGGGCCGAGCTACGCGATGGCTCCGGGACTCCCCGTCCGGCAGATTCGGAGGCCCTTGCCCATGAAGCTCCTACACCCAGACGGCTCCCTCGAGCTCGAAGCCAGACCCCTTCAACAGGTGGCCCGGCAGTGGAACCAACTCTCGACCGAGGAAGCGGCCTCCGTCTTCCAGCAGGCCTTCACCGAGGCGAGCATCCTTCCCAACCGCCTGGTCGTCGAGAACGCTCGGGCTCTGGCGGAGGAAGCCGGTGCGCCGGTTCCTGTCTCCCTGGTCGCCGTCAACGACCTCTGGAGTGTCTACGCCGTCAGCTCGGCCCTGTTGGCTGTCGCCGTTCAGGACGGCGAGACCGTGTCTCTGGCGACGCTCAACTCCGACAGCTTCGACGAACTGGGCATCCCGTGGCCGGAGTAACCCTTGTCTAAGACCCCCGATCTGCACCGAAACGCCGGGCTCCCGAGGCCAAATGTGCCCTCGCGTGAGCTCGCGAAAGGCCCTGAGGGCCTTCCGCCGATCCTGAGCGGCCACGCAACGCCCCAGCTCGAGGAGAAGGTCCGCGGCTTCTACTCATCCGTGGCCACGATGTTCGAGAGCTGGCTTGCACGCAGGAAGAGCCACAACACCCGTCGCGCCTACCGCCGCGACGTCATGGACTTCGTCGAGTTCATGGGCATCCTGTGGCCAAGCGAGGACGAGCCGCAACGCGACGAGTCCTGGAAGCTCCTTCAGGCGACCGTTCCGCACGTGCAGGCCTGGCGCGACTACATGCACGACGAGCGCAACCTCGCTCCGAACACGCTGAACCGCCGAGTCTCATCGCTCTCTGGCTTCTACCGCTTCCTTCGCGAAGCCTCCGCTGAGATGCGGCTCCCGATCACGGTCCCGAACCCAGCGCACTCGCAGTTCATCGGGCGAGAGGTTCAGGCGCCCGTCTCCCCCACCGAGGCGCTCTCCGCGACCCGCGCGCGCCAACTCATGGCGCTTCCCGAAGGCGAGGAGGTGCTCGCGTATCGCGACCGCGCGATCCTCAAGTTCTACCTCTACACAGGGGTTCGCGTCGGAACAGGCTGCCGCCTCCACGTCGCCGACTTCATCGACGACGACGAGGACCCCAAGATTCGGATTCAGGAGAAGGGCAAGGGCAAGAGCAAGCGACCAGTCGGCATCAACGTGATCGCTGCCGACGCGCTGCGCCATTACATCGAGCATGCGGAGCTCTCGAGTGGGCCACTCTTTCGTCCACGCGCCAACCCCCGCAGCACAACGCTCGCGGAGCGAGCCATGGACGTCTCGACCATGTACCGCATCTTGCAGGGCTACCTCACGAAGCTGCCCCGCTCGATGAAGGAGCACGAGCTTCCGGACGGAAGCGTCGAGCTGCGCTGCCTGTATTCCCCCCACTCCATTCGGGCGACTACGGCGACGTTGCTGCTCGACGCAGGCGAAGACATTCGCGACGTGCAAAAGCTGCTCGGGCACAAGCACGTCACGGTGACCCAGGTATACGACAAACGCAGGAGGGGCACGAAAGACAGTGCCTCCCATCGGTTAGCTCTGTGAGGGGCGCCACAAACATGGACAACCACCTCACGGTGCGATAGGAGGCAAAGCTGTATGACGAAGAAGGCAAAGAAGAAGACCAGCAAGGAGAAGAGCCTGAAATCTGCTCTCTGGGATGCCGCGAACACACTTCGCGGCTCTGCGGTCGATCGTACCGACTGGAAGGGCTACATCCTGCCGCTGCTTTTCTTCAAGCGAATCAGCGACGTCTGGAATGAAGAGACCGTCGAAGCTGCCGAGACCTTCGGCGATGTCGACCCCACTTTCTTCCCAGAAGTACACCGCTTCACCGTTCCAGACGGATGCCTCTGGAGCGACGTCCGCGACACAACCTCGAACGTCGGCACGGCGCTGCTTCGCGCCATGCGCGGGATCGAGCGCGCAAACCCCGACACTCTGTTTCGCGTCTTCGGAACCGCAGATTGGGGCAACAAGGAGAAGTTCACGGATGAGCTCCTCAAGGACTTGATCGAGGGCTTCTCTGCTATCCCCCTTGGTAACAAGGCCGTGAGCACCGACGTCCTTGGCGATGCCTACGAGTACTTGATCGGCAAGTTCGCGGACGTCACTCGCCGCAACAAGGCGGGCGAGTTCTATACCCCGCGCAGCGTGGTTCGGATGATGGTCGAGATCCTCGACCCACGGGAAGGCGAGTCGATCTACGACCCCGCCTGCGGCACCGGCGGCATGTTGCTCGGCGCGATCGAGCACGTCGAACGCAACGGCGGCGACCCTCGCACCTTCTTTGGCAAGATCTACGGCCAGGAGAAGAACCTCACGACATCGTCCATCGCACGCATGAACCTCGTTCTCCACGGCATAGAGGACTTCCAGGTCGCACGCGAGGACACACTCCGAAGTCCCGCCTTCAGTGACGCGAGCACCGGTGGGCTGCTGACCTTCGACTGCGTGATCGCCAACCCTCCTTTCTCGCTCAAGGAGTGGGGCCGCGACGTCTGGGAAGCAGACCCTTGGGGACGTGTGCAGTTCGGCCTCCCACCGGAGAGCTACGGCGACTACGCGTTCGTTCAGCACATGGTCGCCTCGATGGCTGAGACGAAGTCGAGCCGCATGGCCGTGGTGCTGCCGCAGGGCGCTCTCTTCCGTAAGGCGGCTGAGGGCAAGATCCGCACCACCCTCTTGAAGGAAGACATGGTCGAAGCCGTGATCGGCCTCGCTCCGAACCTCTTCTACGGAACACAGCTCGCCGGATGCGTCGTAGTCCTACGACGCAAGAAGCCTGCGAGTCGCCGGAAGAAGGTTCTCATCATCGACGCCTCAAGCTTGTTTCGGAAAGGTCGTGCTCAGAACTTCCTCGACCCCGAGCACACCGACCAGATCGTGTCCTGGTATCAGGCCTTCGAAGACGTCGAAGATCATGCAAAGGTGGTCACGATGGACGAGGTCAAGAAGGAGGGCTGGACGCTCAACATCTCGCGCTACGTGCTTCCGCCCATCGGGGAGGACATCCCGCCGCTGCCGGAAGCCGTGGATGCCTTCAAGGCTGCTCTATCTGAAGCGCGCGCGGCCGAGGACCACCTCCGCTCTGTTCTGACCGAAGGAGGGTGGCTGTCGTGAGCGCGCACCTCTCACAACGGGAACTTGAGTCCTACCTCTGGGGAGCCGCCACGCTGCTCCGCGGCCTCGTCGACGCCAGCGACTACAAGCAGTACATCTTTCCGTTGCTCTTCTTCAAGCGGCTCAGCGACGTTTGGGACGCGGACTACGACGAAGCGTTCCAGGAGACCAGTGACGCCGACTACGCGACGGCCACGGCCAACGACCGCTTCACCATCCCGGACGGAGCTCACTGGACGGAAGTTCGCACCGCTCCGAAGAACGTCGGCCGCGCACTTCTGAGCGCGTTCCAGGCGATCGAGTCCGCCAACCCGGAGAGGCTTCAAGGCGTCTTCGGCAACGCGCCCTGGACCGACAAGGCCCAGATGCCCGACGCGACGCTCAAGAACCTCATCGAGCACTTCTCCAAGCACACTCTAAGCCTGGAGAACGTCCCGGAGGACGAGCTCGGCAACGGTTACGAGTACCTGATCAAGAAGTTCGCCGATGACAGCGGCCATACGGCGCAGGAGTTCTACACCAACCGCACGCTGGTCCACCTGATGGCGCAGATGCTCGAGCCACAGCCGGGCGAATCCATCTACGACCCAACGGCTGGCACCGGAGGCATGCTCATCTCCTGTCTGGCCGAAGTGAGGCGTCGCGGTTGCGACACCCGCACCACCGGTCTCTACGGCCAGGAGCTCATCACGATCACCGCCGCCATCGCGCGAATGAACCTCGTGCTCCACGGCGTGTCCGACTTCCACATCGCCGCGGGCAACACGCTTAGCTCACCGGCCTTCGTCGAGGGCGACCGTTTGCGCACCTTCGACGTAGTCCTCGCCAATCCCCCCTACTCGATCAAGAAGTGGAACCGTTCGGCGTGGGAGAGCGACTCGTGGGATCGCAACTTCCTCGGCACGCCGCCGCAGGGCCGCGCCGACTACGCCTTCTTCCAGCACATCCTACGTAGCATGGACCCCAAGACTGGCCGCTGCGCCATCCTCTTCCCGCACGGAGTGCTCTTCCGCAAGGACGAAGCCGAATTGCGACGGAAGCTGGTCGCGACCGACATGGTCGAGTGCGTGCTCGGGCTCGGGCCGAGTTTGTTTTACAACTCGCCGATGGAGGCGTGCGTCGTCATTTGCCGGTCAAAAAAGACAAAGAGTATCAAAGGTAAGACTCTGTTCATTGACGCGGTCCACGACGTCGCCCGCGAGAACACGCAGAGTTTCCTGAAGCCAGAGCATCAGGGACGAATCCTAGCGGCATACCAAGCGTTTCAGAATGGGCCAGAGT
>JACKHT010000005.1 GCA_020638855.1 Planctomycetota bacterium
GGTCCAACGTCATCGGGTCCAACGCCATCGGGTCCAACGTCGCGATGCTCTTCCCACTCCATCAAGGCCCTCGCCATGCCGGGGACCGGGGCGCTGGCTCAGATCGCATTCTTGCCATACGCTCCTGCGTATGGTACTTGGGCCCCCTTCGCAAACATGACCAGATACCTCCCCACCGTCGTGGCCGCTCTCTTGGGTCTTGCCTTCGTTGCATTTGGCCTGATGTTCTTGTTGGACATGGTTCCCCCACAGGAACCGCCCCCCGAGGGATCGCCGACGGCGCTCTTCATGGGTGCCATGTTTCCGACCCACTACCTGCACTTTGTCAAGGTATTGGAAGTGCTCGGCGGGTTGCTGGTGGCCATCCCGCGCACGCGCAACTTCGGGCTGTTGATCCTGGTTCCGATCGTGGTGAACATCCTGGCCTTCCACATCTTCATCGCGAAGGGCCAAGGCCTGCTCGAGCCGCCGCTCCTGATCATCGTCGCGCTCGTGGCCTACCTCTTGTGGACCGAACGACGCGCCATCGCCGGCTTGGCGCGCTGAGACCGTTTGCGAAAGCCTAGGCGGGCCCTGCCCGGGGGCTCCTTCCGAGACTACCCGACGCCTGGAACGCCTTCTTTTGAGGCGCGTGGTGTGCCTTACGAAGCACCGCGACTCAACCTTGGGCAGACTTGCTGGTTGCCCAAAGGAGGGCCCCGGCAATGGGGAGCAACCGCTATAACTGGCCCCATGACTGGTGCTCGTCAGAAGTCCAGTGGGATGCCCCGAGCGCTGTTCGTCATCCTGCTGGTTGGAACACTCGTCCGGGCGGCAGGCCTGGGCTGGGGCATTCCCAATGGGTGGGTGGTGGCTCCCATCCACCCCGACGAGGCGACCAACTTGCAGCCGGTCCAACACATGCTGGCCGAGGGTACCTGGAACCCCGGGTTCTTCAGCTACGGGACGCTGTATTCGTATCTGGTGCTTGGGTTGGTGGGGCCCCTGCAAGCCTTGGGCTTTTCGCTGACCGAGGGATCGTCGATCTTGCTCGCTCGGCTGGTCACCCTCGTACTCGGGGTCGGCATGATTCCCTTGATGTACCTGCTGGCCGAGCGACTGTTCGACCGGCGAACGGGACGAATCGCCGCTTGGCTGATGGCGCTGGCACCGGGACCCGCCCTGCACAGCGCCTTTGCAACCGTAGACATTCCGGCGAGTTTCTTTGCGCTTGGGTCCCTGTACGCCACGGTCTGCTATGCCCAAAGCCAACGGCGTCGAGCTTTGTGGTGGGCTGCCTGCTTGGCTGGCCTGGCTGCCGCAACCAAGTATCCCTCCGGCTTGGTGCTCATCGCTGCGCTCACGGTCATCGCGAGTACGGAATCGTCCTCGACCCAACAGAAGTTCCTTTGGCTTGGCCAGTCGCTCGCGTTTGCCCTGCTGGGTTTTCTGATCGGTTGCCCCTACGCATTGTTGGACTTCCCAAGCTTTTGGCACAGCGCCTACTTCGAGCTGTTCCAGCACACGGTGCAAGGTCACGGGCAAATCTTCGAGCAAACTGGCAACGGCTTCGTGTACTTCCTCACGACCACGCTACCTTACAACGTAGGGGTGTTGACGTTGCTCGCGGCGGTATGCGGGCTTTCCCGATTCGCTTCGTTGGGGGCCCCGATCCGCAACGCGCTGCTCGTGTATGGCCTGACCTTTGTCATCCTCCTGAGTTTGGCAGAGACCCGATTCATGCGGTACGCCTTGCCGATCGTCCCGGTGGTTCTGCTGGCTTCGAGCGGGTTCCTGGCGGGACTCATGCGGCAGCCCCCCCACTGGCACAAGGTCGCACTCGCGCTGTTGGCGTTCCACGGGATTCCCACCTTGCTGCAAGCGCGCGGGCTCTTGCAGCAGAGTTCCCAGGAATTTGGAGTGCGCTACCTAGCCAGTCAAGCGGCCCCAGGAGAAACCGTCTCCGAACCATTCCCGGTACTGTTCCCGCAAGGAACACTCCCTCCGCTCGCTACGGGAGCCGGCTTCCAGGATCCGCCAATCTCCGCGATCGCGCTGCAGGGCCTGCAGCCATCGAGGCTCGACGCCATCCGACCCGACTGGTTCCTCATTGGAGAAGTTTGGTGGAACCGAGCCGCGCTTGCTCCGCCCCAACAGGCCTCCGAGTTCTTCGCCGATGTGGACCGTTCCTACGAGCTGGTCGCGACCTACTCGACCTTCCCCCCCGCCCACCGATGGGTGTATGGAATGCCGGAACCACCCGCGGATTGGATCTATCCGTTCGTGGAAAAGCGGATCTACCACCGGGTCGCGGGCAAACCCTAGCAGCCGGGTCGGACCTTGAGTCCGCAGGGTACCCGAGTCTTGGGTGGCAAGCGCCGTGGCCAGACCGCCGCCTGGGAGTCCTGCATTGCCTCGGTCCCCACCAACCGCGCGAGGCGCATCCGTGGATGCGCCCCGCGTGTTGTGCAGGACTTCGGAGAGTCCAAAAACCGAACCTGTCTTCCTAGAAGGTCACCGCTAGGCCCTGGGAGAAGTTCGACTGCCCGCCAGCCTCTTGGTGCCATAGTTGGAAGTACCAGGTGCTTCCAGCGACGATCGCGGGGCTTCCAGCGAAAGGCAGCATCGCGGGGACATCGAAGCCCGTGGCCAACGCCCCGGTCGAGAGGGCGGTGCCCACCATGTTTTCGAGCGTACCTGCTGCGTTGAACACACCAATCGAGTTGAGCTGGCTGCCGTTGCCTCCTACGTTGAAGCGGCCGATGCCTCCGGATACGCACAAGGTCCCGCCCGAGATCGGGATACCCGGATCCGAGAACGAAGTGCCCACGAGGAAATAACCAAACTGGCCGGCTGGTCCCTGGCGGGCCTCCAGGTGCAACCCGGATCCCACACCGGAGCCCATCGAGCCACTGATCGACGTAGGAACGCCGGTCGAGTTGTTGTTGGCCGGATCACAGAACGTGGGGATCGACGATCCGCCGCCTCCGCAGTTGGCCCAAGCAGCGACTTCCGCGGCGGAGATCGCTCGGCGGTAGAAACGGAAGTCATCCATGGCGGTGCCCACCAGCATGTTGGTGGTGTAGTTCATGACGATGAAGTCGGCGGCCGTTCCGTTGACCCCCGAACCGGGCGTGGTCTGTGGCACGGTGACCGCCAAGACTCCGTTGAGGTAGCCACGCACTTCGGGCACCGTGGAATCGTGTACCCAAACCACGTGGGTGGTCACGCCCGCAGGCGCCCCACCCGGAATCGTCACATCGCCGCCCATAAGGGTTCGCAGCATGATCCCATCGACACCCGCCGCGCCAGCCGAGAAGCAGCGGAACCCGCCCGTGCTCGAGCTTCCGAAGTAGTATTGGAACCCATTCGATCCCCCGGTGAAATCCAGGTGCATGCCCACCGACCAATCGCTGGTCCCCAGGTCCACTTGCCAACCGGTGTCGATCTGCACCGAGGTGCCCCCGGTCGAAACGGCGGATTGACCCGAGGAGCAAACTTGGCTGGGCGCGAACGAGACGCCAGACAAGGGGGTGCCATTGCCGACCCCGGGCACAGCCGTGTTGGTGGCGTCGCCGGCGTCAAAGGTGAATTGGATGATTTCAGGAGCTTGCGCCGAGGCAGCGGTACAGAGAACCGAAGCGAGCAACATTCCAAAGTAGGCGTGTTTCATGGGCAGTGGAATCGGTAGCAGGGAAGCGAGTGGAAGCATCGGGGGACAGGACCCGGGCTTCGCTTGAGTCTAGCGGACCACGGAATTCCTGCTAAGAACTCCCCCCCAAGGGCCGGCTTGGCGGCCCCCAAATGGGCCCTCCAACGCCCAGACGCCGCATCTCGGTCCAGTTCGTCGACCCCCGATGGGGTATCAGGGCTTGTTCCGGGCAACCCGCTGGTAGGCCTCCCGGAATGGGATGCCTTCTTCCTGAACGAGCCGGTAGGCCCGCTCTGCAGCGAAGAGCGACGGATCCATGGCCTGCGTGGTCCGCTCGGAGTCGAATCGAATGCCTGGAATCGCATGGGCCAAGACGCGCAGGGTGTCGTGCCCCTGGTCGATGGCGCGGAACAACGGCTCTTTGATCAACTGCAGGTCGCGGTGGTAGCCCGAGGTCATCTTGGCGGTGATCGCGAGGATCGCCTGCAATTCAGCGGGCAACTGGGTCGAGCGGGCTCGGATGAGCTCGAACACGTCGGGGTTGCGCTTTTGAGGCATGATCGAACTGCCCGTCGTGAACCCGGCGGGTAGCTGCACGAAGGCGAATTCCTGGGTGGCGAACAAGCACAGATCGGCCGCCAAGCGGCCCGCGTCTTGCAAGAGCAGCGCCAATTCGAAGACCACCGTGGCTTCTGCTTTGCCGCGCGAGAGCTGGACCGCGGTCACGGGTTCTTGCTGGACATCGAACCCCAAGAGTCGGCCGGTGACCGCACGATCCAACGCCAAGACCGGGACCCCATAACCCGCCGCCGAACCGAGCGGGTTCTTCGAGATGCGCCGGCGAGACGCTCGCAGTCCCAAGCATCCATCCTCCAATTCGGCGGCAAAGGCCAGGGCCCAATCCCGCACGCTCGACGGCATGGCGCGCTGCATGTGGGTGTACCCCGGCAAAGGAATCGCTCCCTGCTCCTGGGCCAGTTGCTGCAGCGCCCCAATCAGCTCGGCTCCCGTGGCGCACAGCGTTTCCAGCGCGTCCAACAAGTACAAACGCAAGGCCGCCAAAACCTGGTCGTTGCGCGAACGCCCTAGGTGGATGCGCCCACCGGTGTCCCCCAGCCGATCGATGAGTCGGCGCTCGAGCGCGGTGTGGCAGTCCTCTTCTTCGCGGGCGATCGACCACTCCCCTGCCGCGTGCTCGGCCCCGATGGCTTCCAGCGTCGAGCACAAAGCGTCCGCATCCGCCGCGAATAGGTATCCGCCCTCTTGCAGCATGCGCACATGGGCACACGAAGCACGCACGTCGTAGGCGACCAGGCGCTCGTCCAGGCGATAGTCGTCCCCCACCGTAAAGCGCAGGATCAACTCGTCGAGGGGCTCGCCCTTGTCCCAAAGTCGTGTCATGAGGGGGTCCTTTTCGCCCGGAGGGCGAACTCGCGGATCAAGCGCTGGTAGAAAGCCGCGCCCGCTTCCAATTCGGAAACCAGCACAAATTCGTCGCTAGTGTGGCTGCGTTCGGTTCGGCCGGGGCCGATTTTGACCGCGGGGATGGTCAAGTAGGCCCAGTCGGAGAGGGTGCGCGACCCGTAGACCCGACAGCCCGGGGAAGCGGCCATGGCGGCTTGGGCGATGGCTGCATCTTCCGGGCATTCGCGCGCCTGCAAACGGTTCGAATGCACCCGCACCCGGGCCTCGACCCGCTGCTCCACGCGCGCGATGAGCTCCTCTGGATCGCACCCCGGATGGGTACGCAAGTCCAAGTAGGCCGAAGCGGTGGGCGGAACCATGTTGCGTCGCTCGCCCGCTGCAAGCACCGTTGGTTGCAGGGTCGTGACCCCGAGCCGCCCATGGCTGGCTCCCAGATCGATCCCCTCCAACGCCACCAGATCCCGGGCCAACTGGCGGATGGGGTTGCGCGCCCCTTGGGCATCGGCATTGGCGCTGTGGCACGCATCGCCTTCTGCGATCAACTCGAGAATCAGGAGTCCCTTTTGCGCGATGGCGAGGTCCAAGCCAGTGGGCTCACCAACCACAGCCGCCAAGGGAGCCCCGGGACGCCGGGCGAGTTCCGGCCAGGCAACTTCCATTCCTTTGCCACCCGTCTCCTCCTCGGGGACCAACAGCAGCGTGACGCTCGCGGGTCCGCCTTCGCGCAGCACGCGCTCAAAGGCCACCATCATGCCTGCCACCGAAGCCTTGGCGTCGTTGCTGCCGAGCCCATAGATGCGGTCGCCTTCCTGGGCCCACTGCCATGGATCCCGCGTCCAAGCCGGAGTCGACGGCACGGTGTCCAAGTGCGAGTTGAGCAGCAAACCGGGACCCGAACCCGCCCGCGCCACCACGTTGTCCCCTATGCGTTCGACCTGGGCCCCCGCTTCGTGCAGCAGGCCCTCGACCAGATCCGCGATGGCGCCCTCCTGGTGCGAAACCGAAGGGCACTCCACCAACCGTCGGTGCAGCTCAAGCAGCGGAGGCAGCATGGGGATCAGTGCGCGTGGGCGTGCAGGTCGCTGGCTTGGGCTTCTTCGGGGCGCAGTTCGTCGATGTCGTGCACCACCAGTGTGCCCGCCCCTTCGTTGGTGAAGACTTCGAGCAACAGGCTGTCGGGGTTGTGGCTGTGGATCACGTGCACGCGCGCCACGCCGCCGTGCAAGGCATCCTTGATGCTGGTCAACTTGGGCAGCATGCCCCCGGTGATGCAGCCCGAGGCTTCGAGCGCTTCGAGCCCTTCGATGTCGGTGTAGGAAATCAACGAGGACGGATCGGTCACATCGCGCAGGATGCCGGCCACTCCAGTGACGAGAATCAGTTTCTCGGCTTTGAGCGCCTTGCCCAAGCTCGCAGCCACCACGTCGGCGTTGATGTTGAGGATCTGTCCGTGCTCATCGGCCGACAGGGGCGACACGATGGGAACGAAACCATCGGCGAGCAGACGCTCGAGAACCTTGGTGTCCACCGATTGGATGTCCCCCACGAAACCGTAGTCGACCACCCCATGCCCGGGCACTTCCTTGGGGGCTCGCTTGTGGGCGCGGATCAACCCCGCATCGACCCCGGAGAGCCCGATCGCGGGCAAGCCCACCTCACGGCAGGTCGCCACGATCTCCGTATTCACGCTGCCATTGAGTACCATGGTGGCGACTTCGCGGGTGCGTGCGTCGGTCACCCGCCGTCCCGCCACCATTTGGGTAGGCAGGCCCAGATTCGTGGCTAGCTGGGTGGCTTGGCTACCGCCACCGTGCACCACCACCACGCGGATGCCGAGTTGGTGCAGGATGCCCACTTGCTCCATGAGCACCTTGGTGCTGGCCCGATCGGCGACCACGTCACCACCGGCCTTGATCACGAAGGTACGGCCCTGGAACAGGCGCAGGTAGGGAATCGCGGAACGGATCGCGGTGATCACGACGGAACGGCTCGGGTCCATGTTCATGAGAGCATCTCCAGGAGTAGTGCCTTTTGGGCGTGCAAACGGTTGGCGGCTTGGGGCAGCACCCGCGAACGGGGGCCATCGAGGATTTCGTCCTTCACCACTACGTTGCGCCGCACGGGCAGGCAGTGCATGAAGAGGGCATCGGGGAGGGCGGGGGCGAACCAGGATTCATCGACGCACCAATCGGGGTACTGGGCGCGGACCACGGACTCTTCCGCAGGTTGGCCGTAGAAGCGCGGGGCTTGCCAGGACTTGGCGTAGAGCACGTGAGCGCCCTGCATGGCTTCCTCGCGGTCGCTCGTTTCGTGCACGGAGCCCCCCGAGACCTGGGCCAGGGTGCGCGCCTTGTCCATGACCTGGGCGGGCAAGGCGAACTCTTCGGGACGTAGCACGGTGACCTGCATGCCGCGTTGGGCCGCCATCTGCAAGGTCGACGCGGGTACGGCCAAGGGCAAGGCCTTGGGGTGTTTGGCCCAACTCAAGACAAACTTGCCCTGCGACCGCGGCACACCGAAGTCGTCGAGCGACTTCCAATCGGCCAACGCCTGGCAGGGGTGCGACAGGGCGGACTCCAAGTTCAGGTACGGCTTGGGGCACACATTCACCAAGGCGCGCAGAGTGGGCTCGCTCAAATCTTCCGCCAGGTCCACACCGCGCGGAAAACAACGCACGCCCAGGGCGTCCGCATAGCTCGCGAGCACGGGAATCCCCTCGCGCACGTGTTCGGCTTCGAGCCCCTCCATGGTCACGCCGCGACGCGTTTCAAAGGCCCAACTGCCCTGTCCCGGGGTGATCACAAAGCTCGAACCACCCAGTTGCGCCATGCCCGCTTGGAACGAGGCCAAGGTACGCACCGAGGGATTGAGGAAGATCAATCCCAAAACCTTGCCCGCCAAATCCTGGCGGATCGGGCGCGCTTCGAGCTCTTTCGCCACCCGCAGCAAACGCTCGATGGTCTCGGTGGGAACGTCTCCCAGGTCAAGCCATTGGCGCATGGGGATCCTCCGGCAAATCGCTCAGGGCCGCGGCGAGGGCCTCCACGTGGCAGGCTTCCAAGATCAAGGGCGGCGTCAGGCGCAGCACGTGCGGGTCCGACGAGCCACCGGCCAAGATGCCGCGCTCGCGCAAGGCCGGCAAGATCTGGGCCACGGGGCGATTGCAACGCAAACCCAAGAGCAAACCCTGACCCTGCACGCCGACCACCGGGCCGACTTGACAAGTGGCGCGCAGTTGCTCCGAGCGAGCGCGCACATTGGCCAACAGGTCGGTGTCCGTGAGCTCGTGGGCAACGGCTTCGATTAAGGCGCAGGCCATCGGCCCGCCCCCGAACGTCGTGCCTAGCGAACCGATGGTCAGCTTGCTCGCGAGCTGCGCGGTGGTGATCACCGCGCCCGCGGGGAATCCACCAGCGAGCCCCTTGGCCGTGGTCAACAAGTCCGGCACCACCCCAGCGAGCTGCACCGCAAAGGCCGCACCGCTGCGCCCCATGCCGCATTGGACTTCGTCCGCGAGGAACAACGCGCCCGTGGCATCGGCCACCTCACGCACCGCGCGCAGGTAGGCGGGCTCCAAATCCACGCAACCCGCGATGCCCTGGATCGGTTCGAGGATGACCGCGGCGGTTTGCACCCCAACCGCTGCACGCAATGCCGCCTCGTCACCCACCGGGATCGTGACCACGTCGAAGGGCGTGCGCGGGAACGCGTACCAGCGCCCCAGGGCTCCCGCCGTGACAGCGCCGGCTGCTGCAGTGCGGCCATGGAAGCCCCCCGCCAAGCACACCACTTGGGTGCGGCCGGGGTGCTGGACAAAGGCGATGCGCAAGGCGTTTTCGTTGGCTTCCGCCCCGGAATTCACCAGGAACACCCGGTCGAGGCCTTCAGGAGCCAAGCCCGCCAGCGCCGTGTGCGCTCGCTGGCGCACTTCCACGTCGACGGCGTTGGTCTGGAAGAAGAGCCGCTCGGCTTGCTCGCGCAAGGCTGCCATCAGGCGCGGGTGCCGGTAACCCAGCAGCGCAACCGCGTGCCCGCCGTAGAAATCGATCCAGCGCTGCCCGTCCTTGGTCTCCACCATGACCCCATCGCCCGAAACGATTTCGGCACCAATGCGCGCGTAGACCGGAAGTTCGTGCTCGAGAGTCGTGGTTTCCATCAGCTCCACCCCAGCCCCGGAAGGGTGAGGCCCGCCGTTTCGGGCAGGCCGTACAAACGGTTCATCCAGTGCATCGCGCCGCCGGCGGCGCCCTTGATCAGGTTGTCGATCACCGAAAAGATCACCGCATCTTGCCCCACGGCGCACACGCCCAGGTGGCAGCGATTGGTCCCGACGACCTGCTTGAGCTTGGGCGGTTCGGGTTCGACGTGCACGAACGGCGCCTCCGCATAGAACTGCGCGTAGACGTCGCGCAATTCGAAGCTGGTCATGGGGCGCACGAGGCGCACGTGAACCGTGGCATGGATGCCCCGCGCGAACGGACCCGAGTGGGGTACGAACAAGACCTTCGGAACCGTACCGCCCAGACGCCCGAGTAGCATTTCCATCTCGGGCACGTGCCGATGGCGCAGGGGGTTGTAGGCTGAAAAGTTTCCGTGGCGCTCGGGGTGGTGCGTGGCGGGTTTGACCTCGCGACCCGAACCGGTGCTCCCCGTCACCGCGCTGACGCGCAACTCGGGCTCGGCGAGCCCCAGGGCCATGAGCGGGGCGCAGGCCAGGGTCGTGGCGGTGGTGAAACAGCCTGGGTGGGCCATGGCATTCCCCACGACGCCTGGGGTGAGTTCGGGCAAGGCGCAAGCAAAGTCGACATAGCGCTCGGGGGCTCCGTGACGCTCGCCGTAAACGGCCTCGAATTGTTGGGCGTCGGGGAGCCGGAAGTCGGCCGCCAGATCCACCAACTTCCAGGGCCGACCGGCGGCGTCGGCATGGCGCAGGACCCCATCCAACAGCTCGGCCCCTTTGCCATGGGGCAAGCACGAAAAGATGGCCACCGGCTCCTTGCGGGTCCAGTCCACCGCGCCCAGCGCTACATAGTTCACGCCGTCGTACACCCCGCGGAAATGCGGGAAGTCCTCCACGATCGGTTTGCCTGCCACGCTGCGAGCCACGGCGGCTTCCAGCGCAAAACGGGGATGCTGGGCGACCAGCCGCAGGACTTCCGCCCCCACGTACCCCGAAGCCCCGAGGACAACCACCGGAATCGGATCCATGCTCATCGTGCGACCTCGGCCAGACCGATCGCCTGCAGGATGCAACCCGCCAGCTCGCGCGGCGCCACGCGAGCGTTGAAAGCCTGCACACCAATCCGCTCGCGGATCAATTCGGTACCGGCGTCGTTGTCCGTGGCCGGGCCGGTCACCACCGTGGTTTCCAGGCCGAAGTCCTCGTGCAGCTGACGCACGCCGCCCCAAGCCCCCACCGGATCGTTGGCCGCCAACACCACCGCGTGCAGCGCAGCCGCCAATTCCGGATCGCGCAGGATGGCGTCGACCCCGTAGGTACCCATCAGGCCGTCGCCTAGCTCGAGCACGATCACGTCCGGCCGATCGGTCGCCAGATGGGTCAACATGGTGCGCGCCAGGATCGGAGCGTTGCTGGCCTGGGTGGTGACGATGCCCAAATCGGTGAAGAGGATGGTCTTGCTGGCACCCGCGTCCTCCATCGACAGGAGATCGCGGCGCAAACTGACTCCCGTAGCCTTGCAGGCGTTGACGCGCAATCCCTGGCGCGTGAGCTCCTGGATCAAGCTCATGCACGCAAAGGTCTTGCCCGCGTTCATGCAGGTTCCCACCACGCCCACGACCGGGACACCGTGCAGTGCGAGGTCCGAGCGCAGGGGCAGCGCCCCCTGGCGGATGTTCGCGGGCACCCCGATGCGCTCGCCCAGGTACGGGAAGTGCTGGACTTGGCCCAAGACTTCGCACTCGAAGGGTTTGCCCAGATCGGGATTGACCGAGGTGCAAATGCCCAAGCAACCGCCCAGGTTGAGCATCTGGATGCGGTCGCCCACGCGCAGCGACTTGGGCAAATGCCCGGCGTAACCCACCAGCGCACGCCGGTGACCTAAGGTTCCCGCGACCACATCCCCCGGTTTGAGCAGCGAAAAGCGTCCGGTGGTCAACTCAAGGGTGTTGTAGGTCGACTTTTCGGTCAGGATCCGAACGGCGACCACATCGCCCTCCTGGCAGGGAAACTCATCTCCTACCCGGACCTCGCGGCTGAGTTTGCAGTTCGAAGTGGCCGAGGCGATTTTGTCGAGGGTGATGCGCTTCATGCTTGGGAGACCTCCCCGGCGCGGGCGTGCAGCATGCCCGGCAGACCGACGATTCGAGAAAAGCCCCGGGCGTCTTCGGGCGTCCACTCGCCGGCGGCTTCGCCGTAGAGGGCCCGCGACGCGCTGCGCAGGGAAAAGGGAGACTCGACACCTTCCACGAACAACGAGCCCGTACGGAATAGCAGCTGGACCTCGCCGGTCACGCGCGCTTGGCTGTGCTCAAGGAGCGCTTCGATGTCCCGGCAGGTGGGCTCGAGGAATTGGCCCTCGTGGACCAAGTCGCCATAGGTGCGCGCGACCAGGTCCTTGGTCAGGGTTTGGCGCCCGGTAAGCACCAGCTTCTCCAGCTCGCGGTGGGCATGCAAGATCACCGTGGCCGCAGGGGCTTCGAAGGCCACGCGGCCCTTTACCCCCAGGATCGTCTCACCCAGGTGGATCCCGCGCCCAATTCCCATGGCCGCTGCCTGGGCGTCGATGCGTTCGATCAACGCCACCGGGTCGAGCGCCTCACCGTCCCATGCACAGGGGATGCCGCGCTCGAAGGACAACACGTGGCGCTCGCTTTGCAGGCCCTTGTCAAAGGCTCCGCGCGTCCGCACCCAGGCCGCTTCGGGCAAGGTCGTGTGCGTCTGCAGGGTTTCGCGCCCACCGATGGTGACACCCCACAGCCCCGAGTTGATCGAGTAGCTGCCCGTGGAAGCGGGGACCGGAAACCCGAGTGACTCCAGGTAGGCCACTTCCTGTTCGCGGCTCGGGGCTTCGTCGCGTACCGGAGCCAACACCGCCATTTCGGGAGCGACCGTGCGCAACGCCACCTCGAACCGGACTTGGTCGTTGCCGGCGGCAGTGCATCCGTGCGCGATGGCTCCCGCACCCATTTCCCGGGCAATGCGAGCCACCTCGCGCGCCTGCAGGCTGCGCTCGGCACCAACGGAGAGCGGGTAGGCTGCCCCGCGTAGGACGTTGCCGAAGATCAAGAAGCGCACGATCTCCTGGAAGAAGGTCGCACGGGCGTCGAGGTGGACGTGCTCGATGGCGCCCAGCGAACGGCTGCGCGCCGCCATCTCGCTGCGTTCGCCAGCGCTCATGCCCCCCACGTCCACCGTGACCGTGACCACGCGAGCATCCGCCTGTGCGCGCAGCCGCGGGATGCACCAGCTCGTGTCGAGCCCGCCCGAGTAGGCCAGCACAACCAAAGGATTCTTGAGCAAAGGATTCTTGAGCAACGAATTCTTGGGAAACGGAGAATGGGGCGATGAGGTCATGGGTGGCTTCCTTGGGGCGCCGGGCACCCCCGCAGGGAGACTGGGAGTCAGGCGGCCATCCACTCCGCCAGGAGACGTTCCAGGCGGCGGCGGTCCTTGAGGGTCTTGACGGCCAAAAACAAGGTGTCGTCACCGGCCACCGAGCCGACCACCCCAGGCAAACTGGCGCGATCGGCGGCCAGCCCCACGCGCGAGGCCCCCCCAATCGCCGTCCGCAGCACCAAGAGGTTCGGGCCGGCCGAGTCCACGCCTATCACCAGCGAACGGAAAATCTCGCGGTCGACGGGACCGCCATGAGAAGCCTCGACCACCCCTGGCAAGCGGTACCCATCCGCCGTGCGAATGGCCCCCAGTTCGCGTAGGTCGCGCGATACCGAGCTCTGAGTCACCGCATGCCCCCCGCGCTTCAACAAGCGCACCAAGTCGGCCTGATTGCCCACCGCTTGGGTGGTCAAGATTTGACCGAGGGCTTCAAGCCGGGCGTGGCGCTGGGGGTCCATGCGAATAGTTATGCAGCGCATCGCATAACTATTCAACCACAAAGCGAAGCTTTTCCCGGACTTCTTTGCTATCTCCTTTGCGATCTCCCTTGCTCGCCAACTCTCGGAGCTCAACGATCGGTCGCCTGCCGGTGGCCCACCGAAGGAGCGGGGATCGGCCCTACCCCCCCAGTCGGACCCGTTGCCGAGTCCAGCACGCGCTTCCTGGAGATCCCCGTGGTCAGCGATAGCGCGCGCACTCGGCGCAGGGGCAAGCCGGGTCGATCACCGGGCCATCCACCCGGCTGAACTCATCCGCTGCGTAGCCCAAAGCCGAAACGTCCGAACGCGCCTCCTCCGAGGCGGTCTCGGCCCCGGTCAGCGGCCCCCCCACCGAAGGATCGTTGAGCCACTTGACCAGTGCTGGCCGCAGCCGCTTGACCACATCGGGGTGATCCGCGACCACATTGTTGGCGCACAATCGATCGCTCTTCAGGTTGTAGAGCTCCACGGTATGCGCCGCCAAGGGCGGCGGGTTGCCCCAAGTGTTCGCCCGGATGTGCAGCAGGAGGTACCAGTCTTCGAAGAAAACCCCCGCCGATAGCGCATTGGCACCCAACACAAAGCGCGGTGCCGCGGCTTTGGCTTGGGGCCCCACGGCATCCAGCAACGAAACCCCTGGGAAGTTCGCCACTTGCGAGGCGGGCAAGCCCGCCATTTGCATCAGCGTGTGCGCGATGTGGTCGTTTTGGACGGGGGTTTGTACGATCGTCCCCGCAGGCAACCCCGGCCCGTGCAAGATCAGTGGCACCTTGAGCGTGGTCGAATAGAGCCCCGCGTGGCCCCAATACATGTCGTGCTCGCCCAGCGACTCGCCGTGGTCGGCGGTGAACGCTACGGCCCCTTGCAACACTCTCGGGTGGGTCTCGAAGAAGCCCTGGAGCAAACGATCGAGGTAGGTGATCTCGCCCTTGTAGAGCGAGCGCACGAAGGCCAAGTCGCGCACTTCGGGGTCCCAGGACGGCACGGCCTCGGGCGGCAGGGGCGGCAGATCCTTCGAATAGGGATCGCCCGAGTAGTACTGCTCGGAGCACCCCTCGTGCGGGATGTACGGTGCGTGGGCATCGAACAAGTGCAGCCAAAGGAACACGTCGTGCCCCTTGGCGTCCTGCAGGAATTCCTCGGCTTTGGCCACAGTGATCGCCCCATCGCGCAGCATCGAGGTTTCGGGGGCGTCGAACCGCTCGTACCCCTGGCCAAAGCCGCTACGCCAGGGCATCAGGTGGCGCGCAGAAACCGAAGCAAACGTACGGTAACCGGCCCGCTGGAATTCCTCGGCAATCGTGTCGGCCCGCTCGCTGAGCATTGCCAAGTTGCCCACGATGCCGTGATCGCGGGCATGCAAGCCCGTGAAGATCGAAGCGTGCGAAGGATTGGTGATCGAAGTCACCGAGACCGCATCGTCAAATCGAACGCCGCCCTGGGCCAGGGCGTCGAGGGTCGGAGTGACCACCCCCATACCATCCTGAGCATACCCCATGTGATCGGAGCGATGGGTGTCGGAGGTGATCAAGAGCACCGTCCGCGGGTGCGGCTTGGGGGGCGCCAAAACCCGAGCGGTGCCAGCCAAGACGCCCACCGGCAACTCGGTGGTCACCACCAGCGAGCGATCAGACTGGTCAGGCAAGGTCAAGGCACAGGTCGACCAGCCGCTTTGGAGGTCGAAGGTCTTGCGCTGCAACGACTGGCCGTTACCGAACAACTCAAGCGTCACGTTGCCTAGCTTGCTCGCCAGCATCGAAGGCAGCAGGCTCGCTTCGATCGCCACCAGGCCCTTCAGTCCATTGGGAATGTCGGCTGCCAGTCGCATACCCGGCAGCAACCCCACGCTGCGCCGCGAACCGCTGCCCACCGACACATCCTTGGGCGCCTTGAGCGGGCTGGGCATGCGTAGCGACGCGGAGCGGCGAATCAACTCGATGCCTTCGATCAGCCCCGGATCGGTCATGGCCTCGAACACCAGGTGCAATTCCTTAAGGGGACGGTCGTCTCCCAGCACCTTGATCATGTCCAAGTTGAGGTCCACCGCTTCGGTCAGGGCATAGCGCTCGACGAAGTCCCCAATCAACCGTCGTTGGGTGCCGCGCCCCACCAGCCCAGCCACGCGGGTGAACCCGGGCGAGGAAAAGCGCATGCGAATGCGGTCGAAACTTCCTGGAGGCAAGTCGAGCGGCACCCGAATCAGAAAGGGGACGCCGACAGGACCCAAGGCCAACGCGCGTTTCGACTCGGAACCAGACTCGGCACCAGAGCTTTCGGGCACTACGTTCACTTGGTCGCTAAACAGAACCTCCCAGCCCCCATCCAAAGCTTCCGGGATCGGCACTTCGTAGACGACCTCCTCCGAAGCCTCCGGCCAATCGCCCGCCACCAAACGCAGGTCAAGGGGCACGAAACTCGGCGCGTCGTCTTGCCCGTTCGGCGCATCCGCGTGCGAACAACTCGCAGCAATCCAAAGACAAAGGATCGGAGCCACAAGGACCCAGCTCCTTGTCCAACCGATGGCGGGGCCTCTCGTATCAACCTCAACGGGCAAGGAATTGGGCGCTTTCATAGGGGTCGGGTCTGGCGCTGCCCTGCGGTGCCAGATGGCGCGAATCTCCCATGGCGCGCCTCGAGGGGGGCGCTGCAACCACGGTCCCGGGGCAGGCTTGCGAACCCGACCAGCCTACGGTTGCACCTTCGCGCGCAGGATAAATCTTCGGCTAAGACGAAATCGCTGGCCGTCAAGGACCGAGCTGCGCGCGCACCCCGCCCAAGAACCGTTCCCAATCGAACGCCACCCCGGGGTCGAGTTTGTTCGACTGCACGTGGTAGTGCCCCAGGATGCCTTGGAAGCGGGCGTACTCGGTATCGCCCAAGACGTGATCCAACACGCGCCCATCGCTGGCGCGGGGGGCGTCCGGCTGCAGGTTGGGAAGCGTCCGGCACAGTCCGGCCGCCAGGGCTACCAAACTGGCGTACTGCTCGGGGGTGAAGTCGTACATCACCTGGGTATCCCCCTGGATGCGGCCTTCGACCACCTCGGCGCGTGCGGGCCGGGCTACGAAGTTCGGCGTTCGCACGCCAGGGTTTGCAAGCCATGCGGGGTACTGCACGCGGGGCCCGGCTCCGTCGTGCGCGTACCAAGCTTCCATCTCCGCCCGGGCGCGCGGCGGCCGGCCCCCAATATGGGCGATCTCCACGCCAATCGACCGGGGGTTGGCCTTCGTCGCGTGCCAAGCCTGATCGCGCAGGTCGAGGGTTTGGTAGATGGTGCCATCCACATCGAGCAGGAAGTGAACCGAGAGCCCGCGGTGATCCTGCAAGATCTTGAAGCACTGGCGACTCGCACCGCACACGTCGTAGTGCAGCACGAACTGGTCGACCACCTCGCCGAGACGCTCGAGGTCGGTGCTGTTCGGCTCCACGAGTTGGGTATGCCCGTCGTCGCGGGCCACGCGACCCGGTTCGTAGCGCAGGACTCCGTCCTGGGGTGCGTTCCGGGCCGCGGGCACTTCGACAAAACGTCGAGTCGTCGAGTACGCGTCGTAGCCGCCCGGGTCGGTCCACAGGACCACCGGCACCCCGATGTCGATGGTCTGCCCGCAGGCGACAATCGAATGGCCTGGGCCCGGGTCCCCCCCGTGGTCCGGGGGAAGCGCGGCACTGCGGCAACTGGATCCCAGGACGCTCCCTAGCAGGCTCGCCAGCATCGAGGCGCAGGCGCGTGCGCGCCAAATTCTCCCAGTCCTGCTCATTGCTTCTTCAGGAAGCACGCCTTGAGCACGATCACGCTGCCGTTGATACGCCCCTCCACGGCCTCAGGAGAGTCGGTCAAACGGATGTTCTTCACCGCCGTGCCTCGCTTGGCCGTGAAACCACCGCCCTTGACGTCGAGGTTCTTGATCAAAGTCACCGTGTCCCCATCGGCGAGCGGCGTGCCGTTGGCATCCAGAGTTGGGCTCGCATCGCTATCGGGCTGCGAACCGCCTGTCGCCCCCGCCTTGGCCCAAGCGAGGACCGAATCTTCCAGGTAGGCTTGTTCCAGGAGTTCGAGGGCCCACGGCTCATTCGGAAGCCCCTGCAGGAGGCGCCAGCTCTGCACCTGGACCGCAGGCACGTCGCTCCAAATCGATTGCTTGAGGCAGAACCAATGGCTCGCATCCAGGGTAGGGGCTTCGATTCGATCGCGGCAATCGGCGCAGGCAAGGATATGGGCCTCCGCATCCTGGCCTGCCCCACCGGGCACAAAGTGCGCGGCCAAGTCCGAGGATCCGCCACACAACTCGCAGGTTGCGCCGCCCCTATCCGAGAGCGCGGTTTCCCATTCTGTGTTCATGAGGATCTTGGGGCCGGGTTGGGGCTAGGGCTGCGGGGTGCGGGGTTCCCGCCGCGAAACGGCCGGAAGCCCAGGGTAGCGCGGTCCCCTGCGGCTGCAAAGCGCGAAGCCCTGGGGTCCAGGCGCGAAGGGCGGTGCCAGGGGCGCGGGTTCACCCGCCCACTCACCCAACTGCGTGGTCGCTTGGCCCCCGGAGCAGCCCTACACTGGCGGCATGAAGACCATCGAGGACCTGCTCAACGGTTACCGCCGCTTTCGGCGGGGGGTCTATGGACAACAGGTGGATTTGTACGCGCGCCTCGCCCGAGGGCAAGATCCTGACATCATGCTGATCGGGTGCGCCGACAGTCGGGCAGACCCTTCCGACATCTTCGACACCGCACCCGGCGAACTCTTCACCGTGCGCAACGTGGCCAACCTCGTTCCCCCCTACCAACCCGATGGTTCGCTGCACGGGGTGAGTGCGGCGTTGGAATTCGCCGTTGGAAACCTGGGTGTGCACCACATCGTGGTCATGGGGCATGGCCAATGCGGCGGGGTCAAGGCTTGTCTGCATCCGGAGCGACAACGGCAAGCGGGAGAATTCGTAGGACCCTGGGTGAGCCAGCTCGACGAAGTCCGCGACCGGGTGCTCGCGGAGCAACCCTCCGACCCACAACTCGCGCTGGAGCTCGCGGGCGTGCACCACTCGCTCAAGAACCTCATGACCTTCCCGTTCGTGCGTGAAGCGATCGCAGCAGGGCGCCTGGAGTTGCACGGCGCCTGGTTCGCCATCTCGAGCGGCGAACTCTCGTGGCTCGATTCGCAGGAGGACTGCTTCCAACTCGTGAGCCACTAGCACGGCTCAGGCATTCGTTCGGCCTACCAGGAAGTTCCCAAGCTCACCCCCACGTACTGCTTGCTGCCCTGCTGGGCGACCACGATGCCCAGCCGCTGACCGTTACCCGGCGCGTAGTCCAGTTGGTGGTGCAAGTTGTGTCCATCCCACGAATGGGTGGAGCTGACCCGCGGCATCCAACGGATGGCCATGCCACCGATCGTTTCCCAGGCGTCGTCGTACTCACCGAACGCGAGCCCCACGTACGGGGCCACGGGCAAGCCGGTCCAGCCGCTCAAGTCCTTGGAAAGGGTGGCGTAGTAAGCCCGCCCCGACGGGGTCCCAATGCGATCGGAACTGGTGCCCACGATCAGCGCCGGCAGCTGTTCGGTTTCGTCGAACACGCGCCAATTGGCGAGCAACCCTAGGTCATTCTCCAGGGGATTGAATTCCACTCCGACAAACAGACTGGGGGTCACGGCGGTGGTCGCGGTCATGCGCAGCTTGGCGCGATCGACCGGAATTCCTGGGAGCCAGCGCAGCCCTAGGTTCCAACGGGGTCCTTCTTCTCCCGTGCCACGCACAGGCTGGCCTTCGCCAGGTCACAAGGGTCAGCTAGGGACTAGGGAGCCCCCCTGGGCCTGGGGCACCGCCGCAGGTTGCGCCAGGGGCGGAGTCGTCTCCTGTGCAGGTAGGGCGAGGCTGGACAGCAGCCAGGGAACCAAGATTTGCGCGAACCACATGGCCGTAGTGTAGGCCATCCAGGCGAGCTGGGGCCATCGTCGCGCCGTTTCTTTATCCGCAGGGGCAAGTCGGGAAAACCGGCGCCGATGAGAGGACTTATGCCGATTCGATTCACACGCATACCCCTGGGCCTCTTGTGCGCCCTGCTCGTGGGCTGTGGAGCCTCGGACCGCGCGGAATTGCCCCCCAAAACGGTGGGGCCGGATACGGTCCTCGCCTTGGTGCTCGACTTGGAGCACTTCGACGCCGCTACGGTCGAGCCTTGGTTGGAGGCCTTGGACCCCCAAGGGGAGTACCTGCGCGCGTGTGACGATCGTTGGTGGTCGCTGCAAGCCCTCGAAGCGGCCGGGGCGCGGCGCATGCTTGCTTTGGTCGAATGGGATGGAGCCGTGGGCCCGAGCCCCAGGCTCTTCCTGCACAGCCGGAGTGACGCGGACCCGCTCGAACTACTCGCGGCCCTGTGGACGGTGCTCGACCCCGGGCACACTTGGTTGCAGGGAGAAGACTTGGCGCTGGTTCCCTGGCAAACCGATTGGTGGTCGATCGACATGCAAGGGTTGGCCCAGCCCCAGGCCCAAACCAACGAACACGGCACGGGCCTCCAGGTGCTGCTGGCGCAGTCCGCGAACGCGCCCTTGCGGGCGGCCTTCCAACCCCCAGCGTCGCTCGCCCCCGGCAGGCCGCTCGGCGGTGGTGCCGGGTGGATGGCTCGCGCCTTCCTGGGTTCAATCTTCGAGAGCCTGGGCCCGATGGAACGGGCCAGTTTGGTGCTCGACACGCGCCGCCGCAGCCCGCTGCTCCGCGCGCGGGTGGACTTCGGAAACGAATCCGCCGCGCGTCAATTCGAACGCACCGTGAACGCGCCGCTGCTCGATTTGCGCCAAAACCTACCATGGCTCGTGCTTTTGGCCCAGGCCCCGGTTTCGGCCACGGACAGCGCCATGCTGGAAGAGCTACAAGCGACGCTCGAACTCGCTACCGGGCGCCTTCTGTGGCAAGCAGCCGGACGGTCGAGCTCGCTCGTCTTGGGCCCCGAGTTCTTCCAGGGCGTACGCCACCTGCGCAACCTGCAAGGCCAGGGATCGGGCTACCTAGCCGAACGCTAGCTGCGGAACCGCTCGGGAAAGCGGTGCTCGCCCGAAGGATCCCAGGGCAAGGGCGCAACCCAGTCGACCGCCGCAAGCGGCATGGGCGCGTACAAATGCGGAAAGAGCGCGCCTCCACGCGACGGTTCCCAACGCAGCGCACTCGCAAGCATGCGCTCCAACCGCTCGACCGAGACCGCCACCAAGAGCAAGTCCTGGACCCCGGCAAAATGCTTGGCCGCCGTCTCCGCCGCTTGCGCCCCCGTCGAAAAGTGGATGTACCCATCGGCCAGGTCGATGCCCGCGCCGCCAAACGATCCACGCGCCTGGGCTTCATTCCAAACCGCCGCGGGAACGATCTTGTAGATCCACGGGCTGTCCGCAGCGGCCGCAAATCCGTGTTCGATCCAATGATCGACCCAGGCAGGCAGCACTTCGCTGGCACGCCCCTCCAGGAACGTGTCGCGCTCGTCGAGGTTGGCCGGCCGTTCCAGCGCATTGACCCAGGTCTGGGCCCCCTGCCCGCGCGCAGCGGCCAACAAGCCCGCAGCCGGGTACACCGCTCCGCTGGTTCCACAGGCCAAGAAGTGGGTGACCTTGCCCAACGCCTGCTCGATCGCATCGAGGTGGTAGGGAATCTCGCCAAACCAAACGATGTCGGGTCGCAGGCGCGCTGCACCGCAGTCGGGACAAGCCACCCACGCGCGTGGATCGAAGTGCTCGCGGTCCTCCACCGTAGCCCCACAAGGCTCGCAGCGCAGGCGAAGCAGTTGGCCGTGCATGGCCAGCACGGTCGAGCCCGCCCGCTCGTGCAGGTCGTCGACGTTTTGGGAGATCAGCGTGAACCCGATGCCGCGCGCGCTGGCGTGGGCTTCCAGGCGGGCCAAGGCCCGGTGCCCCGCGTTGGGCTCGACTCCGAGCAACGCCCTACGCCGCTCTTGGTAGAAACGCCAAACCACTTCTGGCTGTCGCTCCCAGGCTTCGGGGGTGGCCACCTCTTCGATGCGATGCCCCTCCCATAGCCCTCCGCCTCCGCGAAAGGTCTCCAAACCCGAATCGGCGCTGATGCCCGCACCGGTGAGAACCACCCAGTGATCGCCTGGCTGCATGGGGTTCATGACCGTGCTCAGCCCACCGTTTGTTCCCTAGGCGGCAACCACTTGCGCAGGATGAACCGTTGGCTGGGGCGTTCGATGTACTTGTAGGTAAAGTGCGAGAAGATCAACAAGATCACGACCCCGAACGGAATGATCCACTCCCGGGGCAACCACGACGTAACCACGCGATGGTTGATGAAGATCATGACCGCGATGTGGTTCAGATAGATCGAGTACGAGATCACGCCCACGTAGCGCAGCCGTACCGAGGCTTGGCTCAAGGCGCCTTGGTGCATCGCGAACAGCGCGATCATGAACATGAAGAAGTAGGGCGCCAGGAATTCCCATAGCGGATAGCCCCAGATCCCGATGTACAGGAAGAACACCGTCAGCGCGATCGATCCGACTTCCAAGCCCAACGCGGTCTTAGGGCCCAGCTCGATGTGCCGGTAGCGCAGAAACAGGCGGTACGACACCACACCGAGGAAGAACGACGCGAGCCCGCGCATGAGCCCCGAGTTGAAGTAACCCAGGTAGTTTTCGTTGAACGTGGCCAGGGTCCCCCATCCGCGCATCACGATCCCTAGGCAGACCACCGAAAGCAGCAAGAAGCGCCAGGAGGGGGTCTTGCGGGTCGTGGTCAAAATGAACAGGACGTTGACCCAAAACTCGACCGAGATCGACCAGCTGGGAAAGTTCCAACTCGACACAAACTTGCCGTTGGGTGGGAAACCCAAGTTGTGCGTCATCGTCAAATGCTCGAACAGCGTCAGCCAGTTGTTGTGGACGCCGCTCCCGGGGGGCGTGAAGAACAAACCATTCAGACCGTAGGAAACGACCCCAAACGTGAAGAACAAGGTGAACACGTGCAGGGGCCACATGCGGGCGAAGCGCCGCACCAAGAACTCCCGCTTGCCCACGACGCTTGGCCCGTAAAGATAGCTGTGGGCCAAAACAAACCCGCTCAGCACCAAGAACAGGTCCACCAGAACGTGGCCCCCAAAGTTCCACCGCATGTTCGTCATGTGGTAGATGGCGATCAGCACGCAGGCGACGCCCCGCAGGGTATCGAGGCTATGGAAGTGTTGGGTCTTGGGCTTCAAAGGGGTCCAATGGGGCAGGCAGCCCGCCGCGGGGCGGTCGAATGGGCGGTCGAATGAGCAGTCGAATGGGCAGTCGGATCGATTCGGCGACCGGCTGGGCCGGGTCCCGCCCCGAAGGATGCAAGACTCCCAGGGATCTTGCCACGCTCGCTTCGCAAACCGTCCCCCGGGCGGGGCGGCGCGCTACGAATCGGGACAGGTTCGCTCGACCTTGAGACGCTCCCGCGCCACAGTCGGGCCCCAGACGGCTAACCCTGGACGCCCCCCTCCGGTCCCGCCCGACGGCTCCGCCAACGCCCCGGCAAGTCCAAGACGTCCTGCAGGATCCAATACGCACAGGGCACCACGATCAGGATCAACCCCGTCGCCACCGCTAGCCCGAAGAACAGGCTGATGGCCATGGGCTGCAGGAATTGGGCTTGCCCCTTGGCGAACAGCGCCAAATGCATCAGCCCCAACATGGTGGTCAAGGTGGTCAGCAGGATCGGCCGGAAGCGAAGCCGCCCGGCATCGAGCAGGGCTTCGCGCAGACTGGCTCCCGCCCGCCGTCGCACGTTGGCGAAGTCCACCAAGATGAGCGAATCGTTGACCACGATGCCCGATAGGGCCAAGGCCCCGACCATCGACATGACCGTAATCGAGCGATCCATCAGCCAATGGCCAAGCAGCACGCCCACCAACCCGAACGGGATCAGGAACATGATCACGAGCGGTTGGCTGTAGGATCGGAACAGGGCTCCCAGGATCCAGTAGATGATGGCGGCGCTGATCAAGCTCGCTTGCAACAAACTCGCCATCGAGCGAGCGCTCTCGTCGCTTTCCCCCTTGGCCACCAAGCTGTATCCGGGTTGGGTTTGGCTGAGGTCCGCGTGCCGGGCCAACACGCCCGTCACGATCTCCGCGGCGTTGCCCTTGGAACGGTCCACGTCGGCCACGATGCGCACCGAGCGCTCTCGGTCGAGGTGGGTGATCTCCATCGGACCCCGCGACTCGCGCACGTCCACGACTTGCCCCATGGGGATCCGACCCCCTTGGGGCAGCGAGAGCCCTAGGCCGAGCAGCGCTCCGCGATCTTGACGCACCGCTTCGGGCAACTTAAGACGAACGTCCACGTCGTCGCCACGGCGCCGCAAACTCCCCACCACGCGGCCCTCCAGGGCGGTGCGCAACTCGGCGCTCAAGCCGTTGCGGTTGAGCCCCAGCCGGTGCCCGTAGGCGGACAATTCCAAGTCCAACTCGCGTTTGCCCGGCCGCAGGTTGTCGCGGATCGCGCGCGTGCCCACGTAGCTGCCCAAGTCCCGGCGCACGTCGCTCGCCAAACGATCGAGCACGGCCAAATCGGGCCCTTTGAGGATCAGCTCCACCGCCTTGCCGCTGGGACCCGTATCGGGCGGCAGGACCTCGATCCGCTCCCACGCGGGGGTCAAAGGCTCGAGCCGTTGGCGCATCCAATCCATGACTTCCAGCGAGGTGAGGGTCCGGCCAGCCCCTTCGTTGAGCTCGACCCAAACCTGCGCCAGATTCGAACCGAGCGAGTAGTTGGAGGGATCCGCCGCCGAAACCCCCAGCAGGGTGTGCACGCTCATCAACTCGCTCGCGGGCAAGTCCAACGCGACGGTTTCCACCTGCCGCGCCACCCGTTCGGTCTCGTCCAGCGGCGTCCCAGGCGGCATCTCGATCCCCACGTAGAACATCGTGGTTTCGAAGTCGTCAAAGAAGCGGAAGGGCAAGTGGTAGCGAGCCACACCCGCGACCAAAATCGCCCCAGCGGTGGCCACCCCAACCGTCACGTAACGCCAGCGCATGCACGTATCCATGAAGGCCAGATAGCGATCGCGGTAGGGCAGCAACCAGGATCGCGCTGGGCGGCCCGCGCGGCCCGTGTGGGGCTTCACCCAGTGGGCGATGTGCACGGGCAGTACGGTCAGGGCTTCGATCAGCGAGGCCAACAGGCAGAAGCTGACCACCAGCGGCATGGGCCGCATGAACAGCCCAATCTGGCCTTGAAGCATCAGGATGGGCAAAAAGGCGGCCACGCTCGTGATCACCGTGGCCAGCACCGCAGGCCCGACCTCGAGCGTGCCTTCGACGGCCGCCACGTGCGGCTCCTCGCCCTCCTCGATACGCCGGTGGATGTTCTCCCCCACGACGATCGCGTCGTCCACCACCATACCCAACACCACGATCAGCGCGAACATGGTGATCATGTTCAGCGTCACCCCCATGGCGCCTGCCAAAAGAAGGCCCCCCAAGAACGCCACCGGGATGCCCAGGGCCACCGCCAGGGCCACGCGCAAATTCAAGAAGATCATCAGCGAAGCGAGCACGAGCAGCGCACCCCACTTGCCGGTGTTGGTCATCACCAAGAGCCGGTTCTTGACGTAAATCGAAAGGTCCGAGTTGAACCCCAAACGAACCCCGGCTGGCATTTGGTCCGCATGTTCATACACCCAAGCGCGGATCGCGGCGGCCAGCTGGATGATGTCCCCATCGGCCACCTTGTTGACCTGCATGTGGATCGAGGGATTGCCGTTGAAGCGAGCCCGCGTGCGCGGACGTTCGAACGTGTCGCTGAGCCGGGCGATCTCGCCCAGCTTGAGCATGCGCCCGTTGGGATCGCTGGCGACGGGCAGATCGCTCAAGTCCGACGCCGACTCCAGCCGGCCCTGCAAACCCACCAACCACTCGTCGCTGCCCTCCTGCAAGCTACCCAGGGGAACCTCGCGCAGACGCGACTGAACGGCCTGGGCTACCTGCTCCAAAGTCAGGTTGTGGTCCTCCAACGCGGCCTCGCGCACTTCCACCCACACCTCGGGGTCGCGCACGCCAAAGGCCAACACATTGCGCACCTGGGGGATTTCCCCCAAGGCCCGGCGGACGTCTTTGGCGGCTTGGTGCAGAACGGGCCACGGCGCTTCGCCGTAAACCTGCACGTTGATCACCGGAAAGACCGTCTCGCGCTCGCGCACGATCGGTTCCTCGGCCTCGCTGGGCAGTTCGAGGTCTCCACGATCGAGCGCCTCGCGCACCTCGCGCAACACCTCTTGCATGTCCGCCCCGCGGGTCAGCAAGAGTTCGATGCGCACCAGATTCTCTTGGCTGGACGAAGTCATCTCGTCGATGTCGGGCACTTCCGCCAAGACCTCCTCGATGGGGTCGGTGAGCAAACGCTCCACGTCTTCCGGGGAGGCACCGGGGAAGGCCACCTGCACTTCGATCTTGCCCAACGAAAAGTCGGGAAACACCTCACGCGGCGTGGTCCAATAGAAGCGCACGCCGGCCACCAACAGCGCCAGGACCGCCAAGTTGGCCGCGACGGGATTCGCCACCGCCAGCCGCACCAGGGCGCGAATCAATGGGGCATCTCCACGATCCGGGCCCCGTCGAACAAGCGTTGCAACGGTTCGGTCAAGAGCAGCTGCCCTGCTTCCAATCCTTTATGGACCGCAAACATGCCGAGTTGCTCGGGGCCCAGTTCCAGCGGACACCAGCGCGCCCGCAGGACGCCTTGCTCTTCCTGCGCGACAAAGCAACCCGGTCGGCCCGCTTGCCACAGCACGTATTCGGCTGCCAGGTAAAGCCCTTCCGCAAACGGGCGCACGGTCAGCTCCACCGGCACGGCCAGGCCGGGTCGCCAGGTCGGAGGATCCTCCAGCAACTCGGCTTCGCAGCTGACTTCGCCCGTACTCGGAGTGACGCGCGTCCCGATTCCTACCAGGCGGCCTGCACGCCGTTCGCCCGCCGCGGTGGGCCATACCACGCTCACGTCCAAGCCGATCTCGAGCAAAGCCAGTTGGCTGGAGCCCACCTCAAACACCACACGCGGAGGTCGGTCGGAAAGCACTTCGCCCAGCGAACTCCCCGGCAAGACCCACTGCCCCACCGCCGGCGCCAACGCATCGAGCCAGCCGGCCATGGGTGCGCGTCCCTCCAGCCGACTGCGTCGCCAAGCCAGCCGGTCGCGCTCGGTTTGGGCCTCGGCCACTTGCGCGGCCACCTGCTCGGCGTCGAGCTCGGCCCCTTCGATTCCCTGCTCGGCTTCCAACAGCGCTCCGCGGCTCCCTAGGGTCAGGGCCCGCGCCTGGTCGAGCGCGCTGGGCGTCCCCTCGCCGCGCTCGATCAAACCGCGCCAGCGGGTTTCCTCCGCTTCCAAGATCCCCAACCGCTCCCGCTCCAGCGCCGCGAGCTTGCCGAAACGCTCCTGCGACCAGCGCGCCGTCCGCCCGCGTACGGCCAGGGTCTCCAAGCGGGCATCCAGCTGGGATTCCTGCAGGCCCCACTCGGTGTCCTCCACGCGCCAGAGGACTTGGCCCGCTTCGACCCGGGCTCCGGGATGCCACGCAGGGTCGACCCATACGATCCGCCCTCCTTCTTCGCAGGCCAGGGTCGCACGGCCGCGTTCCTCGAGCCGGCCTTGGGCCAAAAGGCGGCGCTCGGGTGCGCTGCGCTCGACCCGCTGGAAGGCCACCGGGATGGGGACTTCGGGTGGGATTTCCACCCGGGGCGGATCGGGAGCCGAGCGTGCGATCCAGCGCCAGCCCAGCGCCGTTGCCAGAGCCAGGGCCAGCAGCACCAGGAGAGTCGTCAGCGTGCGCTTCATCGGGCGGTCAAAGTAGCAACGCAGGGCAACTAGGTTGAGTCCACTCGCGCTTTCTGCTGGCATCCTTGGGGGTTCGCTCGCCACTCGCCGCCGGATGCCATGGGATCGCGCTGGGTCACCCAGAAAGGTCACCCAGAAAGGTCACCCGGAATGGTCATCCGATGGGGAACGCAGGCCGATCGCACCTCTTTGAGGGTTTAAGGGGCCGGCAGCTTTACCTATGGCCCGCGCTAGGGTTCAATCCTGGGTTCTGGGGTCCACAATGCCCCCGGTTTGGTTCCCCTAGGGACCGCTCCCCGAGCCGCCGTCCAGAGCCCCACCGTCCAGACCCACCGTCCAGACTCTCCGTCCAGACTCTCCGTCCATCCCCTCAGCTACCCCCCCAGCGCCATTTCCGTGGAAATCACCGTCGACAAGACGACGCCCAACGTCGCAAAGGTCCAATTCACCATCTCCAAGGAAGACTTCCAGAAGGAATTCCGGAAGGGGGTGACCCAGGTCCAACGCAGCAGCCGCATGAAGGGCTTCCGACCTGGCAAGGTCCCGCCCCAAATGATCGAGAAGCAGCACGGGGATCAGATCCGCGATGACATCAAGCAGCACTTCCTGCGCCAGGCCTACTCCAAGGCGGTCGAGGAAAACTCGCTGCGCCCCATGGCCCACCCGCGCGTGCCCAAGGACGATGCCCAGCTAACCGACGATGGCTCGTTCCGGATGGAGTTCGAAATCAGCCTGCGCCCCGAGCTGGAACTGCCCGAGTACAAGGGCCTGACCATCGACAGCGAACTCGAACCCGTGCTCGACACCAATGTCGATCAGGCGCTCGAAGAGTTCCGTCGCCAGCAATCACGCACCGAGGAAGCCGAAGGCGGCATCGAAGAAACCGGCCTGGTGCTGTGCACGGTCGTCTTCCAGCACGGCGAGGAAGAAGTATTCCGCCGCGAAGGCCTGCGCCTGTCCCCCACGACCGCGCCCCCGGGCGTGGACGCCGAAGCCTTCAAGAGCGAACTGGTGGGCAAGAGCGCCGGCGAGACCGTGGAACTGCCGATGACCCTGCCCGAAACCCTGCCCAACGAAGCCGCCCGGGGCCAAGAGGGCATTTGTCGCATCGAAATCACCCAGGCCTTCAACATGGTGCCCCCCACCGATGAGGAGCTCTGCGAACTGCTCGACGTGCCCGATGCAGCCGCCCTGCGCGACAAGGTTCGTGAGTCGCTCACCGAATCGGCCCAGGAGCGCGAAGCGAACCGCATCGAGTCTGCGTTGCTCGACCGCTTGATCGAGGCTTGCACACTCGACTTGCCCGAACCGGTGCTCGAGGAGCAAACCCAGAACCGCCTGCACGGCATGGCCCAGCGCTTGGCCCAATCGGGCTTGCCCCAGGAGGAGATCGAGAAGGAGCTGGAGACCCAGAAGGGCACCGCCCGGGAGGAGGCCCAGAAGGGTCTGACCGCGCTTCTGATCGTCGAGCAAATCGGCGAGAACGAAGACCTGACGGTGACCCAAGAGGACATCCAAGGCGAGCTCGAATCGATCGCGGCCCGCAACCGCACGACCCCCGACGAGGTCCGAAAGTACTACTCCGAGAACAACCTGGGCCAGCAAATGGCCATCGAGCTGCTCGAGCGCAAGGTCCGACGCTTCCTGCGCGAGCAAGCGGTGGTCAAGGAACCGTCCTGATCTGCCGATGGGATAGAGTCGGCCCGCTCCCATCAGGGAGGCAAGCGAGGACCCGGTCGGCAACCGCCGCCGGGTCCTCGCTGCGTTCGGCTCCAAACCACCCTTAACTTCCCCACAACGGCACCCGGCCGCCGCGCGGAATCCCCCTGGGAGCCCGCGGCCACCAGCCCTTCCACCCGGCACTCCCTGCATGGACCTGGATGGGACAGCGGGTCCCGAAGCGGGGGATCCAAGGGTGGCCCGGGGCCTGCCAGGCCCGGCGCGGTCCCATCTTTGGGGCCGGCGTTTCCCTACTCCCATCGCTGGGACCTTGAATCTCCCTACTCCGCGCTTAAACCAGAGCCCATGAACAACTACTACATCCCCTACGTCATCGACAAGACCGGTCGGGGTGAGCGCCAATACGATATCTACTCGCGCTTGCTCGAAGATCGCATCGTCTTCATCGGGACTCCGATCAACGACGATGTGGCCAACTCGGTGATGGCCCAGTTGCTCTTCCTGGACCGTGCGGGGGGCAAGCAAGACGTGCGCATCTACATCAACTCGCCCGGCGGGTCGGTCACCGCGGGTCTCGCGATCTACGACACGATGCAGCTGATCGAGCCCGATATCCAGACCTACTGCCTGGGCCAATGCGCCTCGATGGGCGCCCTATTGCTGGCGGGCGGAACAGCCGGTAAGCGCCATGCGCTGCCCAACAGCCGCGTCATGATCCACCAGCCCTCGGGCGGTGCCGGCGGCACGGCCAAGGACATGGAGATCTCCGTCAAGGAAATCCTCAAAATGAAGCGCAACCTGGAAGGCATCCTGTCGTTCCACACGGGGCGCACCCCGGAGGAAGTTGCCGCCGCTTCGGACCGCGACAACTTCATGTCGCCCGAGGAGGCCAAGGAGTTCGGCCTGATCGACCGGATCGTGACCCCCACGATCACCCCCAAGGCCTAACATTCGCACGCTTTGCGTCGATTGGGCCCCGTGGCACGCCAGAACCGCTGGTAGTGACCACGGGGCCCAAGCCATGCAAGCGAACGATGCGCTGCCAGTCCGTGTAGGTAACCCGCGCGCGCCTGTGGGGTAGTGATGGGCGGGGCCGGGATAGCCGTCATCACCGGCGGGCTCCTTAGGCCCCCATGCGGAACACTTTTCCCATCTCGACGCAGTCTGTGGCACCCACGCACCGCCTTGGCACAGGCCTGGCACAGGACCGTCGATCTTGATCTCCATTTTTCCGGTCTGGGCCCTGCCGTCCCGCTAGACTATAGAACAGACCCTTGTCCAAGCCCCGCCACGTCCAATCCACGTCAACATGAGTTCATCCGGAAACCGTAGCCGCCACGTGGAGCGCTGTACCTTCTGCGAAAAGCGCCGCCACCACGTCACTTCGCTGATCGCGGGGCCGCCGGGGGTCTACATCTGCAACGAGTGCATCGAAATCTGCAACTCGATCCTCAAGGAGGAGAAGCTACGCACCGGCGAAGAGGCCACGGGCAAGAGCACGACCCCCCCCGAAGCGGTGGGCTCCCAAAGTGGCAAACTGCCCACCCCGATCGAACTGGCTCGGCTGCTGGACCAATACGTGGTCGGACAACACCGGGCCAAGAAGGTGCTCTCGGTGGCGGTGTTCAACCACTACAACCGCATCCGCCACGTATCCCACGGCGAAGACGAGGTCGAGCTGGAGAAATCCAACGTGCTTTTGGTCGGCCCCACCGGCTCGGGCAAGACGCTCCTGGCGCGCACCTTGGCGCGCATTCTCGACGTGCCCTTCGCCATGGCCGACGCCACCACCTTGACCGAAGCTGGCTACGTGGGCGAAGACGTCGAGAACATCCTGCTCAAACTCTTGCAGGCCTGCGAGTTCGACGTGGCCAAAGCCCAACAGGGCATCATCTACATCGATGAGATCGACAAGATCGGTCGCACCACGGGCAACGTCTCGATCACCCGCGACGTGTCCGGGGAAGGCGTCCAGCAGGCGCTGCTCAAGATCCTCGAGGGTACCGTCGCTTCGGTTCCGCCCCAAGGCGGGCGCAAGCACCCCGAGCAGTCGTACATCCAGCTTGACACCAGCAACATCCTGTTCATTTGCGGCGGTACCTTCAGCGGCATCGAGCAGGTCATCGGCAAGCGCGTCGGCAACCAACAGATCGGCTTCGGCCGCGATTTGGCCTCGGGCAACACCAAGGGCCCGCGTCCCGAGCAACCCGCCAGCCTGCCGGATGCGGGCGAGCACGGTGCCCGCGACGAATACGTGCGTTACATGGTGCCCAAGGACCTGATGGACTTCGGTTTGATCCCCGAATTCATCGGCCGGCTCCCGATCATCACGACCCTGGAAACCCTGGGCCGCGACACCCTGGTGCGCATCCTGACCGAGCCCAAGAATGCCCTGGTACGCCAGTACTCGCGCCTGTTCGAGATGAACGGCAAGGAGCTCGAGTTCACCCCCGATGCCTTGCTGGCCATCGCCGAAGTCGCCATCGAGCGCGAGACCGGGGTTCGCGCCCTGCGTTCGATCATGGAAGACATCCTGCTCGATTTGATGTACGAACTCCCCCACCGCAAGGACACCGACCACTTCATCGTGACCGAAGCGGTGGTACACGGGCGGGAACACTTGGCCCGGGGCCTGATGTCTGCCAAGGGCGGCGAAGCCCACCAGCGCGACGCGGCCGCTCAGGCAGACAACGACGAAGCCAGCGCCGAGCGCGAAAGCGCCTGAGTCACCCGACATCATCGGCATCCTTAGAAGGCGGGGCCCGGTTCCAACAGGAATCGGGCCCCGCTTGCGTTGGGGCGACACCGGGATGCGCCGCACCATCGCGAACCATTCTCAAAGGGTTCCTGGGCCCCTGGGTTACGCAACGGCGCCCCATTTGGGTACCATTCCGCTTCCTATCGTTCCGGCCCGCTTCGGGCCCCTATCGAATCGAGCCCCAGGAGGCCCCATGGTTCTGAGTTTGCCGACGAGCGCCCCGTCCCGCCCCTATCGCTTCGCCCTGGCCGTGGCGCTGGGATGCTGCCTGGCTGCCTGTGGGACCAAGGGAACCGATTCGTTGCCCGGCAAAACGGGAGCCAACACGAGCGAGGCGGGGACCGGCGAGCGCAATGCGGCCGACGAAACCCCTTTCACCCCCGAGGAGCTCAAGCTCCCGATGGTGACCTACGCCTGGAACCCAAACGATGGGGACAAGTCGGTTTCCGCCGCCGATGGCGGCCCGGGCTTCACCGGTGAGGGTTGGACCACCAACATGACCTTCCCGGCTCTAGGGAGCCAAGATGCGGTGCGCGGCGGCACGATCCGCATGTACATCGACTCGTGGCCCGCCACGCTGCGGCTGCAGGGCAAAGACTACAACACTGCGTTCAACTACCGCGCGGTGTCGCTGTGCCAGGAGAGCCTGCTCTTCGTTCACCCGGACACGCTTGAGTTTGTTCCCTACTTGGCTTCCCACTGGAAGATTTCCGAGGACAAGAGCACCTACACCTTCCGCATCAACCCCGCAGCGCGCTGGAGCGATGGCAAAGAAGTGGTCGCCGAAGACGTGGTCGCGACCTGGAAGTTGCTGATGGACGAGCGCCTCTTGATGCCGTCGAACGCCACCGTGTATGGCAAATTCGAGGAGCCCAAAGCCCTCTCCAAGTACATCGTCGAGGTCAAGGTCAAAGAAGAGAGCTGGCGCAACCTGCTTTACTTCGCCGGCATGAGCCTGTTTCCCGCCCATCAGGTCTCCATCCCTGGGGACGAATTCCTCAGCGAGTACCAAAACCGCTATCCGGCCTTGAGCGGTCCCTACACGCTGCTCCCGGAGAACGTCAAGCTCAACCAGAGCCTCAAGCTGACTCGGCGCAGCGACTGGTGGGGCGAAGGCAACCCCGCCTTCCAGGGCTTGTACAACTTCGACTCGTACGAATTCTCGGTCATCACCGACTACACCGTGGCCTTTGAGAAGGTCAAAAAGGGCGAGATCGACTACTACGTCGTGCCCAAGGCCCAATGGTGGGTAGAAGAGTTGATTCCCGAGAAGCTCGACCCGATCAAGCGCGGGTTGCTGCAGAAGCGTAAGTTCTTCAACGATGCACCGGTGGGGACTTCGGGGCTCGCGCTCAACACCACACGCCCACCGCTCGACGATGTACGCGTGCGCAAAGCCCTCTCGCTCCTGCGCGATCGCAAGACGTTGATCAACAAGCTGATGTTCAACGAATACGAGCCACTCGACAGCTATTGGCAGTATGGCGACTACCGCAACCCCAACAATGGGATGACACCCTACGACCCCGTCGCGGCCGTAAAGCTTCTGGAGGAGGCCGGCTGGACCCAGATCGACAACGATGGCATCCGCATGAAGGATGGCCAGCGCTTGGTCCTAGAGGTGTCCTACCGCAGCCCGCTGAGCGAGCCCAGCCTGACGATCTACCAGGAAGACTGCCGCCAAGCGGGGATCGATATCGAGCTGCAATTGCTCGACTCCGCCACCGCGTGGAAGAACCTACGCCAGCGCGAGTACATGATTGCCTCGACGGCCTGGGGAGCGCTAGTTTTCCCGAACCCCGAAACGTCGTGGAAGGGCTCGCTGGCCAAAATCCCGGACAACAACAACGTCACCGCCTTCTCGGACCCCCGTGTGGACGAACTACTCGGCGAGTACGACCGCGAATACAGCCCCGCCAAGCGCAGCGCGATCATCCGCGAAATCGATGGCATTGTCTTTGCCCAGTACCCCTACGTGCTCGATTGGTACGGCCCTTCGCAGCGCGTGGTCTACCAGAACAAGTTCCGCCAACCGACCTGGGGCGTGTGGCGCACCACCGACGCCGAAGAGATGATGTACTCCTGGTGGATCGATCCGCAGATGGAGAAGGACTTGGAGGAAGCCCGCAAGGATCCGAACAAGACGCTCGAGACCTTGCCGGTCAACCAGCGCTTCTGGGAGCTTTGGAACAAGCAGAACGCCAAGTAAGCCACCCGTCCGACCTGCCACCCCGCTCGCTCCACCATGGCCGCATACTTCGCCCGGCGTTTGCTGCTGTTGATCCCCACCTTCCTGGGGATCACCATGCTCGTGTTCTCGATCACTCGCTTCGTCCCCGGCGGTCCGATCGATCAAGCCGTGATGCAGATGCAAATGGGCGGCGGCGGCGAGGGGGGTGCCGGCGCTGGCAACAGTGCCAGCAGCGTCAACCTGGATCCCAAGGCCATCGACGCGCTCAAGCGCCACTATCACTTCGATTGGCCGCTCTGGAAGCAATACCTGCAATTCCTGGGCCCCATCAATCTCGATGAACAGGGCTGGTTCGGCGACAAAGTCGACGAGGTGGAGCTCATCACCTGGGAAGCGGACGCCAACGTGCCGCTGGATTCGGGCGCCTCGGTGGTGCGTATGCGCATGACCGGCCCCGTCCTGGCCGACCCCGAGGCGCCTACCCCTGCGTCCACTTCGGGCCGGGCCTACATGCCCGAAGCGGGCACGGTCACCCGGCTGCTCGTCCAAGGGGGCGAGCGGGTCAAGGTGGGCGCGCCGCTGTTCGAGTACACCCCTACCGGAAGCACCGAGACCAAGGTGGTCACCGCACCGGACTTCTGGACCAAGCGCACCACGGGCCTGTTGGCCTTGGACCTGGGGGATTCCTACAAGTACGAAACCCCGGTGATCGACATGATCGTGCAGCGCTTTCCGATCTCGCTGCGCTTTGGACTCACGGGCTTCCTCTTGGGCTACCTGATCTGCATCCCGCTGGGCATCCTCAAAGCGGTGCGCCACTCGAGCCGCTTCGACATTGCCTCAAGCGTGTTGATCTTCATCGGCTACTCGATCCCGGGCTGGGCTTTGGGCGTGGTGCTGCTGGTGCTGTTCGGTGGAGGGTCGTTCGTCGACTGGTTCCCCCTGGGCGGGATCCACTCGCAGAATTACTCCGAGCTTGGTAGCTGGGACAAGTTCACCGACAGCCTGTACCACATGGTCCTGCCGGTGATTTCCTACACCCTGGGTAGCTTCGCGGTGCTGACCGTGCTGATGAAGAACTCGTTGATGGAGAACCTGGGCCAGGACTACGTGCGCACAGCCTTTGCCAAGGGCTTGTCGGAACGGCGCGTGATCCTCGTCCATGCCCTGCGCAACTCGTTGATTCCGATTTGCACCGGCTTGGGTAGCGCCCTGGGGATCCTGATGGCCGGTTCCTACCTGATCGAAAAGGTGTTCAACATCGATGGCATCGGCATGCTCGGTTTCACCTCGATCATCGGCCGCGACTACACCGTGGTCATGGGTGTGCTGGTCATCAACACACTGTTGATGCTCATCGGCAACATCTTGAGCGATGTCCTCTACGTGCTGGTCGACCCCCGCATCCGTTTCTCCTAGCGCGCCATGGCTGCCGTCCCCCAAGAAAAGTCCCTTTCGGTCCTCCAGCGCCGCTGGCGCAAGTTCCGAACCCTCAAGCGCGGCTGGTACAGCCTAGTGGCCATCCTGGTGATGTACGCCCTGAGCTTGCTCGCGCCGTTGTACATCACCAACAAGGCCTGGGTGGTCAAGTACAACGGCGAGTACACCTTCCCGGCCTTGAGTGGCTTCCACGCGGCTACTGAGTTTGGCCAACGCACCATCGGCGAGGCGGATTACCGCAAGCTCAAGCAAGAGTTCCAAGAAGCCGACGCGGGCAACTGGGTGCTGCTGGCCCCCTACCCCTACCATCCGAACGAGTCGCTGATGCGCTCGCTCGAAGGCCGGCCGCCGCATTCGCCCTCCCGCGCACATTGGTTGGGAACCGACAATCGCGGTCGCGATGTGCTGGCACGACTGGTGTACGGATTCCGCATCTCGCTCACCTTCGCCATCGGGGTCGTGTTGCTCTCGTACACCCTGGGCATCGCGGTCGGCGCGGTTTTGGGGTTCTTTGGTGGCAAGGTGGACATCCTCGGCCAGCGCCTGGTGGAAATTTGGTCGGGACTGCCCTTCCTGTACACCGTGATCATCGTGAGCTCGCTTCTGTTGCCGAGCATGTGGACCCTGACCGCGATCCTCGCCGCCTTCGGTTGGATGGGCATCGCCATGTACATGCGCGGCGAGTTCTACCGCGAGAAGTCCAAGGACTACGTGGCCGCCGCCATCGCCCAAGGCGACTCGAGCCGGGCGATCATGTTCCAGCAGATCTTCCCCAACGCGCTGACGCCGCTGATCAGCTTCGCCCCCTTCGCGGTGGTGGGAGCGATTTCGTCGTTGGTCGCGCTCGACTTCCTAGGTTTCGGGCTGCGACCCCCGACCCCCTCCTGGGGCGAGATGGTCAACCAGGGCTTGTCCAACATCTTCAAATGGCACCTGGTGGTCTTCCCGCTCTCAGCGCTGTTCATCACCTTGATGATGGTGGTGTTCATTGGCGAAGCCATCCGCGAAGCCTTCGATCCCAAAGTCTTCTCCCGCCTACGCTGAGCCGGCCATGAGCGAAACCAACCAAGCGAGCTCGCCCGCCGAGCCCCTCATCCGCGTCAAGAACTTGGTCACCAAGTTCTTCGTGGACAAGAAAGAAGCGGTGGCGGTGTCCGACGTGTCCTTCGACATCTACCCCGGCGAGAGCCTAGGGATCGTGGGCGAGTCGGGCAGCGGCAAGTCGGTCACGGCGCTATCGCTGATGCGCCTGATCCCCGACCCCCCCGGCAGGATTGCCGCAGGCGAGATCCTGTACCAGGGGCGCGATCTGTTGAAACTGACCTTCAAGGAGATGCGCAAGCTCCGCGGCAAGGACATCGCGATGATCTTCCAGGAGCCGATGACCTCGCTCAACCCGGTCTTCACGATCGGGCGCCAGATCACCGAATCGCTGATCCAACACGAATCGATCAGCAAGGCCGAGGCCATCGAGAAAGCCGTGGAAGTGCTCGAACAGGTGGGCATCCCCGACCCGCGCCGGCGCCTCAAGCACTACCCCCACCAATTCTCGGGGGGCATGCGCCAGCGGGTCATGATCGCGATGGCGCTGATCTGCAAGCCGGCGCTCTTGATCGCCGACGAGCCGACCACCGCGCTCGACGTGACGATCCAGGCGCAGATCCTCGACCTGATGCAGGAGCTGCAGAAGAAACGCAGCGGCGCGTCGATCCTGCTCATCACCCACGACTTGGCGGTCATCGCCGAGACCTGCAACCGCGTGATCGTGATGTACGGGGGCAAAATCCAGGAGGTCGCGACCGTCATCGACCTGTTCGACAACCCAAAACACCCCTACACCCTGGGCCTGTTGGGCAGCATCCCGCACCTGCAAGACAAGGGCAGCCCGCTCGACGCCATCCCCGGGATCGTACCGTCGATCTTCGAATACCCACCCGGTTGCCGTTTCCAAAGCCGCTGCGTGCACGCCATGGATCGCTGCCGGACCGAGGAACCCGCGCTCCACACCATCGCCCCCGGCCACCAAGTGCGCTGCCACCTGATGGAAGACGAAGCCAAGGAGGCCCGCTGATGGCCCAGGAAGGAAACCAGCGCAAGGGCGAGCCCTTGCTCACCGTCAAGGGCCTCAAGGTCCACTTCCCCGTCTACGGCGGCATCCTGCGCCACAAGGTCGGCACCGTGAAGGCGGTCGACGGGGTGTCGTTCCGCTTGAACCGCGGTGAAACCCTGGGCGTGGTGGGCGAATCGGGCAGCGGCAAAACCACCGTGGGCCGGGCGATCATCAACCTGCACAAGCCCATGTATCCCGACGTGGAATTGGGCGGCGAGATCCTGTTCCACACCGAATCCGGCCAGGTCGACACCAACGGGATCACCCGCGACGAGATGCTGCCCCTGCGCGAGCGCATCCAGATGATCTTCCAAGATCCCTTCTCGTCGCTCAATCCGCGGCTCACCGTGCAGGCGATCATCGAAGGGCCCATGAAGGTGCACATGAACCTGACCGCGGCCCAACGCAAGGACCGTGTGCTCGACTTGCTCGACCGGGTGGGGCTGCAACGAAGCTACGCCCAACGCTACCCGCACGAGTTCTCGGGCGGCCAACGCCAACGGGTCGGCATCGCCCGCGCGCTGGCCACCAACCCCGACCTGATCATCGCCGACGAGCCGGTCAGCGCGCTCGACGTGTCGATCCAGGCCCAGGTCATCAACCTGATGATGGAGCTGCAGCGCGAGTTCGGACTGACCTACCTGTTCATCGCGCACGACCTGTCGGTGGTCTACCACATCTGCGATCGCATCGCCGTCATGTACCTGGGCAACCTGGTCGAAATCGGCACCGCAGATCAGGTCTACAAGTCCCCGCGCCATCCCTACTCCAAGGCGCTGCTTTCGGCGGTCCCCCAACCCGACCCGCGCAGCAGCAACAAGGGTCGCATCCGCCTCGAAGGCGACATCCCGACCCCCATGGCCAAGCCTTCGGGTTGCGGGTTCCGCACACGCTGCCCCATCGCCAAACCCTCGTGCGCCCAGGACGTGCCTGAGCTGCGCGACGTGGGCAACGGCCAGATGGTCGCCTGCCCATTCGTTTAGCGGGCTGTCGAAAGGATCATCTCGCGGGTCTGCGGACGCGCCGGATTCACTGCACGCGACGCGCGGACCTGGCCGAAGCCTGGGGAAGCTCGGGCAGGGCGTCGAAGTTGCGCTTGCGCAGTTGGCAACGCACGATGGCCGAGCCCACCTCGCGGATCAGCTTGGTCTTGAGCAGCGTCAACCCGCGAATCGGAACCGTGTGGATCCAGTCCACTTCCAAGGGGCTCTCGCGCACCAGCCGGCGAAACTTGTGGATCGTCAAGCGGTTGAGCCCACCAGCCACCTCTTCAAAGCGCTGGGCCCCATCGTCCCGATACTGGCTACGCCAGCGCATCTGCGCGCGCTCGGTGAAGAGCAAGTGCGACCAGGGGAACACCGACAGACCGTGGCCACCGTAGGGATGCCACCAAGTCGGGCCAAAGGCCGCCAGCACGATGCCGTCGGCCTTGAGCATGCGCTCCATGTCGCGCAGCACTTGGGCAGGGTCTTCGAAGTGTTCGAAGGCGTCCTTGCTAAGGATCACGTCGACTTTCTCGTCGGTCGTTTCGGCAAACACGCAGCGATCTTGCACCCCCAACTTCTTGGCCAGGGCCCGCGCGCGCTCCAAGCGCACCGGTTGCACATAGAGTCCAATCACCCGTTTGGCGCCGCGCAGGGCCAACTCGACCGACTGCCCACCATCGCCGCAACCGAAGTCGAGCACCACCTTGCCGTCGATGGCCGACAGCACCGAGGGGTCAAACGAGGGCTCCAAGGCCGAAGCGCCGGGCCGGGGCTCGGGCGCCCCCTGATCGAGGGTGGAGCCATCGGCGAGGTTGCGCAACACCCAATAGCCCAGCGATCCACCAAGAATGCCCATGCGCCGGATTGTACGGGCTCGAACCAAATTCAAACCACCCAGATCCCCGCTGGGTCGGTTTCGGGACGGCCCAGCCCTCCTACAGCCCGTCCGCCCGCCAAACATTCGCTCCCAGCGATTGCAGGCGGGTTTCGATCTGCTCGTAACCACGGTCAATGTGGTACACGCGGTGCACGTCGGTCTGACCGGTGGCGACCAAACCCGCCAAAACCAGCGCGGCCGAGGCCCGCAAGTCCGAAGCCGTGACCTCGGCCCCCGAAAGGCGCTTGGGCCCGCGCACGACAGCCGCCGTGTTTTGGCGCCGCACCTCGGCTCCCAACCGCTCGAGCTCGGGCAGGTGCATCCAGCGATCGGGGTAGATCCGCTCGGTGATGATCGAGATGCCATCGGCCTGGGTCATCAGCGCCATCCATTGCGCTTGCAGGTCGGTGGGAAAGCCGGGGTAGACGTTGGTGCTCACGTCGGTCGAACGGGGCATCCGCTCGCGGGGATCGTATTCCAGGGTTTGGATCCAATCCTCGCCGGATTCGAAGGGCACTTGGGCTTCCTGGAGGCGATCCACCAAGCAGGTCAAGTGGTCGGGGCGGCAACCGGTCACACGCACCGCCCCACCGGTCATGGCGCCCGCGATCACGTAGGTGCCCGCTTCGATGCGGTCGGGAATCACGCGGTGGTGGCAGCCCGAGAGTTCATCGACTCCCTCGATCGTGAGGGTCGGCGACCCGTGCCCCGTGATTTTGGCTCCCATCGCGATCAGGCAATCGGCCAGATCCACGATCTCGGGCTCGCAGGCCGCCCCGTGGATCACGGTTTTGCCCTCGGCCAGGGTGGCCGCCATCATCACGTTGGCGGTGCCCAGCACCGAGGAGCCGAAGGCCGAGCCCAGGTACATGGTGGCCCCGCGCAGGCGCCCCCCCTTGGCTTCGGCGACCACATAACCGTGTTCCACATGGATTTCGGCCCCCAGGGCCGCGAGCCCCTTGGTATGCACGTCGATGGGCCGCACGCCGAAGACGCAGCCCCCCGGCAGCGAGACCTTGGCCCGGCCCTGGCGCGCGAGCAGCGGCCCGAGCACGCAGACCGACCCGCGCATGGTGCGGACCTCCTCCCAAGGAGCCACCGCAACCAAATCCCCGCGGCAGGAGACTTCGAGGCCCCCTTGGCCGTTGCGCTCGGCCTCGGCCCCCAAGAGCCGCAGCACGCCCAGCATGCGATCCACGTCGCTCAGCTCGGGGGCTCCCTCGATGTGGACGGTCTCCCGGGTCAGGATCGACGCGGCCAAAATCGGCAGCACGGCGTTCTTGGAGCCAGCGGTCGAAACATCCCCTTGGAGACGGTGTCCCCCCTCAATGACGAGCTTTTTCATGGTTTCCCCCCCGGGCCAGCGGCGGCACCTCCGCGCTTTGGTTTCCCCCCAAACGCGGTGCCAGGACCCTTTCGAGCCAGCCTAGGAAGCGCGTGGGGCGAGTTCCACAGACTGCGAATGGAATTGCCCCCTGCGGCAACGGGTTGGGAATGGCTCCCGAGCCCCGTGGGGCATGGGCCAAGGGCCGGGTCCGGTTGACATGGGACCGGCCTAGCGAGTATCGTTCACCCCTTGCGAATGGTCCAAAAAGGCCCCAATCTGCCCTCGGATTGCGCCCGAACCATCCACCCATTTGCCCCCGCTTGCTTTGATGACCGCGACCGAAGACAAACCCTTCGACCTGGCCCACGACCCCATCCCCAGCTTTGCCGCCCTCGTTCAAGAGCGCAGCAAGATCTACGGAAGCTTCCGGAAGCTGGATAGCTTCAAGCGCGCCGTCGAATCGCTCAGCACGAGCGGCGAAGAAGGACGCCGCCGCGGCTTCGGCCAGTGGCTGACCGGCGACCTCGAAGGAGCCGTCAGCGCCTTGGCCAACTACCAGGACGACGACGTAGCCGCCTTCACCCGCGCCAACGCGCTGATGTCGCTCGAGCGTTTCGCCGAAGCCGCTTCGATCTTCGAAGCCCTGTCCAAGAAGTACCCCGCCGAGCCGCGCCCGCGCGGTGGCTGGCTCGACGCGCAGTTGGAAGCGGGCCTCGCCTCGGGCAAGGACCAAGAAGCTGTCGCAGCACTCAAGCAGCAGCTTGAAAACGCCCCGGCCGATTTCGCCGAGAGTGCCGAGGGCCTCTACATGCGCGCCCGCCTCGAAGAACTCGAGCGCAACACCGAGGACGCGATCGACCTGTACCGCGAAGCGCACCGCGCCGATCCGACCCATCGGCGCAACGCCTTCCGCTTGGCCTACTTGGCCGAGCGCAGCGGCTTCGACCAACTCGCGCTGCGGACCTACGAAACCGTGGCCACCATGCTGCCGATCGACCGCACCGTGATGACCAACTTGGGCCTGCTGTACGAAGACCTGGGCCGCGACCAAGACGCCGCCACCTGCTACGACACCGTGGTGCGCAACTTCCCCAACGACCGTCGCGCCAAACTGTACCTGCAAGATGCCCTGGCCGGCATCGAGATGTACTACGACGAGGATATGGAGAAGAAGGAGGATCGCCTCAACCAGATCCTGCGCATCCCCATCACCGACTTCGAGCTCTCCGTGCGCGCGCGCAACTGCCTGTCCAAGATGAACATCGTCACCCTGGGCGACTTGGTGCGGCAAACCGAGCACGAGCTCTTGTCCTACAAGAACTTCGGCGAGACCTCGCTGACCGAGATCAAGGAGATCCTCGGCAGCAAAGGCCTGCGCCTGGGCATGGCCCGCGAGGAAGCCGTGGCGAGCATTTCGCGCGTGCATTCCGAGGAGCCCATCCCCGAGAGCGACGACGTGCGCAACAAGGCGGTGTCCGAACTCAAGCTGTCGATCCGCGCCCGCCGCACGGTCGAGAACCTGGGTTGCATGACCCTGGGCGAGATCGCCCAACACTCCGAGGAAGAACTCCTGGGCATGCCCAACTTCGGCGTGACCAGCTTGCTCGAGCTGCGCAACAAGCTGAACGAGTTTGGTCTGTCGCTCAAAGGCGAGTGATCCCGCGTGTTTGACTTCTTCGAGGGCCAGGTAGCGAGTCGCAAGGCCGCCAGCCTGGCCCTGCTCGTGGGTGGCGTGGGCTACGACCTGCGCGTACCCCTGGGCGTCCCCATGCCGGCGATCGGGAGCAAGGCGCGCTTCTTCGTGCACCTCGCTGTGCGCGAGGACGCGCACACGCTCTACGGCTTCCCCGACGAGTCGCTGCGCGATCTGTTCCGGCTGCTGCTCAAGGTGCGTGGCGTGGGCCCGTCGATGGCCCTAGCGGTCCTCTCGGGCCTTTCGCGCGAAGAGTTCCTGCAAGCGGTCCTGCGCGACGACGCCAAGACCCTGCAGGCGATCAAGGGCGTGGGCAAGAAGACCGCCGAGCAGATCCTGCTCGACCTCAAGGACAAGGCCCAAAGCCTCGCGTCGGGCCCCGGCCACCCCAGCCAGCCGCAAGGCGGCCCGCCCCGGGTCGACAACGTGGAAGACGCCATCGGCGCGCTGATCTCGATCGGCTACTCCGAAAAGGAAGCCAAGCTGCGCGTCGAGCGGGCCGCGCAATCGATCGACCCCTCCGATCTGGAAGCCTTGGTGCGCGCCGCGATCCAAACCTGAGCCGGAATCGGCCCGAGCGGGAGAACCCAGTGGGCCCACCTGCCACGACCCGGCCGCTGTGCTAGCCTGGACAGCGCATGTCGCCCCAAGATCCGTCCCATCGCTCGTCCCAGCCGGCTGCTGCGCCGGTTCGCCGCCGCCCGCGCCTTGTGCGCCTCGCCTTTTGGTCGCTGCTCCTGGCGCTGCTCGCCTTGGAAGGCATCCTGCGGCTCGGTTGGGTGCCCGGGTACCAACCCGACCAACTGCGCCCTACGCTCGAGTCGTTGCAGGCCAAGGCCATGTCCGAAGGCCACCCGTACTTGGCCTACGCGCTCAAACCCAACCGGGTCGAAACCGGCGGCACCAGCTACAAGCGCGCCACCCACAACGCCGCCGGCTACCGCGGCCCGCTGGTCGAGATCCCCAAACCCGAAGGCGTGTACCGCGTCTTGTGCCTGGGCGGTTCGTCGACCCATGGCACCACGCCCAACACCGACGAGACCACCTGGCCCGCGCGGTTGCAAGCGCACCTGCGCGAGCAAGCCGGTACCGATCGCATCGAAGTGCTCAACTTCGGCGTCTTCGGCTACAGCACCTTCGAGAGCTTGGTCAACCTGGCCTTCCGCGGCGTGGACTACCAGCCCGACTTGGTGCTCGTGTACCACACGATCAACGACATGCGCTGCGCGCTCTACAACATGGGCGGCCCGATCCAGCGCGACAACACCCATTGGCGCGCCATCTGGCCGGTGGTGATGCCCAGCCCGGCCGAAACGGTGCTCGAGAAGAGCCTCGTGTACTGCGCACTGCGCAAGCGTTTCACGCACTACCTCGACCGCTTCACCAAGCTCGACGCCTTCGCCATCGTGAACTACGACCCCAGCGCCCCCGATCCGTACTCAGGGGAAGTCCACGACCAGGGCTTTGAGAACTTCCGCCGCAACCTGCGCTCGATCGCCTCGGTCGCGCGCGGGGTGGGTGCCAACGTGATGTTCATCACCCAGGGCTGCGATCGCCAAGACATGGGCGCGGGTTCGAAACAGCTGCAGTGGGACGCGATGGATCGCATGGGCGACATCCTGCGCGAGAGCGCGCATGAATTGGGTGCGGGCTTCTGCGATGCTCGGCCGGTGCTGGAGGACGCCTTCGCCCGGGTTTCCCCCGAGGTGCAAGCGCTCGAAGCCGAATCCCAAATGCTCTTGCGCTCGAAGGATTCGCCCGAGGACCAAGCCCGCGGCCTCGAGCTGTGGATGCGCTTCTCGCGCGAAGGCATATTCACGGGCGAAGTCCACCTGACCGACCACGGCGCCGACCTGCTCGCCAGCACGGTGGCCAAGACGATCTTCGCCGCGGGCTACCTGCAGCCCCAGTAGGCAGCCCCAGTAGGCAGCCCCAGTAGGCAGCCCCAGTAGGCAGCCCCAGTAGGCAGCCCCAATGAGCAGCCAAAGTCACCAGCCCTAACCGCGCAAGGTCGCACGACTCGCCCGCCGTTCGGCCACAAAGGGTCGCACGGCTTGGCTGCTCGCCAACCCCACCACCGCCCAACTGAGCCCCACCACCAGCGCGGGCCCGGCCAAGGCAAACCCCGCCCAAGCGGTCAGCGGCCCGAGTGTGTACCCCACACCGATCAAGGCCTCGTGGGTACCGCCCGCGTCGACGGCCCCATGGCCCACCGACATGGCGTAGTAGAGCGCCGCGTAGTACACCGCTCCCGCGCCGATCCCAAAGGCAGCCATCGAAAGGCACAGCCCCACGATTCCCTGGGCCAACACGATGCCGCCAAAGCCCAGGGTCAAACACGTAGCCGCCACCAACAGCGTGCTCCACGATCCATGCCAGGCGGGCAAACGCCACATGGCGAGCAACGCCAGCACGCGCGCCCCCATCCAAATCGCCGTCAAGGGCATCTGCCAATGGACGGCGACTCCCAATTGTTCGAGCCGATAGGGCATCAACGGCCCGATCACCGAAAGCAGCGTGTACGAGGTCGGCAAGAGGAAGCGCGAGGAGCGCAGGAGCGCGACGTAGCGCGGGCTGGCAGGTGCCGTCTCCACCGGATCGTGGTCCTGGGGATTGCGCCGCATGCGCGGGAGCACGGTCAAGCACAACAGGCACGCAGCCGTCAGCACCAGCAGCACGAGCCGCGCGTGGTGTTCGACAAACGGCGCCACCAAGAACATCGGCAGCAGCGTGGCGGTCATCCAAACCAGGTTAAAATGCGCCACCTTGGTGCGCAGACCCGCACCCTGGTGACCCGCCGTCAAGTAGCTCTCGATCAACGGCCACATCAAGGCCGACAGGAAGCTGACCGCGATGGCTCCCACCCACAGGGCCCAAGCCGCGTGCACCAGCACCGGCAAGGTCGCGACCAACGCTTCCGCTACCAAGATCCAAGCCAACTGCGCGCGTGCGCTGCGACGCGCGCGCCCCGCGCGAATCCAAGGCTCCGATAGCAGCGACCCCGCCACGTAGAATCCGCCCAGCACGGCGTAGAGCACTAGGCTGGTCGCCTGCGAAAACCCATACCCATGGTGCGCGACGAACCCCAGCCCAAACCAAAACACCGAGCTCCCCACCGAGCCGAATCCGGTGCAGGTGAGCAGAGCGGCATGGTGGGACATCCGGGGCTGCGACATGGTGCGCTAGCTTGTACGGGTCGCTCTGGGTTCCAGCAACGGGCAGGGCGCAATTCCGGTTCGGGCGTGGGGCGAGACCCAAGCCGGGATCCTTGCTCAGGGAGCTTCCCCTACGCCCCAGCCGGTCGAGTTGGTTGCCCCGGCTTACGGATGGGGGCCTGGAAGGCCGGAGCCATTCCGAAGGAGTCCTAGGCCGCGCTAGGGCGCTGAGCGATTCGCCCCGCTCACTGGCCTAGCGAACCGCGGGTCAACCCGCGCTTCTGCGCCAACGCGCGCGCCGCCCCCCGCAGCACGCTGGGCGGGATGCGGTGCAATTGGTGCAGCAACAGGTAGCGCGGGTTCGGGTGCCAGCCCTCGGTCCAAGCGGCGTCTTCCCGACTCCCTGCCGCGAGCTCGACCAAAAGGTCCCCCAGCAGTTCGCGATAGGCCGGACCGTGGGGTAACCCCGAAGGGGCGGCTTGGGCCAAGTCGAGCACTTCCGCCAGCACCAAGCGCGGCTCGGGCACTTCGCACAGGGCCACCAACTCGGCGCGGTACTCGAGCCGCGCTTGGATCGCCGCCGGGTCGAACCCTTCGGCGGCCAAAAAGCCCAGCACGGCCAAGAGGTGTCGTTCGAGCGGTAGGAAGCGCGTGCGCTCGCACAGGTGACCCTCTTCGTGGGTCGCGGTCATTTGCGCGACTTCGTCCAACTCCACCGAGCCCAGCGTCTCGCCGTCGCCGCGCTCCAAGAGCAACGCGAGCCGAACCCGATCGGCTTCCCCCAGCACGGGGCCCGCCGCGAGCCAAGCTTCGCCGCGCGGCACAAACGTGGCGCTGGTTTCATCGCGCGGCCCGCGCAAGGCTTCGACCAATTCGACGGGCAGCCCGGGATCCTGCAGCGCGCCGCGCAACCGCTCGCGTTGCCACGCATCGTCCCAGCGCAGCGCCAACCGATCCCAGCGCGCCAGGGTGTCTTGCAGGGCGTCGAGGTCCACGTAGTACCCCTCATGCAAGGCCGCGCCCGCGACTTGCGATCCAAGTCGCATGGCGCGCGCCCCGACATCGGCCGCACCGCACCACAAAACCGTGCCGCGGAAGGGCACCCCCAGATGTTCGCCTTCGACAAAGGTTTGTGCGATGTAGGGCAAGATGGTGCCGTCGGGCGGAACGCCCAGCGCGGCACCAAAGATGCCCACTCTTCCCATACGCAAAAGGGCCGCTGCAAGGCCGGGGATGGGTGTTTCCGGCGGGGCCCCATCCCAGGGCGCGCTCACCGGTCCGGGGTGCACGACCTCCGCAAACGAACCGAACGTGAGCCGCGGCGACTCGACCAGACCCTCGACTTCGTCGGGGGTCACGAACCTGCCGCGCAAGAGGACCTGCGCCACCGACTCGAGCAAGTCGCGCAAACTTTGGATGCGCCGGCCTGGCCCGGCTTCGGTGGCCACCACGCGTCCTTGCCCGCGGTCCAGGTCGGTGAAGAGCTCCTGCAGCCCAGTCCGCGTCAGCACGCCGCGCGCGGCGCAGCGTTCGAACGCCAGCGCTTGCTCGGTAGAGAGTCCCGCGGGCACCGAGCGCACCCAGGCTTGGGCCTCCTCGAACCACCCCACGGCCAACAGGGCATCGCCCAATTCCGTCGCGCTCGCGGCGTCGTGCGCCTCCTGCCAATGCTGTGCGGCGTTTCGAAGCCGCGTCCAGCGCTCCATCGGCGCCATTCCAGAGCTTAGAAAGCTCGGCAAAGCCTGCAGAAAATCCTCTACCGCCTGCACGGGCCTTCCCTGCGCGAACAGCGTGGGGCGGGTGTCGAACACGGCCTCGGGGTCGAACGCGGTCAAGAGTGCTTGGCCCCCCTCCCCCAGCAGCCGCAGCGCCAGCACCTGGGCTTCGCGCTCGGGGCGGCCCAGGAGCAGGTTGGCGACCTCTTCGGCCGGCAGCTTGCCCCACTCGACCAATTTGCGGTACTGGGTGGTCGTGAGCTCGGGATCGGCCAACAGGCGCCGCGTGCGGTCCGCGCACAGTTCCTGGACGGCTTGGTTCGGAACCTTGCGAGCCAAGTCCAGCCACATCAGCTGGACTTCCACCCGATCGAGTTCCTCTTCGCAGCTGGCTTCGGCTTGATCGAGCACGCGCAGCCCCGCTTCCTTGGCGCCGCGCTCGGAGTACCAGCGCGCCAAAGCCCCTGCGAACAAGTTGCGCTCGTAGGGTTCGCGCGCGAGCTCGAGCGCAGTGCGTTGCCACTCGATCGCGAGCTGGGTTTGCCCCGCCTGGCGCGCCTCAAACGCGCGCCCATGCCAGCCCCACGGATCGGCGGGCTCGAGCGCCACCGCCTGGTCGAACCCCGGTCCGCCCAACCCCGGCACCAGCCGCCCGAGCCAATAGGCGTGCAGGTAGGCCTCGGGGCCGGCTTGCAGCGCCATCCAATGTTCGCGCGCCACGCGCGGGCCATCGAGCAGCGAAACGTACAGGTCGTCGATCAACCGCTGGGGCGCCGCCCATTGGGGCGCCGCCGCCCGGGCGACCTCAAGTTCTTGCAGCACCGGCTCCCAGGACTCCAAGCGGTCCAACGCTACGCGCGCCCGGCGGAACGCCGCTTGGGCTTCGACGCTGGGGCTAGGCAGGAGTTCGGGAGGCTTGCTGCGACAGCCTGCCACACCGATCGACACGCCGAGGACCCAAAGGCCCGCGCGCCAAGCGCGCCACCGGGAGCCCTCCGCGCTGCGGATCGGATTCCTGGCCCGCGTTGTGACCGACGGTTGGCTCCCCATCAAAAGTCCACCGACAGGAACGCATCCAGGACCGAGTCCGGACCGCACTCTCCCATCTCGGTTTGCTTGAGCCGCGCCTCGCGCAGCCAGTCGGCCAGGCTCGGGCCGCTACCGCCACGCACCGGCCCGGTGACCAGCCGAATCTGATCGACCATGCCGCCTTCCAGGTAGTTGCGCAACAGGGTCGGGCCCGCTTCGAGCAACACCCGCCGGTGCCCGGCTTGCCAAAGGTAGGTCTGCACGTCGAGCAAACGCAGGTGCATGCGGTCCTCGCCGCGCACCGCTTCGACCTGGGCGCCGGCGGCTTCCAAAGCTCGCCAACGGACCGGGTTCGAACCGGGCAAACACAGGATTGTTACGGGTCCCGCCACCTCACCGGGCGCGGGCGGGGCAAACAGGTTGCAGTCGGTCGGTGTGCGCAGCCACGCGTCGAGCACGATGCGCGCCGGAGGATGGTCGGTCTTGGCGGGCAGCCGGACCGTCAAACGCGGGTCGTCGTGCAACACGGTCCCCACGCCGGTGACGATCGCGTCGACTTGGCTGCGCAGGTGCAAAACCTGCTCGAGCGATTCGGGGCTCGAGATCCAGCGGCCTTCGCCCACTTCTTCGGGGGGCGACATCTGGCCGGTCATGGTCTGCGCCCACTTGGCGATCACCCACGGACGCGGACGGCGCACGCGCTCGTCCGAGGTCCAACGCAGGAAGTACGGGCAGATCTCTTCGAGCCGCGAGAAGCCTTGGATCACGTGCACCGTGAGGCCCGCCGCTTCGAGGAAGCGCAGCCCGCGCCCGCGATGCAGCGGGTTCGGATCGAGCGCCCCGACCACCACGGTCCGGATGCCCGCCGCCACGATGGCCTCGACGCAGGGCGGGGTCTTGCCATGGGTCGAGCAGGGCTCGAGGGTCACGACGAGCGTGTCCCATTCTTGCGGCGGCACGCCCGATGCTTCCGCCGCCGCCAGGGCCTCGATTTCCGCGTGGGGTCCACCCCAGCGCTCGTGGAAGCCCTTGGCCACCACCTCTCCCCCCGCCAACACCGCCGCTCCCACGCAGGGATTGGGCGCCACCCGGAAGCGGTGGGCCATAGCCTCCCGGCCCAACTGGGCCAGCAAGGCACCCAGCGCTTCCTGGTTCAGGGTGTGCAAGGTCATGTTCATGGCGGAGGGAACGGGTCCTGCCCTGTCCCATCCTAGCGGCCCAGCCCCAGGGGGGGCCAGGATGTCCCAGGCGGGGATCGGTACGAGTCCCAACCTTTCTTAGGACCTATCGGCCCCTGCTGGTAGCAGAAATGAGCACCAGCACGTTGGGTCCCGCATCCGCAAGCGGCAAACTAGGGCCCCAGAAACCCCTCGTGGCCGTCCCAGCGCCCCTGCGCCGCGCCGCCACGACCGAATCCAACAGCAACATGAGCAAACATCCCCTGCGCGTGGCGGTCACCGGTGCCGCCGGAAACATCGGCTACGCCCTCCTGCCCCGCATCGCCAGCGGGCAGATGTTCGGACCCGACCAGCCCGTCATCCTGCACCTGATCGAAATCCCTGTCGACAAAGCCATGGCCGCGCTGCGCGGCGTGGCGATGGAGATGGAAGACTGCGCCTTCCCGCTGCTGCAGGACATGGTGCTGACCTCGGACATCCAGGTGGGCTTCAAGGACGTGAACTGGGCGCTCCTGGTGGGCTCGAAGCCGCGCGGTCCGGGCATGCAGCGCGGCGACCTGATCCGCGAGAACGGTCCGATCTTTGTGGGCCAAGGCCGCGCGATCAACGACCACGCGTCCTCCGACGTGCGCGTCGCGGTGGTCGGCAACCCGTGCAACACGAACTGCCTGATCGCCATGCACTCGGCCGCCGACGTGCCCGACAACCGCTTCAGCGCCATGACGCGGCTCGACCAAAACCGCGCGCAAGCCCAACTCGCCGCCAAAGCCGGCGTGCCGACTAGCGCGGTCCAAAACACGCTGATCTGGGGCAACCACTCGGCCACCCAAGTGCCCGACTACGCCCACGCCACGATCAACGGCAAACCCGCCGAAGCCGTCATCGACGACCTGCACTGGTTGCAGAACGACTTCTTCAGCCGCGTGCAAAAACGCGGTGCCGAAATCATCGACGCGCGCGGCCTGTCCAGCGCCGCCTCCGCCGCCAACGCCCTGGTCGACCACGTGCGCGATCTGTGCGAGCCCACCCACGGCAACGGCTGGAACTCGGTCTGCGTGGCTTCCGACGGCAGCTACGGCGTGCCTGAAGGCCTCATCAGCTCGTTCCCCGTGCGCGTCGACGCCGAAGGCAAACGCCACATCGTGCATGGCCTCGAACTCGACCCCTTCCTGGCCGAGAAGCTCAAGGCCAGCGCCGACGAACTCGTCGACGAACGCAACACCGTCGCCGACCTGCTCAAGTAGCCCTCCGGTTGGGCCGTCGCGATCCAGCGCCCCCTCGAATCAGCCCCAGCTCCGCGACCCCCGCGGGCTGGGGCTGATTCGTTGCCGAGGATGGCTCGCACACCGAACGCCCCAAAGCCCCAGCGAACGGGGCTCGCAGAAGCTGCGCAAGCCCACGGCCTACCCGCGCGGAAGTCCGAGAGGTCAAAGAGCTCCCCATCGCGACGTCGCCCCCAGGACAACTCCGACCTCATTCCAGCGTCACCCGCATGGCCGAAGTCGTCCCGGTGACCGAAGCTCCGCCCACGTGGTCGCGGTGCCAGACCTGGAAGGACCAGGTGCTGCCGGGTAGGAGGCGGGCCGCTTCACTTGGGGCCGAGAGGTTCACATCGCAATACACCTCGCCCCCGCTGCCGCTCGTGAGTACCGGGAAGAGCCGTTGGACCGGCCCGCCTAGGATGCATAGCGCGCCACCGGAGAACAGCGGCACGGGTGCGCTCTCCTGGCCGTACAAGCACAGGGCAAACTCGCCGGGCGGCAAGTGGTGCGCGTGCAAGCGTAGGTGGTTGCGGGCTACTCGAGGCTACCGATCACCGCCAGCACGCCTTCTGCACCGCTGGTGCCCGTAACTGGGCAAAAACGGTCGCTTTGTTCTCGAGGTCAAACAGGTGGCGCCAGCGCCAGCGATTGCCCCGGAAACCGCCCGCCCGGATCTGGCACATATATTGAGGAGCTTTCGCCGCCATCAATTGCCTGTTGTCAAAGTCGCCGCAAACGCGCGCCCCTGCTGCCCCATAAGCCGTAAACGTTGATCTCGATCCGGTTTCGCATCTGCGCCTGCCTGATCCATGGGCCGGTAGGCTGCTTTCTAAAGAGGTGGCACTTGCCCGGATTGACTTTGCCAGATTGCTGCCGCCCTGCCCGACCCACATCCAATTGCCTTCCATCTCGATCAGCAGCCAAACGCGAAAGGCAGACGGGCTCTGATTCATTCCCGGCGGCGTGATCGTCTTCGAGCACCCAAGCTCCCGCCCCTGATCGGCAAACACATAGACTTGTTCACGATCGGCGCGATCCCGCTGTCGCGTTATGCTGATACCGGGTTCACCGCCACCTGGTTCCCGTCGGTCGTCGCCACCGCGGTGCCGCCGTACGAGTAGCGCCGCCCACTGACCAGGCCTGTACCACAAACTGGTGCTCCAAGACCCAATGCCGCTCCGCCCACCTGCCGATAGGCGAACGGCACCACTGGGTAGCTTTAGCCCGATCCGAAGTAAGCTGTAAATCACCAGCACCGCCCCGGACCGCGACTGCCTGTCCGAATGAGTCCCAGCCTTGGGTCCGGATCGACGACGAGAGGGCGGAGGGCGATGCGCTGGGTAAACGCCCAGGACCCATCTTCGGGCTGGTGCTGGTAGCGAGCTGCAGCCCGGCGTATCTGATGGTTCGGGGAGCATCTGCATCCCCTGGAAATCCTGTACCACGATCCAGTCTGCATCCATGCCCAAAACCAATCCGAAGAGAACGGAGGATGTGCATGCGCTGAAGCCGCGAATGTATTGGCGATGCCACTGCTCCCCACCAAATCGAACACCACCAAATCGATTGGGTCCGAAACCCGGCGATGTAGCTATGTAGGCTGCGCTATTGACCAAAACGCGTTTCTGATGGCCACGCTCTCACCAAAGTGCCCTGCAACGCTCCTTCCGGTCCGTCAGCACTGAGCGAGCTGCCATCCGGAGGGTTCGCGCGCCACGAACCCTGACCTCCAAGGCAAGGGGGCGACGCAGGATCTTGCCCCTGAAGTGGATCTGGCAACAGGCGCAGGCTCTGATGAAACAAGACAACAGCTTCGCCTCGCAAACCCCTGTGCAGTGGCGGACGCTACCAAGGTAGCCGCCATAACCAACATGAGGCTGCTCAGATGCTTCGAATATCTGATGTATGGAATGGGTCCCAAACGAGTTGAACATACGTAAATTGCTCCGCACCGCGGTTGAGTCACTGCCCAGCGATTGCTGCCTCATCTTTGTTACCGCCAAACATGCCAACTAGTACCACTCTCATCCTAGCAAACTCTAGATTCCAAAGCGGAGCACAAGTGAGTAGCTACAAACCCGCAGATGTAGGCAGCTTCGCGCGGTCGGGATTGTGACGCTCAATGTGACCTGGATTACCCAGCGTCACCCGCAGGCGGCTGAAGTCGTCCCCGGTGACCGAAGCTCCGCCCACGGTCGCGGTGCCAGACCTGGAAGGACCAGGTGCTGCCGGGTAGGAGGCGCGGCTTCACCAGCCGCAGCCCATCAGCACCCGCCCGCCGCTCGGGGTGAGTACCGAAGAGCTGCTGACCGGCCTGCCTAGGATGCATAGCGCGCCACACCGGAAAAAGCAGTGGCACGTGCGCTCTCCTGGCCGTACAAGACAGGGCAAACTGCCGGGCGGCAAGTGGCGCGCAAGCGTAGGTGGTTGAGGGTTACTTCGAGGCTACCGATCACTGCCAGCACGCCTTCTGCACCGCTGGAGCTCGTGGTCCCGGCGCAGAAATGGTCGCCGAGTTCGAGGTCGAACAGGTAGGCGCCGCCGCCGCAGACCGCCAGTCCGGACGCCTGCCCACCCGCACCCCAGCGCCGCCGGTAGTCGGAAGCGGAGGCCATCAGCCGCCTGTTGTCAAAGTCGGCCGCAACGCGGGCCCCTGGCGGATGCCCCATAAGCCGCGAACGTAGGGTCACGATCCGAGTACCGCATCTGCGCCTGTTCGGTCCAGCTACCCGTAGCCTGCCGGTGGAACAAGTGGCATTTGCCCTGGTACGACAGCGCGGGGTCATTCGCCCTGGCTCCGGACCCACACCAATTGTTTTCCATCTCGATCGCGCAGCCAAAGCGCGGGAAGGCTGAAGGATTTTGATAGGCCCCGGCGGCGATCGTGTCTTCGAGCAACGCTCCCGCCCCTGACGATCGGCAAACGCATAGACCTTGTCCACGATCGGCGCGCTCCTGCTGTCGCTGTTGGATACCGAGACTACCGCCACCCGGTTCCCGTCGGTCGCCACCGGTGCTGCATGAGTAGCGCCCAGTCACCAGGCCTGCGGGGTTCAAGCAAACTGGTGCTCCAAACCCACCGCCCGCCTACCAAGCGATAGGCAAACGCTGCCGCTGTTGGGGCCATTCGATCCAGTAGGCCGTGACCACAGCAAATCGCCCTGACCGCGACTGCCTGTCCGAAGAAATCCCAGCCCGGATCCGGATCGACGACGAGGGCGAGGGCGATGCGCTGGCAAACGCCCAGATCCATCGGGCTGGCGCTGGTAGCAGAGCACGGCCCCGGCGTATTCGATGGTCTGGGGGAGTCGGTTTCGGAAATCCCACCACGATCCAGTCTCATCGAAGTCCAAGACTTGGCCGAACAGCGAAGTGCTCGACGGTATGCGCCAGCCGCGCAAGTACCGTGAAACTGCCACCGCCCACCCACCCGTCGAACACCACCAAGCGCCCGATCGGACCTGTCACTCCGGGGACGTAGCCATAATAAGGCTGTGCTACGACCAAAACGTTGCCTTCAATGGCCACGCTCTCACCAAAGTGCCCCAACGCTCCTTCCGGGTCCGTCAGCAATTGAGCGATCTGCCATCCGGAGGAAGTTCGGTGGTACATCTCCACGAACCCTGACCTCCAAGGCAAGGGCGACATTGCAGGATCTTGCCCCGAAGGATCTGCAACAGCCATCCAATCACTTTGCGTCGCAACGGTGTGCCCATAACGAGTCGCAAAGGGTGCAGGCTCCGGATGAAACGCTCGCGCTTCGCCTTGAAGGTTTTGCGTCAACCCTGCTGTGGTGGTGACGCCGGCAACAAGGCCTAGCGCAATCCATCCCAAACAATTGCTAGCCATTCGTTTCGTTCGGTTTGCCATGGGATTGTGAGATTCGGTGTGAGTGCAATCCGTAGCGAGTCAGAAGCCAGCGGTTTGTCCACCAGTTGTGTGTTGCCAGTTGTGTGTTGCCAGGCCCGCGCGGGCTACGAACCTACCACTTCTTGGACGGGTTCGGGCAGGAAACCAACCACCGTAAGGGGATTCGATTGGCCTGGGCGAGTGCGGGATCGCACCCATTTGGGCCCGAAGCGACGCGCACCCCCCACACGGGCCGGATCCTGTGCGGACTCGCACATTGGACAGGCTTCCCCGGAGGCGGAATTCCGAGAGCGCATGCTTTGCAACGAGGAATCGACTCGTTGTTGGGCCGAAGCCGGAAGGCGAACACCCGCCGCGAGTGGGCGCATCGGGCCTTCGACAAGGCGGTTTGTCCGAAGCCCCCCAAACGATACCGATCCGGGGTTGGCAGGCTTCCGCCCTCGAATCGAATCCCTCCGCGCATCTCTTTTCCTCCGCGCATCTCTTAGGCTTCGGCACCACCACCCCGTTTCCAACAACGGAAATCCATCCGGAGGAACCTACGGAGCGACGGGATTCCAATGCTCTACCGACGGCAAGACTCCGGTCGACTTGCGCAGCTTGAGGTTCCACAGCAACGCACCCCAAAAGGGCTCGATGCCGTGCTGGGGCCGGAAGTGCTCGTCTTCGCCGGCGAAGTAGCCGACGCGGCGGAGGGCGCGCTCCAGCAGTTCGGGATCGGGCCTAGGGTCGCGACCGTTCTCAAGGATGCGTTGCAAGACCCCTGGATTGGCTTCGTTGTCGCAGTTCTCCGAGTCCACGGGGTAAGGTTCGTAGGCGCGCGCGAAGAGCTCGATGCCCAGCACCAGGGCAGGGAAGATTGCGTCCCAAACCGATTGCTCCTCGGAATCCAGCCGGGCTGCAAGGTGCTTGCGGAACAGGTCGGCAACTTCAGCAAAGGCGCGGAATTGGGCGCTGTTGGGTTCGGCGTTGAAGGCTTCGCCAAAATGCGCGCCGCCTTGGTCGAAGGTGGCGTCGTCGCCCATGCGTGCCAGTCCGCTGGCGAACATCAGGACGACTCGACGCGCGAGCCCTACGTCGAGTCGCTGGTCCGGGCCTAGTCGGCAATGCTGTAGGAAGATCGAGGCGATCGACTTGGCCAGGAGCAGGGCTTGCTGCTCGGTGAGTTTCACGTCGGCCCATGCGCCCAATGGAGCGGGCTCTCGGCCTTGCGCCCAAGCCTTGAGCCGGCTCTCCGAGCGCAACTTGAGGGCCAAGACCACCTGGTTCATGCCATCCGCATCGGGAAACGCGTCGAGGACCTGGGCGAAGACTTCGGGGGATTTGTGCCCACGAAAGTGGTCGAGGATCTTGGCCTTGGTTTGCTCCGGCGCCCCGTCCCATGGTTCCAATGCGCGAAACAGAAACAACAGATCGATTTCGGGAAACACATGGCGAGCGATTCGCTGGTAGTCCCCAAAGGTTCCCGGTCTCTGACCGATTGCCTCGTGTGCGGCCCGGTTTCTCCGCACGTGGAATCCGGCGAACGCATCAAAAATCGGCGGGTACCGGTTCGACGGCAGCCAAGACACTTGGATCTGGTCGGCGCAGAGCGGGAAATCCGGGTCGCAGGGAATATCGATTCGGAAGTCGAGCAAGTCGGAACCAGACACGACCTTGGACAGCGAGAACTCCCATTCGTTGGGCCCCACCCGGCGCATCGGAATCGGCTCCACACCCCGGCGCAGGATCGGCATCAGCACCGGACCTAGGATCGTGATTCGGATGGAAGCTGGTAGATCGGCCTCCGCATCGGGAACGACCCCCGAAGGAAAGACCGCGAAGGTTTGGATGGTGGGCCCCTGGTCGCCGAGCTGGGTGCTGGCGACGAGGGTGCTAGGCCACTTTCTGGTGGGTTCCAATGGGCAGGCTGCGAAGTTCCGATCGAATCAGAGCTAGGCCCCGTCCGTCTTGATGTAGATGTTGATCACCGTGTCGTAGCCCGAGGAGGGAGTGTCTGCGACGTAGGCGATGCTCGTCTCGCCGCCCGAGGTCACGGCTGGATGGGCGTAATAGAAATCCGTGCTGGCCACCTCCCACAGCACGGGATCGCCTTGGGTCCGTTTCGAAGGGTCACCCACCGCATCCCCACTCGAACCATAGACGACTTGCCACTTGTTCTTGACCTGCAAAGCCAACTGGGTGCTGGCCGCTTCAAAGTCGGAACCGGAAACCGTCCCCCCCTTGAGCGCTCCATCCAAGGCTTGGAGTTGGGCTAGGGTTACAGCAATCCCTTTGTAGGCGGTGGAGTTGCCTCCGGGATTCGAGCTGGGAAAGCTCTCGATGACACTGTGGATGTTGTAGTTGCTCATGTTGGTTGGGTGAGTCTTATTGACTCTTTAGGGAGATCTGAGGCTTGGAAGATTTTCCACAGCGGAAGCCGTGCCCCGGGTACCAGTAAGATTCCGAGAGATCTGCTGTGCCGTGGTCGGCTTCAGAAAAATCCGCTTTGGTTGACTGGAAGCCCGCACCAAACGTGAGCCGCGTGCCCGGCTGAGGTTGGATCCGGCTGGCGAACTGAATCACCACCGGAGCCCACGTGAAGTATCGGATGTTGCCCCAGGTGTGAAACAAATCGAACGGTGGGTGGCGATATCCGGGCTCTCGAACCGGAACAAGGTGACTCAGTACCTGACGGTACTTTTCCCTGTCGTGCTTGGCGTCGGGATCCTTCGGCACCCCCACGTTGGCGAACATGCCCTCGGGCGGATCGCCAACGCCCCACGGCAGAAGCAGCATCTCCGGGCCGCGGCCTGCGTATTCCTGCTCATAGTGCCCCAAGAGCCGCTTGCCGTAGTATTCCGCGCAGGCTTGCGCTTGGAAGATACTCAACCCGGTGACCGGCAATTGCAGCCAGCGGTCTCCCACTTCTTCTACCGGAAGGGCTCGCCAGTCCCCCGGAAACACACCGTCGTCAAAACAGCGCCGCCAAGACATGGGCGCCTGGGCGCCCGTTGCCTGCATGTAGGTCCAATACTCCTCGTTGGAAAGCGCGGCTTCGTCCACCCAATAGTCCGCCATCAGAATGTCGCCATCAGGGTACGACACGGTTTCCGCCGGTTTCCCGGTCGCCGGATCGGTGCTCGGAAAGCGACCCCGAAGCGGTTGGATTTCCACCATTCCCGCGTGAACCGTTTCTGACGGTAGAATGCGTGCTTGGATCTCGAAGTCCACGGTTTCCCAGGTGATGCTGCGGTCGTACTCGCCGAACCCGACTCCAGGAACATCGACGCAGAAGCGCCACTCGCCGGGGCGGATGGGAAGCCCCTCGATGGGCAGGGGCCCCAACGCAATGGATTCCTCGTACAGCCCGCTGAGCGGATCCATGGAAGTGGCATAAGCCACGGCCGGCGAGCCGAGCGCTGCCGGATCCGACGTGGAATCCACGAAGATCGAAACACGCGCATAGATCGCTTCGATCCCCGCCGCCTGCTCCACCGACTCGACTCCCGGGAAGGCAGCGGCCGACTTCTGTGCGAGCAACAGGCCCTTCAAGAGAGGGCCGATTTGCCTGGAAAGCCGGACGAATCTGTCTCGTACCTGATAGGGCTCTCCCCCACTGCCCTCCTGGTACAGTTCCTTGATCTGGGTGGTGCGCCGATCCCGCTCGGCTTCCCAAGCAGCTTGCGCCGATCGCTTCAGGTCGATCAGTCCACTGGGCACCGAATTCATGGCTTCCATGTGAGCCAGAATTTCTCCCGCTCGCCGGAGGTCGTGCTCGGAAGGACGGTCCTGGAGCACCGCTTCGAGACCCGCTTTCCATTCCATTTCGCGCGCCTTCTTCGCCTGCCAATAGCTAGCACCGCTCCATCCGAGGGCTAAGCCCAGCAGCACCAAACCGGCCACCACCTTGCGCCGGTGGGCTCGCAAGCGACGGTAGACGCGCTCGGCCAGGGGCGCGGGCTTGGCTTGGATCGCTTCCAGCCGCAAGAAGCGATTCAAGTCCTCGGCCAAGTTCTTGGCACTCGCATAGCGCTTGCTGGGTTGCAGCGCCATGCCCTTCTCGCAAATGGTCACGAGGTCACGGGGAACCCGTGGGTTCGCCTTGCGCAGCGAAACATGCGTCCCCGAGGCGATGTTGCCAATCACGGCATCCATGCTGTCGCCTTCGAAGGGACGTCGCAGGCACAATAGCTCGAACAAGACCACACACAGCGAGTACACGTCGGTGCGGTGGTCGATCGGGAACTTGAGCGCGCGCGCCTGTTCGGGGCTCATGTAGTACGGCGTGCCCTGAACCGCTTCCGGATCGGTGATCGCTTCGAGGTCGGTCAATCGGGCCAAACCAAAGTCCACGATCAGCAACTGCCCGTTGCGATTCAAAAGTAAGTTGCGTGGCTTGATGTCGCGGTGGATGATCCCCTGCGAGTGAATGTGGTGCAGCGCGTCGGCCACCCCCGCGATCTGTTCGACCACCTGGGCTATGTAATTCGAGTGCTCAAAGGCTGGCCAAATCGCTTGCTTGGAGTCGCTGCGCTGAGCCGCGAGTTCGCTGCCTAGGTCGTGGCCCTCGATCAGGGGCATAGCAAACCACGCGATGCCCTCGGTATCCCCCGCTGCCAGGACCGGAACCGCGTGGGGGTGCTGCACCTTCGAAGCTGCGGTCGCTTCGCGCTGGAAGCGTTCGAAAGCGGCGGAGTTCGAGCGTTGGATTTGGGGCAAGATCTTGACCGCGACCGGACGGTTGAGGCCACGCTGGACCCCTTCGTAGACCACCCCCATCCCGCCTCGCTCGATTTCCTTGAGGAGCAGGAATTCGCCCAATTGACGCCCTTCCAGTCCGCCCCCAAACGCGCTGGTTGCGTCGTAGTTGGGGGGTTCCATGAAGTTGCCCTCCACTTCGGTTCCCAGGACCTGTTGGACCGCTTCCAACAGCGCGCGGTCCTCCCCACATTCGCGCAGCACAAAGGCTTCGCGATCTGCTTCGGCGAGCCCCCGCGCTTCTTCGACGATGCGATACAGCTCGTCCCAGTTGAGCGAATCGGACATGGCTAGCTGAGTTGCCCCCGCAACCAGGCCCGCACGGTGTACCAGCGACCCTCGAGCGCACGCAGGCTGACTCCCAGGATGCTGGCGATCTCGCTCATTTCTACCCCGCCAAAGAACCGCAACTGGATGGCGCGCGCCATGTCCGGCTGGGTGCGCTCCAACTCGGTGAGCACGAGGTCGAGCCGTTCGAGATCGATTCCGTTCTCGTTGTAGGCCTCGGTGATCTGATCAAGATCGATCCATTCGCGTTCCTTTTCGCGCTTGACGGTATGGTTTGCCCGGAAGTGGTCGACGAGCACCGCGCGCATCACCCGTGAGGCGCTCATGAGGAAATGGTGGCGATCCTCCCAACCGGATTGCCCCGTACGGCGCATGCGCAGGTACGCCTCTCCGATCAGCGCGGTGGGCTGCAAGGTATTGGCGCGCCCCACGCGGTCCATCGACCGCCGCGCTTGAAGGTGCAGCTCGTGGAACAGTTCCACGAAGAGCGCTTTCAGGCCCTCTTCCGGAACGGTGCTCGCTTCGACTGGCCTTGGGGCGAGACCCGGCCCCGACCCGGCACTTGCCCCCGACCCCAACGGGGCCGAGTCCGGGCATGGCTCGGTAGGAGGGTCTTAAGGTTCTTGGGGATCCATCAGATGAAATGAAGCACGACGTTTCGAAATGCGCAAGAAATCCGCGCGCATTGGTGGTGGAGGCCAAATCAAGGAGATTCGGCCTCCCTCAAGGGGGCAGTTCTGCATCCCTACCTTCATGGAAGGCCACTCGTTTTTCCTGGTGCCCAACCCCGAACTATCTCCGAAGAATTTGCGGGGATACGCAGTTTGGCCCCGTTCGGGTGCCCTCACGGGCCCTTCCGGGCACAAGCGGCGTGCCTTAGGCTCGAACGGTTGGTTCCACTGGGCCGGAGTCAGCGCCCTTGGGTTCGTCCCGCTCGAACCCACCAAGCCCTTGGGCAAGGCCCGTTTTGTGACCGCCCCGAGCCCCGTTCAGGACCCGTCGCCCTTCTCGGGTCGGTAGTGGATCACCGGAACATCGAAGCGCACATCGAGCAAATCCCAGGTGGGCTCGCCCCCCTCGGGGTCGAAGGCATCCACGATCGCGCGCCACTTGGTTTGCACCGGCAACTCGCCCGGATCCCCGCTGCCCGGGACGCGGCCAAACAGAATGCGGCGCTTGCCCTCAAGGTCGATGTGCACGCCCCCAGGCAAGCCATCGGGGGCATTGGGGCTGCTCGCGTCGATCACGATGCGGCCCAGCAGCTTCTGCTCGGAGGGCACCAAGTTGCGCTGCATCGAACCCGCGACTTTCAGCGCGTCGAGCAAAGCGGGATCCTCGATGCGGTCGCCAGGACCGGGAGGACCCGTAGGCACGAGGCGTTCGGTGGGCCCAAGGATGGGCAACCATGCACCGTAGATTTCGTGCGGAGCATAGGAGTAGCCTGCCAACACGACCCCATCGTCCGCCACCGGTAGGAAGTCATCCCCCACCCGAATGCACGCGGCGGGCTCGCGCAGCTGGATGTCGAAGATCAAGCCATCGGGCCAGTGGACTTCGGGGGGCCGAACGTCTTCGACAAACGACAGCGTCTTGAGCTCGTCGACGATTTGTTCGATCGCGGCCGTGTCGGCCAGGTCGATCGATTCGGTGCGCCGCAGGATGCGTTCGAGGCGATTGCGCCAAGCATCCCCGAAATACAAGGGCCCGGTGTGGATGCGGTAGCGCGTGGTATCGACGCGCCCCACTCCGTGCTGCTTGGCCGAATCCTGCAACTCGTGCAGGACGTACACAAACCCAATCGCCAGCAGCAACATGGGCACCCAAGCGGGCACCCCGCCCCGGCGCCCCGCCGCGTCCCTTTCCGTGCGGCTTGCCCGGCCGAGGCCAAGCTTGGAACGAGTGGGCAACCCCATGGGCGTATTCTAGCGGGTACCCCGAAGGGCCAGGGCGGTGCCCCGGGGCTAGTTGCGGGTCGGAACCAGGGTGGTGTCGCCCAGCGAGGTGGTCTGCGAACGACCCGCGCCGCCGCCCGCGCGGGTGGCTTCTTCGATGTACAGATCGAGGCTGGTTTGGATCTCGAGCACCTCTTCCCGTGAAAGGGTGATGCTCTTGCCCCCGGTTTGGGTGTGCAACTCGTGGCCCAGCAGGCGAGAAATGACCTTGAGCGAGCTCAGTTGGCGCTGCAGGTTCGTGGCGTTGGGGTAGGCCGATTCGTTCATGGGTCACGGAGGCCCCCGCCCGGAGCGGGTTCTTGGGGGCGAAATCAGGGGATGGGTGGACTCGGAAGCGGGATACGGACCAGCGCCCTTGGCAATGGCCCCTCCCCAATGCTTAGATACCAGACCCCATGCGGGCGCCTCAAGGAAGAGTCGCCGTCCCTGGGGCACTTTCCCGGAGGCAGCAATCCCCCGTGCGCCGAGCGCACGCCCTCCGGCACTCTCCATGCCCCCCGCCCGTCAAGACAAGAATTCCCTGCCCTTCGGCGCCATCCCCGACCCGGCGCCGAACCGCAAGCCCCGCGCCCAGGCGGGCAAGCCCAAGGCCCCCCAGCCCAGCCCGCAGAGCGCAAGCCCCCTTTCGGAAGGCAAACCCAAGCCCGAAGGCGATCCCAAGCGCGAACGCCGCCCGCGGATCCGCCGCGCCCAGTCCGAACCCGAGGAGCCTCGCGTCCCCGCGCAGGAATCGGTGGCGCAAGCGCGCGCGGAGCGCGCCGAGGCACGCGCGCGCACCGAGCGCGAACCGCAGGCTCCCGCCCCCACCAAGGCCCCGTCGGAGCCCGCCGCACCGATCCCCACCGAGTACGGCCCCAAGGGCCGCATCATCAAGTGGAAGCAGTTCACGCTCTCGCCCTTCCAGATCCAATCGGTCGACGCGGTGCGCCAAGGGCACAACGTGCTCGTGGCGGCGCCGACGGGGGCGGGCAAGACGCTGGTCGCGGAGTACGCCATCGAAGATGCGGTCCAGCGCGGCAAACGCTGCATCTACACCTCCCCGATCAAGGCCCTTTCGAGCCAAAAGTACCGCGATTTCAAGGCTGACCCCAACATCGACGTGGGGATCATGACCGGCGACGTGACGCTCAACCCCAACGCCCAGGTTTTGGTCATGACCACCGAAATCCTGCGCAACGCGATCTTTGAGAACACGGGCATGCTGCAGGGCGTCGAGTTCGTGATCTTCGACGAGATCCACTACATGGACGACCTCGAGCGCGGCACCGTGTGGGAGGAGAGCCTGATCTTCTTGCCGCGCGAAGTGCGCCTGATCTGCCTTTCGGCCACGGTTTCCAACGTTTTGGAGCTGGGCAACTGGTTGACCGAAATCCGCGATCAAGAGACCGTGATCGTGCAGGAAGCCAGCCGCCCGGTGCCTCTTTCGCACTGGGTTTGGACCGAGGAATCGGGCGTTTTCGACCCGAGCAAGCTCAACTTCCAGCGCAAGCGCGCCGAGCAGATCGTCCAGGAACAGAAGAAGCGCAAGTCGTTCAAGCCGCGCGGGCGCCGCGACCGCCGCGGGGGACGCAGCGGGCGCGTGTTTTCTCCGCCGCCCGATCCGACCTCGCTGCTCCTGGAGCTGGCCGAGAAGAACCTCTTGCCGGCGCTCGTGTTTTCGTTCAGCCGCAAGGATTGCGAACGCTTGGCGCGCCGCTGCCAGAAGCTGACCGACTCGTTCCGGCTGCTTTCGCGCGAGGAACAGCGGCGCATGGAAGACTTGCAAGAGGAATTGATCGAGCTCTTCCAGCTGAATCGCGGCATGCTGCGTGGCGAGATCATGGCCATGGCCCGCGAGGGCGTGGGCTACCACCACGCCGGCATGCTGCCCGTGCACAAGGAACTGGTCGAGCGCATGTTCACCCACGGACTGCTCAAGCTCTTGTTCACCACCGAAACCTTTGCCTTGGGCATCAACATGCCCGCGCGCAGCGTGGTGTTCAACGGGCTCAAGAAGTACGACGGGGTCAACTTTGACTGGTTGCGCACCCGCGACTACATGCAAATGGCGGGTCGCGCCGGCCGCCAGGGCATCGATGAAAAGGGCTTTGTGTACTGCATCCAAAGCCCCAGCGACCTGATCGAAGCGCCGCTCGAGCGGCTGTTCGCGGGCAAACCCGAACCGGTCACCAGCCGTTTCCGGCTGTCGTACGCCAGCCTGCTGCACCTGATCGAACACCTCGGACGCGAACGGCTGTTCGAGGCTTGGGAGAAGTCGTTCCACTACTGGCAGACCCGCGACAAGAACAAAAAAGTCCAGGAACGCCAGCGGCGTCAGCAGCGGCGGCTGGTTGAGAGCCACCTGAGCTTCCTCGAAGCCATCGGCTACATCGAAAACGACCTGGTCACCCCGCGCGGGCGACTCGCGCGGCAGATCAACGGCTACGAGATCCAAGCCACCGAATTGATCTTCCACGGCACCCTCGACGCCCTCTCGGCGCGGTCCTTGGCCATGACCGCGGTGGCGCTGATCTTCGAAGAAAGGCGCCGTTTCGGGGCCCCGACCCGCAGCCGCAACCCCTATCAAGAGGATCAGCGGCTGGTCAGCAACGCCCTGCGCGACGCCTTCCAAAAGGAAGCCCAGTACGGCATCGAGCCCGGCATGAAGCGCCCCGATTGGGGTCTCACCCCGGCCGTCATGGCCTGGTACGGCGGCGGCACGCTCGAGGACGTGGAGGAAACCACCGAGGCCACCCTCGGGGACGTCTGCCGGGTCTTCCGCATGGCCATCCAGCTTTTGCGCAACCTGCGGCGGGCGATCGACGATCCCAAGTGGGACCTGTCGGACCGCCTGGAGGAGGCGCTGGTCACCATGAACCGCGACGAAATCGACGCCCGGCGCCAGCTCGAGCTCGGCTGATCCGGCGTTCGAGGTCGACCCACGACGGTTTTCCCGTCTGGAAATACGGTTACTGCGGGGCCTGGGCTCGTTAGTCCAAGCTTGAGTCAGGAAAGGGGCCGGACCTTGAACGGCGCCTAACATTCCTTAAACTCAGCGCGCCCTTGGCTGCCAACCACAGCCGGGGAAGCGCCGATCTATGACCGGGCGGGCTCTGCCTGCCCCCGCACGCCCGATCTTCGACCGTCTCCTCCCCCCTATGCTGCTAGGCTTCGCCCCCCTCGCCTTCGCATCGTTGCTGGCCCTCCCCGGCCCCGCCCCTGCTGCCGCCCCCTGCGTCGTCCCGGCGACCCCCGTCGTGGCACCCTTGGGCAAACCGCAACCCCTGCCCATCACCCTCAAAGCCGACGACAAGACCGAACTTTCGGCGGATTACTACGCGCCGATGGGGGTCAAGGACGAGCTGGTCCCCGGCGTGCTGTTGGTCCACGACCAGGGCCGCACCACCGACGACTTGCGCGATTTGGCCGAAACCCTGGCCTCCAAGGGGTTGGGTGTCCTGCTGCTCGAGTTGCGCGCCCACGGGGCCAACGCCAAACCCGATTACAACTGGAAGGACTCCGACGAGAAGCAACAGAAGGCCATTTGGGCCTTTGCTTCGAAGGACGTCCAAGCCGGAGCGGAGTTCTTGGCCGGGCGCAAGGAATTGCACCGCTCGAAGCTGATCGTGATTGGCCACGGCAAGGGCTGCTCGCTTGCGATCGAGCAGGCGCTCCGCAACCACAACACCCTGGCGACCGTGCTGATCGAGCCCGCCAAGAAAGTCTACGACTTCGATCTCACCAAGAGCCTGACCGAGCTCGACGGCATCCCCACCCTGCTCGTGTGCGGCAAGGGCGGCAAAAAGGAGATGGCCCAGGTCCAAGAGGCCTGTACCCCCAAAAACGTCGCCGAACCCAGCTGCGAGGTCTCTTGCCTGAGCTCCCCGGCGGAAAAGGTGCTTGAGGACAAGAAGCTGGCGAAGACCGTCTTCCTGTTCCTGGCCCAGCACATGGAGTAGGCGCCGGAGCCCGCCGGTGGCGAGGGAATATCCCAGACGGAATCCCCCAACGGAATCCCCCAAGGGAATCCCCTCAGTGGGGCCCCAAGGGCGCGAATTCGGGAGCCCAAGGGTCGCCTTTTGGTCCCTTTGCCCACCCAGCGAGAAGGAACGACGCTCGCGGGTTAGGATGGGCGGCCATGGGTTTGGCATCGAACATCAAAGCGCGGGTACCGGCTGCTTGGAAGCGCGGGCTGCGCTACCTCGCCGACGCGGTCAACACCGAGTACCACTTCCGCTTCCGGCGGCGAGCGGTGCGCGAACGATTGGAAGCCCTGCGCCCCCTGCCGCGCGGGTTGCACATCGAGGGCACCAACATTTGCAACGCCGAGTGCGTGTTCTGCGCCTACCCCATGATGGAGCGTCGCAAGAAGGTGATGCCGCTCGAGGACTTCCGCGCGGTGGTCGACGACTACGTGGCCATGGGTGGTCGGGCGGTTTCGCTGACCCCCATCGTCGGGGACCCGTTTGTCGACAAATTCCTGTTCGAGCGGCTGGCGGACCTCCACCAGCGCCCAGAAATCCAGCAGATCGGCTTCTACACCAACGCCATCCTGATGGATCGCGCCAAGGTCGAGCGACTCTTGCCGTACGCCGACAAACTGCACGTACACGTGTCCTGGGGCGGTTTCGATGCCCCCACCTGGAACCGCATCATGGGCGTCAAGAAGTTCGACGAGGCGCGCGACGCGGTGTTGGGCTTCCTCGAGCTTAAGGAAGCCAGCGGCTCCAAGATCCCGTTCACCCTGGCCTTGCGCTGCCCCGAATCCGCTTGCCAGGGGCCGCTTTGGAAGACCCTCAAGAGCTACCGCGATCGCGGCTTGGTCGAGATCGCGGGCATGCCCGACTACGACTCGTGGGCGGGCAAGATCCAACCCGATGCGCTCACGGCGGTGGGACTCGCGCCCCGTTCGATGCCCTACAAGCGCGGCGCCTGCGAACTCCTGTTCACCAAACCGGTGGTGCTGGCCGACGGCCGCGTCAATGCCTGCGCCTGCCGCGATGTGGAAGCCGAATTGATCGTGGGCGACGTGCACGAAAAGCCCCTCTCCAAGATCTGGGCGGGCAGCGAGATTTCGGCGCTGATCGAACGCCACGAAACGGGTGACTACCCCGACGTGTGCCGGCGCTGCACCTACTTCGTTTCGGTCTACAACTCGCGCAAGGCGCGCACCTTCGACGCCGAAGGCAAGCCCTACGGCAATTGGAGCGAGTGACGGCGCGCTACTTTGGATCGGGTCGCTGGAGCTTGCTGATCTGATCGACGGGCAAGGGTCCAAACTCGGATTGCGTGCCATCGAGCCACGTCACGGTGACCCGTTCGATCGCCGTGGCCAGCCCCGTCCCCAGGTGCACCCTCGGATCGTTTTGGGCGCAGAACGAGTAAGTCCGTTGGACTTGCCGCAGGATGTGTGCCGTGCCGACTTGGATCTCGAGACGTGCTCCCACGGCCGCTTGGCCATCGGTTTCGCGTACGTCGAGGAGCGCCCAATGCCCCTTCTTGGGGGCCACGTTGCGCAGGATGCGCAGGGGACCACCGTTGTCGTTGATGACCACGTCCACGTCGCCATCCCCGTCGAGGTCCCCGAAGGCCGCCCCGCGCGAGACGCTGAGGATCTCGGGGTCGGTTCCCCCGCGCGGCGAGTGTTCCTCGAATTGTCCGCCCGGCAATCCCCGGAAGACCTGGTCGGGCTCGGCCAACGGTCGTTCTTTCGAGTAGGTCGGAGTCCCCATCGCGACGCGACCATTGGCCACGTACAAGTCGGGCCAACCGTCTTGATCGAAATCGGCCAAACCCACCCCAAACCCGGTGAAGGCGCGGCTCGAAGCCGCCGTCCCCGAACGCCCCGTGCCGTCCTTGAAGCCCCGCCGGCCACCCATGTAGAAGGTGTTGGTTTCCCCCGCCAGGTGGGTCACCAAGAGATCCCAAATCCCATCGCGATTGAGGTCCTCCAGGCACACCCCCATGCCCGCCTCGGCTTGGCCATTGCCGCTCAAAGCACAACCGGCGAGCCGCGCGCGCTCCTCCATTGGGCCGCTAGTCCGTCCCGACCAAAGCTGGTTCGCCATGCCGTCGTTGGCCACGTAGAAATCGATCCCGGGCATGTCATCCAGTTGGCCCCAAACCAGCCCCAGCCCGTTCCCGAAAATCGTGTGCAACCCCTTGGCGGCGCTCACGTCTTCAAAGGTCCCGTCGCCACGATTGCGCAGAAGCGTATCGCGCGCCGGACCCGCATAGCGATTGGGATGGCAATAGGTTCGATTGCCGCTGGCGTCGAGGCATTCGGTTTCATTTGCTGGCGACCATCGCAGGTAGTTGACCACGAACAAATCGAGCCAGCCATCGCCGTCGAAATCGACAAAGCTAGCGGCCGTGCTCCAATCGCTTAGCCCGGTGGCGCTGGCTTCGGTGACGTTCTCAAAGGTGCCATCGCCCCGATTCCGGTAGAGCACGTTGGGCCCCACGTTGGTCACGTAGAGGTCCAAGTCTCCATCGCGGTCGTAGTCGCCCACGGCACAGCCCATGCCAAAGCCTTGGTCGCCGACCCCCGCTTTGGCGGTGACGTCCTCAAAAGTCCCGTCCCCGTTGCCCGCAAACAAGCGGTTGCCCGGACCCGTGGGCGCTTCCGCCAATAGGTCGCTGCCTTGCAACGCGTACAGATCCAGATCCCCGTCGCCGTCGTAGTCAAACAATCCCACCCCCGAGCCGGTGACCTCGGGGATCCAGAAACGTTGGGGACCGAAGGTATGGACGAAATCCACCCCGGAGGCCGCCGCGACTTCTTCAAACCACACCGACGCAACGTCGGAGCTGGGAGTACCCACCGCAGCCGGAGGCGGGGGAGCCTTGGCGGGGTTCGCCTCGCCGGGCAACTCCTTCGATCCGCACGCGCCCAGCAAGGCCAGGGCGAAAAGCCCCGGCATCCCTGTCGACCCCCCCGGCCCGAACTCCCGGTGCAACGCTTGCATGCGCATCAAAAGCCCGCCTTGCGCAGGATGTTGTCCATCTTAAGCGTGCGCGGATCCTGGGGCGCCAGAGCCGCCATCGCGCGCTGGCGTTCGCGGGCCAGCGCGCCTTGCCCATCCTGGAGCAACATGCCGCACTCTTGATAGCGCAAATCGAGGCGTGGGCCGGGCTGGGCAATGCCTTCGCCCAGCATGCGAATGGCCTCAGCAAGCCCCTGGGTGGGCACCATGACGCGGATGAGGTGGATGTACATCTCTTCCTCGGTCGCACCCAAGTCGATGGCGCGCAGGAACGCGGCAACGGCATCGCCCGGTCGTCCTAGCGCCTCCAATACGCGCCCGCGGAGCGAGTAGCCCTTGGCGCTTTGGGGAGCCAACCGAAGCCCCGCCTCGACCGATTCCAAGGCCGTTTGCAACGCCGCTTGCGCCGCGCTGGCCTGCCCCTTGGCTTGCAGCAAGGGGGCCAGCGACAATTCGCAGGCCGCACGGTTCAGGTGGCTTTCGAATTGGTCTGGGCTGAGCGCCAGAGCTTCGTCGACCAAGGGCAAGGCGCGCTCGGGCTGGTTGGTCCCCAAGTACGCGATGGCCAGGTTGTTCAAGCAGGTGGTGTCCTTGGGGTCCTTGCGGTGCAGGTCTTCGAGCACGGATACCGCCGCTGCGTAGTCCTTTTTCTTGAGCGAGGCTACGGCCTCGCTCAGCCGTGCCGAACGACTCACCCGGTAGCTCCGCATCTCCACGGTGGACTTGGGGTTGAGCCGTGGCCGGCCTTGCGTGCTGCCCAGGGCCAACAACGGTTGAGCCTCGCTTTCGCGTCCTTGGCCCAGATAGGCTTGCCCCAAGAGGAAACCGATGTAGGTATCCATCGGAGCCAACTGGTAGGCCTTTTCCAATTGTCGAGCCGCCTGCACGCTCTCGTCGCGTGCCAAGGCCAATTCCCCGAGCCCCATGAGGCCGTGCGGCATCTCGGGCAAGTTCCTGGCCACGCGTTCGAAGAGCGGCTGCGCACGATCCAGCTGTCCTTGGTCCAGGTACTCGACCGCGAGCAGGTAGACCGCCGGAGAGTAGTCCGGCTGATCGGCAATCAACGCCTCCAGGGTTTGGACTTTGGCCGGCAGGTCCCCGGCTTCGCCGAACGCGACCGCCAATTGGTAGCGCGACTCAAGGTCCTTCGGATCCAACTCCAAAGCCGCGCGGAAGCAGTCCCGAGCCGGAATCCACAGGTCATTGGCGGCGTAGGCCAGCCCCAAGGATCGGCGGGCTGTCGCCGAACCCAGGTTGGCTTGGGCATCCGATAGCATGCGCTCGACCAGCGCTTGCACATCGGGGTCGGACGAATAATCCGCCGGGGGTTGGGCCAACGGCGGGGGCTTGGGCGAGCAGGCCAAAGCACTGAAGATCAAGGGCAGGATCAGCAGGTTGGGTTTCATGTGGAGGTGCCCCAGCTTACCCTCCCTTTGCAATCACGCCATCCGCCCGGGTTCGCTGCGCGAGGAAGCGTCCCGTTCCCAGCGATATTGCCCCAGACGACCGCTCCAGCGCTGGGCCCGCCGGCGGATCCACAACTGCAGCGGGAAGTACACGCACAGCGCGGGCCACAGGCGCAGCGGCACCCCCCCGGCCTTGTGGGCCAACCCACCCCCACTGGCGCGCTTCTTCGCCCACAGCTCGGGGTGGCGGGCCTCCAGCTCGAGGTTGCCCAGCCGACTGCGGGTCTTGATGCGGATCAAGTCGGCGAGGCGTTTGGGGGTACGGACTCGCGACGAAGCACCTTCCACCCACTCGATTTCCCCGGGCCCAAAGTGTGCGCGCACGTAGCCATCGTCGGCGATCAGAGCGGGAAACTCCGCAAAACGCGCGCGCCCAGCTTGGGAGAGCCCATAGAGTCCCGAACCCACAGCACCCGGCCGCGACCCGTGCAAACCTTGCCAAGCCGCATAGTAAGCGCGCACGATCCAAGAGGCCCCGCGCGTATCCAAGCGGGGCCATGGTTCGGCCGCGATCGCCCCTCGCTCGAGGGCCCCCACGACCCGATTCATCGAATCCCCCGACACCTCCACGTCCGCGTCGAGGTACACGCGCGGAAAACTTTGGGTCACCTGGTCTGCCGCGTTCAGCGCCGCCACCTTGCTCGGGGTTTCCAACTCGAGCACACCCACGCGCGGGGCGAAACGCCGGGCGATCGCGGCCGTGTCGTCGGTGCACCCGTTGCAGGCGACCCAAACCTCGATGTCGTCGCGCAAGCCTGCCAGCAGGCAGCGCAGGTTGACCTCGAGGAGCTCGGCCTCATTGTGGGCGGGTAGGATCACGCTCGGCATGGGTGGATCCTAGCCCGACGGGCGCTTTGGAACCGGCTCTGGCGCAGCCGAATTTTGTGCTTCGCCGCCGTTTGGGAAGGCGGGTACCCCTGGCTCGGTTCGCTTGGGCGGGCGTTGGGTTCCCGCCACGGCGAGTCCCCCTGCAGCAGGAAATGGTCAGGCGCCCTGCTCCTAGCCAACCCCGGGACCCCCCTCGGCACGCTTCGACGGTCCGGGGCCCAGAGGCAAGAGTTTCCCTTGGATTGTGCAACCCGCGCCTGTTCCAATCGGTCTTTGAGGGGAGACTGACTGTGCCGAATCCGACCGAACCCGACACCGAACCGGACACCGAGCCCGGCTACGAATCCGGCTACGACCCGACGCCTGAGGCGCCGATCCTCACTGGAGAGGAACTCCAAGACCTGTGGGGCGACGGGGAGGCCGATTGGGTACCGGGAAACAGCACGCCAAGCTCCTCGCTTGAAGCGGGACCCTTCGATTGGGAGGCAGCGCTGACCCAACTCCAGCCCACCATCGCGGCGGTTTGGGGATTTGACAGCCTGCGGCCCATGCAGGAAGAGGCCATGCGCTCGTTCTTGGCCGGGCGCGACACCCTGGTGGTGCTTCCGACGGGCGGCGGCAAGAGCCTTTGCTACCAAGCCCCCGCCCTCGTGCGCCCGGGCTTCACCTTGGTGGTCAGCCCGTTGATCGCCTTGATGAAGGACCAGCGCGATAGCCTGGTGGCCCACGGGGTCGCGGCTGGCATGCTGACCAGCGCCCAGGACGCCGCCGATCGCAAGGCGGTGTTGACCGACCTGGCCCAGGGCCGGCTGAAACTGTTGTTCTGCTCGCCCGAGCGGCTGGTGATGGATGGCTTCTTCGGTCGCCTGCTCGATTGGGGGCTGTCCGCGATCGCCGTCGACGAAGCCCACTGCATTTCGCACTGGGGCCACGACTTCCGGCCCGAGTACCGCATGCTTGGGGAATTGCGCCAACGGGCGGGCAGTTTGCCGCTTTTGGCGCTCACCGCGACCGCCACCCCGCGGGTCCAAGAGGACATTGCCGTCGAACTCGGCCTGCGCGATGCCAACCGGTTGATCGGCAACTTCGACCGCCCCAACCTCACCTACCGCATCGCGCCCCGCACCCAACTCACCGAGCAGATCCTCGCCGTACTCGGACGCCATCCGGGGGCTGCCGGCATCATTTATGCGCTGCGCCGCAAGGACGTGGACGGCATTGCGATGGACCTGGCGAAGAAGGGCCTGCGCGTGCAACCCTACCACGCGGGCCTCGATGCCGACCGCCGTCGGCAGGTGCAAGAGGATTTCCAGAACGAACGCATCGACATCGTGGTGGCCACGGTCGCCTTTGGTATGGGTATCGACCGACCCGATGTGCGGTTCGTGATCCATGCCAGTCTGCCCAAGGGCGTCGAGCAATACAGTCAAGAGACCGGTCGGGCTGGACGCGACGGTCTCCCGGCCGAATGCGTGCTGTTTTACAGCGGTTCGGACTACCACGGTTGGCGTAGCCTGATGGAGCGCAGCACCCAGGAGGCCGAACTGGCGGGACAGGTGAACGCGCGCGATGAATTGGACGCAAGCCTGGAGCGGCTGACCGAATTGTGGTCGTTCGCGGGCAGCGCGACCTGCCGGCACCGCTTCCTGGTCGAGTACTTCGGCGGCCACTACGCTGCCAAGCCCGAGGGATGCGGCTGTTGCGATGTCTGCCTGGGCGAGTTGTCGATGGTCGACGATCCGGGTGTGATCGCCCAAAAGATCTTATCGTGCGTGGTGCGCGTGGGGCAGCGCTATGGCGCAGCGCACGTGACCGACGTGCTGCGCGGCGCCAATACGGCGCGCATCCGCGAGGCTGGGCACGATGGGCTCACCACCTTTGGCCTGCTCAAGGATCAGGCCCGCGGCGACGTGCGCAGCTTCGTCGACCAATTGGTGTCGAGCGGGGCCCTGAGCGTGGCACCGGGTCCCTACCCCACGCTGCAACTGACCGAGCAGGGTGTGTTGATCATGAAGGGCGAAGCTCCGATCGAACTCTTCCGGCCCCAAGTACACGCGAGCAAATCGAGCACGCGCAAAAGCGCCACCCAGGAATTGGTGGACGACGGGCACACGGTGGACGAGAAACTGTTTGAAGCCCTACGCAGCATGCGCCGCCGCGAAGCGGCCGAACGGGGGGTGCCCCCTTACATCCTGTTCAGCGATCGGACCTTGGCTGCCTTGGCGGCGCACCAGCCGGTCGATCGCGTGCAATTGCTCGCGATCAAAGGCATCGGCGAAAAGAAGGCGACCGAACTGGGTCCGCTGGTTCTGCGCACGATCGCAGAATTCCGCAGATAACGCGGATCGCGACGGTCCTCATCGGTGGAAGCGGCGGTGCGCCCGCCTAGACAGCGGGTGTCGGGTTCGAAGGCTGCCACCCATCACGCCCCACCGTCGCGGGCCGGGCTTACCCCCAGCCCTGCGGAGATCTAGATTTTTTTGGGTTTGGTGTCCCCAAAACACGCCCGGTCGTTCTCTTTAGGTAGGAAGAGCTCTTTAGGTAGCGAATGGTAGGCCCCACGGTAGGCCCCACGGTAGGCCCCACGGAAGGCCCCACGGAAGGCCACGGTAGAGAAGTAGGGAATAGTAGGGAACTCGTGTCCGGGTCTTGCGACCTAGCCCTGGTTTCCAGTCTACCCGGATGAAGGCATCTCTTCCTTCTACCCGTCCAAGAGCTTCTTTTCGATACCTCCGGCTGAACGCTTCGGTGTTTGGCGGGTGGCGCTTCCTTGCAATTCACTTCAACCCCAGCGGTCCACCGTCCTGCCCGGCCTGGATCTCGGTTTTCCGACCCAGCATCTGCCATGCCGTCGATTCCTCCGGACGACCCTGCCCCTTCGTTTTCACTTTCCTACTCCCCTGCACCTACACCATGGACGCAGCATCCATCCGCTGCTGCGGACTTGGCCCGGAACCCAGCAAATCCATCCTTGGATCCATCGTCCCTGTGGAGCCCGGATGAATACCGCGAGCTCTTGGCCTACGCGGCGCGGCGCATGGGCCGTCAACTGCGCTCCTTGATCGAGCCGGAGGACCTCTTGCAAGACGCGTGGCTCGCGGCCTGGACCGAAATCACGACCCGGGGCAAACAACTGGCACCGACCGAGCGGGGAGCATGGCTGCGTGGGATCGTCCACCACCGCATCCTGCGCTTGGTCCGCGACCTGCAACCCAGGACCCGACCGCGCCGTGCCACCGCGCTACCGGCTTCGATGCTGCAAACCCCCGAGGGCTTGCTCGATTCGGCGGTGACCCTGCACCTGCCGTGCGATCGGGACCTACGCCGGGAGCGGCTCGCCTCGGCTTGCCGCTCGCTGGGGAGGCTCGACAGCAAACGGCGGACCCTTTTGGTTCTGCGTAGCCTTTTGGGGGTGTCCTGGCCGGTCATCGGATTTGTCACCGGCCGCCAACCGGCCGCCGCGCGCAAGATGCACGAACGTTGCCTGCGGGACTTGCAGCGCCTGCCTGCGCGACTCGAAGCGTAGGTTTCCCCGCAAGCTTCCCCGCTAGGACCGGGTGTACCACTGGGTGGAGCATCCGCGGGCACGCTGGGTCCTAGGCTGCGGCGCAGTCCGCGCCCCGACGGGTCCACAGGCCTCCGGATCCGATTCGCGGGGCTGTTTGGGGCACCAGATCTTGCTTCCCGGTGCCACGAGCAGACAATGGGGCGATGCGGGTGATTCGATTTGTACTCAATGGCGATCCGGTGGAGACGGCCGCTCCGGCCCACTGGACTTTGCTCGAGCTCCTTCGCTATGGGCTCAAGCTGACCGGTAGCAAACAAGGCTGCGACAAGGGCGACTGTGGTGCTTGCACCGTGCTCGTGGGTGGCAAGCCGATCCTGGCTTGCCTGTCCCTGGCTGCCCGGGCGGAGGGCCAGGAGATCACCACGATCGAGGGCTTGATGCCCCTGCACAAGAGCCGAGGAGGCAGCGGTGCCGACCCCGTGCAAGAGGCCTTCGACGCCTGCGGCGCGCTGCAGTGCGGCTTCTGCCAGCCGGGCATGATGCTCTCCACGCGCGCCCTGTTGAACCAGCACCCCCAGCCCTCGCGCGAGCAAATCCAAGCGGCGCTCTCGGGCAACCTCTGCCGCTGCACGGGTTACACCCAAATCCTGCAAGCCGTCGAGACCGCCATCGCCCAATCCACCGGAGCGCCCGCCCCCCAGCCCGCCTGGGCCCGGGACCGCGAGCTCCAAGGCCAAGAACCCCAATCCTAGCCAGGAGCCCCACGATGGCCGCGCGCGACCAACACGGACCTCAAGCCCCCTGGGGCGATGCATTCCAAGTGGTGGGCAAGCCCCACCGCAAGGTGGATGGCATGGCCAAAGCCACGGGCCAGGCGATCTACACCGACGACATCCAGCTGCCAGGGATGCTGCACGCCAAGTTGCTGCGCAGCCCCCACGCCCACGCGAACATCGTTTCGATCGACACCCAAAAGGCCCGCGCCATCCCGGGCGTGCACGCGGTGATCACCGGAGCCGACTTGCCCACGCGCTACGGGGTGATCCCGTGGACCATGGACGAAACCGCCTTGGCGGTGGACAAGGTGCGCTTCATCGGGGACCCGGTGGCCGCCGTGGCGGCGGTCGACGAGGATACCGCCAACCTGGCGCTGAACGCGATCGAGGTCGAATACGAGTTGCTCCATGCCTACCTCGACCCGCGCGAAGCGCTCGAGCGGGGTGAGCCCACCATCCACGCCAACAAACGCGGCAACAACGTGTCCAAGCAGGTCGACCTGGCCTTCGGCGACGTGGACGAAGCCCTCGAGAGCGCAGATTTGGTGGTCGAAGGCGACTACTCCTTCCACGGCTCGACCCACGGCGCCATCGAGCCCCACTGCGCCGTCGCCCAGGTCGATGCCCAAGGACTCTTGACCCTGTGGTCCTCGACCCAGATCACCCACTACGTGCACCGTGCGTTGGCCCACGTGCTCGACTTGCCGGCGCACCGCATCCGCGTCATCCAACCGAGCCTCGGCGGCGCCTTCGGCGGCAAGTCCGACCCCTTCGCGCTCGAATTCGTAACCGCCAAGATGGCGCAGATGACCGGCCGCCCGGTCAAGATGCTGTGGACGCGCGAAGAGGTGTTCTACGCCCACCGCGGTCGGCATCCGATGCAGATGCACTACAAGACCGCTGCCGACAAGGACGGCAAGGTTCGCGCGGTCGACGCCAAGATCCTGATCGACGGCGGGTCGTATTCCTCGTTTGGCTTGGTCACGACCTACTATTCGGGCCAGCTCTTGACGGGCCCCTACGCCTTCCCGGCCTACCGCTTCGATTCCACGCGGGTCTTCACCAACAAACCGCCCTGTGGCCCCAAACGCGGGCACGGCAGCGTCCAGCCGCGTTTTGCCTTCGAAGTCCAGCTCGATGAAGTGGCCGAGAAGTTGGGCATCGACCCAATCGAGATTCGCAGGCGCAACTACCTGGGCGAACACACCCAAACCGTCAACGGCCAGCGCATCACCTCCAACGGCTTCCTCGAGTGCCTCGACAAGGTCGAGCGGGCATCGGCCTGGAAAGAGCGCCATGGCAAGCTGCCCAGCGGTCGCGGGCTCGGCGTGGCGGGATCGATGTACATTTCGGGCACCAACTACCCGATCTACCCCAACGACATGCCCCAGGCCGGCATCCAGCTCAAAGTGGATCGCAGCGGGCTGGTGATGGTGTTCACCGGGGGCAACGACATCGGGCAAGGCTCGAATTCGGTGGTGGCCTACCTGGTGGCCGAAGAACTGGGTTTGGAGCTCGACGCGGTGCGCGTGATTGCGGCCGATACCGATCTGTGCCCAGTCGACCTGGGTGCCTACTCCTCGCGGGTGACCTTCATGGTCGGCAACGCGGCCATCGATGCGGCGCGCAAGCTACGCAAGCTCGTGGTGCAAGCCCTGGCAGAGAAGTGGGAAGTGCCCGAGCAGCGCGTGCGTTTGGTGGGCGGCTTTGCCGTAGACTTGGAAGATCCCGAACGGCACGTCCCGAGCCGCGAGGCGTTCCAATTGGCCGAAGCCCGCTTCGACACGCTCGGCTCCACCGGCTCGTACAACACCCCCACCCTGGGCGGCGACTACCGCGGGGGAACGATCGGTGCATCGCCTGCCTATTCGTTCACCGCGCACATCGTCGAAGTCGAAGTCGACGAAGAAACCGGACGCATCCGGGTGCCCAAGGTTTGGTGCGCCCACGATTGCGGCCGAGCGCTCAACCCCATGCTGGTGGCTGGCCAGATCGAGGGATCGGTGTACATGGGGATCGCTGAGGCCTTGCTCGAGAACCACGACATGAACCGCTTCGGTCTGCACGCGGGACCCAGCCTGCTCGACTACCGCATGCCCACCACGATCGACACGCCCGAGATCGAAGCCTTGATCGTCGAAAGCGTCGATCCCGAGGGGCCCTACGGGGCCAAGGAAGCGGGCGAGGGCCCCCTGCACAGCGCCATCCCGGCGCTCTCAAACGCGATCTTCGACGCTTGCGGCATCCGCCTGCGGCATCTGCCTTTCACCCCTGCCAAGGTATTGGCCGCCCTGCGCGAAAAACGCGCACGAGAAGCGGCCGATGCTTCGGTTTCCACCTCCACTTCCTCCACCCCGGCGGTCTGATGCTACGCCTACCCCAGTTTGAACTCATCGAGCCGAGCTCGCTGTACGGTGCCCTGGCAGCGCTGGCAGAGCACGGACCCGACGCGATGGTCTTGGCCGGTGGAACCGATCTGCTGCCCAATATGAAGCACGGATTGTTCGAGCCGCGCATGTTGGTATCGCTCGCGGGCATCGAGGAATTGCGAGGCGTCCAAGTCACCTCCGAGGGCGGGTTGTCGATCGGGGCCATGACCCCCCTGGCGGACGTGGCCGATCACCCCGAAGTCCGCCGGCGTGCTCCGGCCTTGGCCCAAGCCGCGGGGTTGGTGGCTGGACCCCAACTGCGCAGCATGGGCACCTTGGGTGGCAATGTGATGCTCGACACCCGTTGCCAGTGGTACAACCAAACCCACTTTTGGCGGCAGGCCCTGGGCTTCTGCCTGAAGAAGGACGGAACCGTGTGCCATGTGGTCGCAGGCGGCAAACGCTGCGTGGCGGCCGCTTCCAACGATTCGGTGCCCGCGCTCACGACCCTGGGCGCCAGCCTGCGATTCGAGCGCCTGGGCCAGGCGCGGACGATCGCGATCGACGAACTGTGGCACTCCGATGGCGCCAACAACAAGCGCACCGAGGGTGGCGAGATCCTGACGCGCATCGAAATCCCGGCCACCCCGGCAGGTCACCTCGGCGCCTATGGCAAGCTGCGCGATCGGGGATCGATCGACTTCCCCTTGCTGGGCATGGCCGTGCGCCTGGACCTCGATGACCAGGGGTTGGTGGAACACGCCGACCAAGTCGTCGTGGCGTTGGTGGCGCGCCCTGTGCGCATCAAAGGCGTGCACGAAGCGCTCCTGGGTCTGCGCCCAGGGAGCGCGGATTTCGAGCAGGCGCTCGTTCCCCTGGCCGAGGCCGCCCGCCGCCAATGTCGGCCCATGGCGAACATCCCCGGCGACGAGGACTGGCGCCGCGAAATGGTGGCGGTGTTCACGCGCCGGACGTTTCTGGCCGCCGCGGAAGGCGCGAGCGACTGATCGCTGCCTGCAGGTGGCCCACAGCACAAGTTGGGCGACCTTCGCCCAGCACCAAAAAACGCGCCCAGCCTAAGCAGGCTGGGCGCGCTTGGATTCGCGAAGCGTTCGGCCCGGGGCGCATCGCCCCGCGCCTTCGCCCCCTCTACTGCACGAGGAAGATCAGGGCCGTGGGCCCGTTGATCACCGCGTTGCCTTGGGGTTCCCACCAACTACCGGGCTTGGGGAAGTAGGGGCGCAGGTCGCCGTTGAAGATGTCGTCGGTGTCGGAAATCTCCCACATGAAGCCATAGGGCAGGTTGCCCATGCCCGTGGCATCGTCGACGGTGCTCAAACCCATGGAAGTCAACGAGCCATCGCCTGTGGATACCCAGCTCGGGTACTCGATCGGGTTGCCGCGATCGAGTCCGGGAGTCTCGTAGCGCGTGTCTCCCACGGCCGCGTGGACAAAGCCCACGGTCGGATCCAAGCGGTGGCAGAACCAAACCCGCACGCCAAATTCGTCCTCGACGACTCCGTAGAGGTTGGTTTGGGGGGTGACTTGCCCCCTGTCCCACACTCCAATCGGACCCAGCGAGGTCTGCACAACCGGAACCGGGTTGCCGGCCGAGTCGACCCCCGTGGACCCGATGCGGAAGGTCACGCCATGGTTGAGGTCCTGGGTGCGCACCCGTACGCCCGCACGGAAGTACGGGATCGCGCGGAAGGCGTCCGTCCCTTGAGGCTGCTGGATGTAGTACGACACCCGCATGTACTCGGGCAGGTTGTAGAGCTGCGTGTTGCTGCCGCAGAAGGACGCGTTGAAGCTCTTGCGCAAGTAGGGCGCGAGTTGGGTGGCGGCTTCTGCAATCGAGTAGATTTTGAGCGGGATGCCACTGAAGGGATCCACCACCGGCACCGGGTTGGTTTGGGGCAACAGGTCGATCAACTCGCGGTCATCCATCCCCGGTTCGTGGTACGAGCCGCCGGTGATGCTGTCGGTGGGCACCCCGGGCATGGGCGGCCCCGAGGGAGGAGGATTGCGCTCGGCGCTCTCCTCAAACTGTTGCACGCCCCCGACCGAAAAGGTCCACAGGTTTTCATCGATGTGGATGTTCTGCGAGTACAGGTGCGTATTCGTGGTCAGATTCGAATCCAGGGGCGCAATCACGTAGCGGATGGTCTTGCGCTCATGGCGCAGCTCCAAGATCAGGCGCTGCCCGGGTTGAGCGTTGGGAGAGCAGCCCAAGCGAAGGTTCACCGAAGTCTGGCCGGGAGCGAACACCACCGAACCCGAAGGGACAAAGGCATATTCGGTCAGCGTGCTCGCCGACAACACCGAGTAGTGGATGCTCACAGGCTCCTGGCAGGGCTCGGACAATTCCAGCGGCACCACCACTTGCCCCCCCGGGGCCACGCTAAAGAACGTTCCACCCACCGTCAGGATCGGGGGCGTGGTCGAGGGGCGGACCCAGATCTGCGCTTCGCCTTCGGGTCCGTACAAGCGGGTGTTGACGCCTTGGGTGAGCTTGACCTTGATGTAGCGTTCGAGGAAGTACTGGCCCGAGTTGAGCAAGGTGATCGAAATCGCGGCCTGGGTCTGCCCCGGCCCAAAACGCAAAGGGTTCTGCGTGTTGACCTGGTAGTGCAAACCCTCTTGGGCCGTACCTCCGGTCCCAAAGAACACCAGGGCCCCTGCGGAGCCGGCAGGACGGTTCAGATTCACTTGCAGCTCGATCGTCCCGGCGGAATCGGGCAAGTGCTGCTTCCAATAGGGAACGCGCAGCGACCCGTTCGGGCCGTATGGAGTGTATTCCACCAGCGGCTGGATCTTGGCGACGGTTGCCAATTCACCCGGCTGTTGGTTGGGGTTTTGCCCCATGTTTCCCCCCGCGGTGGTACCAACGGCGGAAAACTGGGCCAACAAGGGCGTAGCAAGCAAGATGGCAACCGCTCCGCGCAGGCCTGCGCGGAGGGTCCGGTGTTCGAGAGCGATCATGGAGTTGGACTTTCGGAGAGCTCGAGCGGTGGGAGGTTGGAGTAGGAGGACCGCTTTGACCCCATTTCCATGGGGGCCCACAACGTTTTGACCCCATTTCCATGGGGGCCCGCAACGTAGGGAGGGGAAGTGTACCAGACCCGACGAAGCGCCAAGGAAGAAGGCGTCAAAGCAATGTGGCGATTGGTGGAAACCGAGACCCGGCTGTTGGGGTCCAGAAGGGGCGCTGGGATCCTGCCCTTTCCGAAAACAGTGACCCATTTCGAGCCACCCGAGCTTCGCCCCCGATTGGGCTTTCCCCCACCCAAGGGCCCGCCCGGGGGTCCTCCGAATCGGCTTGAGACTCCCGGCGACGGTCCCAAAACGAGGCTCCCCAGGACCGTATTCTGGGGCCTTCCGCTGAGGAATTGCACCCACCATGACCACTGTAATCGTTGTAAAGAAAGCCGGCCGAGCCGTGATTTGTGCCGACACCCTAGCCAGTTATGGCGGGGCAAGGGAGACCGATAGCTACATCGAAAACAGCCACAAGATTGTGCGCGTCGGCGATGCCTATCTGGCACCGACCGGTCCGGCGTCGATGCAATTGATCCTGACCAGCTACTTCCAGGATCCCGAGGTGCCCCGCGATTTCTCGGGCACATTGGCAATTTTTGAGACCGTCCGAGCCATGCACAAGGTGCTCAAGGAAGAGTACAGCCTCAACCCCAAGGAGGATGCGGACGACCCGTTTGAGTCCTCGCAATCCGAAATGCTGGTGTGCTCGCCTGCGGGCATCTTTGGGGTGTACCCGCTACGTTCGGTCCAGGAATACAAGCGCTTCTACGCCTTCGGCAGCGGCGCTGAGTACGCCATGGGGGCCATGCAGGCGGTGTTCAGCTACCTGGACAACCCCGAGGACATCGCCATCGCGGGGGTCGAAGCCGCCGCGACCTTCGATGAGGCCTCGGGGCTGCCGTATACCTTGCATTCGATTGACTTGGCTTCGCCGCGCCTCAAGGGCGACCCGCTGGCCAGCCAGAGACGGCGGCAATTCGACTTCTAGGAGGGGGGCAAACGCCGCACGCGGTCGCGCCGGGGGTCGACCCTGCGGCGCACCAAGTCGGTGGCCCCTTCCACGACGAGGATTTGCTTGCGCCCTTGGCCTTCGACTTGGACCACTTGGCCCAAGTACTTCCCGACCTGGACCCAGTCCCCGCGCTGGTAGCCACCGGCCTCGGGCTGGCCTGCGGACGGGGGACCCGCCTGGGGAGACTTGCGCCCCTGCCCCACCGGACGCTCCGCCAGCCAACGGCCAGCCTCGGTGCAACCGTCGCACGACCCGCACGGCGCTTGGGGCTCGGGTAGGCCAAAGTGCCGCTGGAGCAGCACCCTGCGGCAAGTCGTTTCGTCACCCGCAAAGCGCACCATCGAGAGCAAGCTGGTGAGGTCGGCCTGCAGCTTCTCTCCAGTCCCTAGAAAAGACGGCAATTCGGTGAGATCGAGCGGCTTCACCACGCGCAGATTGCGTTCTTCGAAGCTGCCCTGGGTCACCCCCAAAACGTCGAGCCAACCGAGCACGATCAGCACACGTCCATCACGCCGTTCTTTGACCAGGAGCTCGGCCCGCAGATCGTCGAGGTCCTTGGCCTGCAAACGCTCTCCCCACGCGACCAAGGCCTCGTAAACCCCCACCAAGTACTCCAAGCTCGGGTTGGCCCATTGCAGGAAGTTCTGCTGGATGGCGAGATCCTCCTCGAAGTAGGTGAGTTCGCAAAACGACGGCAACCCATCGCGTCCCGCACGGCCGACTTCTTGGGTCCAGGCCTCGAGGGTACGCGGGATCTGCGCGTGCAACACAAAACGGATATCGGGCTTGTCGATCCCCATGCCGAAGGCGTTGGTGGCCAAGACTACGCCATCGCTCGACTCGGTGAAGCGCCGCTGCATGCTGCGCCGTTCGTCGCTCGAGAGCTTGCCGTGGTAGACAAAGCTCGCGATCCCGCGCCGCGCGAGCTCGCCATGCAACCATTCCAGGTCGCGGATCAACGAGGAGTAGACGATGCCCGCGCCCGATAGCTGTTCGAGTCGCGCCACCAGATGCTCGAGTTTTTCCTCCTGGGTGAACACGCGTTGGCAACCCAGGAAGAGATTCTCGCGCTCGATGCCTGCGCGCAGAATCCAGGGATCACGCAGCCGCAAGGAGGCCACAATGTCGTCTGCCACCTGGGGCGTGGCGGTGGCGGTGAGCGCCACGGTGGGCGGATCTCCCAGTCGCGCGCGCACGTACCCCAGGCGCGAATAGTCCGGGCGAAAATCGTGGCCCCATTGGCTGACGCAATGGGCTTCGTCCACCGCCAGCCGCACGATGTCCATCTGCGCTTCGCGCGCCGCAAACTCGGGGCTACGAAACCGTTCGGGGGTCACGTACAAGAGGTCCCATTCGCCGCGGCAGGCACCCTCGATGCGCCGCTCGCGCTCCGCTCGATCGAGGGTGGAGTTGAGGAAGGTGGCCCGCACCCCTTTCGCCTGCAGGGCCTGCACTTGGTCCTGCATCAACGCAATCAGCGGGCTGATGACCACCGTGGTCCCCGGCAGCACCACCGCGGGAAGCTGGTAAACCAGCGACTTACCCCCGCCGGTGGGCAGCGTCAACAATCCATCGCGGCCCGCAAGTACCTGCTCGATGGCCTCGGCTTGGTAGCCGCGATAGTCCTCGAGACCAAAGACCTGGCGCAAGGCCTCGAGTACGACCGGGTCGCGGGCGCGCAGGGGACGGGAATCCATGCCCGTATCGTACGCAGCGTCTGCTTCGGGAACACCCGCCCGGTCCGGGCATCCCGCCAATCCATCGGTTTTCGCGGACCTAGGGCCGCCACGGATCTAGTGTCCCCGTGAACCTAAGGCCCCCGCGAACTTAGGGTTGCGTGCGGTAGCCCACAACCTTCGCCTGCTCGGCGGGAGTGAGCGGTGCATACAGATCCACGTAGGTGGACTGGCGCCGATCCATGCGGCCTGCGAGGGTGGCCGGATGGCGCTCGGAAAGGCGGGTGGGAATGGGCTCGTTCGCTGGAGCGGACGCGGCCGGGGCCTGGGGAATCCACAGGCCGAGCGCGGCGAGACCAGCGAGGAAGACACGAAGAAGTTGGAGGCGCATGATGGAAGCGTTGGGATGAAGCGACTTGGGCTAGGCGGGCCTTGGCCAGACGGGCTTGGAAGCAGCGAAACTTGGGGCTGCGCGGACTTGCGATGGGCGAACTAGGGAACCTGGATCGAGCCGGATACGATGGCCGTGTTGTTGCTCTCGCGCCCGCTCTCCTGGACCGAGCCGAGGTCATCCGCCCAGGTGCCGATGTGGTAGGTGCCCGCCAGGGTCCCCGCCGGGATCTCCACCGACTGGGAGACCTGGGTGTTGGCCCCCACGGTCAAGCCGGCCACGTTGATCGAACCCAGCAACACGTCGTTGGCATCGATGGTGGTGTCGCTCGAAAGGTAGATCCCCAAGCGGAACGCACCGGCAGCCAACTCGCCCGTGTTGCTCACCGGAGCGGTGATCGTGAACGGCGTTTGCACCGCCATCGACCCGGAGGGTCCCGTGGGGGTCATCGCAACCAGGTCGGGGCCGGGCGGGATTTGGGCTTGGACCGTGAAGCTACCGTTCAGGATGGTCACGTTGTCGGACTCATCCAATTCGGGGACCGTGCCGTCCTTGTCGGCAATCGCTCCCATGGTGTAGGTCCCCGGCGGGATCGAGCTCGAAACCAAAACGGGTGCCGACTGGACCGAGGTGAACCCGGCCGCGAGGCCGGTGTACACGCTACGCACCACCAACGGGATGTCCGCCGTGGTGACCGTCGAGTCGGTCGATAGGTACACCCCCACCAAGAAGGCGGGCGCATTCTCATCCCCGTCGTTTTCAACGGTGGTGGTGATCGTCACGCTGCCGCCGACGGTCACGGTGTTGCTGCTGGAGTCGATCGAGACCATCGCCAGGTTGGGAGTCGGGTTGCCCGTGGTGGAATAGTTCAACGTCCCGGCAGCCATCTGCACGTTGTTGCCCTCGGCGAGCTCGGCCACTTGCGACAGGTCATCGACGAACAACCCCACAAAGTAGGTCCCCGCCGGCAACCCCGGGGGGATGGTGTAGGGCGTGGTCGCGCCCGAGGTCAGGCCTTGGCCCAGCCCACTGACGATACGGCTCCCCAATAGCGTGTCGGCCACGGTGACGGCCGGATTGGGCGAGAGGTACGCGGCTACGCGGAAGCTGCCAGCTGCCGCGGTGCCACTGTTGCGCACGGTTTCGCTGATCGTCACCGCCCCGCCGCTTGAGACCGAATTGGGCGTGAAGCTGATCGATTCCCCCACCAAGTCGGGCAGGGGCGGCACGGTCACCGACAGCGAGCCGGTGCTAGCCAAGACGTTGTTGGCCTCGTTGGTCTCGGGAGCCAACTGCGAGTCGTCGACCACGAGCAATACGCGGTACAACCCTGCGGAGACGTCGGAGGGCAGCTGGAACGCTTGGTTTTGGATGGAACTCGAGAGTCCTACGCCCAAGCCGGGCACAGTGCGGAAACCGAGCAGGCGATCGCCTGCGTCGAGCAGGGTGTCCTGGGAGAGGTACACGGCAACCTGGAAGGTCGGCGCAGGGTTGAGCCCGGCGTTGAGGACCGACTCGCTGATCTGGATGTTTTGGCCTACGTCCTGGGTGGACGGGCTGAACGTGATCGATTCGGGTACCAGCTCACTCAGCGCGCCACCGCCCCCTGAGCCGATGACCAGCGTACCCAGCCCGCCTTGCAGGTTGTTGGACTCGTTGGACTCGGCCACCTGTTGCAGGTCGTCGGCCATCCAAAGGACTTGGTACGTGCCCGACGCGAGGTTGCTCGGCAGCGTGACTTGGCCGCTATCCGAATCGGTCATGCCCGCCGCGAGCCCAGTTAGGCTGCGGAAGCTGAGCAAGGTATCTCCGGCGTCGACCTGGCCGTCGAGCGACAAGTAGACACCCAAGCGGCACACACTCGCCGGTTGGCTGCCCACGTTGCGCACCGAGTCGGTGAGCGTGAGGAAATCCCCAGGGCTAGCCGCCGTGGGCGAGAACAGCACCGACAACCAAGCAAGGTCGGGCAGGTTCGCAGCGGATACCACGATCGGTTGGCTGGCCCAAAGCACGTTGTCGGTCTCGTTGTTTTCGTTGACTTGGTTCTGGTCGTCGACCACCAAGCACAGGAAGTACGTCCCCGACGCCAGTTGCCCGGGCAAGGTGTAGGACTGGGCCGAAGTCGAATCGCTGCCCGCAGCCAAGCTGGCCACCTGGCGCGTCCCTACCAACAGGTCTTGCCCATCGAACGCCAAGTCCGAAGACACGTAGACGCTCACTTGGAACGGGCCCGCGCTGCCCGAACCTTCGAAGCGCGCCGCTTCGGCGACCACGATCGAGTCCCCCGCACTGAGCGAGCTGGGTGCCGCGCTGATGTTCAAAGGACGCAGGTTGCCCGAACCGTTGCTGCTGCCGGGGGCTGCCGTGCTCGATCCACCACCGCCACAGGCGCTGAGGATCGCAGCCAAGCCCAAGCCGAAGCCAAGGAGGGTGCGGGAAAACGGACGGTGCACAAGGGTCATGGGGGTTGCCTGGGGCGTGCGGACGGGGTGGGTCATGGCATGTACCTGCTACGCCCTTCGGAAACCCGCCCGAAAAGCCCAAGCCAAAGCCGGTCCTGGGAGCCACGCTTGCCACGGGCGCTCCCGATCGGGAGACTCTTCCCAGCCATGGACCACGCCGCGAGAATTCCCTCCAGCCCCAAGACCCTGGTCCTGGTCCCCACCGAACTGGAGCGTAGGCACCTCGAAGGTCCCGGCGCACCGCCGTTCGAGCTGTGCGGCTTCGGCCCCATCGCCGCGGCCGCCAGTACCGCGCGCAAGATCGCGCTCGACCCGCCCAATCGGGTGCTGCTGCTTGGGATCGCCGGGACCTACGACCCAGAGCGCTTTCCGGTCGGCAGCGCCGCGCAGTTTGGGGAATTGGGCATCTGGGGTTTGGGCGCAGGTTCCGGCGCGGAAGCCCTAGGGCCGGGCGCCATGGGCTTGGACCAGTGGCCAGGGGACCCACAGACCAGCCCCGTGCGCGACCGGCTCCGTATTGGGGACTTGGCTGGGCTGCTGATCACGGTCTGCGCTGCCAGCGCCGGGCCCTCGGACACAGCCTCCATCCGGCGCACCTACCCCGAAGCCTTGGGCGAAGACATGGAAGCATTCGGGGTGGCCATGGCCTGCCACTTGGCCGGCGTGCCGTTTGCTTGTCTGCGCGGCGCAAGCAACCTGGCCGGCGACCGCGAGCACTCGCGCTGGCGCATCGGCGAAGCCTTGAAAGCCGTCCGGCGATTGGCCCAAGAGCGTTTCCCCGAACTGTGGTGCGACGCATGAACTCCCCCATCCACCTCGGCCTCTCCACCTGCCCCAACGATACCTTTCTCGCCCATGGCCTGTGGAGCGGTGCGGTCGACCCGCGTGGGCTCGAGATCGTGTGGCACTTCGACGACGTGCAGGCCCTCAACCAGGGTCTGCGCGCGGGCCGCTACGACGTGAGCAAGGCGAGCTATGCACTAGCGCTGGGGATGGGACCCGAACTGATCACGCTGCCCGTCGGCAGTGCCTTGGGCTTTGGCGTGGGTCCCGTCTTGCTGGCTCCACCGGGTCCGCGCAGGGTCGACTCCACCGCGCGGGTGCTGACCCCCGGTGCCGACACCACCGCACACCTCTTGCTACGCTTGTTGCACCCGGAGTGGACCCAGGTCGAGCACCGGGTGTTCTCCGAGATCTTGCCCGCCTTGGCGGATGGCCAAGCGGACTTGGGGGTTTGCATCCACGAAGGGCGCTTCACCTACCAGGACTGGAATCTGGATTGGGTCGAGGACTTCGGAGCGCGCTACGAATCCGAGACCCAACATCCGCTGCCCCTTGGGGGACTCTTCGCCCGGGAAAGCTTGGCGCCCGAAGTACGAACCACTTTGACCGCGGTCCTGGCCGAATCCTTGGAGTACGGCCATCGCCACCGGGATGCGACTCTCGAAACCATGGCCCACTTTGCCCAGGAGTTGGCCCCCGACGTGCTCTACCAGCATGTCGATCTGTACGTGAACGACTGGACCCGGGATTTGGGCCCGGTGGGCCGCGATGCGATCACCACGCTTTGGCAACGAGCCAAGGCCATCGATTGGCCGGGGGCGGCGCGCGGGGCCCCGCGTTTCCACGGGTGAGGCGCCAGTGCCTCGCCCCAAACACAGCGCAGGGGGTCCAAAGGACCCCCTGCGCGGGTGTACCAACCAAACAGGGCGGTTACTTGGTGCCGGCGTCGCGTAGCTCGAGCATCTCCTTACGGAGGTCTTGGGCCAGGGCCTTGATCTCTTGCATGGCCTTGCGGACGCGGGAGGTGGCGGCTTTGTTGCCCTCTTCCGCCCGCTCGACATCGGCGCGGGTGGCTTCGACGGTTTCACAAAGCTTGTTGTAGGTGTCGCTCATGCTGCTTCTTGGTGGTTCCTAGGGGTTGTGTGCGTGGGAATGGACGGCCACCCCTGGGTTGCCCCAGGGATCTTGCGAGCGGGTTGGACCCCGCTCACCCCCCTAGGAGACACTTTCCGCCCGAGGGATCAAGCGTCAAACGGGCAGGGGAGGCCGTTCCGGGGCAGGTGGGAATCGCCCTCCAGGGGGTCAAATCCACCCTAAGTGCATAACCAATAAGAACTTAACGCCCATCGCGGGGTCGCAGGCCCTGGCGCAGCCCGAACCGGGGTTTCCGACCCCACCAGCTAGGCCCCAGGCCCGTCGTAGCCCCCCATGCGCAGGACCTCGCGCCATTCGGCAGGGGTCACCGGCTGGATCGAAAGGCGCTGGCCACGCTGGACCAAGGCCATTTCCTTCAGCTTGGGGTTGGCCTTGAGCGCTTCCAAGCTCAAGTACGTGGGCAGGGCTCCTTGGGCTTGGATGTGCACCCCGAACCAACGGGGGTCGGCGGGATCCGACTTGGGATCGAAGTACTTCGAGTCCGCATCAAACTGCATGGGATCGGGGCTGGCGGCCTTCGAGACCTGGGCCACCCCCGCGATCCCCACCACGGGGCAGCGCGAGTGGTAGTACAGCACCCCATCGCCCGGGGCGAGGTCATCGCGCAGGAAGTTGCGCGCTTGGTAGTTGCGGATTCCGTCCCAGAATGTGGTTCGACGGGGAGCCTTCCACAGATCTGCCCAGGAGAAGACATCCTCTTCGGACTTGAACAGCCAAAAGCGGCGGGCAGGGGGCTTGGACATGCTTGGCTTGGGGTACGGGTCGAGGGTGGCGAAGAGGATCCGAACCAGCGCGTTGCCCGGGAACAGAGACCCGACTTTACGGCGCAGGGGGCGCCCCGTCGACCGCAAGGTCGGCAGTCCACGAGGTTCAGAGCCTGGGGACGCTAGGCTTGGGGCGCTACGCGCGCACCCACCTACCATCCTCCGCGTGCCCGGCCGCGCGATTTGCTCCGTCCCCCCGGTTGTCGTACAACATGGGCCGTGGGAGTGGCTCGGTGCTGGTGTGCCGCCCGGTCTTCAAAGCCGGTGGGCTGCGTGAACAGCGTGGTCGGTGGGTTCGATTCCCATGCACTCCCGCCAACTAGCCCTTGCCGAGGGGCAAGAGCCGCCCGGGAGCCCCGTTTGCGATCCCAGCGGGCAGCCCGCCAGCCCAACGCAACAAGACGCGCTGGCCGCCGCGCAAAGCTTCGATCCCGCAGGAAAAGTCCGTCCCCTTGGGGGTTTGATCGAAGCCTTCGGGTAGCCGCAGGGTCACCGCCCGCCCTCCCCGGTGGGTTTCCCCGGCCAACCGCACCACCGCATGGGCGTCTTGCAAGCCGCGGGTGTCTTCGAGCTGCACCACCACCCGATCCCCTTGGCGGCGCAGGGTCATGGAAGCACCGGGGTCTCCGGGGCTTTCGCGCAGCATCGTGAGCCGCCGCGTCAAGCCGTCGGCCACCACCGAACGGACCCGAGACAGCGGCGCATCGAACAGCAACTGACCGGCCGGCCGGCCGGGGCTCGCTTGCCACTGGTACAGCGCCACCACCAAGGGATCCCGACCGGGTGCCCGCGAACCACCCGCCAGGCCAAAGTCCACGCTGCGCTCTTCACCGGGCTCCAAGTCGACAAAACGCGGCAGGCCGCGCAACTCAAAAGCGCCCGAAGGAAACACGACCGTGACCCGCACTTCGACCGGATAGGCAAAGGGATTGCGCAGCCAAACCACCGGATTCCAATCGCCGAACCACTCACCGCCCGCGCGCACCGTAGCCTCGAGAGCCTCGGGCTCCATGCGCAAGTCGGGCACCCCCAAGGGGTAGGCCCCCCGGTCGTGGGGCGCCAGTCTGCACAGGGCGCGCACCGCTAGGGCCCGATAGGGTTGGTTGGTGTTGAAGGCAAACAGCGGTTCACGACAGGCAGCGAGCAGGTGTTCGGGCCTGTCCACCGACCAGCCCCAGCGTTCGACACGGCCCCAATCGGCGGCCCCAGCGGTGGTTTCCCATCCGCCGGGCCCCACCCCATGGGCCTGGATGCGTTCGTCACGGGTGAAACGCCGATCGTCCTCGCTGGCGGTGTCCGCCAGCAGCATGCTTGGCAACCCCGCGTCGCGCGCTTCCAAGACCACCTCGCGCAGGAACGACGCAATGCGGAAGTCCAACCCCCCCTCGACACTTTGCAAGCGTTCGCGAACCTCCTCCACCAGCCCGTTCTCCTTGATCTCGATCATGTGGAACGGGCGTTTGCCTTCGGGGTTGGTCAGGGCCAACGCCTCATCGAACAGCGGCACCGGTTCGCCCCGGTAGCGCTTGCTGAACCAAGACCCCGCATCGATTCCAAACAGTTGCGGCAGGGTCAAATCCGATAGGCGCGCCTGCGAATCGGTGGTTCGGGTCAGGGTGGCATCGTGCATGATCACCGCTTCGCCCGAACGGCAAGCGCGCAAGTCGTATTCGAACCCATCCAACCCGCACTCCAGCGCCCGGTGCAAACCGCTGAGCGTGTTTTCGGGGGCCTCCAGTGGCGTCCCGCGGTGACCCAGGATCCAAGGCGGCCCCGCCGTGCCGGCTCCGGTCGACTCGTTGCCCGCAAGGCCCTGGTAGACGTTCGGATCTTCCCCCAACGGGTCCGGGGTCATGGCTGGGCTCCCAAGGGCACGAAAGGCAGCGCCAGGATGCGTCCCGAGTAACCACAAGTGATGAGGGCGGGTGTCAAGGCCTCGCTCCCGGGCAAAGCCAGGCGCGCGCCGCACAGGTGGTGCAAGCGATCGCTGTCCACCTGGCGATGGATCCCATCGCGCGCCGTCCCAGGTCGCACAAACACCGAGACTTGGCCATCGTAGCCCGCCGTAGCGAGGAACCAGGGAGCCGGCAACTGGGTGCGCGGACCCTGCAGGAAGACCGCGCCGCGCAGTCGGTCGCTCGATTGGTAGAACAAGATGTCCCCCTGCAACCCCGGTTCGTAGGCGTACAGCCCACCATCGTTCGACGACACCGCCACGCGTCCGTCCCAGGCGTCGACCCGGGCCAAGGCCTTGGGAAAGCGCCAAAGGATGCGTTGGCGCCACGTCCCACCCTCCGCTTCAGGCCGTTGGAACTCGACCAACTCCCCGCTCGCGCAGGCCACGACGACCCTGCGGCCATCGACGGCCACGCCCTTGGCTGGGCCGGGCAAGCTGCCGACCTCGTAGTGCATCAAGCCTCCCGGCTGGGGTGCAAACCAATGCAAGCTACCCCCATAACCCGCCATGGCGATGCCATCGGGGCTGGCGGCCACGCCGTGCAACAACGCGGAATCGTTCAAGAGGGTTTGCCGCTCCCAGCCGTCCGCCGGGGTGCCGGCCGTTCCGAAGGGGCGCGAAAACAGATAGGCCACACCGGGACCGGGGCTCTCTTCGTCGCCCTCTAGCTTGCCCACGGTCACGAACGAACTATGCCCGGGTAGCGAGGGTAGACACACCACGCCGATGGCTTCTCCGGGAAGTTGTTCGACGGTGGCATGCTTCCATTCCCCCCCATCCAACCAGGCCACCACCACCGAACCGTCGCCCGCAACCGCCACGATTTCATCGCCAGAAACCCCGTCCAAGTCTCCCGCCGAGCAGCCCCCCACCTTCTGTCCCACTGCCGCGATTTCTTGGCCAGCGATGGGCGCCGCCCAACGGGTCGGAGCCCCACTCGCATCGGGTTTCGGTCCGGTGCAGGCACCCAGGAAGGTCGCCGCGATCAGGAGCGCGGAGGCAAGTCGTTGTGGGCGATTCATCTAACGCAGCATGATGCGGTGCTTGCCCGGAGGCAAGACTTCCCCCACGCGCTCCACGGGAACATCGCGCAGGGTCAATTCCGCCTCGAGCGCATCGGCCCGGTGGCGCGCGATGGAGATCAAAAGGCCGCCGGACGTTTCGGCGTCGAAGACGAGCTTCACCAGGGCTGGGTCGCATTTCGAACCCACTTCCACATCGTGCCCCACCGCTTGCTGGCTCCGGGCGCTGCCCCCCGAAAGCACGCCCTGGCGGGCCAACTCGAGCGAACGCGGGTAGAGCGGCAAAGCCTGCATGTCGAAAGCCAGCGTGACCTGGCTCGCTGCAGCGATGTTGTGGGCGTGCCCCACCAATCCGAAACCCGTGATGTCGGTGGCGGCTTTGGCCCCCGCTTGGATCATCGCGTGGGCCGCTTCGCGGTTGAGCGTGGCCATGACGCGCGAAGCTTGATCGAGTTCTTCGGGTGTGAGCAAACCCTTGCGGTTGCCGGTGGTGATCGAGCCCATGCCCAGGGGCTTGGTCAGATACAAGACGTCGCCCGCTTGGGCGCCGGAGTTGGCGATGACCTTGTCCTCATGGACCAAGCCGGTGACAGCGAAACCAAACAGGGGTTCCTCGCTGCGCACGGTATGGCCCCCTGCGACGATCGCGCCCGCTTCACGAACCTTCTCGAATCCGCCGCGTAGGATCTCGCGGATCCACTCATCGGGAAACTCGGCCGGAAAGCCCGCCAGGTTGAGCACCGAGAGCGGCTCGCCCCCCATGGCGTACACATCCGAAAGCGCGTTGGCTGCAGCCACGGCCCCGTACCAGTACGGATCGTCGAGCACCGGCGGGAAGTAATCCACCGTTTGCACCAGGCACATCCCGGGTGCCCCGGCCGATCCCAGGCGTACCACGCCCGCGTCGTCCAGGGTCTGGGGACCCACCAGAAGCTCGCTGCTTCCCACCAAACCTGCGTCTCGCAGCACCTGCGAGAGTTGCCCTTGGGGCAGTTTGGCAGCTCACCCTGCGCAGCTGGCGTAGTCGATCAGTCGTTTGTCGGGGCTACTGTTCATGGAATCGAAGGGCCTTAGCCCTGGGTATACGCCCAAACGGCGTGCAGACACAGTAACCGCCCCTGTTCGGGGCTGCATCCCCGATTCCAGCAATTGCCCGGCAGGTTCCTGCGGGCGAGCAAGGGCAAGCCTCAGGCGGAAACGTAGTGGGCGGCCCGATCGCGCAGACGGCGCTTGCCCCGGGTATCGACCAGGATGCCCGGGAAGGCAGCGATCGTATCCAACGCAAACGCTCGATGGTCGGTCAGGTACACCATCGCGTCGGTGCTGCCCATGGTGGCGGCATCGAGGACTCGGGAGGTTTGCCAGACTCCGGGTGCCAACTCAAGCGGCCCGGGCACCTCGGGATCGCAGTAGGACACCTGTGCCCCGGCCCGCAGCAAGCGAGCCGCCACGCGCAGCGAAGGCGATTCGCTGGTGATGTTCACATCCGGCTTGTACGCCACGCCCAAAAGCAAGACGCGCAACCCCTGAAGCGCCCGACCGGTTTGCAGCGCTGCCCGTTCGAGCACATGGACCACGTGCTCCGCCATGTGCGCATCGATCTTTCCGGCCAACTCCACCAGCTGGGCGGGCACGCCGCCCTGGCGCGCGAAGTACTCAAGGTAGCGAGGATCGATCGGAATGCACGACCCCCCCGCGCCCGGCCCCGGGTCGAAGCGCTGGAACCCGAAACCCTTGGTCTGGGCTGCATCCAAGACTTCCCAGATGTCGATCCCTTGGGCCGCAAACACCAGCTTGAGCTCGTTGACGAGCGAGATGTTCACCGCGCGATAGACGTTTTCCACCAGCTTGGCCGCTTCAGCCACTTCGGCGCGCGCGGTGACTTCGACGGCATAGCCCAGCGATTGGTAGAAGGCCTGGGCCAGTCGCGTAGCGTCCGGAGTCAGGCCGCCCACCAAACGGGGAGCCCCGCGCGCTGCGGGGTCGCCATGACCTGGGTTCACCCGCTCGGGCGCAAAGGCCACGAACACGCGGGATGCGTCCGATCGACCATGCTCGCGCAGGATCGGGGCGAGCACGTTGCGCGTCGTACCGGGATAGGTCGTCGACTCGAGCAACACCAAGCATTCGGGCGCAAGGCTTTGCCCCAGGGTATGCGCGGCGGACTCGAGCGGCCCCAAGTCGGGCTGGCCTTGCGCGTCCAAGGGCGTGGGCACGCAAATCACCCCGATGCTGGGAAGCTCCTCGGCTGCGAAGACCAGCCGAGCACCCGGCTCCACCCGCTGCAAGCGCAGTTTGGGATGACGCGCCATGGCCTCGCACCAAGCGGCCGGGATATGCGCCATGGGAGACCGCCCGGCGGCCACCGCTTCGATCGGTTCCGAGCGAGTATCCGCGGCGTGCACCCGATAACCGGCCTCGAGCAGCACCTGCACCATGGCCAGCCCCACCGCGCCCAGCCCCAGGACGAGCACACTGGAGGAGCGTTGTTCGATGGCCGCCTGCAAGCGGAGCGAGCTTTCGGGAAGGTTCAAGGATCAGGTTCCCAGGTGGGCATCCAGCACCTGCGCCAACGCACGACGCAAATCAGCCAACTCACCGGGCAGCAGGGTGCGGAGGTCGAGCCAAAGCGAGTCCTCTTGGACCCGGGCGAACACTGGAGGCGTGGCAAGCCGCAACGCCGTCGCGGCCCTTTGGGGGCTAAGCCCCGGAATGTCCACCTGCAAACAGTAGCCGGGCAGGGTCACGGTCGGAGCGCTGCCGCTTCCCGGCTCGGAATGCGAGGCGACCACGCGCACGGTGATCCCGGGCAAGTCCGAGAGTTCCACCTTCGCTTCGTCGCACAAGCGCTTGGTCTCTGCCCCGCCCATGAGCAGCATGCGCCGTGCGGGTAGCTCGTCGCCGCGGCCTTCGAGCAACAACTCCAAGGTGGCCTCGAGGCCCGCCAAACCGACCTTGTCGAGGCGCAGCGCGCGGTACATCGGGCAATTGCGCAAGCGGGCAATCGCCTCGCGCGTCCCGACGAGCAGTCCTGCCTGGGGTGCGCCGAGCAGCTTGTCGCCGGAAAACGTCACCACGTCGACTCCGCTGGCCACGGCTTCGCGCACTTCGGTCTCGCCGCCGATGCGATCGAGCGAGTTGGCACCCCGGGCTTCGATGCGACCCGACCCCAAATCCCATGCGCTGGGGATCGAATGCTCGCGACCGAGGCTAGCCAGCTCCTTGGGGTCGACTTCTTCGGTAAAGCCAATGACCCGGTAGTTCGAAGTGTGCACTTTGAGCAGCAGGCCGGTCGTCTGCACGATGGCTTGGCGGTAGTCCGCTAGCCGCGTTCGGTTGGTGGCGCCGACCGCCACCAAGCGAGCCCCGGCGCTTTCGAGCACTTCGGGGATACGAAACGACCCTCCGATTTCGACCAGCTCGCCGCGCGAGACGATGGCTTCTCGGCCCTTGGCAAAGGCATGCATCAAGAGCAGCACCGCCGCAGCGTTGTTGTTGACGGCGATGCCAGCTTCGGCCCCCGTGAGCCGCGACAGCAACTCGCCGAGTCGGGCATCCCGTTGGTTGCGGCGGCCGGTTTCCCGGTCGACTTCCAACACGCAGAACCCTCCGGCAACCTGCGCCATACGCTGAGCCACGGCGTGGTGCACGGGCGCCCGGCCCAGGCCGGTGTTCAAGACGACCCCACTCACGTTGATGGCGTGCCGCACCCCGCGCCGCGCTTCCACGTCGAGCAATGCACGCACCTCCAAGGCCAAGCGCTCCCCTGCGAGCGCCGCCTGGGTTTGCTCCCAGTCCCAACCTTCGGACGTGATGCGCTCTCGCCAGGACTCCAGGACGCTACGGATCATGTCCCCCAACACCGCGTCCCCGAGCCGTTCGCGCTGCGACTCCCAGCGTGGGTCGGCCAAGAGCCCGTCCACCTTGGGCAAGAGTCGGAAGGGGTTGGCCTGCGCGCCTGGGGAGTCCGGTGCTGCACTCATGACCCCAGGATAGCGGCCGGGCGTCGCGAATCGACAGGGACTTGCGCCCCATTCGCAACCGGGGACCCGGCTTTCGAGCTATACTGGTCCCATGCTGAGCCCGCCTTCCGCTCGCCCGCGTTGGCGCCTCGCCGCTCCCGACCCGACGACCGTGCGCAACCTGGCGAGCCGCCACGGGTTGCCGCCCTTGGTGGCGACGCTGATGGCCAACCGCGGTTTTGAAGCGGGTTTGGATGCCCAGGCGCACCTCACCCCCCAGCTCGGGGATCTGCACGACCCCTTCCTGCTGCCCGGCATGGATGCCGCCTGCGCACGCCTGCAGCGGGCCATCGAGTTGGGCCATACGATTCTCGTGCATGGTGACTACGACGTCGATGGTGTCACGGGCACCACCCTCTTGGTGCGGCTCTTGCGCCACCTGGGGGCGCAGGTCCACTGGCACATTCCCAGTCGCTTCGACGACGGCTACTCGTTCGGCGAACACAGTCTGCGCAAGGCCGCCCAAGTCGGGGCCCAGGTGGTGGTCAGCGTGGACAACGGCACCAGTTCGGCGGACATCATCGCAGCCCTTTCGGGCATGGGCGTCGACACCATCGTGACCGACCACCACGAGCCGCCCAAGGGCGCCTTGCCCCAAGCGGTGGCCATCATCAACCCCAAGTTGGACGGCTGTCCCTACCCTTTCCGCGAATTGTGTGGGGCCGCCGTGGCCTTCAAACTCGCTTGGGGGCTGTGCCAGCGGATCACTGGTAGCGACCGGGTACGTCCGGACCTGCGCGACTTCCTCGTGGATGCCATGGGCTTGGTGGCCATCGCGACCGTGTGCGATGTCGTTCCGCTCGAGAAGGAGAACCGCATCCTGGCCCACTACGGGCTCAAGGCCCTGGCGGCAGCTCGCACCCCGGGGTTCCGCGCGCTGCTGCAAGTCACCGGGCTCGAGGGGCGGGTCTTGACCGCCGAAGACGTGGCCTTCCAGATCGGTCCGCGCATCAATGCGGCGGGCCGTCTCGACAGCGCGGCGCGGGCGGTGGAAGTCCTGTTGGCCGAATCGCAGGACGAGGCCCTCCGGGCGGCCAGGCTCCTCGATGACTTGAACCTCCAGCGACGAGCCCTCGAACGCGAGCTCACCCAGGAAGCCATGATCCAGGCCGAGGCCTACGGCCACCACCCGGAATTCCCGGTGATCGTCTTGGGGGGTGCTGGCTGGCACCAGGGACTGGTGGGAATCGTCGCCGCGCGTTTGGTCGATCGTTTCCACAAACCCGCCATCGTGTTCGGTTTCGAAGGCGAGGAAGGGCGCGGATCCGCCCGTTCGATTCCCGGTTTTTCGGTGTTGGACGCCATGCACGGAGCTCGCGAGCAGTTTTCGCGCTACGGTGGTCACGAACAGGCCGCCGGTGGGGAAGTCCGCTTCGAGGACCTGGAGACCTTGCGCGAATCCGTCAACCAGCGTGCGCGCGAGATGCTCGAACGCGATCCATTGCCCATTCCCACCCTGGAGATTGATTTCGACCTGCCATTCGAACACATGGTCGAGGAATCCATGCGCGCCATTGAACGGCTTGAGCCCTTCGGATCGGGGTACGAACAGCCCGTATTGCTCTCGCGCGACCTGCGCCTAGCGGAAGCCGTACGCCGGGTCGGGCCGAACGGCGAGCATTTGATGCTGCGCGTCCGGCGCGGGGAAGTGGTCCATCGCGCGATGTTCTTCGGCCAGGGTGAGCGGGCCGACGAATTGCAGATGGGGCTGCCCCTGCACCTTGTGTACACCCCGCGCCGCAACACCTTCCGGGGACAAACCGAACTGCAACTGCTCGTTAGAGAGTTGCACGTGGGGGACGCGCCGCCCCTCCAACCCGCGTAATCCCCGTCGTGGCCGTGCGCGCTCCCCAACCCAGCGAAGCCTCCGGGTCCAACCCTGCCCAGGGCCCCTTCCCCATCCCGCTCGACGCATCGGGTTGCGTGGTCCTGGAGCAAGGCGAGGTGAGCCCCTCGCGCATCGCGCTGGTCCAAACGGGAAAACGCTGGGTCCTGCCGCGGGTTCTGTTGCAAGCGGGGGAATCGCACCCAAGCGGAGTGCAACGCGCGTTGTTGGCGCAGGTCGGCGAAGGATTCCCTGGGGTATCCGCGGATTGGATCGCTACGCTGGACTCGCAGATCGGAGCCAGGCCCGTGCGCACCACCTACTGGAAGTTGCAGGTTCCGCGGGGGATTCGTCAGCCGGTGGTGGCCTGCGAGTGGGTTCCGGTTCCTGCTGCCCTTTCGCGTTTGACGCTTCCCGAAGAACGGTCCCTGGTGGCCACGATGCAGGATCCTCTCGCCCATCCTCCCCTATCCCCGCGCCCGGCGGCCGCCGCTTCCGCGCCGCAGGAAGCCGGCCCAGGGGTCCGGGTACGTCCGCCGACGTCCCCATCGTCATCGCGAGGAGCCCCCTGGCAGATTCAAGCCCAAGACCACCCCGGACCGTCCCATCCGGCTCAGGCCCATGGTCCGACGACCCAAGCCCAGGATTCGCTAATCGCGGCCTGGAAGTTGGAGTTCGAATCCAAATCGGTGAGCGAGCGCCGCCTGTGGACGCGCTTGCTCCAAGGGGAAGTCCGCGCCCGAACCCAAGGCTGGCGGCGCGAAGCATTGCTGTCGGTCCTCGACGAAGTCCCCGATGCCGGAACCCTGGCCCGGGTGCGCGCCGAGGTTCAAGCCCAAAAGGAGCGCCAATCCGCATGGCAGCAATCGGTCCAACGAGCACGCTGGGTCCAGATGGCCTTGGCTTTGCCGCCGGTCCTTGCCCTTTGCCTGTTTGGATCCACCGCCTGGTTTTCGGGGACGTTTCCCGCGATCGAACGGTTGTGGACCGCGGTCCTGGGGTTGGGCTTGGTGGGAGGTCTGGCTTGGAGCACCCTGCGACAGGTTCCGACCCATGCCTTGGCGGCGGTCGCCCCTTTGGCTGCGGGATCGGTGGCGGCGCTGCTCGCGTTCCTTTTGGAGCGGGGTGGGATCTTGCGCATCGCCCAGGACTCCGCTCCTGGGGTGCTTGCTTTGGCTTTGGTGAGCGGGTGGTTGGGTGCCAGCCTGGTTGGGCTCAAGCCGCCTGGGGCCAGCGGCCCACCAGCCGGGTGATCAGCGCACCCAGGGCAAACAAGCCCAGGGCACTCAGCATCTGGCGAACCGTCGGGTCGAAGCGTTGCAAGGCATCTCCCATCGCCTTGAGTTCTCCGGCGCCCTTGCCCGCGTACTGCGTACGCAGCTCGTCGATGCGAGCATCGGTAAACTCAGCGCCATACTGGTCGCGGATGGCCTGCGGGGTGTTTTCCGCCAAGGCCATGACCACCACCTTGCGCACATCCCGCCGCGCGAGATCCTCGTGGACAGGGTTCTGGAACGGCCAAAGTCCGAGCACCGAGCCTACGAGCAATCCCAACAGGAGCCCATGGGCGATCCCCGGTTTGCGCTCCAAGAACACCCGCAAAGCATTGGACAAGAGCGCAACCCCCAAGACCGCGCCGATGCCCACCGGCGCTACGATGCGCAGCGTGCCCATCCAATCTTCGCGCCAAGCGGCCGGGCGCAACGATCCGATGACGGTTTCGTACAGGCCAAACAAGAGCAGCAGGTAGCTGCCGCTGATGCCAGGCAGGATCATGCTGGAAGCGGCCAGCGCGCCCACGACCACCAACACACCCAAGCTGGTTCCGACCTGGGAACCGGTCATGTAGAACGCGAACGCAGCCATGATCGCAAAACCGATGGCCATGGCCAGAAAGACCGAGCCTCGGCGGGGCTGGCTTTCTTTCCATAGCTCGGGAGCGCCGCCTAGGGTCATGCCCAAGAACAGGCTGTACATCACCCAGCGGTGCTCCACGACGAGATCCACAAGCAACCCCGAAAGCGATCCGATGGCCACCACGGCCCCCAGGGCAATCAAACCCAGAAACACCAGCGAGTCCCGCCGCAATCGCAGGCGCGACACATCGGAAATCGTGTTGATGAACCGACCGTAGAGCCCAACGGCCAGGATCATGGTTCCGCCGCTGATCCCCGGCACCAGGTTGGCAAAGCCCATCAAGAAGCCGCCCAAAAGGGTACGCCCGGGGGCGGGGTTGCGCTCGAGTTCGTCGGTCATGGGCCAGAGCATGCCCTGTGGAGGGGTTCGGGACCAGCCTGAGCCAAGCGACCCACCCTCGAAGCTGCGGAAATGGTCCCTAGGCCCGCTGGCTAGGGTCGAGGAGCCCTTTAAGGAAATTGAACGCCAACCGGGGCCTGATATTGATTATTTTGCGCGAAGATCTGCTTCGCAAAAGCCCCGAATCCAGGGGCCACTCCTGACGTCTCTTTCCCTATCGAGAACATGCGGTTCAAGACCCTCTCCACCACTTCCCTGCTTCTCACGGCCTTTGCAGGCCTTTCGCAAGCCCAAGACTTGCACTTCAACGAGATCTACGCCTCGCACGCCGGCGCGGACACCAACGAATTCATTGAAATCGTGGGTACTCCCGGCCTGAACCTGACCGGCATCGTCGTGTGCGTGATCGAAGGCCAAGGCGGCGGCCAAGGCGTGCTCGACCGCGTGTGGGACCTGACCGGTTACACCATGCCTGGCGACGGCTACTTCGTGATGGGCAACATCGCTTCGGTCGCCAACACCGACTACGACTTGGCCCAAGGCCCCCACGGCGGCCTCGGAACCCAAGACAACATCGAGAACGGCACCGAGACCTTCTACTTGCTCAACGTGCCCAACCCGCTGGACATCGCGGACCTGACCAACACGCTCTACAACACGTCTCAGGACTCCGATGGCGACCTGTTGACCCTGTTCACGAACAGCCCCGGTAACTTCACCGTGATCGAGAACATCTGCATGTTGTCGGTTGCCAACGACCCGCACGATGTGGCCCACGATTGCGCCGCGACGATCGGTCCCGATGGCACCTTCTTCCCCGCCGGCATCTTCCGCCCGGGTGACTACCCCAACGCTTGGTGCGGCGACACTTGGCTCGACTTCAACACCCCCGGGGGCCCCGACCAAACCCCGGGATCGGCCAACCCGAGCGCGACCTGTGCCGTGACCGTGACCGACGGTCCTGGCTGCGGCGGCGGTAGCACCAACGTCGGCACGCCGTTCTGCGACCCGATGGACAACAACTCGACCGGCATGCCGACGCACCTAACCGGCACCATGACCGCTCCCGGTGGTTCGGGCCTGCACTTGGAAGCGAACCAAGGCCCCCCGACCCAATTCGGCTACTTCCTGGTCGGCACCGCGGTCAGCGATCCGGGCCTGGTGGTGAGCCAAGGTCGCCTGTGCTTGTCGGTCGTCGGTGGCAACTCCTTCGGTCGCTACAACGTTCCCGGCGCGCTCAACTCGGTCGGACAGTTTGACGCGGGCGGCGTGCTGCAGAACTTCGTCAGCACCTCCACCGTGGGCAGCGGCTACGATGTCCCGGTGACCGTTCCGATCGCGGGTTCGCCCCAGATCATGGCCGGCCAAACCTGGCACTTCCAGCTGTGGCACCGCGAAGACGCGGGCTTCTCGAACTTCTCGAACGGCCTGAGCGTGACCTTCTAGGCTTCGCCCTACAAGGCTCCGCAATACCTAACGGGTCCCGATTGGGGCCACTTCGCCGGGGTCCGCGCCAAGGGTGCGGGCCCCCGCTCCGTTTCTGCGACGGATTTGGAGGGGGCGATTCGGCTCACTTGCCCAGCCACCCAAAACCCCTGATAGAATCCCGCGCTGGGGCTCCCCCCAATCCGCACCCCCGAACCCATGAAACTCTCCATCCTCGTTTCGGTCTTGCTGGTGGCTCCGGCCCTGGCTCAGGCTCCTCCCGGCTACTACAACTCGGTTGATGACTCGAGCCCGCAAGCGCTGCGCACCAGCCTGCACAACGTGATCAAGGATCACCTCAAACTGCCCTACACCGGTGGCAGCGTCGACACCTGGGACGTCTTGGACGAAGGGCAGCAGGATCCCAACAACTCGAACAACATCATCGACGTGTATCGCAACCGCAGCTACATGAAGTTTTCATCGAGCTACAACCGCGAACACAGTTGGCCCAAGTCGTTCGGCTTCCCCGACGACGGGCCGGACAACTATCCGTACACCGATTGTCACATGCTGTTCTTGGCCGATGCGGGCTACAACACTGCGCGATCGAACCGGCCTTTCCGCCTGTGCAGCAGCGCCTGCAGCGAGTACCCCACCGACGGCGGGCAAAGCGGTAGCTACCCGAGCGACTCGAACTGGGGTTCGGGTAGCAACGCGGCGGGCACCTGGCAAGTTTGGTCGGGCCGCAAGGGCGACATGGCTCGGGCGCTCTTGTACGCGGACGTGCGCTACGAGGGCGGGTTCCACGGCATCACCGGGCAACCCGAACCGGACCTGATCTTGACCGACATCCAAAGCCTGATTTCGTCCTCCAACACCGGGCAAAACGAAAGCGTCGCCTACATGGGCTTGAAGTCGGTGCTGCTCCAGTGGCACGCCGAGGACCCCGTCGATGCGCGCGAAATGCAGCACAACAATTCGGCCTTCACCTACCAAGGCAACCGCAACCCCTTCATCGACCACCCCGAATGGGTCGATTGCCTGTTCAACGGCGCCTGCGCGCCGAGCGGGAGCGTCGAGCAGTACTGCGCTCCGGCCGTGCCGAACTCGACCGGGGTGCCGGGACACTTGAGCTACGGCGGGTCGTTCGTGGCGGCCAACAACGACCTTTCGTTGATCGCGAGCCAGCTGCCGGCCAACCAGTTTGGGTACTTCCTGTGCGGCACGGCCCGGGACTTTGTGTTCCTCGCAGGCGGCAGCCAAGGCAACTTGTGTCTGGGCGGTTCGCTGGGTCGTTTCAACTCCATCAGCCAAATCCGCAATTCGGGCTTGTTTGGGATCTTCGATCTTCCGATCGATCTAGGCAGCATGCCCACCAATCCGCCGCAGGTGGTGACCGCGGGGGCAACTTGGACGTTCCAGTGTTGGTACCGCGACTTCAACCCCGGAACGACTTCCAACTTCACCGACGCGCTCGAATTCGTCTTCGAGTGAGATACGACTGAGGCTGCGAAGCCCGTTGCGAGCCCCCGGGGAGCGATCCTCGGGGGCTCGCGGCGTTGCGGCCTCGATTCCAACCCCAGGTCTTGCGTCCTCGGCCCTACCCACTCGCACCAACCCGCTCTGGTCGCGTGACCCCCCACCCACGAAGCGCTACTCTAGCCCCATGCCGCGCCTCTTTTTGCTGGATGGAACCGCCCTCGCCTACCGCTCCCACTTTGCCTTGGCGCGCTCTGGGCTGACCAACCTCGACGGTCAACCCACCGGGGCGACCTATGGGTTCACGATGACCCTGCGCCGCATCCTCGAACAGGAAAAGCCCGAACGGATCGCCGTGGCCCTCGACGCCAAAGGCCCCACCTTCCGGCACGAACAGTTTGCCGAGTACAAGGCAACGCGCGAAAAGGCCCCCGAGGAGTTGATCGATCAACTCGACTGGATCCGAGCGGTGGTCGAGGCCCACGGAATCCCGCTCTTCGAAGTCCCCGGCTATGAGGCCGACGATGTGATCGGGACCCTGGCTTTGGAAGGAGCGCGCGAGGGCTACGAAGTCGAAATCGTCACCGGCGACAAGGACTTCATGCAGCTCGTCTCGGATCGCATCCGGCTCTACAACGTGTTCAAGAAGGGCGTCGATCTGGAAATCCAGGGAATCGAAGCGGTGCGCGAAAAGTTTGGCACCACCCCCGACCACGTGGTCGACGTGCTGGCCTTGATGGGCGACGCGTCGGACAATGTTCCGGGGGTCAAGGGCATTGGAGAAAAGGGCGCGATTGCCCTGATCGAAGAATTCGGATCGGTCCATGGTTTGCTCGAGCACCTCGACGAAGTGCGCGGCAAGAACCGCGAGCGCATTGCCGAGCAAAGGGACATGCTGCTGCTCTCGCTGGAGCTGGTCACGATCCACACCAACGTCCCGCTCAAGCATTCGATCGCCGAACTCCCGGCCCCCAAGCCCGATTCCAAAGCGCTTTCGGATCTGTTCCACAAGCTCGACTTCCGCAGCTTGGCGGATAAGGTGCGCAGCGTCGGCGTCCCCGAAGCCCAAGTCGACCGGGACTACGTGACGGTCCGCGATGCCCAAGGCTTGGCGGCCATGGAAAAGGAACTGCGCCAAGCGGGGCGCTTCTCGGTCGACACCGAGACCACGGGCTTGTCCCCCCTCGAGGTTTCGCTGGTCGGCGTTTCGTTGAGTGCCAAGCCCGGTCGCGCCTTCTACGTGCCCTTCAACGCCACCCCGCCCGTCCTCGAAGGGGGCACGAGCGCTTTGCTCGACGCCCTGCGGCCGCTCCTGTCCGACCCCGGCCTGGAACGCATCGGCCAGAACTACAAGTACGACGCGCTCGTGCTGCATTCGCACGGGATCGACATGCCTCCCCCAGCCTTTGACACCATGGTGGCCAGCTTCACCGTGGCCGGGGCCGATCGGCGCCACAACCTCGATGCCTTGGCGCTGCATTACTTCAACATCCAGAAGATCCCGACCAGCGAGCTGATTGGGACGGGCAAGAAGCAAATCACCATGGCCGAAGTCATGGTCGAGCAGGTCGCCGAGTATGCCTGCGAGGACGCCGACGTGACCTTCCGGCTGTTCGAGGTGCTCTCGAAGGAGGTCGAAGAGGGCGGGTTCCACTCGCTCTACTACGACCTGGAATTGCCCTTGGTACCCGTGTTGCAGCGCATGGAACAGCGTGGCATTCGGCTCGACACCCAGGTCCTCGCCGACCTGGGTCAAGAATTGATCCGCGACATGGAAGCCGCGGAAGCCGATGTTCGCCGCTTGGCGGGAGTGCCCGACCTCAACTTGAACAGCCCCAAGGCCCTCGGGGTCGTCCTGTTCGAAAACCTCGAGATCCAGAAGCAAGCTGGGGTTGCTCGCCCCAAGAAGACCAAAACCGGCTGGTCCACCGACCAGGGCACCCTGACCCAATTCTACTCCGACGTGGAAATCGTGCAGCGTCTGCTGGAGTTCCGCGAAGTCGCCAAATTGCGCAGCACCTACGTGGAAGCCTTGCCGCGCTACGTCAACCCGCGCACGGGCCGGGTGCATTGCCACTTCAGCCAAGTCAGCGCTGCCACGGGACGCTTGGCTTCGTCCGACCCCAACCTGCAAAACATCCCCGTGCGCAGCGCCCGCGGGCGACGCTTGCGCCAGGCCTTTGTGCCCCGCCCGGCGGACGACCAAGGCGAGTGGGTGCTGTTGGCGGCCGACTACAGCCAGGTCGAGCTGCGCGTCATGGCCCACCTGAGTGGGGACCCGGGCCTGACCCAGGCCTTCGCCGAGGGCCGCGACATCCACGCGGCCACGGCCGCCACGATCTTTGAAATCGACCCCAGCGAAGTCGATCGCGAGCGGCGTAGCCAAGCCAAGGCGATCAACTTTGGCCTGCTGTATGGCATGGGGGCCCAACGGCTGGCGCGCGAGACCGGGCTCTCGGTAGCCGAAGCCAAGCAGTTCATGGAGCGCTACTTCGAGGCCTTCCCCAAGGTGCGCAGCTGGATCGACGGCCTGCTCGAAGAAGCGCGCAAAAACGGCTACGTCGAGACGCTGTTTGGTCGCAAACGCTTCCTGCCCGAGCTCACCTCGAACAACCAACGCATGGCGGCCATGGCCCAAAATGTCGCGGTCAATACGCCCGTGCAGGGCACCGCCGCCGACATCATCAAGCGCGCCATGATCGATCTGGACGAACGGTTGCGCCTCGCCAAGAGCCCCGCGCTGCCGCTCCTGCAGGTGCACGACGAATTGCTTTTGGAAGTCCCCCTGCGTGCGCTCGAGGAAACCCGCGAGATCGTGCGCGACTGCATGGAGAACGCGGTGCAACTTGACGTACCGCTGGTGGTCGACTTTGGACACGGGAAGAACTGGCTCGAAGCCCACTAGCCAGGGCCCCACCATGCTCCAAGACCGACCCCACCAATGCCCGTGCTGCGACTACTACACGCTGGGCGAGCGCGCCGCCTACGAGATCTGCCCGGTCTGCTATTGGGAGGACGACGGCCAAGGCCTCGATCGCATGGACGACATCTCGGGCCCCAACCACTTGACCCTGCGCGCGGCGCGGCGCAACTTTGAGCAGTTCGGCGCCAGCGATCAAGCCGCGCTGTCGCTGGTGGCTCCGCGCTCGGCGCGGGCTGCGTTGCGGCGCGAGCAGCGGGGCAACCCGGGCTGAATTCCCAAGCGAAGACCTGGGTCTGCTACCAGGGCGGCAAAGGACCGGTCCAGCGAGGCCACGGACCCGTCGAAGGACGCCGCTCCTCACCGTCCCAACGCCCCAAGACCGAGCGCGTGAACCAGTGGTAGATCGGTTTGCCGGTCCGTCGCCACACCCAGGACAGGGGCTTGCGCGGTAGTCGCGCCGCAGGCGGCGCGCTGCCAACCGGCCCCCTTCCGTCGCGCAAGTAGCGACGGCGGTGTTTTTGCACGTGCCGCCGATCCTCGTGGACGCGCACGCGAAACGCGCGACTGGGCCCCGAGTGCACCGAAGCCAGTTGGAAATCGATCAAGCAAGGAAACCCGCGTGGGTCGACCAGGATGTTCTGTTCCTTGTGCAGATCGTTGTGGCAAACCCCTTCGGCATGCATGCGATCGACGAGCTCTTCGAGCCTTTCGAAGAAGTTGCTGGCTAGGCTGGTGGCCCGGTGCAGGGCTTCCCCGTCCACAAACTCGCGCACGAGGACCTCGCGCGCCAGCGGAACCGACCCGGTGGGACCCGGATGCGCATCCGCCCAGGGAGCGTCGACCAAAAGGGGGAAACCCGGGATACCCTGCAGGCGAGCCAAGGCTTTGCGCTCGCGCGCCAGCAGCCGGCGAGCCAACCATCCCGACAGCGGCCAAGCCCCACCGCAAGCAACCCGACGCAGGACAACCTGATCGCCAAACTGCAGGCGCTCGACCCGCCCGAAGGCGTCGGCTTTCAAAATCGAACCCGTGAATTGGGGCATGGGAAGTCGTACGGTAGCGGCCCACGGGCTGAGCGCAAGCGAACCGCCACCCGCCCCTTCTTGCTCCCATGCATGCCCCCACCACGGAACCCTCGACATCGTCTGCAGCGGGCCCCGCTTTGCCGGGGAGCATCCAGGTCCGGCACCTGGAGAAGACCTTTGGCGACGCACGGGCGCTGTGGCCGCTGGATCTCACCGTCGACCCAGGCTCGATCGTGGGTTTGATTGGGCCCAACGGCAGCGGCAAGAGCACGCTGATGCGCTGCTTGGTGGGTTTGACCCGTCCTGACCGCGGCGAGATTTGGGTCGACGGGTTGCGACTCACCGGGGACGGCGTGGGGGTGCGCAAGCGTTTGACCTACGCACCGGGCGAGATGGGCGTCTATCGCGAAATGCGCGGACGCGAGCACCTGCATTGGTTGTTGCGCGGACGCGATCGAGCCGCCCGCGAGCGTGGCCAGCGTTTGGCCCAGGATCTGGGTTTGCCGCTCCAGCGCCGGGTGGGCACCTACAGCCACGGGATGAAGCGCCAGTTGGTCTTCGCGGCGGCCATGGCCCCACGGGTTCCGATCCGCATCCTCGACGAAATCACCGAGGGGCTCGACCCCTCGCGCCGCACTGAAGTCACCGAGGTGCTCGAAGCCGACCGCCAATCGGGCACCACCATTTTGCTCTCGTCGCACCACTTTGGCGAGGTCGACAGGGTCTGCGAGCGGATCCTGTTCCTGCAGGCTGGTAAGGTTTTGGAGGACGCCTCGTCGGCGCGCATCCGCGATCGCGCGGCGCGTTTGTTGCGGGTGGTTTGGAGCACCGAAGCGGAAGCCATGACCTACTTGGACTCGCTGCCCTCGGAGGCCTACTTGGTAAAGCACCGGCGGGTCCACGAGTGCGTGATCGAGCTGGCGGACCACGATCCTCGCCCTATCCTGGCACACCTCAAACAACTTCCGGGTCCGCCTCCGCTCCGGCTTCAGTTTGGCTCGACCACCTTGGCGGACCTGTACCGCGATCTGTACGGCGTGGAGGGCACCTGATGGGGCGGGAGATCAAGTACTACGCCATCTACGGGCTGTTCCTCTTCGCTATGCTGGAGGCGCTGCTGTACGCAGCCATCCATTGGTGGCCGGCGTTTGCCGAGAACATGGGAGCCATGAAGGCCCTGGCCGCGCCCTTGCCGATCTTGAAGGATCAGATCAATCTGGTCGACAAGTTGGGGGCCCCGGCCTACGTGGCGGGCCAGCATTACTTCAAAGCCTGCAACATCCTGGGCTCGACCGCTGCCATCCTGTTTGCGTCCAACGCCATCGCCGGCGAAGTGCATCGAGGGACCTTTGAGGTCTGGCTGGCCCGCCCGGTTTCGCGCCTACGGCTCTTCACCGAACGATTTCTCTTGGGTTACGCCGCCATCGGAGTGGCGGTGCTGCTGTCGAGTTTGACGACCCCGGCGCTGCTCCAGACCGTGGGGACGACCATGGCCTACAGCGACCTGGTGCGCTGCAGCCTGTTCCAAACGTTGTTCCTGGGGGCCATGTACTCGGTGACCTACGTGTTTTCGGCGGTCAGCTCGCAGCCACTCAAGATCGCGTTTGTGATGCTGTTCTTTGCCATCACCGAGTTCGCGATCTACATGGTCAAGACCATCACTCACTTCTCGATCTTCCGCTGGTCGGACATCGAGACCTACGCGACCATCATCGGGCGCAACGAACTGGACCTCCAACGGGTCGGCGTGTTGCTTCTGATCCAGGCGCTAGCCTTTGGGATCGGACTGCAACGCTTCTTGCGGCGCAGCCCCTGAGGGCGGCAAGGAACCGGCCGCCCGCCCGCCGGGGGCGGGTACGGGCGGCCGGAAAGAAGGCGCGCGGGTGGCTCGGAAGGCCTTAGCGACTGATGGCGGTCTTCAGCTTGTCGATGTTCTCCTGGCTCATGACTGCCAGGATCCACTCGGCACTTTGGTCGCGAGCCTCGCAGGTGAGCAGGTGCTTGGAGTCGAGTACGACTTGCAGTTCGGCCTTGCCCTTGCCGGTCTTGAGCAGGCCTTTGTCGTCTTTGTATTCGATCAACTCCGACCCCTCTTCGAGGTAGGCGGGGTTGCTGAAAGCCATGGTCATCATCTGGATCATGGGCGAGTTGATCAGCACGTTGATCGACATGCGCTGGCCGCTCTCGTTCTTGTAGTCCAGGCTCACGGGCAACATGCCGCTTCCCATGCCCAACATAGCGGCCATGGCCGCACCACCCTCGTCGGTTTTCTTCGGGGTCAGGACCGTCCAACCCGCCGGCGCCGGAGGCATGGCGGCCAGGATCACTTCGCGGTGATTGGCTTGGACAAGGGCCAAAGCGGCCTTGAGCTCCTCGGTGCACCCGCCGAAACGCGTTTCGGCCCATGCCTTGTTGGCTGCCGTCATGCGTTCTTCAAAGGTCACAACCTTTTCTTGGGAGGCGCGCTTTTGGGGGGCCAGCGCAAACAGCATGGGAGCGGCGCACAGCGCCAGGATGGGAAGGGCCGAGAGGGGAGAAGAAGTACGTAGCATGATGGTTTGGGGTCTTGGTTGGGTGGGCTAGAGCGGGAGCAGTCGAAGCCGCGGCCTGCGCTGAGCCCGATTCGAGCGGAAGTGGGCGGCATCCGAACCCCTCCGAGTCCCGTTCTAGCGCCGGACCGAGGTGGGCTCTTGGAATTGCTTGCTCCCAGTGGCTAAGCGTACTCTGGACCCAACGCACCGCAAAGATTGCGATTTTTTGTCACTTTCTTCCGGCACGGACGGATGGCTTCCGGCACGGACGGTTGGCTTCCGGCCCGGACAGTGGAGTTGCCCGCGAAGCGTGCACCCTGAGGGCTCACAAGCCTCGCGAGAGCTCGCGCCGTAGCCAGGCGCTGGCGTAGCTCCAATGCTTGGACACAGCCCGCTCTTGCACCTGCAAGACTTCGGCGACTTCCCGCACGGCCAACCCCGCGAAGAAGCGCATCTCCACCACCTTGGCCGCATCGGGATCCAGAACCGCCAGCCTGGACAAGGCTTCGTCCAAGTCCAACAGATCGGTCGTTCCGTCCCCGCTGGAAACCCAAGTGCGCTGCTCAGGCGGCTCCGCTCCTTGGTCGCGCTTCTGGGCCCGCTTGGCGCGCGCATGATCCACCAAGATGTTGCGAATCACCCTCGAGGACACCGCAAAAAAATGAGCGCGGCTGGTCCAGCCCTGGGCCTCTTGACGGACCAAGCGCAGGTACGCTTCGTGCACCAAGGCCGTCGGCTGGAGCGTGTGGTCCGACCGTTCGCGGGCTAGTTGGCGGGCACAAATCGCCCTCAGGTCGGCGTACACCAGCGGCAGCAACTGCTGCAAGCAACCGACGTCGCCTGCGCTGGCGCGCAGGAGCAGCACCGTAACCGAATTCTTGTCCCCCTTGGGAGGCATGGGGGAATCGCTTTGGGGGGGCTGCACAGCTAGCAAGGTACGCCCCCCCCGCGAAGCCGTCAACGCGACCCCAACGATATCCAGGGGGGTCCTGGACACCCTGCCCCAGGCGAAGACTCAGCGGGGTACGAAAGCGACGAGCTGGCGCACGTACTCCTCGAAGGCTCGTTCCAAGTCGTCCAACTCGAGGCGCTGGAGTGCTGAGCGCAGCGCCGCTTCGCGGACCTGATCCAATGCCTCGATCTGGATCGGGCTCCCGGCCGAGACTCCCTGCAAACAATCCGCCCAGCCCTGCCGCAGCCGAGTGATGTAGGTCCGCACCAAATCCGATCCCCGCGAGGATCGCAGGGCATAGTCGCTGCGCATCAGGAAATCGACTAGCGCCCAGGCCTGCGCGTAGTGTTTGCGAGCTTGGCCGTAGAATTCCTCGCGCGGCATACTGAGAAATGTCGCCAGGGGAACCAGCCCTGCGCCCCCTTCGGCCATCAGATCCGCCAGGGTGCGCTGATGGTGGACTAGCGGCTGGAAATCGACCACGCGGCTGCCCCCTACTTCGGCGGATGCCATGAACTCTCCAAAGCCCTCGTCGAACCAAGAGTGCGGGGCGATCCCTCCCAGCGCCGCATAGATGTACTGGTGGAACGCCTCGTGCCGCAGCACGGCCTCCATCGCACCCGGATCGCCCCCGTTGTAGAGCACGAGCTCGTCATCCCGCGGCGAGAAGTATCCGGAGGCCTCGGGCACACCGCCAAAGTCCAGGTATTCGGTGCGATCCTTGCAGAGCCGCACGACCCCCACCGCATCGGGCTCGAGCGAATCATGGGTCAGAAGCTTGGCGGTCAGGTACCGTCGCACGCCCATCAGCTGGGCATCCAGCGAACGCCAAGCATCCGAACGCAGCCCATGGACTAGGAACAAGTACGACTCGCCGTCGTAGGCGGTCCACCCATCCACCAGCGACAGCCTTGCGGCAATCCGGCGCTCGGGATCCGAGAGCCTGGAGCCGGCGTAGCGGCGGTTCAGAGCAGCCCGTTCGCGCTCGTCGGTGCGGGGCGCTTGCAAGCGCAACTCGTCCGCCCATCCGCGCCACAAGCGGGCTTCGTCTTCGTAGTAGAGCCCCGGAGCTTCCCCCACCAAGTAGTAGGAGTAGGTTTCCCCGTGGTACCCAAACAACATTCCACGCCGGGTACCCCGTTCGAACGCGAGGCGCGTGCGCTCGTATTCTTGGCGCTCGGTGAGGTCCCGCTTGTCCCCCACCATGCGAGCTTGCAGCACCGCTTCCACAAAGATCTCGTCTGTCAGGCCCGGATTCGTCGATCGCTCTGCGCGGAACAAGGACCAGGTCAGCGGGTCCGGACAACCCGCCTGGCGACGAACGAACGACAGCTTGAGGAAACGCTCGCTGCGCGGGATGGGCAGGGGCTGGTAGCCAGCCGGCGTGTCGAGGGTGACTCCGATCTCCAGGTACCGGACCCTGCGATCCTGCGCGGAAAGGAGCCCCGCCACCAGCAAAAGCAGCGGGAGAAGCCAGGTCAAACGGGAAAGCATGGGGCGCATCAGCGGGGCACGAAACCTCACCCTAGCGCAACCTTCTCCCACCCCCGCGGGTTTTCGAGGCACCAATCCCGGACTTGAACCAGCGAGCCGTGGTCTGCCCGGTGGGTGGAATCGAAGCCACCAGCCTGGGAGCAGAGCGTGGAGACCAGTAAGCTTCCGACCATGGGACTTCCTTGGCTTCTCCCCCCCAAAAGGGCCGCACGCTGGGAATTGGTGCGCGCCCTGTGGGACTTGGTGGGATGGATCCCGCGCATGCTGTGGTACTTGGCTTGGTCGCACCGTTCCCACGAGCGGGCCATGCAGGCCGACCTCGCCAAGCCCCCGATCCAGCCACACCAGTCCGCAGGACGGCTCGATTGGTCGAAGCCGCCGCGCTTCTTCTTGTCCTGCGCCGAGGTTTCCGGGGAAGTCCATGGGGCCAACTTGGCGCGCGCGTTGCGGCACTTGGCCCACGAAGCAGGCTTGTCCGAGCCCGAACTGGTGGGGTTCGGCGGGCCGGATTTGGCAGCTGCCGGAGTCCAGATCGTGGCCGATCCGGTGCAAGGCGCGACCTTGCATGCCGGGTCGATTCTGAAGGCCCTGCCGTTCTATCGTGGGCTGATTCGCCAAGCGGCGGAATGCTTCCAAGGTTCGCCGGACCAGCCCCCCGTGGACTTGTTTGTTCCCGTGGACTCGCCCGCGCTGCACGTCCCGATGGCCCGGGTCGCCCGCCGCTACGACGTCCCGACCTGGCACTTCATCGCACCGCAGTTTTGGGGCTGGGCCCCTTGGCGTGCGGGTCGTTACAGGCGCAACGTCGCGCACGCGTTCACGATCCTGCCCTTCGAGCCCTATTGGTACGAACGGCATCGGATCCCGGTCACCCACGTGGGGCACCCCTTGCTGGATGCCTTGGCCGAGCTCCCCGCCCCCCCGGCACCGAACGATCCCGTGCGGAGCGATTGGGTACTCTTGCCAGGCAGTCGGCGCGGGGAAATCACCGACAACCTCGAATGGATGCTGCGGGCCATGGCTCCGCTCCTCGAGCGCCACCCCGAGCTGGTGGTGCACATCGCGCAAAGCCGGGCCGATCACCAAGCGTTGATCGAATCGATCATCGACCAGGTGACCTGGGCCCGTGGAACCCGCCGACCCGAAGTCTCGATCGGTTCGCTTCACGATGTGCTCGCCCGTTGCCGAAGTGCCTTGGCCGTTTCGGGCACGGTGCTGACCGATCTCTTGGTCCACCGCATCCCGGCGGTGGTGATCTACCGCGATCCGGGCGGCTGGAAGGGCAAGATGGTGAACCGACTTTTGACCCCGGGCATGTTCGCGTCGACCAACCTGGTGGCAGGCTACGAATTGCTGCCCGAGTTTTGCTTTGGCGACGACGGGCCGCTGCAGCAGGTTGGCGCAGACCTCGTGCGCATGCAGGAAGACCTCGCATGGCGCAACGAGCTCCTGGCCGGGCTCGAGGAAGTCGCCCGCCGTCTGGGCGGGCCCGGGGCTTGCGAGCGGGCAGCCCGCGCCCTGCTCGAAGCGTACAGCGCAAGCCAAACGCGCCCCCACAGGGCCGCCCACAAGGCCGCCCCCAGGGCGGCCCCTCAGGGCTAAAGCAACCCGCAGGGGTTGCGCCAGCGCCCCGAAAATTCCCCAAATCCATGAATGGTCGGTTAGCCAGTCCGTACGGGCCAAGGCCTGGGGACCCTGCCACCGACCCCATCCACTCCCATAATGCAAAGCGAGCCCACCCTCTTGATGGCGCGCCTCCACGGAGGCGACCTCAAGGCGTTTGACGCCCTGTTCCGGCTATTGCGGGGGCGGGCCTACCAGATTGCGTTTTCGATGGTGGGTTCCCGCGAGGATGCCATGGACTTAACCCAGGAAACCTTCCTGCGCGTGTTCAAGGCGCGCGACTCGTTCGATCCGAACCAACCCTTTCTGCCCTGGTTCCACCGCATCCTGCGCAATACCTGCTTCAGTTTCCTGCGCAAGAATCGGCGCGTGCGCGAAAGCTCGCTGACCGCCCTCGATGCCGACGGGGAGCCGGTGGACTTCGAGATCACCGACGACAGCCCGTCCCCTGAAGATCACGTTAGCGTGCAGGAATCCCATCGAATGTACCTGGAAGCGCTCCGTACCCTGTCGGCCACAGACCGCGAAATCCTGATCCTGCGCCACCACCAGAATCTCTCCTACAAGGAAATCGCGCAAACCCTGGGGATCCCCGAAGGCACGGTCATGTCACGCCTGTTCCATGCGCGCCGCCGCATGCGCGACGCGCTCAGCCCCAGCCTGGACCCCTCCTTCGCCGAAGACCGGCCTCGACTGGAGGCAATCCTATGAACCACGAATCGCCCCCCTTGCACGAGGACGCCATGCTCGCCATGGCCTACGTCGACGGGGAATTGTCGCCCGAAGCGCGCAAAGCCTTCGAAGCGCGACTCCACGAAGAGCCCCGCCTAGCCGATCATGTGGCTGAGATGCGCAGTTTGGCTTTGGTGGCGCGTAGCTTGATTCCGCCCGAACCCGAAGACCGCGAATGGCGCCGGCTGGGCCGGGACTCGCTGCAAGTGGCGGGTCTACGCTTGGTTTGGCTGCTGGGGGGCGTGGCGTTGTTGGGTTTGGTCGCCGCCATCGCCAGTTCGCTCTCGGCGGAAGGAACCCATTGGGGCATTCTGCTCTTTGTGATCACGGGTGGACTGGGGTTCGCCTTACTCTTAGGGCTCACCCTGCGCGAGCGCCTGGCCGTGCTCCCCTTGGATCCCTACCGCAAGTTGCAACGCTGATCATGCTGCTTTCCACCACCGACCAAATCGCTGGCTACCAGGTCGTCGAGACCCTGGGCTTGGCGCGCGGCACCGTCGTGCGGGCGCGCAACCTGTGGCGCGACATCCGGGCGGTTGGGCGCCTGATCGTCGGCGGCGAAGTGGTCGAATACACCTCGCTCATCGCCCAGAGCCGTGAGCAGGCCATTGACCGCATGGAAGCCGAAGCCCTCTCGCTGGGCGCCAACGCGGTCGTCGGTTTCCGCTTCGCCACCTGCGAGGTGTCCCGCTCGGCCGCCGAAGTCGTGGCCTATGGGACGGCGGTGCGCATCGAGCGTCTGCCGAACGGATCCCCCAACTAAGGGTTCGGCGGCCCGAAGCAGGCGGCCGGGGAGCGAAATGCAGCCCTGACCGGGAGCGCTCGCCTTCCCGATGTAAGGACCGCGCAAGCCCTGGGCCCGGGGATTGAACCCAAACGGCTCCCGGCCGTTAAGCTGGCTCCCCCGCTGGGCGACCCCGCCCATCCCTCTCCCCCGGCTCCCCCGGTGGGCGACCCCGCCCATCCCTGCGGACCACAATACGGGACCACAAAACGGACCATGAAGCGCTTCCTCCTCCCCTTCGCTGTCTGCCTCGCGTTCCTCGCCCAAGTTTCCTGGGCCCGCTCCACCCAGGAGCCGGGGCCCGAAACGCAGATCAAGGACGAACTCGATGGTGTCGTGCGCTGGATGCGTGCGCAGCAAGACCGGGCCACTGGAGCCTACGGCGATACGGCCACCACGGCCTGGGTGCTGTGGGCCATGGGTGAGAGCCCGCGCAAGTACCGCGCAGGCGATGGCGTGTTCGTGCGCGGGGCGCTCGACTACTTGGCCGGAAAACAACTCGATAGCGGCGCGTTCGCAGATGCCCAAGGCAAGGCCGATCGAGGCCTGACGCGCCTTGCGACCCGCGCGCTGTTCGTACACCTCGATGCCTCGCGCAAACCCGCCTACGGCAAGGCCCTGGCCTGGCTTGCCGCCCAGGGAACCGAGGACGGGGAAAGCGACCCCTTGCCCGACAAGCTCGAAACCGAAGCCGCCCGCAAGCATGTGCGTGCGCTGTTGGCCACTTGCGAGGACGGACACTGGAACGGGGCGGACGGGCCCGACCTCTTGCAAACCGCCAAGAACGCTGTCGATTTGGCGCGCTACGAATCGATGTTCCGCGAACACGGCAACGATGCTCCCGTGGTGCCCCTAGGCCCGTTCACGGACGCCGATCGGGACATGGTTTTGGTTGCCATGCAGCGCGGTGCGCAGTTCCTGGTGCAAGCTGCCGAAGACGGCAAGTATGGCATGCCCGGACAACCGGACGCGGGCTTGACCGTGATGGTCCTTGGGGCCCTGCAAGGCATGCCCCAGCCGCGCGACCCGGAGGTCCAAGCGATCCTCGACAGCGGACTCGATTGGATGGTGTCGCTGCAGAAACCCGATGGCTCGATCCACCAAGGGCGGCTGGCCAACTACGTGACCTCGGCGGCGGTTTTGGCGCTGTCCAAGAGCTCCAAGCCCAGCCACCAAGCGGCCGTCCAAAAGGCCCAGGCCTACCTCCTGCACCTGCAGGCCGACGAAGAAGAAGGCTACTCCGAAGGCGACCGCTACTACGGCGGCATTGGTTACGGCGACGACGAGCGACCCGACCTGTCCAACCTACAAATGGCGCTCGAAGCGTTGGATGCTTCGGGGCTGCCCAAGGATCACCCCGCCTACAAGCGCGCGCTCATTTTCCTCGAGCGTTGCCAAAACCGCTCCGAGAGCAACGACATCACCATCGAGGACGGCGACGTAATCATCACCTCGGGCGACGATGGCGGCAGCGCGTACCAGCCGGGCGAATCCAAGGCTGGCTACGTGGTGTTGGCGGACGGCAAAAAGGTCCCTCGTTCGTACGGATCGATGACCTACGCCTTGCTCAAGAGCTTTGTGTTGGCGGGTCTCCAACCCGACGATCCGCGGGTTAAGGCGGCTTTCGACTGGCTGCAAGCCAACTACACCGTCGATGTGAACCCTGGTTTTGACACCTCGCGCGATTCGCATGCCGCCTACCAGGGGTTGTTCTACTACTTCGTTTCGATGGCCCGGGCCCTCAATGCGTTGGGTGCGGAGGAGTTGGTCGACTCAGAGGGCAAGCCCCATGCGTGGAAGCGCGAATTGGCGGGTCGCTTGGTCGCCATGCAAAACCGCGAGAGCGGATCCTGGTCGAACCGCAATGCGCCCCGCTGGTGGGAGGGCAATCCGATCCTCGGAACTGCCTACGCGTTGTCGGCACTTTCGGAGACCCTGCGCTAGGGCGAGGATTCGCCACCGAGCTCGGTTCCGCCCCGAGGAATCCCGCCGCCGAGGCGCTATACTTTGGGCGTGAATCACCCCCCCCTACCTGTTCGCATCCTGCGGCTCACGGGGCCCCGGCGTCGCTGGGTGCTCGATGACGGCACGGGCCTCTACGACCTGAGCGAATTCCTGCGCCAGTCGGGGCGACCCGACGACCTGTTCGAACTGGCCCAAGACGGATGGTTCGGCCCCGAACAGCTGGAGGCCAAACTCCCGCGCAGCGGGAACACCACCTGGCAACCGATCGAAGCCGGGCCCGACGGGCTCCCCAAGGAAGGGCTGGGGCTCCCCCTGGCGCGCGAATCCGTGGGCAAGATCCTGGCCCTGGGCAAGAACTTTCGAGCCCACGCCGAAGAGTTCCACGAGGCCGTGCCCGAAGAACCGCTGTTCTTCAACAAGCTGCCCGAAACCTTGGTGCCTTCGGGCACCCCAGTGAAAGTCCCGGGGTGGTACCGGGGCCGGGTGGACCATGAGGTGGAATTGGCCGTGGTGATTGGGCTCAAAGGCCGCGACATCAGCATCGACGATGCGATGGAGTACGTGGCCTTCTACACCCTGGCCAATGACTTGACCGCGCGCAGCCTGCAGGGGTCCGACCGCAAGCTTGGGTATCCCTGGTTCCGTGCCAAGAACATGGACGGGTTCTGCCCGCTCGGTCCAGCGCTGGTTCCCCAGGGTTACTTGGACCCGAACAACGTGGCCTTAACCGCCAGCGTGGGCAGCGAGGTGCGCCAAAGCGCCAACACCTCCGACTTGGTGGTCACGATCCCCGAAGCCATCGCCTACCTATCGCGTCACCTGACCCTGCACCCGGGCGACTTGATTTTGATGGGTACGCCCTCGGGCGTAGGCGCCCTCGAACATGGGGATGTGGTCATCTGCCGCGGGGAACCGATTGGAACGCTGACCACCCCTATCGAACGCCCCGAGTCCAGCCGATGAGCTCGAATCCCTACGAACCGGCGGCTAGCTTTGCGGGGCGCTTGCGCAGCAAGGGCATCCCCGAGGGGAGCGTGGCGGCCACCTTCCGGGTCACCCAAGCGGGCATCCAGGCCACGCCCGAGCATGGCGCGGTCCAGGAGTTGGGGCTCGAGCGCTTGCGCCTACGCCGCGATGAGGGCGGCGCGCTGATTGCGACCGATCCCGGCTCCAAAACCAGCGTCGTTTGCGACGATCCTGAGTTCTTGCGCGCCCTGGAAACCGTGGCTGGCAACGAACTCAACGAAGCCATCTCGCGCTTGGAAGGGCTCAAAGTCTCCAGCCGTGGTCAGCACCTGTTCGGGTGTTTCCTCGCGCTGGTCTTTACGGGGCTGTTGCTCTGGTCGCTTCCATCGATGTTCCACAAAGCCATCCGCACCACGGTGGCCGCCTTACCGACCTCGGTCGACAAGGCCATCGGGGAGAATGTACAGGAGGCCATGGAAACGGGTGGCCCCGTGCTCGACGACGAGGCCATTCGGGCCCCGCTCCAAACCCTGCTCGATCGGCTCACCCCCCACGCTCCGCTGGAGGGGATCGAGTATCAGTTTCGGGTGGTGCGTAGCGATGTGTCCAACGCCTACGCCTTGCCCGGTGGCTACATCACCATCTTCTCGGGTCTGATCGAACAAAGCGCCACCCCGGAACAGGTGGCTGGGGTCTTGGCCCACGAGATTGCCCACGTCGAGCGCCGCCACGGGTTGCACCGCGTCGCGCAGCAGGCGGGTATGATGGCCAGCATGGCTTTGCTGGTGGGTGATCTGAGTGGGCTGGAGGCGATCGCGGTGAAGGTCTTCACCATGCAACAAGGCGCGGCCTATTCGCAGGAACAGGAAACCGAAGCGGACCTCGAAGGCGTTCGCATCCTGATCGATGCGGGGATCAACCCGGAAGGCTTGGTGCAGTTCTTCGAACTCATGCGGGCCGAGGTGGGCGATGTGCCTGCAGCCATGTCGTGGGTATCTTCGCACCCGCGGTTTGACGAACGCATCGCGGCCATCCGAGCGGACTTGGCGACGCGCGCTTTGCCGGAGCAGTGGCAACCCTTGGACCTCGATTGGGAGCAGCTCAAGCAGGACTTAAGCGACCAGTGAGCGCGATGGCCAAGCGGCGGTCCGACGCTCGCCTCGACTCCAATGTGGCCTAGGAGGCGCGGCTTGACAGCGGCGCCGGCCTTCCCTGGCGGGTCAGCATGGCGTACAGCACGTAGCCACCCCATGCGATCGAAGACCACATCAAAAGGAACGCGAGCACGCGCAGGACTCCCGACAGGAATCCGTCCATCTCCAACAGGTGCATGCGCGTGAGCAAGTAGTTCCAGTCATGGATGGGATCGCCTCCACCCAGACTCACCAGCGGCAACGATTGGCTGCGCGCATCTCCTAGGTACGTGGCCACCCCATACAGGCTGGTGGACCACCACACTCCACCCACCGTGAGTGCGAACAGATCGTTCTGCCGCACGAACACCGCGATCACCGCCATCGGTGCGAGGACTTGGAACAGCGATCCCCCCGCCACGCCAAGCAACGGTCCTGCAAAGCCCAGCACCACATGCCCGATCTCGTGGATGCCCAGGGTGATCGCATCGAACAGGGTCGGCGCGTTGGGGTGGATCGTAAGCCGCACGCCCAGCCAAACGAGCCACAGAAAAAGGGGCAGTCGAATCCACCCGTTGCGCCCGCGCACGGCGTTGTCGAAGGTATCGCCCATGGGGCGCCTTTCGGCCCAAGCTAGGCGTTCGCTGAAGCGATCTAGCCGCCTTCTCCTTCTGGGGCGAAGGACGGCGGGCGTCCATGGGCTCAAACCACCGGCTTGGCCAACCCAATCGTTTTGGGCGTGGTGAACTGACGATGGCCTTCGGGGCCCCCCAGGAAGCCGAACCCCGATTGGCGCGCGCCGACCCAAGGGGTGCCCGCCGCACCGGCCAGATAGCGGTTGATTCCCACCTGCCCCGCGTGCAGCGCTTGGGCCACGCGCTGGCCGCGCTCGAGGTCGCTTGTCCACACGTTGGCGCCGAGCCCGTACGGGGTGTCGTTGGCAAGCGCGATGGCCTCGGCCTCCCCCCCTGCAAAGCGGCTCAGGGCCACCACCGGACCAAAGGTCTCTTCGCGTGTGATGCGCAAACCTTGCCCCACATCGGCCAGCACGGTGGCGGGGTAGTACGAACCGGGGCCGTCGGGCAGCACCCCGCCCAAGAGCAAGCGCGCGCCGCCTTCGACCGCATCGAGCACCTGCGCGTGGACCCGCTCGCGCTGCGCTTCGCTGACCAAGGGGCCCATGTGCACATCCTCATCGAAACCGTCCCCATGTTGCCAATCCTTGGCGAATTGCAGGACCTTGGATTCAAAGGCATCGGCTACGTTGGCCTCGACGTACACACGCTCGACGCTGCAGCACACCTGTCCCGTGTTGCGCAGCGAATGGGTTACGGCGCACTCGGCCGCCGCATCCAAGTCTGCGTCGGCAAACACGACCATGGGATCCTTGCCGCCCAACTCGAGCACCAGCCGTTTGAGCCCCCCCGCCGCGCGTTCCATGATGCGCATGCCCGTATCCCGGCTCCCCACGAAACCGATCATGTCGATGTCTCCGCCCACCAGCTCGGCGCCCACCTCGCCTGCTCCTTGCACCAGTTCGAGCACCCCTTCGGGCAGATGCCGCGCCAGCGTGCGATGGATGAGCTCTCCGGTGAGCGGTACGTGTTCGCTGGGCTTGAACACCACGCTGTTGCCGGTCACCAGCGCCGGGAGCAGGATTGAAAGCGGCATCCCCAGGGGAAAGTTCCAAGGCGTGATCGCGGCCACCACCCCGTGGGGCACGCGCACCACGACGGTGTCGACCGACTCACCCGCGATGCGCTGCGGTTCGATGGCGCGCACGATTTCCTGGGTGGTTTCCCCCACCCCCGCCAGGTAGCCGCGGACTTCCCCGATGGCGGAACGGCGCGTCTTGCCCATCTCGCGCGTGATCGTATTGGCCAACTCGGATTCGATTTCCGCGAAGTCCACGAGGCTAGCAAGGACCTGTTGTCGGCGATCGTCTGCAGTCCGCGCTGCCCAAGCTGGCTGGGCGGTACGCGCCCGTGCAATGGCCGCATGCACTTCTTGGGTTGTGGCGGCCTCCACCGTGGCCAAGACTTCGCCGTTGGCAGGATTGCGGTCTATCAGGGGTTCCATTTCCCCATCCTAGCGCATTCCGGCGAGCCTTGCGGCTAGAGCAGGAATCCACCCGCGACTTCGAGGTTTTGGCCTGTCACGTGGCTCGCTTGCACCATCCAAAGCGCCGCGTCGGTGATGTCCTCGAGGCTTCCGGGGCGTCCGAGGGGAATCGCCTTCCAGACCTCGGGATCGAGGGTGTCGACCGAAGCGCCCGCGTGGGGCACGATGCCCGGAGACAGCATGTTCACCCGCACGCCGTGGTGCGCCTCTTCGAGGGCCAACGAACGCATGTAGGCGAGCAACGCAGTCTTGGCCACCACGTAGGCGGCACTGCCCTTGCGCGCGGGTCGGGTTTCCATCCCTGCGGTACCGAACATCAACACTTGACCGCGCGTTTCGCGCAAGGCGTTGCGCGCAGCATCCACTAGGTGCACCGCCGAGAGCAGGTTGGTGCGCAGGAGGTCCTCCCACTGGGTGGCGGTGGTTTGTTGGAGGGTCGCCAAGTGGTAGGTTCCCACGCCCAAAATCAAACCGTCGAGACGCCCTTCGCGGGCCAAGACGGCTTGAACGACCTGGTGCGCAACGCTGGGATCGCGCAGGTCCCCTCCGTGCACCCGATCGGGCCCGAGCGCCCTGGCCAAGGCTGCCAAGCGACCCGAGTCGCGCGCCATGCCATGCACCCGAACTCCCTGGTTCGCCAGCGCAAGGGCCACCGCATGGGCCAGCCCGCGGCTGGCGCCACTGACCAAAAACACCCGCTCGCTCTGGGACTCCGACATGCTTGCCTATTCTATCGCTTGGGATGGGGCCCCGTATACCGAGTCTAGGATCGCGCTAATGGATCCAACCGATTCGATCGAACGGCCAGACCCGCAAACGGACCAGCCCGCGCACCAGCCCTTGCGGCACTTGACCGAATTCGCGCGAATCGGAGCTGCGGATGCGATTGTCTCCCAGCACGAAGTAGTGGCCGGGTTTGACGATGGTGCGCACCGAGGTATACGGGTCGAGCGATTTGACCGAGACGTAGGGCTCTTCCACCGGGTTGCCGTTGACCCAAACGCCACCATATTGGATGACCACTTCGTCGCCAGGCAGCCCCACCACCCGCTTGATGTAGTCCATACGCGGATCGAGCGGGTAGCGCAGCACGATCACGTCGCCCCGATCCACCGGCGCAAAGGCATAGGTTAGGTGGTCTACCAGGATGCGATCACGATCGTGGATGCCCGGCATCATCGAAGCGCCGCGCACCTCGGAGTAGTTGAAGGTCAAACTCGCGAGCACCGCCAAGGGCAGCAGGATCTTGGTGGTGGTCACCCCCATCCAAGCCAGGCGTCCCGGCAACGTTCGTGTCCTTGGGTCGACCGCCGGCAGCATCGGCTGCAAGAGCCGCGGATCCACTGCAGGCAAGGCAACCATTTGGGCCTCACCCGGATCCATCAATTGGGCCAGGGAGGGTGCGGGATCGCCCACGGTGGTTTCCCCCTCAACGGCAGGTTCGGAAAAATATTCCGAATCGGCCGGCGTAGCGTTTGAGAACCGCGGAGCATCCATCGGAAGACCTATCGGCCCCAGGGCCCGAAGCGCTTGAATCGCTTTGGACTCCCCGTACCTCTGGGCTAGGATCCAAGCCCAGGCGCTCGCCCGCACCCCGCACCGCTCTCCGCCCATGCCCCCTGCAACGGCTCCGCCGCATCCCCACCCCATCCAGCCCAAAGCGGGCCCGCGCGGCATTCTCTTGGTGGCCGCGACCGAGTTGCGATCCAGCCTGCGCGACCGACAGACCGTCATGAACTCGGTGGTGCTGCCGATCGTGATGTACCCGGTGCTGTTTTGGTTCATCCTGCAAGGCATCCTGGTGGTCCAGGGGCACAAGGAGCGGACCCGCGTCGAAGTGGCTTTGGTGGGTGCACCCGAACAGGTGGCCGACTTGCAGTCGCGGCTGTTGGGCTTGAGCCTCCCCTTGGACCCGGATACCCAAACCACAACACCGAACCCCGTCGACTTCCGCTCCTTGCCCGATGGCCCCCAGGATGACGCCGCCCTGCGTGCTTGGTTGATCTCCAAGCAACACCCCGAGGCGGAGTCGATCCCCGATGCCATCCTGCGGCTGCCCGAGGGCCCCAACGACAAAACCCAGCTGTACCTCGAAAGCACCCGCTCGGGATCCGAACTCGCCGCCGAGCGCATGCGCAAGCGCATCGCGCAGGTCGCCGAGCAACTGCGACAGGATGCGGCCAAATCCCGCGGGCTCACCCCCCAGGACCTGGATCCGCTCGACATCGCGGAACACACGATCACGACCAGCCGCGATCAAGGCGCATTTGTGCTTTCGCTCTTCTTGCCGATGATGATCATCATCATGGCCGTGATGGGCGCGTTCTTCCCCGCTGTCGACTCGACCGCGGGCGAAAAGGAACGCGGCACGGCGGAGACGACCTTGCTGCTGCCCATCCCGCGCAGCCAGGTGCTGCTCGGCAAGATCGTCGCTACGAGCGCCCTGGCCTTCCTGGCCACCGTCCTCAACCTGACCTTCATGGGATTGGCGGCGCGCCACCTGTTGGGCACGCTGGGGCCCAAGATCCCGTTCCGGATCGAGTTTCCCTTCTTGGCCCTGCTCTATTCGTTGCCGCTGGTACTGCTGTTCTGCTTCTTCGTTTCGGCGGTGTTGACGGCCCTGGCGGGGCTCACCAAGAGCTTCAAAGAGGGCCAAGCGATGCTGGGCCCGGCCCAGATGGTGTTCATCCTACCGGCCATCATCGGGATCATGCCCGGCTTGAAACTGGGATTGGGCTGGTCGTTGGTTCCGGTGGTCAACGTCGTACTGGCGGTTCGTTCGATCCTGGTCATGGATTGGCTTCCGATTCCCTACTTGCTCACCGGCTTGGTGCTGCTCGTCAGCGCTTGGCTCGCAGTGCGCCTGTGCGTCCGTTTGCTCAGTCAAGAAGCCCTGGCGTTCTCCGGCTCGTCGATTTCCTTCAAACACCTCCTCCGGATGCTTCGTCATGCAAAGTCCTGAGTCCCCCACCGCAAGCCTGGCCATCGAGGCCCAAGGTTTGATCAAGACCTTCCACGACCCTGAGCGCGGAGAAGTCCGCGCTGTGCGCGGACTCGATCTGGAGTGCCGCTACGGCGAAATCTTCGGGTTGCTGGGCCCCAACGGCGCGGGCAAGACCACGACCCTACGCATGCTGGCTGGCATCCTGGTGCCTTCAGGGGGCCACGCCCATATCGCCGGCATCGATGCGACGGCCGACCCCATGGGCGTGCGCCAACGCATTGGATTCCTGTCGGGGAGCACCGGTTTGTACCCGCGCCTGACCGCGCGAGAGACCCTGCGCTACTTCGGCGAACTGCACGGCATTCCCAAGCCCGCTTTGGAAGCCCGAATCGAGGAGTTGGTCGAGACCTTCCAACTCCAAGAATTCGCCGATGGGCGTTGCGAGGGACTGTCCACCGGTCAACGCCAGCGGGTTTCGATCGCGCGGGCCGTGGTGCACGATCCCGATGTGCTGATCCTGGACGAGCCCACCACGGGACTCGACATCATGGCCGCGAGCGACATGATCGATTTCATCGAGGCGCGCCGTTCCGCAGGGCGCTGTGTTTTGTTTTCCACGCACATCCTTTCGGAGGCCGAGCGGCTGTGCGACCGCATCGGCGTGGTCCACCACGGGCGAACCCTGGCGGTGGGAACCCTGGCGGAACTGCGTGCGGAAACGGGAGCCGAGTGGCTGGGCGACGTCTTCAAAGTCCTCGTGCGCCGGGCCGAACCCGATCCAACCCCGGCTGCCTAGTCCGCCCCTACCATGCTGCTCCCCCGCCCCAATCCCTGGCGCCAGCTGCGCGCCATCCTCGGATCGGAACTACTGCAACTCGTGCGCGACCGGCGCGCGTTGTTCGCGGCCATCATCCTGCCGGTGCTGCTGTATCCCTGGCTGTTCAAGGGCCAACACAAGATCGAAGAGATCTCCAAGGAGGCGCTCGCCAAGCGCGAAGTCCAAGCCGTTTGCGACCTGAGCCAGCTGCCCGCGGCTTGGCACGATCCGGTTTGGAAAGCCCTCCAGGCTGCCGAGCCCATGGAATGGAGCGAGGTCGATGCCCAAGCGGTCGTCGACCTGGAGCACTCGGACCAAACCGAGCAAGAACGGGACCCCGAACGGCGGCGCTTGTACCAAGAGCTCGTCCAGGGCGACCAGGCGCTCCTGGTGGTGGGCCACGTGGCGGATGCGGAGCACGATCGCCCCGAGGTCGCGATCTACTACGACATCAAGAACGACTCGAGCCGCGAGGCCCAGGAGCGCGTCAGCCATCAGCTGGAGCAGCTCAAAGAGGCCTCCATCACCCGGCTGCGGATCGAACTCCTTGGAAGCGATCCGGCGGCCTTCCTCGACCTCGAGACGGTCGACGTGGCCAGCGCCGCAGAGCGCAGCGGGGCGAAGCTAGGCCGCATGCTGCCCATGCTGCTCGTGTTGCTGTTGATCTCGGGCGGGGCCTTCGCGGCCCTGACGGTGTTCGCAGGCGAACGCGAATCGGGCACGCTGGAGTCGATCTTGGTGCAGCCGATCGACCCCCGCGTACTAGGCCTGGGCAAGTTCGGTGCGGTGGCGGTGGCTTCGTTTGCCACTCTATTGGCCAACCTTGTGGCGCTCTACGTGTGTGTGCTGATGGGTTGGACTTCCACGGGCTCTGGCGACATGGAGGGTCTCAGCTTCATGACGCTCGTGGGGGCTTTGTGGTACCTCCCGGGTGCGCTGCTTTTGTGCGGGCTCTTGTGCCTGGCCCTTGGGCGCGCCAAGACCTTCCGGGAAGGCCAGTATCTGCTCTTCCCGATCACGCTCTTGGCGGCCATCCCCTCGGCGGTCGTGCTGCAGCCGAGCTTGCCCAACAACGCCATCCTGAGTGCGATCCCGTTCACGGGCGCCGCGCTGTGCTTGCGGGATATCCTGCGCGGGGACGCGAGCTTCTTGCTGCTCGGCATCATGTCGGTCAGCCATTTGGGTTACACGGCTTGGACCGTCACGCGCCTGGGGCGCTTGCTCGACGGGGAACGCGCCCTGCACAGCGGCGATGTGGCGGGAGCTCTGCGCAAGCTGGGCCCGGCCCGTCACGGGATGCGCTGGGGATTCGTGGGCGTGCTGGCGATCTACATCGTGGGCTCTTGGCTGCAGAGCCGGGACCCGCTCCTGGGCTTGATGCAAACGTTGTGGGGCCTGCTTCCGATCTTAGCCATCGTGGCGGCCCTGCGCGCCCGCAAGTGGGCGAGTGGCGAGAAGGTCCGCACGGCGGGGAACTTTGTCGTGCGCGAGTTGGGTTTGGGACCCTGCCGGCCCCAGTACCTTGTGGCCGCGCTGTTGTTGGTTCCCGCGATGACGGCCCTCATGCAGCAGTACTTGCCCTTGCAGGAGAAGCTGTTGCCCATGCCCAGCTTTCTGGCGGGGGCAGAGGCACTGACACGCATGTTCGATGGGCTGAGCACCTCCAAGCTGGTGTTCGTGTTCGCCATCTCGCCAGGGGTCTGCGAGGAGTTGTTCTTTCGCGGTGCGGTCCTATCGAGCCTGCGGCGCGGCATGTCCACACCCAAGGCGCTGTTCTGGCAAACACTGTTCTTCGCTGCGGCGCACGCTTCGATCCATCGTTTGATCCCGACGGCGCTGGTTGGGTTGGTGCTGGGCGGAATGACCCTGCGTTCCCGCTCGATTTGGCCGGCGATCCTGTTCCACGCGGCCTACGATGCTTCGCTCGTGTTGCAGGGCGCGGGGCGCATCGCCCAGCAGGAACCCGGAACTTGGCACATGCGCCTGATCTGGCTGGCACCCATCGGCTTGTTGCTCTGGGTTTGGCCCGCTGTGCGCGCTAAGGCACGGGCGTGATGACCGGAGCCGCTGCTTGCGCCAAGGTGGAGATCACGCCGATCACCCCCGCAAAGCCGACCAACGTGCCCACCACCGAGCGCACCCCAAACCGCTCGCCCATCAGTTTGCCCAGGGGCAAGGTAAAGAGCGGGGTGGTGGCGAACATGACCGCAGCGATTCCACTGGGCAGTTCGCGCAGCGCGATGTGATAGGGCAAGAGGCCGATCACCGAGCCAGCGACCGAGGCTAGGATCAACGGCTTCCACCACGCACGCCGCCGGAAGGGTTCGATCAGGTTGCGGGTCTCTTTGGCAGGGCTGTCGTCCACGACGCCGAGGGCTCGGGCCAAAGCCCCCCACAGCGGCGCCACCAAGAAGGCACCACCAATCCCCCCCGCCATGCGCATCAACGTGCCCGGAAGGATATCCACATCCTCGATGCCCACGTGCCCGAGGAAGATGCCGGAGGCGATCGTGACCGCATTGAGCAACGCGAAGATCACCCCCGAGCGGTAGTAGGCGCTGCGCCCGCGCTGTTGGATGGGGACCGGATCCGAGAGCACCAAGAGCACCCCCGCCATGGCCACGAACATGCCCAGCACCGTGAGGGGTCCCAGCCGTTCGCCGTTCCACAGGTAGCCCATCACCGCCGCCAGGGGCACGTTGAGCTGTCCGATCATGGCCGCGGCTTGGACTCCACACCGAGGCAGCGCGGCGAAGTACAAACTGTCGCCAAGGGCAAAGCCCAACACGCCGCTGAGCAACAACCAGCCCGAAATGGCGGCTCCCGGCCAAGCACCGCCGAGCAGCGGCCAGAGGCACAGGAACACGAGCAAGGCCAAGCAGTTCTTGAACAGGTTGGCGCCCGCTGCGGAGGGGGGCCGCTCGCCTGCGTGCTCGCGCAGGAACTTGGCAAACAATAGGGAAGCCACCCCCCAGGCAGCCGCCGAAAACAGACCGGCGGCGATAGCAAGGGAGTGGCTCACAGGGCGCTCAGTGGGCCGAGGGATGGGGCTATGCTTGCGATGAAGGGAATTTCCAACTTCCCGTCTTGATCAGGCCGCAAAACCAAGCCCCAGGCTTGGATCAGCCCTTTTTCTTCTTCTTGAGCGCAAGGATGAGCTTGCCGGAGCCCATGCCGATTTTGCGGACACGGCGACGGCCGCGGGTGGGGCCGCCAGCTTTGATTTGGGATTTGGCCATGGCTAGGGTGGGGAGAGGCGCGGTTCGGGTCGGGCCAGGCAAGGTCCTGGCGGGGCGTTAAGACCCGGAATCCTAAAGACCGGGCGCCCTCCTGCCAAGCATCGAGTGCCGGCTTTTTCCTCTACCAAGGCCTGAAGGGACCTTCGCCGTCGATCCCCCGGGCCGTCCCCATGGCTCCATCACCCTGCCAGGAGGGTTTTCCAGGCCCGAGTCTTGGTCCAAGGCCCCCAAAAAGGGTATCTCCCGGTCCATGAGGCGCCGCATCTTCATCGGGGACATCCAGGGTTGCCTAGGGGAGCTCGAAGAGCTCTTGGAAACCCTGCGCTACGACCCGAGCCAAGACGAGCTCCATCCCGTGGGCGATTGGGTCAATCGGGGCCCCGACTCGATTGGGGTCCTGCGCTTGATGCGCGACCTGAAGGCGGGCGGCGTGCTCGGCAACCACGACCTGCACGCCTTCGCCGCGCTCCAAGGCCACATCCGCAACGATTCGCGCGACACGGTCAAAGCCTTGGTCCGGGACCCCGAGGGACCCGCCTTGCTCCGTTGGTTGGCCCAGCGTCCGTTCATCCGCAGTTGGCCGGATGTCGTGTGCGTGCATGCGGGCATCAGTCCAGCCTGGAAGGACCCCGTCCAGACCCTGGCACACAAAAATCCTTGGAACCCCGACAAGGACGTACAGTTTGCCATCCGCGTGCGTTTCTGTGATGCGAAGGGTCGGCTCCCGGGGAGCGATTGGCCCGAACCGCGTGACCCCTACTTCCCCTGGGACACCCACTGGCGCGCCCGGCCAGAGGAATCGCGCACGGTGGTGTTTGGCCACTGGGCCCGCCGTGGTCTAGTGCAAGCCGAGCGCACCCGGGGACTGGATACCGGTTGCGTCTGGGGTGGGCAGCTGACCGCCTGGATTCCCGAGGAAGATCGCTTGGTGCAAGTCCAAGCGCGCAAAGCCTACTCGCGCTTCTAGCCCGCGCCGCGTGCTTGCGCGCACTGCTCGGATTGAGCAACCTCTCGGCATGGCCAACAGCAAGGCAAGTACGCGCAAAGCTTCCGAATCCAGCGCATCCGGGGTTCAGGAACTCGACTGGTACCGCACACCGCACTACTACGACATCATCTTCGACGAAGACACCGAACGCGAGGCCGACTTCCTCGAAGACGCCCGCGAGCGCTATGCGCTGAGTCGGGGACGGCGCGTGCTCGAGCCGGCCTGTGGGAGCGGGCGCCTGGTCAAGGCCATGGCCGAGCGCGGTTACCGCGTGACAGGAACCGACCGCAGCCCGGAAATGCTCGCCTACGCGGACGAACGAGTGCGCGCCGCTGGCCTCAAGGCGCGTTTGGTCCAAGCCAACATGCAGGACCCCGCGCCCAAGGGGCCTTACGACTTGGCGCACTGCCTCGTCAGCACCTTCAAATACCTGTTGCGCGAAACGGATGCACGCGCGCACCTGCAAAGCGTGGCCGACGCTTTGGCTCCCGGGGGCATCTATTGCTTGGGTTTCCACCTATCCAAGTACGATGGCAGCCTGAGCGACGAGGAGAGCTGGAAACAAACCCGCGCTGGCGTGCAGGTCGAGTGTTCGATCGACAGTTCCGCCCCCAACCGCAAGGCGCGTACCGAGGAGGTCACCTGCCGCCTACGGGTGCGCGAAGGAAGACGCCGGCTCGAAACGGTCACCCACTGGAAGTTTCGAACCTACAATGCCGCGCAGTTCCGGAGCCTACTGGCCAAAGTGCCCGAGCTCGAATTGGTCGCCACCCACGACTTCCTGTACGAAATCGAAGAGTGCATGCCCTTCGACGACGCGCTCTTCGATGCTTTGCTGATCCTGCGCAAGCGTCGCTAGGCCGGAACACGGGGCTAGGCCCCTAGCGCCCGCCGCTACAGGTCGCCCTTGAGCAGCGTGCAGTCGATCGCGCCGTTGCGCACGGGGATTTGGGCAAGTTGGGGCATGCCCAAGCTGGCCACCAAAGTCGGTTGGGTCAACAGCGTCAAGTGGTAGCCAGCCCCCACCTCGCGCAAGTGCTTGGCGAAACCCATGTAGAGCGGGACCATTTGCTGCTCGTCGCCGACCCGCACGCCGTAGGGCGGGTTGGTGAGGATGTGCGCATTCCAGCCGCGCTTGGCTTCGAAGTTCGTGGCGTCGCCCTTGGCGAGCACGATCTTGTCCGCAAACCCCGCGTTTTCGAGATTGGCTCGGGCTTCGGTGATGCGCTGCGAACTGGAGTCGTAGCCAAGGATGGGGGCCTTGCCCAGGGGTTTGACCTGGGCGCGCGCCTCATCGAGGAGTCTCTTCCAGAGCTTGGGCTCGTAGTCCGCCCAGGATTGGAAGCCGAACGTGCGCTCGAAACTACCGGGGGCGGTTTGGGTCGCCCACAAGGCGGCTTCGATCAGCAAGGTGCCCGACCCACAGAAGGGATCCACCAACGGGGAACGCCCGTCCCAGCCGGAGTGCAGAACCATGGCGGCAGCCATGGTTTCGGCCAAGGGAGCCCGGCCTTGGGCCACGCGCCATCCGCGCTTGCGCAGGGCTGCGCCGCTCGAATCGAGCGACAGGGTCACGCGATCCTTGAACAGGTGCGCGTGCACACGCAAGTCGGCTTCCTCCCCCACCACGTTGGGTCGAGACCACCCCAGGTCCGTGACGCGATCGACGATGGCGTCTTTGATACGCTGCTCGATGAAGCGGCTGTGGTCCAGGTCCGAATCCCGGGTCTGCGAGTCCACCCGTAGCGTGGCCCCGGGTTTGAGCCAGTTCTCCCAGGCGACTTCTTTGGCCCCGTCGTAGAGGCCATCGGACCCGTGGGCCTCGTAACGTGCGATGCGCATCAACACGCGCCCCGCCGTACGCAACCAAAGGTTCGCCCGCTGCATGTCGATGGTCTTGCCTGAAAAGCGGACGCCGCCCACCTGGCGCTCGACCTTGGCCATGCGCAAGTCTTGGATTTCCTTGTGCAGGATGGGCTCCAAGCCCGGCGCACAAGTGGCAAAAAAGGTGGTGAGTTCGCTCATGACAAACCTAGGGCTTGGGCGAGGAAGCTTCCGCCTCCAAAAGGCGTTGCATCTCGTCGAAACGCTCACGTTCCCCGGCGGAAACTTCGGGATAGGAGAGCCCCATCGATTTCATGGTGCGGTTGACGATGTCGATCACGGTGCAGCGCATGTAATGCTTGTCATCCGCGGGGATGGCGTACCACGGGGCCCAAGGGCGGCTGGTGGCTGCCAAGGCTTCTTCGTAAGCCTGCATGTATTCGTTCCAGTAACCCCGTTCGCGCACATCGGTACTCGAGAACTTCCAGTTCTTGTCGGGCCGGGTCAGGCGCTCGAGGAAGCGCTCGCGTTGCTCTTCATAGGAAACGTTGAGCCAAAATTTGAGGACCACCGTCCCGTTGCGAGCCAAGTGGCGCTCGTGGTCGCGGATCGACTCGAAGCGCTGGTGGAACAGCTCGGGGAGGATCGGTTGGTGCGGCAGTTTCTGGGCTCCGAGGTACTCGGGGTGCACGCGCACGACCAAGACTTCCTCGTAGTAGCTGCGGTTGAACACGCCGATGCGACCGCGCTCGGGCAAAGCCAAGGCGGTGCGCCACAGATAATCGTGGTCCAGCTCGTTGGCCGAGGGCTGCTTGAAGGAGGTTACTTGGCAGCCAGCCGGATTGACGCCGGAGAGAATGGCTCGGATGGTGCCGTCCTTACCGGCCGCGTCCATGGCTTGGAAAACCAGGAGCACCGCGTACTCGTCCTGGGCATAGAGCATCTCTTGGTGCTGGCGCAGGTCTTTGACGGCGAGCTTGAGCTCTTTCTTGAGGTACTTTTGGCCGGGCGTATCCCGCGGGGCATGGGCGAGGGCCTTTTCCAAATGGAAGGTCCCGTCAAAGGGCACGCGATAGGGACTATCGACCGGCGTCAACATGGCAAGGCTCGAGGGGGGTCTAGAAATCGGTCAGCGGCAGCGGCCCGGGATGATCCAGGGGCTCGAAGATGCGGCGGTAGAGGTCGCTTTGTAACACCCCGTGGGGATCCAATGTCCTCTTGAGGGCACGGAACTTGGCCAAATCGTCCGCGGGCAGGAAGCGCTGGAAAGCCCCAGCCCCTAGAACCAAGTCCTTCGCGAAGTAAAAGCGCCCACCGGCCTCGAGCACCACCTCGGTCATCGCATCGCACAAATCCCAGAGCTGCCCCCTGCGCTTGGGGTCGACCTTGAAGTCGAGCGCCAACGACCAGCCATCGAGCGCATGGGTCAGCAGATAGTCATCCGGGCGGTGCCGTTTGAGCACGCCGAGGTAGGCCACAAAACCGCGCTCTTGGCACAACTCCAGGATGCGCTCGAAGACCTCCGCGGCGCGTTCCTTGGGCACAAAGGGTTGGTATTGAATCAGTCCGCGACCCGTTTGGCGCCCGTATGCAAACTTCCAATTGGGCACGTAATCGAGCAGGAAGTTGAAGCCCGCGTGGGACTGCAAGTAGGGCTTGCGTTTGGCTTCGCGCTTGCCCATGAAATGCTTGACCGAGTTCAACAGGCGCATGCCCCGATCGTGGTTGAGAAGCCGCAGGGGCCGCCACACTTCGGACTTGGGGAACCCGAGGATCGAAGCGGGCAGCTCTTGGTGGCTCACTTGCAAGGTGGCTTGGGCGTTGGGATCTTCTCCCGGCTTCAAGTGGTAGGCGATGTGAGTCAAACCCCGCCCTAGCGCAGGACCCTTGGCGAAGCCATCCACCCAGCCCACCAGGTAGTCCGCATCCCCCACGTGCGCAGCCATGTCCTCCATCATGGTGCGTAGGTTGGGAGCACTCTTCGCCGCGACGCGTACCTGGCCCGAGTAGACGGGCTTGGTTTGGATCACGAGCCGCGAGATGCAGCCCAAGAATCCCATGCTGCCGATCACGGCCCGGAACAGTTCCGGATCCTGCTGACGGCTGGTGGTGCGCACCTCGCCCGAGGGCAGCACCAGGTCGAGCTCAAGGATTTGGTCCCCCGTCGCCCCCACCTTGAAGTTGTTCTTGCCGTGCACATTCATGGCCGCCGCGCCCGCCATGGTGGGCGCCATGGTTCCGGGCACCACCGACGGCCAGTGACCGAGCGGAAGCAGGTACTTCCACAGCTGCTCGAAGCTCACGCCTCCCTCGACCTCCACCTGTCCACGCTCCGCATCGAACCCCAAGATGCGGTTCACCCCGCGCAGATCGATCACGATGCCCTGGGTCGAGTGGTTGGCGTCGCCGTAGCTACGCCCCGAGCCGCGTAGGCAAATCGGAATGCGCTGTTCGTGACAGGTGGCCATCACCGCCTGCAATTCTTCGCGGCTACGCGGTTCGAGCACCCGGGCATAGGCTCCAGACACCATCCCCCAACCCTCCACGAAGCGATAGCTCGAGGGAACCAACAGGTCGGAGAGGGCGTCATGCGGGACCGCAGCGCTCAAATGTTCATCCTCTTGAACAGAAACGAGGGAATCGATCGGATCACCGTTCCCACCGCCCACCAGCGCAGCGGCACGTAGCGTGTGTTCCAGAACCGGCGGCGCGCACTGGCCAGGATCGTTTCCGCCGCCTTGTCGGCCGAGATCACCCAAAACAGTCCGTCGAGTCCGGCGGTCATGGGCGTATCCACAAACCCAGGCTTGACCGTCAGTACGTGCACACCGACTTCCGACAAGCGGTTGCGTAGGGACTCGAGGTAGGTGGCCAGGCCGGCCTTGGTGGCGTGGTAGGCAGGGTTGCCCTTGCGGCCGCGGTCACCCGCGATCGAGCCGATGCCGATCAGCGTGCCCGAGCGTTGGCTATGGAACAACATGGCGGCCTGGTTGCACCAAGCCATGGCGCCCATCAGGTTGACTTGAACCTGGAGTTGGTCCTTTTCGGTGTTGTACTCCTGGGCTTCGACCGCAGGCATCACTCCCGCTGCGTAGACAAAGAACTCGAGCTGCCCCACCTCTTGTGCGAGGGTCGCGAAGGCTGGGCCGACTTCGTCCACCTGGCCCACGTCGTGGACCAGGGGCACGACCCGACCGGGCTCAAGCTTCATTTCCTCCTGCAGGGCATCGAGCAAGTCGCCGCGCCGGGCGACGGCTCCTACGGTGTACCCCTCGCGCACCAAGCGCCGCACCAGAGCGGCTCCGATGCCCGAACTGGCCCCCACTACAATGGCGCCCCTGCGCTGGGCCGTCGTGGATTGGGCCGCCACGCGGCGGACAGGCGCGTCGTGGACGGAATCGGGGTCGTTCATGGTGGGTGGGCCGGATCGGGGAGACGGGCTCCAAGGCTACCCCAAGGGCCCGCGCGGGAACACCCCAGGCCGCTTCTAGCGTCCGAGCTTCCCGTCCTTGCGTGCCCAAGTGGGTCAAGCGAACTCTGCCAAAAACCACGCCCCATGCCGGGCTGTTTCCCGGGGGCGAAGCCACCGGCGAGGGCTAACCGAGCGGCCACGGGGATTCACCCTGAAGCCCACGCCGCAAGGTGGAGTCGTGACCACCACCCTGGTAGGGTCCCCCGTCCCATGCAACGCTTGCTCAAAAGTCTCAACCCCGAACAGCTGGATGCGGTGCGCGCCACCGAGGGTCCGCTGTTGGTGCTGGCGGGCGCGGGCACGGGCAAAACCCGCGTGATCACGGTTCGCATCGCCTACTTGCTCTCCAAGGGCGCCGATCCGGGGCAGATCTTGGCCATGACCTTCACCAACAAGGCGGCTAAGGAGATGCAGGAACGCATCGCGGCCATCGTCGGCAAGACCAAAGCCGCCGGCCTCGTGGTGGGCACCTTCCATTCGTTCTGCCTGCGCTTCCTGCGCGAGCACAAGGCCCAGCTCGGTTGGGAGCGAGGCTTCACGATTTGCGACTCCCAGGACCAACTGCTGGCGATCAAAGCCGCCCTGCGTGAGCTGCACATCCCCGAAGCACGGCTCAAGCCGCGCGACGTGATGGCCCGCATCTCGCTGGCCAAAAACCGCGGACTCTCGCCTGCCGCCCTGCTCGAGGGACCCGGGGACGACGAAGAGGAACTGGTGGGCAAGGCCTGGCAACGCTACCAGGACGGGCTCACCCGAACGCGCCGCGCGGACTTCGACGACCTTTTGATCAAGTCGCTTGAGCTTTTGCGCCGCCCGGAAATCCGCGCGGTCCAGCGCAAGCGCTTCCGCTACCTCTTGGTCGACGAGTACCAGGACACCAACGGCCCACAATTCGAGATCGTGCAGGCGTTGGCCGAGGGCTATCGCAATCTTTGCGTGGTGGGCGACGACGACCAGTCGATCTACGGCTGGCGCGGAGCGGACATCCAGAAGATCCTGGGGTTCGACCGCACTTACCCCGAGGCCAAAGTCGTGCGCCTCGAAACCAACTACCGCTCCACCGAGCAAGTGATCGCCTGCGCCAATCGCTTGATCGTGAACAACACTTCGCGCCATGACAAGGCCCTGCGCTCGGCCGCCGGACCGGGAGAGCCGATCATGGTGGTCCAGATGCGCAACGAGACGATCGAAGCCGAAGAAGTCGTGCGCGAAATGACCGACTTGGTGCGCCACGGCCACCATTACGACGACTTCGCGATCCTCTTCCGTACCGCGCTGCAGGCCCGGCCCTTCGAGGTCGAACTGCGACTCAAGCAGATCCCCTACGTCTTGGTCGGTGGCATGAGTTTCTTCGACCGCAAGGAAGTGCGCGACGTGCTGGCCTACTTGCGGGTGTTGGCCAACCCCGACGACGAGACTTCGTTCCTGCGCATCCTCAACTCGCCGCCGCGCGGAGTGGGCAAGACCACCCAAGACCGCATCATTGCCTACGCCACGCAGCAGGGCATCAGCACCTGCGAGGCCTTCCGTCGCGGCGCGGAAATCGAAGGGGTGGCCCAAAACCGCGTGGCTCCGGCCATCCGGCTCTTGGAAAACCTGCGCTTGGTGCGCGCGGAGTTCCCGGACAAGCTGCATGCCATCCCCGCCTTGATCCAGCGCATGCTCGAAGTCGTGGGCTACCGCGACGAGGTCGATCGCATCTACAGCGACGAAGCCGAACGCGGCAAGCGCTGGGAAGGGGTCGAAGAAGTCGTGCAATTCGCCACCAACTACACCGAAGAACGGCGGCGCCCTACCCTCAATGGGTTCCTCGACCGGCTCACCTTGACCGCCGGCGACGGCCCCGAAGCCGAGGACGCCAAGCGCCGCCAGGCCGTCACCTTGATGACCCTGCACGCCTCCAAGGGCCTAGAGTTCCCGCGCGTGTTCCTAGTCGGGCTCGAGGAGAACCTGCTGCCCCATCGGCGCTCGGCGGTCGAGGACACCATCGAAGAGGAGCGGCGGTTGGCCTACGTCGGAATCACCCGCGCGCAAAAGTGCCTGCGCATGTCCTGGTGCGGCGAGCGGGCCCGGGGTGGGCAGATGATCAAGCGCCATCCCTCGCGCTTCCTGCTCGAGGTTCAGGGCAAGCAAGCCGGCGAAGATTGGATCCCCGCCGGTCCCGACGACCCGACGGGCAACAAGGCCAAGAAGAAGCGCAAGTCCGCCAAACGGGCACGACGCGCGCGTGGCTAGGCCCTGCTTTTAGGCCCTGCATTCTAGGCCCCGTCCCGGGCCTGCTCCCTGCGGCACCTCCCCGGCACGCTCCGAACCGTGGCGCCCCCTGTTCGGCGGGAACATTTTGCCGAGGGTCCCAGGGGGAGACACGCGCGCGCGCACCCAGGGTGCTTTCCCAGGGTTGGCTTGGGTTGGAAGCGGAGGACCGTCGATGGCGACCGAGAAGTGCCCTTCCCCAGGCACGCTGTCCACCGATTTCCCCCGGTCCCATGCCGATCACTCCCCTCTACAGTTTCCTCTTCGCCGCCGGCTGCGCCATGGCCGGTGGCCTCTTCGTATGGATTGCCGCCTACGAGCGGCACCGCCGTCAACAGCGGGGACTCGCGCGCCACATGACCGTCCAGGTCCAAGAGCGCTACCAAGCCTTCGTGGCTTTGGAAGCCAGGGTGCGAGGGATCATGGCGGCCTTCAGCCGCGCCGAACGGGACCAGTCGCGACGGATTCAAGAACAGAGCGAGCAAATCGACCGGCTGCAATCGGCCATGGTCGAACTCGATGGCCAAGTGCAGGAAGTCAGCCCTGCCGAAGCCCTGCGCTTCATGGAATCGATTTGGCCGCACCTCTCCGAAGAGGAGCACGACGAATCCGCCGATCCGGAACTGGGCATTGGAGAATGGGAAGCCCGTTTGCAATCAGTACAAGAGGAAAAGAATGCGGAGCTCGAACGGCAAAACGAATTGATTGCGCGCCTCACGGCCCGGGTGCAAACCTTGGAGCCATCAACCTTTGAAAGCCGTGCCCTGCGCGAGCGTGTGAACGAGGTCGAGACTAGCTTGGAGCAGAAGGAGCTCGAGTTGGAGGTTGCGGAAGAGCGCCTGGCGTCGTTGCGCGAGCAGAAAGCCCAGTGGGAAGACAAGCGCACGGCTATGCAAGTGGAGTACCGCTCCAAGTCCGAGCGGGTCCAGGTCCTCTCCGAGGAACTCGATCGCCTGCGGGTCGAAGTCGAGCAACAAACCAGCGCACGCAAGGAAGCCGAAGCGAACGCCTTGGAAGCCAACGCAACCGCAACCAGCCTGGAAGCCGAACGCGACCAAAGCCTAGCCACCAGCGCCGCACTGGAAGCCCAGCTCGCCACCACCCAGTCCCAACTTGGCGACTTGCAAGCGGCCCACACCGAATTGCAGTCGGAAACGGAAGCCGTTCGCACCCAACTGGCGGAAACCCGGCTCGCTCTGGAAGAGCAAACCAGCACCTTGGAGGCCACCACCACCGACCTGGAAGCCACCCAAGCCCAGCGCGACGGCCTGCTGCAACAGGCGACCGAGCTCGAGGGCCACATCCAAACCCTGGAAGCGGAGTTGGTGCCCCTACGCGCCCAGTTCCAGACACTGGAAACCCGCCACGCGGAGCTTCAGGCCCAGCACGCGGCAAGCCAAACCGAAGTCGCGCGTCTCAACGAAGAGACCGATTCGCAGCAGACCATGCTCGCCGGGTACCAAGAAGAGCTCGCGCTCGAACGGGCCCAACGTGAGGAAACGGCCCTCGAATTGCAGTCCACCCAAGCCAGCCTGGAGGCGCTGCGCGGTGAACTCGCCGAATCCGAGGCCGAGTTGGCCGGGGCTCAAAAGCAAAACGCGGTCCTAGCCGACGAGATCCAGAATCTCACCCGGGAACTCGACAGCCTCAACGGCGAGCGCGCCACCGCCGAATCCACCCGCAAGAAACTCGAGCGGGTCCGCCAGCGCATGGAGCGTCAGACCGAAACCCTGGAAACGCGGCTCGAAGAGGTCGAGGACTCGCTGGCACGCCACGAAGAAGCCCTGGCCCAAGCCCACAGCGAAGTCGAAGCTCGCAAGCAACGCATCGCATCGCTCGAGACCGACGGCGCCGCCGCGGATCAACGGGTGAAGCGCTTGGAACGCGAACTGCAACAAGCCCAGGCCCAATTGGGTCAGCGCGAAGCCGAATTGGCCAGCCTGGTTGCCCAGAGCCAATCCCAGCAGCAATCGCTCGAAGAGCAAATGGAGTCCTTGGGATCGATCAACTCGGGCCTCGAGGAACGCCTAGCCCAGGCTCGCAGCCAGGGCGCCGAGGTGGAGAGCACCCTGCAAGCCGAAATCGAAACCCTGCGGTCGGCCGAGAGCGCCGCCCGTCAGGGCCTTGAACAAACGCAAGCGCAAGCCCAGGCGCTCGACGCCCAGGTCGCCGAACTCCAAAACCAACTTCTGGAAGCACGTCGAAGCCAGGAAGCCCTGGCCGCCGAGCGGGCCACCACCCAACACCAAGCCCAGGAGCAGAGCCGCGTGCTGCAGACCGAGCTCGCTGGCTTGCAAGCCCTGATGGCCGAGGCCGAGCAACGCGAACGGGCCCACACCGAGCGTTTGGCCGAACTGGAGAACCAATTGGGGGCCAAGGACCAGGATCTCGCGCGCTTGCAAGCCCAAGAACGCGCCCTCGCCAAGGGCGAGGCGCGGCTCACCCAAGAGCTCCAAAAGGCCCAGCAAACGCTTGAGCAAGCCAAGGACAAGGCCAGCCAAACCAAGGCAAACCTCGAAAGCGCCCTGGCGGACATGCGCAGCGCATGGGACAGCGACCAGGCCGAGCGCGCCGCCCAAGCCCACGCCCAGGCGGAAACCATCCAAGAACTCACCTCGCAGGTGAGCGCCCTGAACCTCGAACTCGAAACGCTGCAAGCAGCGCGCGAGACCCTCGAGCAACAGTCGCGCCAAACCACCGCCGAACTCGAAAGGGCCCTAGCCGCAAGCCAGGCCCGCTACGAGCAAGCCGTCCAAGAGGCGCGTGACCTCAAACGCTCGAGCAAGGAAGCGGGCAAGCAGTTCACAGCGGAACAAGCGAGATTGCAGCAAGCTCTCGAAACCGTGCAGGAACAGCTGAAAGCAGCCACCCAGCACCACAACCAGGTCGAAACCGAACTGCGCAGCAAACTGGAGCGAGCCAACCAGCGTCGCAAGGCCCTGCAGGACAAGCTGGCTGCCAAGGAATCCAAGTTCCAGCAACGCGAACAGGCTGGCGTGCAAATGGCTGGCGAGCTCCAAGAGCAACTCGAAACCCTCGGTCGCGAGCTCGCGGAGCAGGCCGCGAGCCGTCAGAAGGACCAGCTGCAGCACGCGTCCACCGTCGAATCGCTCGAACGCCAACAGGAAACCATGCGCAAGCGCCTCGAAGGTGCCCAAGCCAAGGTCTCGGAGCTCGAAGCGGAACTCGCTGGCAAACAGTCCGAGTGGTCTTCCAACTCGAAGGAGCAAACCGCTGCGCTACGCCAGGCGCAAGCGGAAAGCAAGCAGCTCGCCAAGGCCCTTGCCGGGCTCGAGAAGCAGGCCGCCACCCTGCGAGCCGCCCGCGAAGACGACCATGCGAAGGCGCAAGTCACCCGCGAGAGCTACGAAAACTCGCTGGTCGAACAAGCTCGCCACAACGAGGCGCTGACCCAGCAAATCGCCGAGCTAGAGGCCCAAATCCAGTCGAGCAGTCAAGCCGAACGCGAAGCGGAAAAGGCCCTGGCCAAGAGCCAATCCCAGGTCGCCAAGCTGGAGTCCAAGTGGAGCAAGGACAAGGACCTGCTCGAGGAACTCCGCAAGGACAAGCAAGCCCAGTCGAGCGCCCTGTCCGACCAGAAGAAGCAGTTGGCCCAGCTCACCAAGGAGCTAGCGGCCCAATCCAAAGCCGAGCAAGCCAGGCAGCAACAGGACCAAGCCGAAATCGAACGCCTGCAAGGCTCGATCGCTGGACTCCAAGCCGACATCCAACGGCGCGACAAGCAGTTGGAACAGGCGGCGCAACTGGAGTCCACGGCCCAACGAGATCTGCAGCGGATGGCGGAACGCCTGAAGGAAGCCGAAGGCGACCTGAATTCGAAGCGCGAACGCTTGTCCACGCTCGAAGCCCGCACGATCGAGCTGGAGGGTCAAGTCGAGACCCTCGATCAGATTCGCAACGCCCAGGAGACCCAAATCGGCGAGCTGCAGGCCCAACTCAACACCACCAGCGAAACCCTCGAAGAGAAGATGCTGCGCCTCGCGCGCAAGCAATCTTCGGTCGAAGCCGCGCACGCCATGCTCGGCAACCTACGCCCGCTGCTCGAGGCCCTCGAGGACCGCTTGACCGACGAACAGGAAACCGGCAAGGGCAAGTAGCCCAAACCGCCCAGGCTATCGCAACAGGTGGGGCGGTCGTACCAACGGCCGCCCCAACGGCGTACAGGCCAACGGACTCGGGCTCAGTTGGGCAGGTAGTCCACATCCAAAACGCTTTCCGTTTTGGCTTCGAGCTCGATTCGAACCCGGTCCCCGGCGTTGCCCCCGCGCCAACGGGTGCTCACCCAAACCTCCCCAGGAGGCAAGGAGTCGAAGCGGTAGAGCCCGTTCTCCGCTTGGGCATAGCCCAGCGATTGGTTGCCTTCGGGCCCCGCAAAGGCGAAGACCGCGATGCGACTGGGGCCCTCAGCGGGTATGCCTCGCACCGTTCCGCGTAGACTCGCTCCTACACCAAAAACCCCTCGGATTTCGGTCTCCGGAGTGTCCTCCGCGATCACCACCGTCCTTGGACTGAGCAGCACCAAGTGCGAACCACCCTGGGTCCCGTTGGGTTGGATCTGGCGACTCGTGAGTCGATACTCCCCGGGTGGCAAGCGGTCGAAGACCACGCGACCATTGTCCGCCGAGGTAGCGGCGATTGCGGATGAGCCCCCGGCCGCCGACAAGTAGAAATCGCGGGCGCGATAGCCCCCAAGGATGGGATCGCCGGTCTCGAGCTGCGGTAGCAGGATCAGTTTGGCGTCGGGCAGGTGGATGTCGTAGGCGACGGGGCTTGGTCCTTTGACATCCAGGACCATGGGCACGTGCGTGCGATACTCGCCGCTCTGCTGCGGGCGGATGGTGTAGCGATCCGCGCCGGGCAGGATCACCCGGTAGGCACCTCCTTCCCCGCTGAGGCATTGCACTTTGGGCAGGTCATGGCTTCCTTCGAAGGTAAGAATCACCCGTTCGACCGCTTCGCCAGCTCGCAAAACTCGCCCGGAGAGCACAATGGATTCCGGCCCTGGCGCCCCAAAGTCCACCTGCGTGGTTTGACCCGCTTGGATGCGGATGGTTTGCTGCAAGCCCAACGCGAGCTGCTCGCGGCGCCTTCCTTCGCCCTCGCCCATCCGATTCAGGGATGCCACGTAAGTGCCCGCGGGTAGGCGCTTGGATTCGAAGCGACCGTCCTCCCCCACATGGATGCGGTCGTTGTTCCTACGATCCGAATCCTCGTATTCCTTCGGACCCTCAAGCCGGACATCCAGTGTGCCCCCCAACCAATCGGGGTGCACGCGCCCCAAGAGCGCACCCGGAACGGGCAAGTGCAAGGTCACATCCTTGCGATGATCCCCCACGGACAGGTCCACGAACTCCGACTCGGTGTTTCCCTCTTCCCAGGTGGAAGCCCAAACCCTGTAGCGACCCGCATCGAGCCCCGAAAAACCATACCCCATCAGCTTGGTGGACTTGGTGCTTCGCCGATCAGCGTCCAAACCGGAATCGGGAGCTACCACCCGTTCGATGTGGACCTGGGTCTCCACCACATCTTCATCGGAGTTGACCACCGTGCCTCGCACGCTGGCGGCGCGCGGCAGGGTCAAGAGCACATCCTTGGTGCTTGGGATGGTCACCGTTTGGACGGGCATGTCGCGGTAGCCCATGGCCGAGGCGTACACCTCCCAAGTTCCGGCGGGCAGTCCTTCCAACAGGAAGTGTCCCTTGGGATCTTGGAAGTTGGTGCGCAACACCCCAGCTGCCACGCCCTCCGCGGCGCCCATTCCTCCGCCCTTGCGGGAGGCAGCTTTGCCCAGGAGCGGCGTGGCCGTGATCCGGAAGCGCTCGATGGGCTCTCCCTGGTCGTCGACCACTTGCCCTGCCAGGTCGCCGGCTTCCAAACCCAAGACGATGGCGACGGGCCGCGCACTCGGGCGCACCTCGTCCATCCGTGCCAAAACACGATTCTCGCGGTCCCAACGGCGTCGACCCAACTCGCTCAGGTCCTCGGGCGGTGCGGCACCGGGCGGGAATCCGCTGGCCAACAACCCCACCGACACCACCTCTTGAAAGCCCGAGAGTTCGAAGCGCCCCTCGGCGTCGGCCTCCGCTTCACTCATCGGGCCGTGCCCGCTGAAGAACGAGTTGTTTTCCAAGCCCAAGACTTTGACCGTTGCCCCCACGGCCGGTTCCCCCGAAGCCCAGTGCACGGTGCCTGTGATCAGCATGCCACGATCCGCCACGAGGGCCACGTTGCGTACCTCACCGGCTTGCAATCCTCGTACCACCAACTCGGGCACGTCGAATCCCAATCCGCGATAGGTCAAGTTGAAATCCCCCGGCGGCAAGTTGCGTACCTCAAAGGCACCCTGGTCGACTTCGGATCCACCGGTTTCGTCGAAGATCGCGTAGGGATTGGCTTCGTCCAGGCTGCGCACCAATACCTTGCCCGAAGGAACCGGTCTGCCTTGCTTGTCGAGCAGGGTGCCCACGAGGCGTGCCTCGGGCAGGAACGTCAAGGTGACGTCGCGCTTCTCTCCAGGGGTCAACTCCTGGGCCCGGTAGGATTGGGCTGCGAGCCCATCCGCCCAAGCATTGACCAGGAAGTACTCGTCGACGGCGATGCCGCGCGCCTCGATTCTGCGACCGTCCACCAGTCCAGGTTGACGGGACCCCATGTAGGAGCCCGGCGTGGTCAGATTGCACGTCCACCCTTTCGGAGGAAGTGCCCATTGGGACGGCACCGCCACGTAGAGGTCGATGGCGGCCCCCAACTCGGGCTTGAGTAGGATCGGCTGGTCGGAGTCCCTCTTCCAAGCCTTGTTGCTCCGGAGGTACACATAGGTTCCGTACAACTTGAGGATCGCGGCCGAGGTATCGGTGGAAACCGCGACGCGAAAACTCCCGTCGCGCGCCACGGGGACGCGATGCACGCGACGCCCCCTCGGGTCCCACTCAAAGGGCCTGCCGCGGGCTTCCACCTCGGCGGCTTCATCGGCGGGGGTCCCTTCGGGCCACTCCACGTTGCCTTCGATCCACTGCACGGGATGACCCGCACCGACCGGGGCACGCGCCGCCTGAATCTCGGCGAGTTCGGGGTCGGTCTCGGGCACCAGTTCGCGTTGGTCAGCGGCATCTTCTTGGGCGCTTGCGGGCTTTTGCAAATCCGGCGAGGCTGAGAGCGGGTCGACGACCGGCGCGAGTTCGGTATCCGCCGTGTACGTCAAAGCCTCCCCCATACCTCCCTTGGCTGGGCGGCTGCTCCACCAAAAGAGACCCGTCATCACCAGCAGCACGAACAACCCAGCGAGGAGCAACAGTTTGGTTTTCATGTTCCTTCCACAGTGCGTCGGCAGGATCGCCAATCACCTCACGATCATCTCTCACGATCAAGGTAGAGCCCATGGTAGCGGCTCCATCCAGTACCACGAGTCCAAAATGCCCCGCCCACGCCAGTGCCCCCCGAAAGCGGCTCTCCTGGCCGGAAACCCATACGCGCCTTCCTTTCAAGCTTCCGACTCGAGCGCAAAGCCTGTGGCCCACTGGCAAGAACATCGGCCGGGCGATCCCCGCACAGCCCTAGGCCTTACTCGCCGCCGCCGTAGCCCGAGGCCTTGAGCGACTCCAATTCTTCTGGAGTCAGCTGCACGTCCTTGCCCTTGCCCAGTACCGACATGGCGGACTCAATCGTCGACAGTTCCTGGCGCAAGTCCTCCAAGCGCTGGGTGTCCTGCGTGGCAAGGTTTTTCTGCTCGCGTGCATCCTCCGCCACGTGGAATAGCTGTTGCGAGCCATCGCCCGACTCAATCAGTTTCCAGCCCCCATCACGCAAAGCCGTGTGGGGTGGACCCCACATGTTCCCATGCGCCAAAGCACGCCGCGATTCGCCGCCTTTCCCCTCGAGGAACGGCATCAGGCTCTTGCCCGCAAACTGGCGCTCGCCGGCCACATCGGCCCATTGGCACAGGGTCGGCAACACATCGATCATGCGCACGGTTTGGGGCACGCGCAACCCCGCCTGGGCGCCGGGGCCGACCAGCATAAGCGGCACGTGGATCAGCTCATCGTAGACCGTATGACCGTGCTCGAAGCCCCCGTGGTCCAAGAACTCCTCGCCGTGATCGGCGCACAAGACGATCAAGGTGTTGTCCAGGAGCCCCATGCCCCCCAGACGATCCATCAAACGCCCGATCTCGGCGTCGGTGTAAGCCACCTCGCCATCGTAGAGTTTGGCTGCCCGCGCAATCCACTCGCGGCTCAGCTCCAGCTTGCCGGCGCGCAGGGCCATCATCTCCTCGCGCGTTCCAAATAAGGTACGGCCGGGCCCGCTTTCCCGATCGGGAGGTGCGGCGTAGCGGCTACGGAAAGGCTGCGGAGGGTCGTAGACCGCGTGCACATCGAAGTAATGCAGCAACAGGAAGAACGGCTTGTCCGGCGACTGCTGGGCCATGTAGGCCAAGGCCGCATCGGTGGTTTTCTCGGCGTTGCGCAGCTCGACGTTGTTCTCGAATGCCGCCACATCGACTTCCTGGAAGTCGCGGGTGACGCCGTATTTCTGCTTGAGGAATTCGACGTTGACGATGGCATGGGTGGTGTACCCGGCGCGCTGGAACACGCTCGGGGCGGTCACGATTCCCTCGTGCACCGACTGGAACGCACCCAAACGCCCTCCGGCCCCGTGCTCCTTGGGGTAGAGCGAAGTCATCATCGAAGCGATCGACGGCAGGGTCCAGGGCGCCTGCGAGAAGGCGTTTTCAAACACCACTCCCTTTTGGCCCAAGCGATCCATGTACGGGGTGAGTCCCCGTTCGCTGCCCAAGCGGTCCGCCCGCAGGGTGTCGACCACGATCCAAAGGACATTGGGTTTGGCCGGTTTTGCAGCCGGGCAGCCGACGAGTCCGAGGGCACCAAACGCGAGCAAGAGGGTTAGGATTCGCGACATCGATCGTATGGGAGAGAGGGAGTCAAGGGCGCGGGGCGATGCGCAGGGGCTCGCCTTTCGCGTACAACGAACGTTCGGCGGCGAGTCGGCGAGCGAACACCGAAGTGCGCTCCTGAGAGGGTACCGCAGCGAGCGCGCGGTCGATGCTTTGCAAAGCCGAATCGAATTGCCCCACCTCGGCTTGGCAAGCAGCCAACAGCTCCCACTCGCCCAGCGTGGGGGTCTGGCCCGCAATCCAGGCCTGCATGGCTTGCAGCGCCACGCGTCCATCGCGTTGCTCTGGGCTGGGGTCGGTGCTGAGCTGGCGGATCAGTGCCCCATGGGCCGCTTGCGCCACCCCGAGCGAAGGAGCGCTCGCGCGGGCTTTCCGATACCACTCCAGTGCGGCCCGGTAGTCACGTCGCTGACTCGCCAGCCAGCCCAAATTGAACAGGGCTTTGGGATGGGTGGGGTCGGATCGCAGCACCTCCTCGAACCCCGCCTGCGCCTCGGCGTACTGCTTGCGGCGCAGGGCCAGGGTGGCGATCTCGGCCCGGATGCTGTTGTCGTTGGGCGCCAAGGATTGGGCTGCGGCCAACTCCTGGGCCGCCAGCTCGAGTTGACCGAGTTCGGCAGCCGTCATGCCCCGATCCAGGTGCCACTTGTACGGGAACGGACCGGCGTAGCGGGAATCGAACTGCACGAGCCCTAGGGCCAACAGGAACGCCGGCGCCAGAAGCACGAGGGTGAGCCGCTTGGCTCCGGGGCGCTGCCACAACGCCACCACCCCGACCGCCCCCAAACACAAAAGGTGCGGCAGCATGGGAACCCGATAGCGGCTCGCCGCAAAGTACGGCAACAGCGAAAGCCCGAAGCCAAGCACCCACAATCCTTGCACCCAAAGCAAGCGGGCGAGCCGTGGATCGAAAGCCAAGCCTAGGTGGCGGTCGACCCGGCGCCGGGCGCCGTAGGCGAGCACGCCCCAAACGCAGAGGGCCAGCACCACCAGGAAGCGCACGGGCAAGATGCGCAACACGCTCGAATGCTGCACTTCCACCCCGACTTCCTTGTTGTGTCCGATTTCCGAAGGACTCAAGAGCAAGCCCGCTTTGGTCACCAAGAGTCCCATTGCCCGAGCGGGATCCGCTCGCATGCTGGCCCAAGCTTGGTCGGAGAACCAGCGGTTCAACTCGCCATAGCTCAAGGCGCGGCCCAGCTTGCGCTCCACCTGTGCCTTCACATCGGGGTAGTCGAAGCAGGTCCGAAAACGTCCCAACTCCCCCATGTCCGCGTCGATCAGTCCCGTGGCGCCCGGGCCTTGGCCCAGATACAAGTTGATCCCCGCCGTGGCGGTCAGAGGCAAGAACTCGCCCGTCGCCCGCCAGTTGTGCAGCGTGCCGGGCAAAAGGCCCAGCAACAGTCCCAACGCCATGATCCCCGCCCGCTGGACACGGTGCCGCAGCGCCACCGAGCGGTGCAACCCAAGCAACGCGACGATCAAGAGCACCGCCGGCAACCCCACGTTGGGCCGCACCAAAGCCGCCAGCCCAAAACCCACCCCCGCGGCGAGAGCCCAGGCCCAGCGATCCTTGTCCAACAGCCGCAGATACGCATACAAGGCGGCCAAGTCGAGCGCGATCAGCAAACCCGTGGCCTGCAACTCGCCCTCGAAGTAAACCGGCGCGAAGTGCAACGCCAAGGCTCCCGCCGCCCAGGTCGCCGCCAACGCGCCGGCAGCCGGGCGCACCGTCCACCACAGGATTCCCACACTGACCACGCCCAAGAGGTGCTGCAACCAAACGGCGAGCGCCAGATCCCCACCACCCAGCCGATAGATCCCGGCCAAGAACCAGGGATAACCAATCGGGCGGAGGCTCGGGCCCTCGAACACGCTGGCATCGCCTTCGCCCGGGGCCAGCCCGGCGGGCAATCCCGCCATCGTCCGCGCCCATGCATCGTGGTACTTGGCATCCACCGTCGGCGTCGCGAAGTCGAGCGCATGGCGGTGCTCGAGTCCGTAGGCGAGGCGCACTACCGCTGCCAGAACCATGGCCAAGACCCACCCATGGCGCAGCCAGCTCGGCGGGCTCGGGGTTTGCGCGGGGCTGGCGGGCGCTTGGGGCTCGTTTCGCGGGGCTGACACGGTGCCATCCTCGCCCCCCGGTCGCTGCGAGCCAAGCGCAAATCCCCGAACCGATCCTCGCTGCAGGCCCGAATCAAGCCAGCTCCCGCCCATGCATCCGGGCTAGGCTTCTAGCGCTCGGGCCAAGCGAAGGAGCGGTCCCAACGGGTGCGGTGCCCCAAACGGCGCGGGCTCCAAGCGGGTCCCACCCCGCGCACCCAAGCCTGCATGCTGGACGGCAGACCGTCGACCACTTCGCTCACGTCTAGCGACTCTCCGAGCTCCCGACCGAGCCCAAGCCGAACGATGACACCCTCGGGCGGAACACCGTGCAAGAGCACCCGATGGGAAGCTACCTTCCAGCGCCGCCCCTGGATTTCGATCCAGGCCAGGGCGTCCGTTTGAGTCGACAGCAGGAAGGTGGGCGCGGCCCGCGTCGAATGCAGTTCCAGAACCAGGGACTCCGCGTCGGGCGCCTCCCTCCAGGTCACCTGGGGTCCCAACTCCTCGCCCGCTGCCAACGGCGCCTTGCGCCAAGCGGCTTGCTTCCAATCCTCCAACACCGGCCCGGGCACCCGGAACGGTTTGGATTCGAGCTGCCCTTGCCACCCAGCGTGCCCCTCTTCTTGGATCGCCACAACGTCCAAAGTCCCGGGCCGCTGCGGCGTGTACGGTTCGCGCAAGCCGACGACCGCCACCACAAACACCGCGAGCAGGGCGCCCGTGGCTCCCATCCAGCGGGACACCGCAGGTTGCAAACCCAAACTAGCCGGGATCAGCAGCATGCTGGGCAAAACCAGCGGCCCCAACAAGGCACCCGCCTGGCTGAATCCAAACGCGTCGAGCAGGCCCCCATGCAGGGGAACCCAAAGGACCCACAAGAGCGTGGTCAGGAGCACCTGCGCCACGGGCCAGCGGGGCACAGCCAGCCCATGGACCACAAGCCCCAGCCCCAAGGCTGCGCCGAGAAACAGGTAACCCGCACCTGGAACGTAGTGCGCGGTGCCTACCCCGAGCCCTGCCATCCAAGTCAGGTTGGCAAGGCTCCACGCTTCGCTCCCCAATCGGCGCAACCTCGGGATCACCCAGGACCAAGCCAAGGCCAACGCGCCGGCTCCCAACAGCGCGCCCGGTAGGTGCCTCGACCAGAACAGCGGATGCACGCCGCGCCAGGCCTCCAAGCCGCGGGTCGCTCCCCAAGCCAGTGCCAAAGGCAATGCGACCACACAAGGCCACAACAGGCAAGCCACCAACCAACGGCGCATCTGCGTGGAATGGGTCAGGAAACGCAACCAAGCCATCAGCGCCAACGCTAGGCCCGCCAGGGCGGCTCCCCACTGGACGCTCACCGGATACGCCCACAACCAAGTGCCAAGCACATCCAAGTGCACCCAGTCGGGATCGCGCTTGGGGTCGGCGCTTTGCAACCGACTCGGATCTTGCTCCAGCCCCTCGAGCAAAGCCAAAACGTTGTCACCCTGGTGCTGGAGGCTGCGCAGGCTCGGCCCTTCGACACGATCGAGCGGCGAATGGTAATCCGACCAGCCGCCCACGTAGGCAAAGTTCAAGCCCGCCAAGCCCCGATCCAAGAACACGCTCAGGTCGGTATCGTTGGGCATGCGCCGGTAGACTTCCACGTACAGCGAAGCCGCCATGGGATTCGGTGCGTGGTCGCGGTACAGCTCGACCCACGGTCGGTTGCCCAACGAAGTCTGGAACAAACGGCTCGGACCGCGACTGCCGCGGGCTTCGAGGTTGACCACCAAACCGATCGCAGCCAGGTCGGGATCGTCGCGCACGAACGCACGCGCCCCGTACAGCCCCAGTTCTTCCCCCTCGGTGAAGAGCAAGCGTACCCCCAAGCGGGGCTGAGCGCCCTGGGCGGACCGGAAGGCGCGCAGCGCTTCGATCCACGCCACACAGCCCGCCAAATCGTCGTTTTCGCCGGGGCCTGCGCTGACCGAATCGTAGTGGGCCACCCCCAGCAGGTGCGGGCCCGGTTCACTGCCTGGAAAACTCGCGACGAGGTTGTGCACCAAGCCAAAGCGATCGTTCTTGGGCTTTCCGCGCACCCAACTGGTTTGGACTTCGACCGTTGCGCCCAATGCTTCCAAAGCCTCCACCAAACGCACGCGTACTTCCCCGGCGCGTGCGCTGCCCAAGGGATGCGGGTCCCGCTCGGGAAGGATGCGGCGCAGCGTGGCCTGGGCTCGCTGCGCGGAAAATCGTTCGAGCGCAGCGTTCGCATCCAAGACCTCTGGCATCCCAGCTTCGGTTCGGACCCAAATCCACAGGCCCAGCCAAACCACCGCACAGGCGCCCCACGCCAGCCATGTTCCCCGGCCGAGGCTCGGATCCGACGCAGCGCGACTCGCTCGCTCAGGACTGGGTTCGTTGGAAGGCATCGTAAGTCCCGCGCGCCCTAGGGACTAGGTGGTGGGCACGCTGGTGGGAAGCCGGGCCGCTTCCCCGCTGCCGAGCGCAGCCAATCCTGGTCGGGACCCGCGGGGCAGCTTAGACTCGGGCCGGAATTCGACCATGAACCAAGCACAACCGCAAATCACTCGCTGGGTATCCATCAGCCTCTTGGTGTGCGCCGCAACCTTGGGATGCGGCAAGCAACCCACTCCCCCCGCCCCGGGGCCCACCCCTTCGGGCGCTCCGGATCGTGCGGGCGAAAAGGAAACCCCCTGGTCGCAGCTTCACAACCTGGCCTACGAGCGCTCCGCTTACTACGCGAACCTGGAGGAATGGCCCGAGGCCCGCGAAGCCATGGCGCCGATCCTGAAGGACGAGCGCGCAACCTCAGAAGATTGGGTTCGGGCAGCCACGATCGAAATGCAGGCAGGGGCACCAGCCCAAGCCAAGCTGTACCTCGAACGGGGCCAAGTCGACGGGAAGGATAGCCCCGCCGCGCGCTATGTGCGCGCACGCCTGGCGTCGATGGAATCCGACTCGCTCGAAACCGCGCGAGGTTTGTACGAGGGTCTGCTGCAGGAAGTGCCGCAATGCTTGGCGACCAAGTACGCGTTGGGCCGGGTGCTCGAAGACATGGACCCCCCCGATGATGCCACCTGGGAAGCCAACCAAGCGCGGGCGCAAGACTTGTATCGACAGGTGCTCGATCTGGGGCTGGAGAACGGCGGGGCCTGGTACGTTTCGGCGCTCTACCGCATGTACGTGCTTTCCCTGGAAGATCCCGATCCGAGCGTGCGCGCCAAGTACGAAGCCGCATGGCGCGGTTTGGAGTCGGTCGGTGCCAAGGCGGTGAGCGTGAGCGTGCTCAACGAAGGCACCCTGGCCGTCATCGCGCCGCCCAAGCCCCAAGGCAACACCGCGCGCCCGACCCGGGGTGCCCCCGAGTACCGCCTGCGCTCGAAACTGGCCATGCCCGCGGAGGCTAGCGACCTACAAGTGCACGACTTCAACGGCGATCGCTTGGCGGACCTGGCCTGGCTCGATGGCCAAGGTTTGACCGTCCAACTGCAGGGCGAGGCGGGTTCGTTCGAGGCCCGCGCCTGGTTGGGATCCAAGGCCACCCGCTGGTTGGCCGCCGACTTGTCGCGCGATGGTTACCTGGACTTGTTGGTGGCCGAAGGCGCCGAGGTGGTCCTGTACGATGTGGATGCTCCCACGGGCGAAGCGAACGACTTCGCGCCCAAGCCCAGCGGGATCCGCGTGAGCCTGCCCGCCGCGCCCGCCGATTGGACCTGGATCGACTACGATCACGATGGGGATCTCGACGTGCTGGCCGTGGGCTCGTTCGGCCTGCGCCTGTTGCGCAACGATGGGGCGGGTCGCATCCCCGAACGTCCCGCCGATCAAGCGCGCGGCGGGTTCACCGATGTGACCGACACGCTCGGGGTGGCTTGCACGCGGCCCTTGGCATGGTGCGCAATCGAAGACTTCGACGCCGACCAAGACGTAGACTTTTTGGTGGGCGGAGAAGGCATCACGTTGCTCGCTTCGAGTCTGCGCGGCGGGGCCTTTGAAGACCGAACCGAAGCATTCTTTGGAGCCCAACGACCCAACGCCTCCAAACCCATGCTGGCGGACGTCGACGGCGATGGCCTGGTGGACGCCCTGTACGCCCGCGATGGCTTGCTGCAATGGCGCTTCCAAGGCGGCCCGGAACGCGACCGGCAGATCTTGACCCAGGCCCAAGTCACTCCGCTGGCCACCGATCTCGACCTTGATGGCCAGGTCGATGTGATCTGGCCGGAGAACGATCGTTTGGCGACGGGCTTGCTGGCCGCCGGGCAAGCCTCGCAAACACCGCTGAAGCTCGCAGCACCCGAGGGCCCGAGCCTGGGACTCATGGTCGCTGAAATGGATCGCGACCCCAAGGCACCCGTGGCCCTTGAAGTCCTGCGGCGCACCCCGTCGAGCTTGGAGATCTGGGAGAATCCAAAGCCCCAAGGCAACGGCCTGCGATTGGGTTACCACGGTAAGAAAGACAACGCCGACGGAATCGGCGCGGTGGTCGAAGTGCGCGCCGCTGGGCTCTACCGCCGCGTGTTCTACCGCGGCAGCGAAGTGATCTTTGGACTCGGCCAGGCGCCACGCGCCGATGTGGTGCGCGTGACATGGCCCAATGGCGTCAGCCGCTCGGAGCTCGATGTGGAAGGTGGCGACCCGCTGGCGGAGGACCCGGGCTTGGGCATCCAAACCGAAGGCCTGATCGGTTCGTGCCCGTTCCTGTACGCTTGGAACGGCGAGTCGTACGGCTTCATCAGCGATGTGCTCGGCATCACCCCGCTGGGGTTGCCCATGGCGCCGGGCATGTTGGTTCCGCCCGATCACGACGAGTACGTGCTGGTGAAAGGCTCGCAGTTGCAACCCAAGGATGGCTTCTACGAGCTGCAGTTCACCGAGGAGCTGCGCGAAGTGACCTACCTCGATCGCACCCAGCTGCTCGTCATCGACCACCCCGTCGGCAGCGAGTTGCAGCCCAACGAACGCTTCTGCTTCCCCCCCTTCCCCACGCCCGAACCCCAGCTCTTCGCCGATCCCCTGCCCCCCATCCGTGCCATGGGCAGCGACGGGCAGGATTGGTCGAGCGAGCTGGCCCAGGTGGACGACCGCTACGCGACTCCCGCCAAGCCCTTGCGTGGGCAATTCCTGGGGTTGTCAGAACCCCATTGGCTCGAGCTGGCCTTCGACCCCGACCAGACCCAGGGCGCCAAGCGGCTGCGCTTGGTTTGCACCGGATGGTTCTACTGGACCGACGCTTCGGTCAACATGGCGACCGCCTACACGCCGGACTTGGAGTTCACGCCACCGATTCTCTCAGTCCCGGTAGCGGGGCCGGATGGCGAAACTTGGGTTCCGATCGGCCCCCCGGTGGGTTTCCCTGCGGGCAAAACCAAGACCATGGTCCTGGATTTGACCGGGCTGATCGATGCTTCGGATCCCCGCATTCGGATCGACTGCAGCTTGACTTTGTATTGGGATGCGTTGCGCCTCGCCGTTGGCGACATGGACGGCACCCAGCGGGTGACGACGCTCGAGCCCACTTCGGCCGACCTGTGGGACCGCGGTTTCAGCGCACCGATTTTGAGCACCGACCCCACGCAACCCGAACGCTTCGATTGGAACGTCTTGGCGACCGGCCCGCGTTGGAACCAGCACCCTGGCATGTACACCCGCTATGGCGATTGCTTGCCGCTGTTGCAAGCAATCGACGACCGCTTCGTGATCCTGGGTAGCGGCGATGCCTTGACTCTGCGCTTCGATGCGGGCCAGGTGCCCGCCCTGGCCCCGGGATTCCAGCGCAGCTTCTTGGTCTTCTTCGACGGCTGGGCCAAGGACCGCGACCCCAACACGGTCCAAGCCCTCGCGGTCGAACCGCTCCCCTTCCACGGCATGGGTTCCTACCCGTATCCGGCGGACAAGGCTTTCCCTAGCGATGAATCCCACGAGCGCTGGCGGCGCGAGTGGAACACGCGCCCTGCGCGGCAACGCATTGCGCCGCTCTCGACGCAACAACTCGACGCGTGGATCGGACGGGATCCCTGGCCAACGCTTGCCACTGTCCAGCGCCGCTAACCCGCGGGCATTTGCAAGTCGACCACGATCGCTAAAGCAGCAACCGTCGGAAGTCGATCAGCACGTCGGCCTTGATGAACGCCACGCCCAGATCGCGCGGCTTCAGCTCGCCGATCAACTCGCGGCGCAAGCGCAAGAACCGCCTACGTCCAGAGGCCAACTCCAAGACGGCCCGGGGTCGCGGGTCTTGGGCACGCCCCCAGGGCTCGGTCACCTCCATCAGCCGGGCCGGAACGGCTTCCAGGGGCGAAGCGGGAAACGACCGATCGCGCGAGTTGCGCCGGGCGACCGCGAACACGACGGGCAGGAATACGAAGGCCAAGGGGAATGGAAAGCCCACGCGCAACACGCCTCGCATCGATCCGGTCATGGCCATCAGCGCGAAGAACGCAAAGATCAAGACGCCCTTCGGCAACCCTTCGCGTCGCCGAACAGGCACATCGAAGGCTGGCCCCTCCGCGATCACCTGCTGCAAATCGGGGTGACTCAAGAGCCGCTCCATCTCCCAGTCCCCTCCCTCTGCCTTGTTGCGCGGCGGACTGGGGCCAGCGGGCCGGGGCGGCGCCGACTCGCGGTCCGCATTCCCCACGGTCGGATAGGCGGTCCCGCAGTAGTCACAAACCGTCTGGAGGGGGAGGGTGCGAGCACCGCAATGTTTGCAACGACTCATGGTGTCCATCGGAGGCCCGGAGCGGGGCACATGAACGCATCGTAAGGGGGGCTAGCCCCTGCGAACAGGCCAAATCGAAGCGGGGGATAGAGCCTTACGCGACCTGGGGCTAACCTATTCACACCTAGGATTCACGCCTAGGGGCAAGTAGCCAGGGGCAAGTTGGGGCAAGAACGCCCCCTACTCCTCCTGAACCACCCCAGATCCACTCCATCATGAACTACCCCATCGAAGAAATCGAAGGCATCGGTCCCACCTTTGGCGAGAAACTGAAGGCCGCTGGCGTGCAAAACACCGCCGACCTGCTCAAGACCTGCTGCAACCCCTCCGGTCGCAAGGCGTTGGCCGAAAAGTCGGGCATCACCTACGACCACCTGCTCAAGTGGGCCAACCGGGCCGACCTGATGCGCGTCAACGGCGTGGGCAAGCAATTCAGCGAGCTGCTCGAGAATGCGGGCGTCGACACGGTCAAGGAATTGGGCACCCGCCGGGCCGACAACCTGACCGCTAAGATGACCGAAATCAACACCGCCAAGAAGCTCGCCAAGGTCAGCCCCAACCAAGATCAAGTTCAAGGTTGGATCGACCAAGCCAAGACCATGGACGCGATCATCACCCACTGATGCGCCGCTGGCGCAAGCCAAGCCGAACCTCTCCGCAGCATTCGGATCGAGGGCCCATCCGCGCCATGACGCGGGTGGGCCCCCGCGCTTTCAGGCGTTCCGGCGCGCAGCCTACGACTCGACCGGGTTCAGCCGCGTTCCAAGCAAGCCCGAAAATCTGGATCCATGGCGCGACTCTTGCCCGTTCTCGGATCGTAGCAAACGAGCAAAGCCTCGCCCTCGCACCAAACCGTGCCGTCGGGCCCATGGATGCGATAGGCCTGCTCGAACGAACTCGTCCCGATGCGGGTGGTGCCCATGGTCAGCCGCACCGCGCACCCCCCACGACCGGGCGCCAAGAACTTGAGGTGAGTCTGGGCCAACAGGAAAGGGAACTGCGCCGAATCCAGCAACCCAAGTCCGAGGAAGTACCGATGGCGCCCCTCCTCGAACAACGTCAAGTAGATGGCGTTGTTGAGCACGCCCTGGTTGTCCTCATCGCTCCAACGGGTGAACAGCTCGCAGGCAAAGGGCAAACTCGCATCGGGGGGTACCTGGGGAAGTTCCATGCGACGCACGGTACCAGCGCCAGCCCCGCAATGCAGCCCTGCCATCCCGCTCCAAGCCTACGCTTGGCAGCCGACCCGGCTGCATCGTAGAGTGAACCCATGGGGCAGCCGAGTACCGTAATCGTGGGAGGGGGCATTGCGGGGCTGGCGACGGCCTGGGGGTTGGCCCGAGCAGGTGCGGGGCCCGTCACCGTCCTCGAGCGCGAGGCGAGTCTGGGGTTTTGGTCGAGCGGTCGCAACGCGGGCATCCTACGCTCGGCCATCCCGGCCACGGCCACGCGCCAGCTGGCCCTGCGCAGCGAAGCGCGCTACCACGACTTACCGCTCGAGCTCGTGCGCCATGCGCCGGGCCCGATCTTCGATGCGGTTGGCATGGTCTTGTGCGAAGGCGCACCGGGTTTGCCGGCGCCGCTTTGGTGGGAGGACTTCGAGGCGCTGGGTGCCGTCGAAGCCTGGAGTCCTGCCCAACTCCAAACCCGAGTCCCCTACTACCAACCCGAAGGTACGCGGGCTTGGTGGATGCCGCGCGCGGGGCGCATCCAGGTGTCCAACCTGATGACGGCGCTCGAGAGGGCTTGCCTTGAGCTTGGAGTCCAATTCCGGCTCGGTACCCGCGTTCAAGGTCTGATGCACGATGATGTGGGCCACATCACCGGCGTGCGTTTGGAGGACCGCTCCGAACAGGCGGCCGACCGCGTCGTCCTCGCCCCGGGAGCGTTCGTGGCACGCTTTGCCGAGGACTTGGGAGTCGCCTTCCCCGCCCGCACCACCCGCCGCCACTTGTTCTACGCCTTGCCCAATGGACCTTGGTCCCCCAAGGACCCAGTGGTCTGGGACGATGCAGCGGGGTTCTATTTCCTCGGCACCGAGAACGGGGAATTGCTGCTCAGCCTGTGCGACGGCGACGATGCCGACCCCGAGCACCTGCTCGCGGACCCGCTGCTAGCGCGGCTCGCCGAGCGGCGCGTGCAGGAGAGTTTGGCGGCGCTCGGCCCGTTCGATTGGAAGCGCCGCTTGGTGGGCATCCGCACCGTGAGCGAGGACGACGTGCCCGTGCTCGGCGCACACCCGGGCCACCCGAACCTGTATTGGGTGGCTGCGCTGGGTGGCCACGGGATCACGCTTTCGTTGGCCCTGGCCGAACTGGCCTGCGATCTCATCGAAGGGCGGTCGCTCCCCCATAGGCTGCAAGCCGCGTTGGCCTTCGACAGCCCCGAACGGGATTTCCAAACCCAGCGCGATTACCGACCTCTTTAGGCAACCTCTTTAGGCGACCTCTTTGGGCGGCCCCCTTCGGCACATACGTTAGGTGGCGGCTCTAGGCGACCGAGTCTTGGGCATCCAGAGGCGGCAACGTGGCCGAACGCAACGACCAAGCGAATAGGCTGTAGAGCCCCACCAAGGCCCCGCCCGCCCCGTACATCGTCGGCGGCGACAGTTCGAGCCCCTTGTCCATCACCCAAAAAATGGGTCCGGCCATCAGGATCCCGACGAAGTCCATCACTTCGGCCAAGCCTTGGATCGAACCGCGGCGCTTGGCCTGGGGACGGCCTTGGATCAAGCAACGGATCGGGATCGTGAACAGTCCCGAACCAAACCCCATGGCGACCAACGAGATGCGCATCGCGATCATCGAGTCGGGCAGGAGTACTACCAGCAAAGTAGAAGAGGCCAACACCAAGAGTCCGCTGGGGATCAGGCGCCCTTCCACCCCATCGCCGCAGATGCGACCGGCAGCCCACGCGCCCAGGATCACCCCCAACCCGGTCATAGCGTGCAAACTGGCCGTCAGCGCGTCGGGCAATTGCCGCCAAGCCCCATAGGCGATCACGATCTGCATGAACAGCGATGCCATCATGTAGAAGAACGAACTCGACAGGATCGCACGCTTGAGGATCCGGTCGGTCCCCGTCGCGGCCCAATGGCCACGCACGCTGCGCCAGGGATTGAGGCTGACGACGCGGGTCGGGTCGTAGGCCGGCGTGCGTTGCATGCGTAGCGAGATCAGCCAACCCACCATGGCCAAAGCCACGTACACCACGCCAGCCTTCCAGAGCCGACCCCCAAAGTTTTGCGCCAGGAATCCACCGGTGACCGCCCCCGAGAGGATCGCCAGCATGGTGGCCGATTGGGTCAGCGAATTGGCCCGGGCCAAGTCCTTTTGCCCGACCAGCTCCTTGATGATGCCGTACTTGGCCGGTCCGAACAGCGCGCTTTGGGCCCCCATGCCAAACACCGTGGCCATCAAGAGCGTGTAGTTCTGCAGGCTGAAGGCCAAACAGGCGAAGCCCATGACCAGGATTTCCAGGGCGTTGGCCCACCACACGATGCGCGTCTTGGAAACGCGGTCGGCCAACGAACCCGTGATCGGACCTAAGACCACAAAGGGCAGGGCAAACAACGTTTGCGGTAAGGCTTGGCCAAACACCTGCGCCAGTTGGCTATGGGCCACCCAGGGCAGGGGATGTTCCTTGCCGAGCGAAGCCGCCAGAAACAAGACCAACGCCTTGAAGGCGTTGTCGTTGAACGCACCCAGGAACTGGGCGGCGGTCAGGGCTCCGAAGGAGCGGTGTCGAAGGAGCGAGATCACGGGTGTCGAACCGCGATCCTAGCTCACAGCAACCAAGTTTTCGCGTTCAAAGCCTCCCGCAGGAAAGCGTCAATCCCCCCAGGGAGCCGACTCCGATCAGCGGGCCAGCGGACTGACCACCCAGCGGGGCGCTTCTGCCCCCTGCGCTTGGGACCCATCCAGGATCGCCTGGACTTGGGGATACTTCAGGAAGAACTCGAGCAAGGAACCGGTGTCAGGCGTTTCGTCGGCCGCCCGTCCGTCGAGCAAGCGGGCCACGCTGGCCGCCAAAGCCAACGAATCGGGGTCTTCGCTCCCCCCATCCGACATCGTCTTGAGCGAAGCCTGATCGAGCGCCGCTTGCAACGATTCGTGCCAGGCCGCGCTCGAATCCACACCATGGACGTACACGGCGGTCACTCCGCCGGGCTGGGTGCGCTGCAAGAGATCTTGTACCAAGCGTTCGGGATCACGATCGGAAGCCAGCTGCGCGCGGGCCTGGGAAACGGGGGACGGAGAAGGGCCTGCCAAGGCGGCTTCCACCGGCGCATGGTTTTGCCAGGGACCGGTACGGTGCTGACGGGCTTTTTGCATGCCAATGATGGCCCCCAGGAACAAGCAGGCCACCAGCGCCTTCCGCGAGGATTGCTTGCCCTTACCCTTGCCCGAACGACAAGCCCACGTCCATGACTTGCGCCGGGTTTTGGTTGCGGTGGGTTGCACCGGATCCGCGGACGGCACGGCCTCGACCATGGGTTCGGCCGAGCCCTTGCCCCAGGAAGGCAAGTGCTTGGGCTTGACCGAGTCCAAGTTCTTATGCTGCAACAGGAAGGCCAGGTCCTCGCGCATTTCGCGCGCGGTGGCATAGCGCGACTCGTGTTCGGCCATGGCGCGGCGCACGATCCAACCCAACGCCGGCGGGCAAGGCCGCTGCAAGCGCGACAGGTTGCCGTGGGCCGGGAAGGTGCCCTCGAGCATCGAGAACAACACCGCCCCAGCCGAATAGATGTCAAACTTGGCCGCGTCCACGTTGCGCACCTGGGCGCCGCGCATGGCGAGCCGCACCATCTCCGGGTCGCGGTAATACTCGGTCCCGTGCGTGGTCAGCGTCAAGGCCGAGGCCAAGGGCGTCAAGAGCCCCAAGTCCACCACGTGCAGGCGTCCTTGGTTCACGATCAGGTTGGCGGGCTTGATGTCCTTGTGCCACAGACCGTTGGAGTGAAAACGGTCGAGCTCGGTCAAGAGGTCGAGCTGCAAGGCCAACACGTCGTTCAACCGCTTGGCATCCAAAGGTGCCTGCGAACCCGTGCTGGCTCCCTGGTCGAGCCCGTGCAATCGCGCGATATACGTGTCCAGGGTGTCCCCCGGCACGAACGGCATGACGTAGAACAGGCCGTCTTCGCCCGAGTGGTGCTCGAAGACTTGCCCCAAACGGCGTGCGGCATCCAGGGCCCGTCCTTCGCGCAGGATCCCGCTCATGTGCGCTCCGCTCATCAGCGAGAACGATTTGATCACCACCCTGGACGGCAACGCGATGCCACGTTCGGCCATCAGGCGCGCGTGGCTGGCGGAGGGCTCGGCCAAGAACAGCCGCGCTCCACTACCACCGCGCGGCATTTCCGACTTCACCTTGTAGCCTTCAAATTCGGGGATCGCCCCGGATGTTCCTTTGCTGCGCGCGAACGTGGTGCTGGCAAACCCCGGACCATCGCCCGTCGCATCGGACTCGTCGGGTTGTAGGCCAAGACGGCTCAGGCGTTGCCCCAAGTGGCGCCCCGCCGCTTCGAGGTGTTCGCTGGCCTTGCGCATCCCGGCGCGAGCCCGCTCCAAGGCCTGTTGGCGGGCGGTTTCGTCGTTGAAAGACTCCGCGAAGGCTTCGTAGGTGCCGCGTACCGTGTGCCCCGCGTGCACCACGGCGGGCTGCACGAGGTGCAACCCGCGGGCGATGCGCCCCGGCAGGCGAACGGCCTGCACCAAAACCCAGCGAGCCACCCGGAAGGGCAGCGTGATTGCCCACCAAAGGAACGCGAAGGCCGCCCGGACTCCCCGCGCGAGGGCGCGCAGGAATTGGATCCCGAGCCAAACCAAAAGCACCACCAGCGCGATTTGGGCCGCATCTTCGAACCGATGGGCCCAGACCGGTTGCGGACTCATCCCGTAGGAAACGGTGTGGCTGGTGAACCGCGGCGGGTCCAAAATCGTGACGCCGGATTTTTGGGGGCCGGATTCGGTGTCCACCAGCAGCGTCTTCTGACCCGGGGCCTCCAGCATCAGCGCGCCCGACTCACCATCGCGACCCGGAAGGATCGTCACCGAGTCGTCCCCGTACAAACTCTTCGATACCTTGGTTTGGGCCGAGGCGGTGCGGTTTGCCGGGGGGTAGTACGTTTGAGGGCTCACGCTGGACTCCTGAAATGGGATGCCTGGGGCGCTCAGGGAATTGGACTCGGGTCTTGGCGATGGGTGAGCCGAGCGTAGATGTCCGCGAGCGCCTGGTCGAAGGTGGGGTTCAGCTCCTTATTGGGATTCCAGGTGAGCCCGTTGCGCTCCAATTCGTGATCTTCCTCGGGCGTGAACGAATAGCGCGAAAACACGCTCCCCAGGTGGATCCAGAGCTGTTCGCGCACCTTGGTCAGGCAGCGCGAAACCGCCGAAACCGACAACCCCAAGTCCTCGGCCACCTCAGAACCGCTGCGTCCCTCGAGCACGCGCTGGCGGAAGACCTCGAAGTCGGCCAGGCCCGCCTGACGTTCCACGGCCCGCAGGGCGGCTTGGATCTTGGCATCGAAGATTTGCTCCTCGTAGGCCCCATCGGGCGAAAGGCCCCCATCGGCGGTATCCGCGGCGGCATCCAGGGCCACCGGCTTGGAGCCTTCGCCGCGCTTTTGGGCCATGCGTCGGTCGATTTCGTCCCCCAACGTGTAGCGGGCGATGCTGAACAGCCATGTGGAGAAACGTGCCCCCTTGCTGGGATCGTGGCGGTCGATGGCGCTGGCCAGGGCCGTCAGGGTTTCCTGGGACAGGTCCTGGGCCGTCTCCCAGCCGATCCTACCGGCCCCCCAGCGCTGCAGTTGAGCGCGCAGGATGGGACCAAAGTTCTCCCAAAGCTCGAACCAAGCCTCGGAGTCGCGCTCGCGCAGGCGGCGCACAAAGTGGGTGCTGGTGGGATTCATGGGGGCACTCCAGGGTACGGGGTGGGCCGTGTTTCCTTCGAGTCCGCGTCCATTTTCGCGATTCCGTGCAAAACGGCCACAGGATTTCCCAACAAGTGTCTGAGGGTGGGAGTCCCCCCCACAGGACGCCCAAAACCCACGACACCCAAAACCCACGTCACCCAAGACCACCAAGCCAAGGGATACCCATATGTTCTGTTTCATCAAAGGACTCGCCAAAACCGCTTTTTGGGGAGTCGTCATCCTGGGTGGAGCCGCGATCGCGACCACCGTCATCGCGGGCCCCCGCCACACCCAACAGGTCGTCGGCAAGATTCGAGCCCACGTCCAAGAACACCTGAACCACCTCGAGGACGATCCGGTTTCGCTGCGTGCGGAATTGCAGCGCCTCGAAGCGGAGTACCCCAAGCGCATCTCCGCGGTCCAAAAGGACCTTGGGGAACTCGTCGCGGAAGCGGGTCGCCTGCAATGGGAGCGCGCAGTATCGTTGCGGGTGGTCGAGATGGCCCAAGCCGATTTGCAAAGCAGCTCCTCGATGGCAGGAGAATCCCAAACCGGACTGATCCGTAGTGCTGGGTTCCCGAGCACGCTTGCCGCGGGTGCCACCGCAACCCGAGTCTCCACCGCCCAAGTCGAACGCCTCCAGTCGCTGCTTTCCATGCATGACCAGCGTGCCCAAGATGCCGCCCGCGATTTGGGCTACATCCAAACCGAAATCCAACGCTTTGAAGCGCTCTTGGAGCAACTCGAAACCGAGCGGGCCCAGTACCACACGCAACTCGAAGCCCTGAACCGGCAAGTCGATTCGATCCGCCGCAACGAGCGCCTGTTGTCGATGCTGCGCGAACGCCAAAGCTCGCTGCAACAGACCGACCGCTTCGAGACCCACAGCCTCGAGCAAATCTCCGGTCGCCTGGCCGGGATCCGCTCGCAGCAGGAAGCCGAGCTCGACCTCTTGTCGGGAACCGAAATGGAAATCGACTACGAAGGGCGCGCCAAGGCCTCGCTGCAGGTCGAAGACGCCGCCATCCAACAGCAGTCGGCCCACGCGCTGAACCGCTAGCCGTTCGCGAAGGAACTCCTGGAAAGAACCTTTCTGCCGCGCCCCACCGGAACCACCGGTGGGGCGCGGTGTTCGTTGGAACCCGCCGATGGCTGGCCCAAGCACGTGGGTGTAGGCCAATCTCCTAGGCTGTTGGCAGTTCCACAGTGCATCCACCCAAAGGGTGGCACAGCGCAACCTACGAACGCTCGATCGTTCTCGCGGCGCGAAACCGGGCTCGTAGGTCGGGGGTCGCGAGCCGAGCTCGCGGCCCTCGAGCTTGCCATCAGGGAATCTCCAAGACGGCGGGAAGGTGGCTCAGGTCCCATGTGGTGCCCGGCTCGCCCAGCTTTCCGATTTGGATCGTCTTGATGGCTGCCGGGAGCACAAGCCAGAGGTACCCTTGACCATCGGTCTTGGTACTTCCCAAAATGGTTTCGATGCCCACGCCAGAGAATTCCAGCTCTTGGCCAAGGGGAGCCATGTCGCCACCCACCACCTGCACTCGGTACACTTGGACCAGGTCGCGCAAGTCGATGTCCCCTACCTTTCCGCCCGCGACCTGCTCCAAAACAAACTCGCGTTCGAAAAGGATGACCCCCAGCGTGGGATACGAAACCTTGAGGGTGAGTGCGCGGGTCGTCCCGTAGGCCAGAAAGCTGCCGTCCTGGCCCGGGGTGATGCCGAATCCCCCACCCTTTTGCCCGATCCAAACGCCGTACAGATCGGGGGTTGGTCCGGGATCAGGGACAAGCAAGCGCCCGCTCCAACGCAGGGTGCGTGCGACTCGAATCTCCATACCACTCGTAGGGACCGTTTGCTGCATCACCGACTCCGGTTCGTAACCGGGCGCCAAGAACGTCAAATCGACGCTGGGCACTCCGGGGGGACCGAAGGCTTCGAAGTAGCCCTGATCGTCGATACGGACTTGGCCCTGGATGCTCTTGGGCCAAGCGTCTATGGACAAGGGATCGACTGCCGATGGACTGAGCGTGCCCAATGCCCCTGGAATCACTTCTCCGCCATCGCCAATCACCCGCCCGCTCAGCAGCGCTACCGGGTACAACTCCCGCGTCTCGGCCAGGGTCAGGGTCCCCAAATCCAGCGTACCTTGGAGGGGCAACTCCACTTGGGCAACAAGGACATGCGCCGATGTCGAAGGATCGGTGAACTCGAAATCAAATGTCTGCCCGCGGACACTCATCAAACGCAGTTGAATCCTGCCCTCCCGATCGGTGGTGAGTTCGAACGACATTGGAAGTGAGCTGCCAGGAAGACGTGCCAAGGGTACCTGCCTCAGCTGGACGCTTCGTTCGGCCAGCGGCTTGCCCGTGAATTCGATCAAGTGGGCTACCAGCGTGATTCCGCGACCGCTCGTGCCCAATTCTGCACGGTCCTCGACTTTGCCCTCCGACTGCGGCGGCCCATCGGCTTCGAGTGGGCGGGGCACGATGGCTTGGACCCCTGGCGCGGCCGCTTCACTCCGCCGTACCGATGCCGGCGCCGCCAAGTCCGCAACCGGCGCTTCTGGCTGCTCAGCTGCCGGCTCCGCGACTTGCAGCTCGACAGTTCGCTCTTGGCCGGGCGTCGGACTTGGATTCCACTGCCAGAATCCTAACGACCCCAGCCCCACGACCAGAATGGCCCAAACCCAATGGATCGGTTTCATGCACTCTCCATCGTAACCTAGATGGCGTGTAGGGGATCCTCCACCGGACCAGGGGCCCCAACCCCATTCCATGGCCCCTGGACCGAGGGCCGGCGCGTGGGCATCGCTGCACACGTCGCCGGCCCTCGCTAGCTACACCGGGTGTTCCCCCGGAGATCAACTCGGCGACTTCTGGTACAGCTCGCCGCCCTTCTCGCGGAACTCGGCGCTCTTGGCCGCCAAGCCCTCGCCGAGAGCCTCGGCCTCCGCCACGCCTTTCTCCGCAGCAAACTTGCGCACGTCCTCGGTGATCTTCATCGAGCAGAAGTGCGGTCCGCACATCGAGCAGAAGTGCGCCACCTTGGCCCCGTCAGCGGGCAAGGTCGCGTCGTGGTAGGAACGCGCCGTGGGCGGATCGAGCGACAGGTGGAATTGATCCTCCCAGCGGAATTCGAAGCGAGCCTTCGACAGGGCGTCGTCCCAGTCCTGCGCCCCGGCGTGGCCCTTGGCCAAGTCTGCGGCGTGGGCGGCGATCTTGTAGGCGATCACGCCCTGCTTGACGTCGTCGCGGTTGGGCAACCCCAGGTGTTCCTTGGGAGTCACGTAGCACAACATCGCGGTTCCATGACCCCCAATGATCGCTGCTCCGATGGCGCTGGTGATGTGGTCGTAGGCGGGCGCGATGTCGGTCACCAGCGGGCCGAGCGTGTAGAAGGGCGCGTCGTGGGTCCATTTGCGCTGCAGGTCGACGTTCTCCTTGATCTTGTGCAACGGCACGTGGCCGGGGCCTTCGATCATGACCTGGACGTCGTGCTTCCAAGCGATTTGGGTCAACTCGCCCAGGGTTTGCAATTCGGCAAACTGGGCCTCGTCGTTGGCATCCTTGATCGATCCGGGGCGCAGACCATCGCCCAGCGAAAACGACACGTCGTAGCGCTTCATCAATTCGCAGATGCGCTCGAAGTGGGTGTAAAGGAAGTTCTCCTGGTGGTGCGCCAGGCACCACTTGGCCATGATCGAACCGCCGCGCGAAACGATGCCCGTCAGCCGCTTAGCCGTCATCGGCACGTAGCGCAGCAGCACGCCCGCGTGGATCGTGAAGTAGTCGACCCCTTGCTGGGCTTGCTCTTCGAGCGTCTCCAGGAACAGGTCGATGTTCAAGTCCTCGATCTTGCCGTTGACTTTCTCCAAGCACTGGTACAGCGGTACCGTACCGATCGGAACCGCCGAGTTGCGGATGACGTGCTCGCGGGTCTCGTGGATGTTCTCGCCGGTCGACAGGTCCATGACCGTGTCCGCACCCCAACGCACCGCCCAGCGCAGCTTGTCGACCTCTTCCTCCACCGACGAGCTCACCGCGGAATTGCCGATGTTGGCGTTGATCTTGACCAAGAAGTTGCGCCCGATGATCATCGGCTCGCTCTCGGGGTGGTTCACGTTGGCCGGGATGATGGCGCGGCCCACGGCGACTTCGTCGCGCACGAACTCCGCATCGACGCCCTCGCGTTCGGCGATGAAGGCCATCTCGGGGGTGATCAGCCCCTGGCGCGCATAGTGCATCTGCGAGACGTTGCCCCCCGGTCCCGGTTTGCGCGCGTCGATCCACGCTTGCCGGAGTTTGGGCACGCCGGCGCGCACGTCGCAGTCCTGGGGACCGGTGGTGTCGTACACGTCGAGCGGCGCCTCCCCACCCGAGAGGTGGATCCGGCGCTTGGGTACGCGCAGGGTCCAACCCCCGTGCTGGACCTCGGTGTAGATCTTGTGGGAGGAGGGGAACGAAGTCTCGAAGGACTCGATGGTGCCGGCCGGGTCGGCCGGGGCTTGATGGGCTTCTTTCATGGTCGCTTTCCTACGCCGGCATGATCCGGATCAGGTTCGAGGGGTACCTCTCAGGCGCCCACACGGCGCCGCCCCCAGCGGTTGGGCCCCGAAGGGAGCCCGAGCGGCCAGTGTAGCCCCTCGGGGCAGCGCTTCGAACCCCCTGGGGACACAACACCCCGACCGGTGTGGGGCCCCTGGACCGGAATCCGGGCCGGGCCGAACCGGATTCACCGCTCGTTCGGGCCCCATCTGGGAAGCCAGCTTCCATTTTGGGCCCAGGTTTTCGGTTCCGGGGGTATCCTTCGGGGGTACGTTTTGGTGACCGGCGCCCCTTCGGGCGGCGGATCTTCCCTCTCGATTCCCTCCATTCCCTTTGGATTCCCCATGAAGAAGTCGATTTTTGTCGCCGTGTTCGGATGTGTTGCCAGCCTGACCATGGTGGACATGTCTGTCGCCCAAGGGTGATGAGGCCCGCCCCGCGCCACCGGTGGTGTCGCAAAACCAGCAGCAGCCCCCGCAGGTAGAGCACCTGGCCCCACGGGAGGAACCCCTGGTGCGCCCGGCCCTGGCGGCCCGCGCAGTCCTTGGGGATCGCCCACTGCCCCCGACAACCCGCTTGCTCCCAGGCCCGACGGCCTGAAGTCGCCCGTGACGATCAACGATCACGAGCTGGTGAGCAACCCCGGTGCTTGGCAGCTTTGGTGGGAGTTCAACCAAGATCGCTTCCTGCGCTACAGCTCGATCAACACCGGAGGGTCGGTTTTGACCCATGGTTCCGATTGGGAAATTGGCCGAGGAAGCTCCACGGACAACCTCGGCGGTCGCTTGACCCAGAAGGAAATCCAGGAACTGGTCCTGCCTGCCCTGCAGGAAGGCATCCAGATGGGTGGCAGCGAGAAGTTCGTCAAGAACGCGCTGATGGTCATGGCCAAGATCGGTGGCGAGCAAAACAGGGAGACCTTCGAGTTCTTCCTGCGCTTCTACCTGAGCAACGGCCACGCAACCATCAACGAAACCGCAGCGGTGGCCATGGGCCTGGCCTGCGGGGAGACGAACTACCCCCTGCTCGCGTCGATCGCCAAGGACACTCCCGAAGCCCAGGAACTCTTGGGCCGCAAGAAGGTCCCCATGGGCATGCGTGCCTTTGCGGCCTACGGCATGGGTTTCGCCGCTTCCAATTCCTCGAACGATTCGTTCCGGCGCCAAGCGGTGGCGGATCTGATCAGCATCCTGGAAGAGAAGTTCGAGCCCGACGAATTCAAGATCGCCGACGACGAAGACGCCAAGGCCAAGGACAAGAAGAAGGACAAAGACAAGGACGAACCCATCGAGGACGCCAAGGTTTCCGACCTGCGCGTGGCCGCCATGGTTTCCATCGGTCTGATCCCCCTTCCGTTCTCCCACGACGTCAACGTGTGCATCTGCGGCCAGTGCAAGGTTCCGAACCCGGACACTTGCTTCCAGTCGCAGGTCACCTACCTGATGCGCAACTTCACCGCGGACGAGGAATTCGACGCCCAAGTGCGAGCCCACACGGCCAGCACCCTGGGCCGTTTGATCCTGGCCGGGGCCGAGTTGGCGGGCACCGAATTCCACGACTCGATCAACGAGATCAAGTTGGGCGTGTCGGACATCCTGTCCGAAGCGCTTGGGAAGCGGGCCAACCAACCCCAAGTGGTGCAGAACAGCGCCATCATGGCGTTGGGTCTGATGGGTGACGCGGACAACGAAGACGTGGATGCCTGGATCCGCAGCGAGCTCAAGCGCGCTGCGTCCAAGGGGGGTCCGCTCGGCAAGCGCTTCGCGATGATGTCGCTAGCGGAAGTCGGCAGCCGCCGTGGTCAGGGTGAGAAGCCCTGGGCAGCGGTTCCCGAAGTTCGCATGGAACTCATGAGCCACCTCAGCCGCGGTCGCCAAGACGTGCGTCCGTGGGCCGGTTTGGCGCTCGGTGTGTTCGGGTACCAACTCAAGAACCAGGCCCAGGAGCTCGACGAATCCGTCGATCGCGCCCTGACCCGGGTCGCGAAGGATGCCCGCACGGCCGACGACTTGGGTGCCTACGGCGTCGCCATGGGGCTGCGTGGTTCCGACCAAGGCCGTGAGGCCATGATCGAGAAGCTCAGCGCCACCAAGGATGCTGCGGCCCGTTCTTACGTGGCGCTTGGGCTCGGCTTGTCCGGGAACAAGACCTCGATCAAGGACCTGCAGGAAACCCTCGAAGCGACCGATCGCGAGCCCCTGGTGCAAACCAGGACCGGGCTGGCCTTGGGTCTCTTGGGCGATTCTGCGGTGGTCGAAGAGTTGGTCAGCCGTTTGGAGAAAACCCACTCCGAAGAGAAGCGCGCCACGATCGCCTTGGCCCTCGGCTACATCGGGGACAAGCGTTCGGTCGAAGTCTTGACCTCGATCCTGCGCGACAAATCGATCCGCGAGTCGGGTACCCGTGATGCCGCCATCCTGGCGATCGGCTACATGTGCGATCGCCGCGCCACCCCGTGGCGTTCGGTGATGGCCCACGGCACCAACTACTTGGCCGAAACCCAGACCTTGCTCAACGGCAAGAACACCGGGCTTCTGAACCTCAAGTAGCGCACCTTGCGCAACCCAAACGCCGGCGCCGCGAACTTCGAGTTCGCGGCGCCGGCTTGCTTTTGGGCTGGCCGGCCCTCAAGCGCTGCAAGATCAGGCGAGTGCAGGATCGAGTTTGCGGCACCCATAACTCCCCCACTCAAGGCTCGCTTGGTCCGTGTGCCCAACGATCACAAGCCGAACCATGCTTGTGGAAGTGCGCTCACAAGCACCGCCTGAGGAGCTTCCGCTCCAACCCAACCGGTCACGCGCGCCGCTGGTTGCCACCCCGTTGGATGCGCCAAACCACCGCACTTGCAACCGAAGCCAACAGGAGTACCCCCAGCGAGGTGCCCAAGTCGAGCGAACGGGTGCTGAAGGCCAAGAGTAGGTACATCGCCGCTGGACCTAGCACGAGGCAAGCCAGCATGAGGGGCCACAGGGTGCGGTGCGAAAACTGCGTGCGCCGCCGGGTGAACGAGCCAGCCGCATCCCACAGAATCACGCCCAAGACGATCGGCAGCCCAATGGCCCAACCCTGGCCCATGCCCAAGCCGGAGCTGAGCCCCATCATCGCGATCCCCAGGACGCCCATCGCCAGCACCACGAGGCCCTTGGCCGTGCGTTCCGACTCGACCTTGGCTTCGCTCAACGTCCGATAGGTGCGCTGGTCCTCGCGCAGATTGACCTTGCCGCAAGCGGGGCAACGACCGGCTGCGCCATCGAACGCGAAGTCCCGCATGCAGTACAAGCAATGCCTGGAAGAGGTCCGGGGTCGAGGGGTGCGTAGGGTTGGATTCATGGGACCGTCCTCCAATGGCCCCAGCGTTCGCGCTGCCCGGCTCACGGCCGGCTCACGGCCGATCGGCGAACCGCCGGGGGCTCGGGCGGCAGGTACAATACTAGCCGTAGTTCCACAGCACTCCGAACGCATCCGAAGAGGAAGCTTCTCGGCCGCTCCCTCAGGGCTGCCGCCCCGCGAGGCCCCTTGCTGCCAGGTCCTCCCACCAACGCCTACTGGGCTTTCCCAGCAGGCCGCACCGCGCGCCCTTTGCGCCCAACGAGCGAATCACCCAGCTCTACGCGTGCCCGCTCCAGTTCGCGCTCCAAGCGGCGCACGATTTCGGGATGACTGGCTGCCACGTTGGTTGTTTCTCCCGGGTCCGCTTCCAAGTCGTACAGGCTGCGCTCGACTTGCACAAAGGTCTGTTCGCCCGGATAGCCGCCCTGACCTGGCGTCACCACCTTGCGGAAGGGGTGCGGCGCGTGCAGCTTCCAGCGCCCTACGCGTACCGCGTGCAGCTCGCTCGGATAGTAGTAGAAGAACGGGCCCGGAATCGGCAGCTCGCCGCGCCCCGTCCAAAGCGCGCTTTGATCGACACCATCGATGGGTCGGCTGGGCAAGCGAGCGCCCGTTAGCGCAGCCACCGTGGGCACCAGATCCATGGCCGTCGTCACTTGATCGCTCGTACGACCCGCCACCATTTGACCCGGCGCCCAAACCACACAAGGCATGCGCATCCCCCCCTCGAAGCACGTGCCCTTGTCGCCGCGCCACGGCCCGGTGGTGCCCGCGTGATCGCCAAAGCGAGTCCATGGACCGTTGTCGCTGGTGAACACCACCCAGGTGTTCTGCGCTAGCCCCAGCTCCTCGAGCTTGGCCACCACTTGGCCGACCGCATCGTCGATCTCGAGGATCATGTCGGCGTAGAGCCCTTGACCGCTCTTGCCCCGAAAGCGCTCGCTGGCCGCAATCGGCACATGCGGATGGGAAAACGCGTAGTACAAAAAGAACGGGGAAGCCGCCTGGGCATTACCCTGGGCATGAACGTGGGCATCGAGGAATTCGAGCGCCCGCTTGGTGTACAGCGGAGTCAGCGAATCCTGGTTCGGGTTGAGCTGCGTCACCTGACCCCCATCGAACAAGGGCAGATCGGGCCAGTTGGGGTTGCCGATCACGCCCCGCTCGGGATCGCCGTAGTGCCACGGCCACATATCGTTCGAGTAGGGCAAGCCCGTCCAAGAGTCGAACCCCTGGGCCGTAGGCAGCATCGCGGGGGCATCTCCTAGGTGCCACTTGCCCACCATCGCGGTGGTGTAGCCGCGCTCCCTCAGAAGCTCTGCCAAGGTTTCCTCGCTAGGCGCGAGCCCCGTCGGACTCTTGGGCCCGAGAACCTCGGGCACCCCCACCCGCACAGGGTAGCAACCGGTCAGCAACGCCGCGCGACTCGGCGAGCAAGCCGGCGCCGCCACGTAGAAACTCGTGAGCCGCAACCCCTCCCGCGCCAGCCGATCGATGTTGGGGGTTTGGCATTGGCTGCCTTCGTAGCACCCCACATCGCCCCACCCCATGTCATCGGCGAACAGCACCACGATGTTGGGAGGCGATCCAGCGTTGCGGGTTTCCCGCACACACTCCGCGTGGGGCGCCGGGTCGGTTCCAGCCGTCTGACAAGCTCCCACCAGCCCACCCAGCGCCAGTCTGAGGGCCCAAGCATGCATCTTCATGGTCCCAGCATAGCCAGCGGCGCGGATCCCAAGGAACTCGGGCCTTCCAACGGTTCACCAAACCGTGGACCAAACTGTGAACCAAACCGCGCACCACCCGGCCCCCCAAGCCGGCGCACCAAGCCGGCTCGGCCGCCTAGGACCCCGCGCCATCGTGCGGGCCCGAACCCATGGGGCGCGGGCTCGCTTGCAGAAGCTACGGTCCGATCAGGGATCGATCTACTGGGGTGTGCCCGCATGCATGCGGAGCCATCCAGTGATCGCATCCAGGGCTACCGGGGCGAAGGTCTCCTCGATCGTGCCGTACTCCGTCGGCGAGCCCGTTCCGCAGGTTTGGAAGAGATGATTGAGATTCGGGAGAACCGTGAGCGTGAAGTCCGAGTTGCCTGCGGCGAAGAGCGCCGCCTGAATGGCGGGAAAGTTGGCCGCCGGGGGAACTTGAAGGTCTTTGGACCCTCCGAGCGCGAGCACCGGGCAATGGACCTTACCCAAGGCCTCTTTGGGGTCCAAGCCCAGAAAGCGGTGCAGCCAGGGCGAGTACAAGCCAGCCAATTGCTCTTCCACGAGTGGCTTTGCCAGGGCTTCGCGGGCTTCCGGCTTCAACTGCGCGTTGGTCGGATCGGCCGCGATCTCCTCCAGCAAGAGGCGCAAGACCACTTCGCGAACTTCCGATTGGGGGGCACCCTTGGCAACCATTTGCAAGGCCTGGGCGCTGGACTGGGCTTGACCTTCGGCCTCTTCCAGCGGTGCACCGTCGGCCACGCTGATCAGCTTGCTCTGCAACGGAATCAATTCGGCCCCCGGGATCCCGGTGCCGGCGAGCATCACGATGAAAGCGACGTCCGGCGATTGGGCAGCGCACATCGGTGCGATGATGCCCCCTTCGCTGTGACCGAGGATCCCGATGCGCTGTCCATCGATCTTGGGGTCCGTGCGCAGGTACGCTACGGCCGCCAGCGCGTCGCTCGCAAAGTCATCGGTCGTGGCAGTGGAGAAATCCCCTTTCGATTGGCCTACGCCGCGATCGTCGTAGCGCAACACAGCGAATCCTGCGCGGGTCAAATGATCGGCCAGCACCAGGAACGGGTGATGTCCCATCAAAGATTCATTGCGATCCTGGGGACCCGAGCCCGTGACCAGGATCACGCAAGCGAAGGGCCCATCGCCCACAGGGCTGGTGAGGGTTCCTGCCAGGGTAATGCCCGCCTGGGCGTTGTTGAATTGGACTTCTGCACTCGCATAAGGAAAAGGTGCATGGGGTTCTTGGGGTCGCTTCAGGACGGGCACCGCGTCGCCGCCGGGCAAGCGTTTCATGGTCGTGTTGTATTCCGCACCCTGCTTAAGGACTCCCTGGGCCGTTTGACCATCTTCGGCGACTTGGAGTTCCCAGACGGCACCTGCCTGTGCAATGGCAAAGTGGATCGCTTGATCGGTCACTTGCACATCGTCCAGGGGAACTTCCTTGGCCCCTTGCAGCGGAATGGAAATGGTCCCCGAGGCGGATTGGAGAGCAACGGAAAACTCTAGGCGCACTTTGTCGGGGAGCTCGACCACGCCGGACCAATAGCTGGTGGTATCGCCAAGGTGCTGCGCGAAACAAAACGCTGCGACGAGCATTCCCGTAGCAAGCGTGAGGAAATTGCGAATCATAGGGTGATCCTTGCGGGGGTAGAATTGGGTTTCGGAGTCTACGATCCGCGGAGTGCCCGGTTTTGGGGATTCCCTAGGAAAGCTAACCGGCGCCCCTTGGGTGAGGTACTTGGTCGGAATCACGTGAGCGCGGCTCGGATGGAAACTCCAGAACCACTTTCCCACCATCGACGGTGATGCGCGCGGAACCGCCAGCCAGGCTCCCCAGCAGCAGCAGCAGCAGCGCGCCGGATCGTCCTAGCCTACGGAACATGCAACCCCTGGCCCGACCCGAACCAGCCCCAACCAACCGAACGTTCGCCAGCGGCTTGGAAACGAGCCGCCCCGGGCGCCGAATCCGACGCCAGAAACTCGCGCCTGCCCATCCACGTTGCAGGGTCCTTCGCTGCAGGGTCCCTCGCCGCAGGGTCCCTCGCCGCACGGTCCTCGTCGAATTCGTGGTGATGCCGCACCCGACTATTCCCAGACTCGCGGCTCCCGTCTGGTCCAGGTTCCATCGATCGAGACCATGGTCGTACCGACCAGACTGTTGTTGTGGATCAACTTGGCCACGTCATAGGGAAGTCGCACACAGCCATGGGAGTCCGCCCAGGTCGGGATGAAGCTGTGCGAGTGCAAGCCGACGTATCGCGGTGCATATTGGATCCAGGTGACGTAGTGGCACCATCGCACGCCCTCCAACCGATCCGCAAAACCGGCGACGGGGAAGAGCCCCTTTGGTGTGCACCAAGAATCCACGGTGTTGCTCGCGTCAAAGTCGTTGCAATCGCAGTCCGGCTTGCCACGGCCCGGATTCGAAGACCAAGGTCCACGGGGCCCGAGTTCCGCCTGAGGCCCAGTCCATTGGATCCAGATTTCATGGTTGGGATCCGTCAGGTCTACGTAGACACGATCAATGTACGTGTCGGGGAAGTTGGGGTTTCGCATTGCCAAGTCAAAGCCCCTTCCCACCCTGGCAGCATCCCCGATCGCGTAGCCTTCGGCGAGCACCAAGGGCTTCACATGGGGTTCGGTCCACGGACCCGGCTTGGCCTCATGGACCATCTGCTGGGAATCATCTGCATCCATCCATTCCTGCCAAGAGTACTTGGTGGAGGAACAACCTGTCGCCATCAACGACAGGTACAAACAAAGAACCAACTTGCTGTTGAGATAGAAATGGGAGCGCATCATCATCCTTTCCTGGCCAAATCTAGTGGGTTTCTTCCGCGAATCTGAGAATACAAATCCACGCGTTCAAACCCCAGGCAAGAGCCAATTGTGAGCCCAGAACCCAGAATTGGTCCGCAATCTAGTGCCAAACAGCGCCCCATGATCGATTCCAACGTGCACGGCATGGTCCGTCCCAACTTCGCCAGCCACGATTCGATTGTGCTCGAACTCCATCTCCGCACCAGTTTCGAATGGATGCGAGAAGCCCTTTCGTGGCTTGGGGAAATCGAGAGTAAGCCCAAGATGCGACGCCACACAGGAACCAAGCCCTGCGAGCAAAAAGCGCACGGAACCTGCTCTCGTCGCACGCAACCCAGCGCTCTAGTCGACCGAGCGACTCGCCGGCGAATTCGAGTCGGTACTCCGGACTGCCCGAAGTGCTCACACTTGGATCCATAGCCGCAGAAAACGGCTCACTCTTAAGGCTGAACTCTTAAGGCTGAACTCTCGGCCCCTTCCGCGTCCTCATGCATCCAGGTTCGCCAACCCAGCCTCCCTTAGCGCGCCGCATCCGGCGCCAGGAATCCGCGCTTGCGCATCAAGGCCCGGGTGTCCACGTCGCGGCCACGGAACTCGCGGAAGCCGGCGTCGGGGTCGACGGTATTGCCCACCGAGAGCACGGCGTCGTGCAGTCGTTGGGCCACCATGGGGTCGAAGTAGCTGCCCGCCTCTTCGAATGCCTCGGCGGCATCGGCGACCAGCGTGTCGGCCCACAGGTAGCTGTAGTAGCCGGCGGAGTAGCCATCGCCGGAAAACACATGGGCGAAATGCGGCGTCCGATGGCGCATCACGATTTCCCCCGGCATCCCGATCGCAGCCAGGGTCTCGTGCTCGAAGCTGCGCGGATCGATCTGGCTGGGGTCGGTGGTGTGCATCTTCATGTCCACGATTGCGCAGGCCAGGTACTCGACCGTGTCGAAGCCTTGGCGGAAGGTGGAAGCCCTTTCGATCTTGTCGACCAGCGCTTTGGGGATCGGCTCCCCGGTTTGGTAGTGCACCAGGAATCGCTCCATGATCTCGGGCGTGGTGAGCCAGTGCTCGTTGAGCTGCGAGGGAAACTCGACGTAGTCACGCGAGACCGAAGTACCCGATAGCTTGGGGAACGTCACGCTCGAATTGAGTCCATGCAACGCATGACCAAACTCGTGGAACAGCGTGGTCGCATCGTCCCAGGAGATCAACACGGGTTCGCCAGGGGCCCCCTTCACGAAGTTCGAGTTGTTCGATACCAGCGTGGTGGTCTCGTCCCCCTCCAACCGATGCTGCTCGCGGAAGGCATTCATCCAGGCTCCCGAGTGCTTGCCATCGCGCGCGTAGGGGTCGAAGTACCAGAGCCCCTTGTGCTGGCCCTTGGCGTCCAGCACCTCCCAAACCCGCACGTCGGGGTGGTAGACCGGCACATCGTGGACCTCGCGGTAGGCGAGCCCAAAGAGCTGTTCGGAAGCCCACATCATCGCCTCGCGCAGCTTCTCGAGCTGCAGGTAGGGCTTGACCGCGTTCATGTCGAGGTCGTACTTGGCGGCGCGCACCTTTTCCGCGTAGTAGCGATAGTCCCAGGGCTCGATCGTGATTTGGGCCCCTTCGCGGTCGGCTACCGCTTGCATTTCGGCCACCTCCTCGCGCGCCCGGGCAACGGCCGGGGTCCACACCGCCATCAAGAGGTCCATGGCGCGCTCGGGTGTCTTGGCCATCGTATCCTCGAGCATCCAAGCGGCGTGATTGGGATAGCCCAGGCACTGGGCCCGTTCCTGTCGCAGCCGCAGGATTTCGGCGATCAGGTCGTGGTTGTCGCGCGCATCCCCGTTGCCCCCGCGCTGGTAGTAGGTGCTCCAAACCTTCTCGCGCAGGTCGCGCCGGGGCGAGTAGGTCAGGAACGGATCCATCGACGAACGCGAGTTGGCGATGGCGTAGCGCCCCGGCTGTCCCTTGGCCTCGGCGGTCTGCGCACAACTCGCCCGGAGCCAGTCGGGCACGCCCTCCATGTCGGCCCCGTCCAAGAACAACACGTAGCCCTCCTCATCGGCCAAAACGTTTTGGCCAAAGGCCGTGTAGAGCGAAGCGAGCCGACCGTTGATGGTGGCCAAGCGTGCCTTCTCGGGCTCTGCCAGCTGGGCTCCGGAATGGACGAAGTCGGTGTGGTAGGTGTGCACCAAACGCCGCTGCTCCGCGTCCAAGCCCGCCTGGTTCGCATGCACCGCCGCGATGCGAGCAAACAGCGCGGAGTTGGCGATCACCTGCGACGAGAACTCCGAAAACCGCGGCGCCGCCGCTTGCTCCACCTTCGAAAACTCCTCCGAATTGCGATTGCCGCTCCACACTCCGAAGTACGTCCGGAATCGGTTGAGCGCCCGCCCCGACCGTTCCAGCGCCACCAAGGTGTTCTCAAACGTCGGCGCCTCAGGGTTGTTCGCGATGGCCTCGATCTCGGCCAGGGTGGCGGGCAGCACTTCGTCCAGCGCCGGTAGAAACTCCCCCACCTGCACCCGATCGAACGCTGGAACCCCGCCGTAGGGACCCTTCCAAGGAGCGAGCAGAGCGCTCTGGAATGCAACGGGTTCGGCACGGTTGGGACCCTCGGGACGGTTGTGGGCATGGGATTGCATGTCCCCATCGTAGCCGCCCCAGGCGGGCCCCGCCAACCCGATGCTAGGGCCGAGCCCAAGGCGCCGCCGCGCCTCTTTTAGCCGTGGTACACGCGCGAGGCGACGATCCGGTCGTCTCGAATCTCGAGTACCTCGCCCACGCGTAGTTCGGGCTCACCCTCCACGTGGCGCAGATACTCCATGAACACGCGTTCGTCGTCCGCGGTGAGCTTCAACACCTCGTAGCGCAAACTCGCGAGCCGCGCAAAGGCATCTCCCCACCAAGCCCCCAGCGCCGCCTTGCCGCGCACCGACCCGAGCGATTCCGGCTGCCGCGCGAGCAGCTTGGGGCTGAAGTGCTCAGCGTCTTCGGCGTACAGGGCCAAGAGCCCCGCCAGGTTGTGGGCGTTGAAGGCCGCGAACCATTGGTGCGCGATGGCAAGGTTTTGCGCTTCGGACATGGCCGCCAGGGTAGCGGGAAGCCGCGGGGAATGGCTCCACCCCATTGGGCCAAGTGCGAGATCGGGAACGGAGGCAAACCCGGACGGCGTCGACAGAGAGGCTTGGTCCCAGCGGGCCGGCCCGGCCGTATCATCGGGCTCCGGAATCCGCTTCATGTCATGTCCTCCTGGATCCTCAACCTGCTAGGCGCCTACTGGATCGTGGGACTTGCCTTCGCCCTCTACTTCGCCGGGTGGGGCGCGGCCAAACTCGACCCCGGAGCCCGGGGCGCGCCCTGGTCGTTTCGGCTGCTCCTGATTCCAGCGGCTAGCGCACTCTGGCCTGCCCTGATGGTGCGACTCTTGCGCGCGGAGGCCCCCGCACCATGAAAGCCGCCCACCGCAAGGTCCATCGCATCGCTTGGTGGCTGCTCACCCCTTTGCTCGTGGCCGGCTTGGCCGCGGCCATCCTGGGGCGCCAACCGTTCGCCCAACAGGACCCGCCCGCGATCGATCGCACACCCACCAGCAAGCCGCCCGCCCAGGAGGTGCCGGCGCGATGAGCCACGGGTACGTCGCCGTCCAATGGAACCGGCACAAGCGCATGTACGACGCGTGGCTTGTGACGGGAATCGTCTTGTACAACGTGCTGTTCGTGGGGGTCACGCTGCTCACCCATCGCCCGCCCGAGGACGTGGCACCGTTGGCGGTGATTGCGATGCGCTCCACGTCGACCTGCGCGTTCTTGATGTTGCACGCGATCCTGTCGATCGGACCCCTCGCGCGACTGAGCCCCCATTTTGCGCCGCTTTTGTACAACCGGCGTCACTTCGGAGTCGCCACGTTTTGCGTGGGCCTTGCGCACGGACTTCTGGCCACGTTGTTTTACCACGGCATGGGCAACGGCAATGCGCTGCTCGGAATCTTCACCGACAACCTACGCTATGACTCGCTCGCGCAGTTTCCGTTTCAGGTCCTGGGTTTGCTGGCGCTCGGGATCCTGTTCCTGATGGCGGCCACGAGTCATGACTTCTGGCTCAAGAACCTGGGGCCCGGGGTTTGGAAGGCACTGCACATGTTCGTGTACCTAGCCTACGGCCTGCTCGTGATGCACGTGGCGCTCGGCGCGCTGCAAAGCGAAACGAATCCGGCCTATGTGGTGGCCATGGGTTTCGGCCTCGTCTGGGTGTGCGGCCTGCACCTGCTTGCAGGCTGGCGCGAACACCAAGCCGACGGGAAACCAACCCAAAACGGGCCGTGGATCGAAGTGGGCGATTTCGAGCAAATCCAAGACGGCTGCGCTCGCGTCGTAACACCTCCCCTTGGAGAACGCATCGCCGTGGTTCGTCAAGGCCAGCATGTGTCTGCCCTCTCGAATGTTTGCGCCCATCAGGGGGGCCCGCTGGGCGAAGGTCGCGTGATCGACGGCTGCTTGACCTGTCCCTGGCACGGCTACCAATACCTGGCCGATCGGGGCCAATCTCCGCCACCCTTCACCGAAAAGGTCGCCACCTACCGCACCAAGATCGAAGGACAGCGCGTCTTCGTCGATCCGACCCCCTTGCCACCGGGCACGCCGGTGGAACCGGCTAGCGTGAGCCGATCGCATGCCCGAGCCTAACGACCCCTTCTACGTGGGCTACGCCCCCCTGCCCAAGCGCCTGCGCCCCTGGGTGCTCCGGTTCGTACTCGTTTGGTTGGTGGGGCTCGCTGGCTTCGCCGTCGTGCTCGCCACCAAGCAACAGGACCCGGGCCCCGGCGAATGGGACCTCTCCAAGCAGGTCGCCATCGAGGGACTCCTGCGGGTCGACCCCTACCCCGTGCTGTTCGTCCACGATCCAAAAGCGGGCGACCTAGCGCGGGCTGTGCTGCTCGTGTCCGAGTTCAAGTTCGGCGCCCAGGACCGCACGCAGCCCTTCGCAGGCCAAGCCGTACGCCTCCAAGGTCACTTCATCAGCCGTGGCGGCCGCGGCATGTTCGAGTTGTCGAGCGAGTCCGACGCGATCCAGGCCCTGCCCAACCTCGGACCCAACCCTGAACCCACCCTCGCGCCAACCCGCGAGCCACTGGGCCCCTGCACCCTGCAAGGCGAAATCGCCGACTCGAAGTGCTTCCTGGGTGTGATGAAACCCGGCTTCGGCAAAACCCACCGCGCCTGCGCCGTGCGCTGCATCTCGGGCGGCATCACCCCAATCTTTGTGACCCGCGACGCGCAACGCAACGCCACCCTCTACGTACTCACCGACCTTGTGGGGCAACCCGTCAACGAAGCCGTTTTGCCGTTTGTCGCCGAACCCGTCGAGGTCCAGGGCAACCTGGAGCGCCGCGGCGATTTGTTCTACCTGGCGATCGACCCAGGCAAGATCATGCGCAAGTAGGCTCGAGCCTGAGGGTCATGGATAGTTTGAGGGAGCCCTTTCTCCCACAACCTCATTCGCGGTCATGGGAAGCTCCCGTGACCACGCTCCTGAAACCGGAGCAAAAGGGCCAGAACCGGCGCTTACGGCTTGCTTGGTTCCGACTGCATGAAACCGTCGCTTCGGCCGAGTAGGGCGCGCCCAAGTCCCAAGTGCGGATCCCGCACATCGAAGTGCAATACCAGTCGGTAGATGGCTGGCGAAAGGTCCTCGATCGAGATCTTGGGGTCGAGGGCCAAGAGGGCCAAGGCCTGGGGGTGCAACAAGCAGTCCGCAATCCAAGAGTCTTCGGCGAGCGGGTCCTCGAAGGTTTCCGGCTTCGGAACCCCTACCCAGCGGATGATGGGGTCTTCGATCGCTTCGAACTTGGCCACCGACACATCAAAGGACTCGATGGGAAGCGGCACCGATCGGGTCGGGAAAGGCCGCAATCGATCCAGCGCAATGGGTTTGGAATCTGCCTGGGAACCCAGACTTGGGTCGCTAGAACGAAGCGCTTCGATCTCGTTGGCGAGGTATTCACCCCAGCCAAAAGTAAAGTCCAGGGTTGGAGCTGGGAAGGTGCCGCAATACCACCCGTCCCACCCTTCCCACCCTTCCGTGGCATCTGGAGGCAAAGCCTCTTGGGCATCTGGAGGCAAGGCCTCTTGCAATGCATGCCGGTAGGTTCGGACATCCATCACCCCTGGAAGCACATCAAGGATGGTGCCGTCCGCCTGACAAACCCAGGTGATCAGGTTGCCCCCCAGGGTGCGCTCCATGACGCTGCCATCGGGGAAGTCGATGCGCGCCACCGCGACATCGCCCACCGAACGCCAAGCGCATTCAAAATTCGCATCCATCCAGGCGGCCAATTCCGGGTTCGAGAAGAGCACGCTCCTCGCTATGCGTGCGTTGCTTCAGCAATGCACCCGATCGAGCTGCCCAAAGACCTCCACCAAGAGCACCGGCCGGCCCGATACGCTGGCCGCCTGCTTGGCCCCCTCAAGTCCCCCGGCATTCCAAGCCACCAAGCCGGGCTGCACGAAATCGCTGGCCTTGGCAGCTTCTTCACGGATCCGGTCGCTTTGACACGCGGCGATCCCCCACAACAGGGTCAGGGAGGACATCAGGGCCAAGGGGAAGAGCTTCATAGTAGGTGAGTAGCCAACACGCCGCTTTGAGTTACCGGCCGAAGGGTACTTTACGGAGGCACTCCGTTTGTCACCAAGGCCCTCCGTCATTGTACCCTGGGAAAGGGGCCTGGAGCCACTGGAAGGAGCGGCCTGCAGAGCCAGCTGCGGGTTCCTGCTGGCTGGGCTTCCATTCCGGACATCTCCTGTTTCCAACCGATCACGCCGTCCCCCCAACGCGTTCCCGTATCCCGCAAGCAGGTGCTTCCTGGACCAACGCGCCCACGGAGAACGTAATACCACGGAGAACATAGTACCTAGGCAAGATGGGGTACGTCGATCGGCGCTTCGCTCGCTGCGCCTCAGATCCTAGGCAATTCGCGCAGGGTGAATTCCGATTCCGCGTCGCCGGTGTTGAGCGTCGTGGACGGTTCGAACAAGAGGATGCGGGCCTCGGTTTCGGCGCTGGGTCGGTGCTCCACGCCACGGGGCACCACCAGAGCGTCGCCGGTTTGGAGCGTGACTTGGCCGGAGCGGAATTCCACCGTCAAGGTGCCCTCCAAAACCAAGAAGAATTCGTCTTCTTGGTCGTGCTTGTGCCAGTCGAACGTTCCCAGCACGCGCGCGAGTCGCACGGATTGACCATTGAGTTCGGCGACGATGTGCGGCTTCCAGTGCTCGTGGATCTGCGCAAACTTGCTGCGTAGATGGAGAACCGGCGGTGGTTGGGCGAGGGATACGGGCTCGGTCTTGGTAGGGGGGCGCTCACCTAGGCCACGATTCGAAGGAAGCGTAGCCGGAACTCCTGGGTTCGCCTCCAAGCGCGAAACGTAGTGCAACACCGGGGTGGCGACAGCCAACACCGTTACGACGATGGAGGCAATCGCGATCGCACGAAACATTCCGTCGCCGCTGGGCTCGAACCAGATCAAAAGCAAGATCAGCCCGGCCAAGACAGCACTTGCCACCCGATTGGCGATCGTAATTCGCGCGAACCTTCCGGCCACCGTGGCGAGCTCGAGCAGCGACAAAAGTGCCAGCGCAACCGCCCCCACGACCGCGGAACCGATCACCTTCCAGAAGTACTGGTTGTCGATCTCGGGCCATAGGGCCAGCAGCATGAGGACCGTTGCCAGGATGGCCAAGCCCAGGCCCACCCGTGCTGGCTCCGAGAACCGGCCCCGTTCCAAGGCCGCCGCGCAGGCCAGGGCGAGGATGCTACCACCCGACACCGTGAGCGACGAGAGCAGGACCTTGACTTGAAGCTCGCTGAATTCGCCGGCCAGCAAAGCGCCAATCCCCAGAAGCCCGCTGATCACGAGCGAGCCCATCAGTACTTTAAGCGCCGTCTTTCGAACCCGAAGGGGTTCCGCAGAAGAATTCATCATTGGACCCATTCTACCCTTCGGGTCCCTTTCGCAACGCGCCGGTCGAGACCATCCTTGCCGAGGGGGTCCCAGGCCGCGTCCTACCGCTTCACACGACCCATACCGCGTCGGTCACTTTCCCCCAATGCCGAGCCCCCGACCCGCATACAGCGAGTCGGGGGCCCGAAGCGAGCAAGACCGGGAGTCTTACTCCGCGACCCGGTCGCGGCGCAGGATTTCGATCTTGGAGAGGAAGTCCTCGAAGGGCACGACCACTTGGTCACCGTCGCCGCGCGGGCGCACCGCGACGGTGCCGTCTTGGGCTTCGCGCTCGCCGACGATCAGCATGAACGGGATCTGGGCCTTTTGGGCGGTCTTGATTTTCTTGTTCATGTGGCCGGCTTCGAGCATGGCTTCGACCCGGTAGCGTTGGCCACGCAGGCGATCGACCAAGGTCTTGGCGTAGGCCGAGTGCTCCTCGCGGATCGGGATGACCGCCACTTGGTGCGGGGCGCACCAGAACGGGAAGCGGCCGCCGTAGTGCTCGGTGAGCACACCGACGAAGCGCTCGAGGCTGCCCAGGATGGCGCGGTGCACCATGATCGGCCGCTCGGGTTTGCCCTCGTGGTTGGTGAAGGTCATGTCGAAGCGCTGGGGTAGGTTGAAGTCGCACTGGATGGTGCTGTTCTGCCATTCGCGCCCCAGGGCGTCCTTGATCTTGTAGTCGATCTTGGGGCCGTAGAACGCGCCGCCACCCTCGTCGAGCTCGAGCTTGAGCCCGATCGAATCGGCCGCGTCGCGCAGGGCTTGGGTGGCCCGCTCCCAGATGTCCGCGTCGCCGATGGTGTGCTCGGCGGGCCGGGTGGCCAGGTACGCGGTGTACTCGAACCCGAAGGTCTTCATGAAGAAGTCCACCATGCGGCAGACCCCCGCGATCTCGTCGGCCAGCTGGTCGGCGCTGCAGAAGATGTGCGCATCGTCTTGGGTGAAACCGCGCACGCGCAGCATGCCGTGCACCACGCCCGAACGCTCGTAGCGATACACGGTGCCGAGTTCGGCCCAGCGCAGCGGCAATTCGCGGTACGAACGGCCGCGGTCCTTGTAGATCAATACGTGGCCCGGGCAGTTCATGGGCTTGACGCGATAGGGCATCTCGTCGAGTTCCATGGGCGCGTACATCATGTCCGCGTAGTTCTCCAGGTGCCCCGAAACCGCGAACAACGACTCGCGCGAAACGTGCGGGGTGTAGACCGGCTCGTAGCCGTTTTTCTCGTGTTGCTCCCACCACAGTTCCTCGAGGCAACGCCGCACGGTGCCCAGGTTGGGGTGCCAAAACACGAAGCCCGCGCCCGCTTCGGGGTGCGTGCTGAAGAGGTCCAGTTCGCTGCCCAGGCGGCGGTGGTCGCGGCGCTTGACCTCTTCGAGCCAGGCGAGGTGCGCGTCGAGTTCGGCTTGGGTCCAAAACGCGGTCCCGTAGATGCGCTGCATCATCGGGTTCTTTTCATCGCCGCGCCAATAGGCCCCCGCCAAGCTGAGCAGCTTGAAGAAGAACTTATGGTCCTTGAACGAGTCGAGGTGCGGTCCCTCGCACAGGTCGCCCCACTCCTTGCCCTCGGGCCCGTGGTAGTAGAACGTGATCGCCTCCCCCTCGGGGATCAGGTCGACGGCCTCGACTTTGAAGTCTTGGCCCTGGCCCGCGAGGATCTTGCGCGCTTCTTCGCGGGTGACCGTGCGCATTTGGATCGCCGGTGAGTGCTGGGCGATGCGCCGCATTTCCTTTTCGATGCGCGCCAAGTCCTTTTCGGTCAGCGGCTCGGGCAGGTCGAAGTCGTAATAGAAACCGTGCTCGATGCTCGGTCCAAACCCGAAACGCACGCCAGGAAACAGGTTTTGCACGGCCGAAGCCATCAGGTGCGCCACGGAGTGGCGCAGGGTCGAGAGAGGAAAGGGTCCCTCGACAAGCTGGGGCATTTGGGCCGCAGCGCTGTGTTGATCCGCCATTGCGGGTCTCCTCGGGAAGACTGGACCAGGACCTCCCCACCTGGGACACCCCGGCGCGGCTGGCTCCCGATGGCCCTCCGCAGGGCGATTGTGGGCCCTTGGGCGGGGCCTCGCAACCTCGGGCTGCTAGGAACACCGCCGGAGGCTAGGCTTGTCTATTGCTGGGATTGTGCCAGCCAGCGTTTGACCTCGAATTCGAGCTCGACGCCCGTGGCCTGGGCCACGCGGTCTTGGACCTGATCCATCAGCTCGAAGACCTGGCTGGCGCTGGCCTTGCCCAGGTTGACGATGAAGTTTCCGTGCAACGGGCTGACCTGGGCATCGCCGATGGCGAACCCCTTGAGCCCGACGTCATCCACCAGTTTGCCCGCGCTCCGGCCCTCCGAGCGCTCGGGGTCGGGATTCTTAAAAACACAACCCGCCGACCATTGGGTCACCGGTTGGACCTTTTGTTTGTGCAGGAGGTACTCGCGGATGCGCGCTTCGACCACCAGCTTGGGGGCGGGTTCGAGCTTCCAGACGGCCCCCACCACCAAGCCTCCGTTCAGGTTGCCGTTGCGATAGGTCGGATGCGCTGCAGCCCGGGGAACATCGACGAATTCGCCTTCTGGGTTCAACAATCGAACGAACTCGATGTGGTCCCAGATGTCGCCCCAACTGCCCCCGGCGTTCATGGCGATGCCACCGCCCACGTGGCCGGGCACGCCCATCAGCCCTTCGAGGCCCGAGTAGCCGAGCCCCTTGGTCGTGCGCACCAGGGCCGGTAAGGTGCAACCCGCCCAGGCGATCAAGCGCGGATCGTAGGCGGGTTCGGGCATCGCCATGCGGAAGTCCGCATCGCCCGCGTCCATCCCCTCGGTATCGCTCGTGCCCGGCAACGGCCGGAAGATGCGCCGCATCTGCGCGCTGGAAATCACCACACCGTTCCAAGTGCCGTCGGCCGCAACGATGTTGGCGCCGCCGCCCAAGAAACGGATCGGCAAGCCCGATTCGAGCGCGGCCAAGTAGGCGCCGCGCAATTCATCGGGAGAAGTGGGCTCCAAGAGCCAGCGGACCGACCCGCCCACGCGCATCGTCGTGCGCTCGGCTAGCGACGCGTTTTCAAGCGCAACGCAAGGCCAATTCGCTTCGCAATTCATGCTGTATGCCATCGATGTCCCCTGCCCCCAGGATCAGGGCTGCGCAGGCCCCTTGCAAGCCTGCAGCCAGGGTACTCGCGGATTGGGCTGGGCTGCCCCCGTGGACGGCCGGAATGCCGGCCGCGATCAGGCGATCGACCAAGTCCTGGGACCCGGCGGCCTGCACATCGATGTGCGCGCGGGCACCGTACACGTCGGCCACCACGACCCGCGCCGCGCCTTGCAGGGCATCGACGAAGTCGTTCAAAAAGCGTGCTGTACGGCTGTGCTGGTGCGGCTGGAAGAGCACGTGGATCGGCTTGCCGGGCATGGTGCGTCGCGCGGCTTCGAGCGTCACGCGCACCTCGGTGGGATGGTGCGCGTAGTCGTGCACCATCTCGACCCCTCCTACGGTGCCCCAAGATTCGAAGCGTCGGGCGGCACCACGAAAGCTGGCGATCGAATCGGCCACCCCTTCGCCGGCGACGCGCAGGTCGAGTCCCTTGCGTTGGGCGCGTCCCATGGCGAGCGCCAAGGCGAGCGCCGCGTTTTCGACGTTGAACGATCCGGGGACCGCCAACCGCACGCGGGGCAGGTTCCAACCCGGACCCTTGAGCCCAAAGGTGTAGCGTCCACCCCGCTTGTTTTGGATCTCGACTTGTACCTCGCGCCCTAGACGCCAGGTCTCGCAGCCCGCCGACTGTTCGACCACCTCGGGAACCTGCGACCCCAGGACCAAGAGCCCTTCGGTCGAGACCCGCGAAGCAAAGCAGGCGAAGGCTTCGTGGATCGCATCCAAGTCGCCGTAGTAGTCCAGGTGGTCGGCTTCCACGTTGGTGATGATCGCGCCGCGCGGCTGCATGCGCAGGAACGAGCGGTCGTACTCGCAGGCCTCGACCACCAGTACGCCCTCGCCCTGGGGCGGAATGGCGTTGACCCGCAGGTCGCCGTGCATGCCCCCCACGAGGGCGCCGGCGCCGCGCATGGATTCGACCCCTTGTAGGGCGTGGTACAGCATCCAGGAACTGGTGGTCTTGCCGTGGGTTCCGGCGGCGGCCAAGACGCGGTAGCGTTGGCTCAACCAGCCCAGGATTTCGGCGTACTTGAGCACTTGCAACCCGCGTCGGCGGGCTTCGATGACCTGGGGATCCGAGTCTCCGATCGCGGCGCTGCGCACCACGACCTGCGTCCGTTCGGGCAGGAGGCCAGCCTGCGAGTCGCCGTAGCGGATGCGAACCCCCACGCTCTCCAGCGGCTCGGAGAAGGGCGACCGCTCGCGGTCATGCCCGGTCAAGGTGTGCCCCTGGGCAAACAAGAGTCGCGCGGCCCCCGAAACGCCAGCCCCCCCCGCACCCAACAGGTGCACCTGCTTGGGGCTGTCCAATACAAACGCGTTCCCCCGGGGAATCCGAACTTGCGGCAAGGGATCGAGGGCACTCGGGGTGTTCACGGGCATATTGTGGCCAAAGGCACGGTAAGGAGAGAAGTCCGGGGTATTCATAGGCGCTTCCTGCGTTCCCGTTGCCAAGATTGCGGGAATTCCTTGGTCATCCGACCAAGGCCCCGGCGGCGAGCCGTGGGGCGAGTTCGACCAACGCGTTCCAAAGGGCTGGGGCTCCCCCGCCGGGGCTGGCCTCGAAAGCTGCGCGCATCGCAGCCAAACGGGCTTCTCCCTGGGGCCCCGCCCAAGCGGCCAATTCCTCGGCACGGTCGAGCGTCAACCCTTCCTCATCCACAAGACGTACGCCTGCTCCCAAGAGTTCCGCGTTGTGCCACTGGTGACGATCGTTGTGATGCGGGTAGGGCACGATCCACGCGGGGACTCCGACCGCCGCCAATTCGGCCAAAGTCGAGGCTCCACCGCGCCCCAACACCAATTCGCTGGCCGCTAGCACGGGGGCCATCGGGTCGAGGTATTCGGTCGCGTGGTAGCCCGCCTGGCCGGGAGCCGCTTCGGGCAATCGGCCCGGTCCGGTTTGATGCAACACCTGCCAGCCGGCAGCCGTCCAACGCGCCGCGTGCTGGGCGACGAATCGGTTGAGCGCACCGGCCCCTTGACTGCCACCCAACACGGTCAATAGCGGCCGCTCCGGGTCCCAGCCCAACGCGCGCCGGGCGCGCGCTCGCTGCTCGGGATCGTCTGCCCGCACGAATTCGGGGCCCACGACGGGGCGGATCACCCGGTGCTTGCTGCCTCCGGCCTTGGGCACGGATCCATCCCAGGCGTGCAGCACGCGGCTGGCCAAAGGCGCCAAGCGGCGGGTTGCCCGACCGGGAACGGCGTTGACTTCGTAGAGGGCCACGGGAACGCCCAGGCTCTTGGCCGCCAAAACACAGGGCAAGGCCGTGAAGCCGCCCAATCCCAGCAGCACATCCGAGCCGAATTCGCGCAGGGCGCGGCGCGCCAGCAGCATGGCTTGGGGCGAGCGACTCAGGAGTCCAAGGGTCGAGGGCGCGCCACCCTGGGCCCCCTCCAGCGGCAAGGGAACCAAGCGCACATCGACGCCCGGCAGGTGCTCGTGGATCGAGCCAAGCACGCGCGTTTCGACGGGTCGACCCGAGGTGAACCAAAGGACTTCGCTGGGTGCCCAGCCTTGGCCCAGCGCCCAGCGCAACAGGTGCAAACCTGGCACGAGGTGGCCACCCGTACCCCCTCCAGCAAGCGCCAAGCGCAGCGACGATCGGTCGCCGGCAGCAGGAGCCAACCCCAGCGACCCTTCCATCCCCTTCATGGAGGCACCGTAGCTTGGGCGAGGGCATGGTTGCGATGCGAAAGTGGCGATCCTGGGTCCCAGTGCCAGGATTGCCGCAGTCTGGGCAAATGCCAGGAAGGCAATCGGTCGAGCCGATTGCCTTCCTGGATCACCCCCAAACGAGAGTGCAAGGTGCCCAAGGGGCTAGCGCATCATTGGACTACGTAGCGCGAGTCGTCGGCCTTCTTCTTGGCGGGTGCTTTGGCCGCCGTGCGGGTCTTGCCCGGGCTGGACTTGGTGCCGCTCGCTGCGACCCGCTCACCGGCCTTGGGCATCCGTAGCACCTGGCCAACGCGCACCCGATCGGGGTTGAGGCCGGGGTTCAGCGCGACGATGTCTTGCATGCGCTGGGCGCTGCCGAGTTCGCGCTGGGCGATCACGCTGAGCACTTCCCCAGGCTGGACGGTGTACGTTCCGGCTCCCGACGGGACCACGGGTTGGACCTTGCGACCGGTGGTCGGCTGCGAAGCGGGTTGGTTCGTATAGGGGACGCCGCCGGGCATCCTAAGAACCGCCCCCACCACGATCTTGCTAGGATCGGAGATGCCGTTGAGCGCTTGGATTTCCTTCCAACGGGTCCCGTCCCCCAGCTCATGGCGCGCGATGCGCTCGAGCGAGTCACCGGGACGAACCGTGTAGGGGGTTCCGCCGGTCTGGATCACCGTCTTCGGTTCGACGGTCTTGGGCGTCACGCGGACTTCGGGTTGGGGGGCCGGTCGAGGATCCACCGAGGGCAGGATCCGGTCGACCACTTCCCGCTTCGTGGGCTCCACCGTGGGACCCGGGCGCGGGCTGGCGGGATCGACCGTTCGGGTGCGACGGGGCTCGTTGCGATATCCGGGATCGAGGTTGGCGACGGGCCCTACACCGGGGTTTTGCGGGCGGGTGCCCACTTCGATCGGTTGGGTGCGTGCACTCCAACCGTTGCGCTGGCGGTTGGCCCCGTCGTTTTGCAACGTCGTAAGCGAAATGCGCTCTTGGGTTCCCGAGCCTGCTCCCGTGTGCGGCACGGCGCGACGTTCGGCCCGGGGCGCCACCGGGGTTTGGGCTTGGGCCTTGGCCAACTGCTCAACGGCAGGATCCGTGCGCTCGGCGGCCAGGGAGGGCTCTCCTCCGTCCCAAAGGGCGACGACGACGATCGTGACGAGCAAGAACAAGAGGGCGATGACCCCGTAGCGTTCGATCTGTTGCATGGTTAGGACTTTTTTGGAGAGGCAGGGGTGTTCGATAGGGAGCCGCGCGGTACCCCATGTCCGCGTGCAGCCCCCAATGCAATTCCGACCGCGAGGCACGTGGCCAAGAGGGCACTTCCTCCATCGGACACAAAGGGCAGGTTCATGCCCTTGGGCGGCGCTAAACCTGTGACAACTTGCAGGTGGAGCATGGCTTGGACGACGACCGAGACCAACAGCCCGAACGCGGCCAGGGCCGAAAAGCGGTCGGGAATGGCGCGCACCATGCGCAGGCCGTGGAACAGGAGGGCCAGGAACAGCCCGATCACCAGGGCCGAACCCAGAAGGCCGAACTCCTCGCCCACCATGGAAAACACGTAGTCGGTCTGCATGTACTGCAGACTTTGGTTGCGGAATCCGCCCTGGCCAATGCCCACGCCCAGGCCGTCGCCGCTGGCGATGGCTTCCATGGCGCGCCGGACCTGGTCGTTGGTGCTGTCGCCCATCCAGATCGCCAGCCGTTCGCGCACGTAGTGGAAGGCCGTGGCGGCCACCACCAGGCTACCCGCCAGCAAAGCGCAGGCCGAAAGCCCCATGTGGGTCCAGCGGGCGCCCCCCACGAACAACACCGAGAGGTAGCAGACCAAGAAGAGCAGCGCGCCCCCCAAGTCGGGTTCCGCCAGGATCAAGCCGGCGAACAGCCCTGCCATGGCGAGCATGGGCAGGTAGCCCCGTCGCGCGTCCTGCACACCGTCGCCGAGCAGGGCACAGCGCCAAGCCACCCACAGGACCCCCACCACCCGAGCCAACTCGGAGGGCTGCAAGGTCATGGGGAAACCGGGCAGTTGGACCCAGCGCCGCGAACCGTTGATCTGCGATTGGAACCCAGGCAGGAACACCAGCACCAGCAAGATCAGTACGGCTCCCGTGATCCACGGCAGGAATCGTTCGATGCCACGCGGCCCCATCCAAGCGGCCACTCCCAGCACGAACAACCCCGCCAACCGCATGCCCACCAAATTGCGCACTTCGTGGCCAAAGGCCGCCTTGGGCAAAGTGGTCGAAGCGTGGCTGATCTGCACCAGCAAACCGAAAGCCATCAGGGCGAGCACCGTCCCCAACACCGCCCAAGCCGCCTTGCTGGCCGACTCCGGGCGGGTGTGGGACATGCTCCAATCCAAGGGGACCGAGGCTTTGGAAACCGTTCCGTGGCTGCTCATGGTCAACGCACCTTCAATAGGGCCAAACTCGCCAGGGCGCACACCCCAGCCACGATCCAGGCGCGCACCACGATGGTGACTTCATGCCAGGGCTTCCCCGGATGGAAGATGCCCCCCTTGACCTGCAAGCCGTGGTGGATGGGCGCCATGGTGAACAAGCGCTGGCCTCCGCTCATGCGAAACCAAGTGGTTTGCAAGGCGCTCGAAACGAGGTCCGCGTAGAACACGAACCCGAGCAGCGGCAGCACCATTTCCTGCTTGCTCACCACCGCCATCCAGGCCAAAAGGCCACCGATCGGCAGCGAGCCCGAGTCGCCCATGAACACCTGGGCTGGAAAGGCGTTGAACCACAGGAATCCCATGCAGGCGCCACACAGCGCGCCCCCCATGACGGCCATTTCCGAGGCTGCGGGTACATGGGGAAGATTCAGGTACGAGGTCCAATCCCAACGCCCGGTGACGTAGCAGAAGATCGTCAAGGCCACCCCGGAGATGAGCATGCACCCCGCAGCGAGACCATCGAGCCCATCGGTGATGTTGGCCGCGTTGGAGGTGCCCACGATCACGAACCAACCGAGCACCAAGAATAGGGCCACCCCCCACCAGGCGTTGCCGAGCGAAAAGGCCACGTTCTTGAACAGCGGCGGGTACAGGGTCAAGAGCGCGTGGCGCTCGCTCGTTTCCGCATACCACACGAAAGAACCCAACACGAAGGCGGTGACCAGCGAAAGGCCCACCATCTTGGCCTTGGGCGAAAGACCCTTGGAGCCCTGGATCGTGAGCTTCTTGAAGTCATCCACGAACCCCACCGCCGCAAACCCAGCGGTCAACACCACCGCCAAAATCACGTGTACGTTGTCGAGCCGGCACCACAAGACCACCGATCCGAGCAGACCCGCAATCAGAAAGCTGCCCCCCATGGTGGTTGTACCTGCCTTGCCGGTCTCCTTGTTCTTGGCCGCCAATTCGGGCGAGTCGGTCTTGGACACATCCTCGTGGCAGCGTGCTTTGCGCAACCAAGCTATCGTCGGCCCCCCAAGCCACAGCACCAGGGCGAAGGCCGTCAGGCACGCCATGGTGGTGCGGAACGAGATGTAGCCAAAAAGCTGCATCTCAAAGAGGTCGCGAAGCAGGGCCGGGAGCATCGGATCGAACTAGAGGGCTCCGACCTGTTCCAAGAGCGCTTCCACCAAAGAATCGAGCCCCACGCCCCGGCTGGCCTTGATCAACACGGCATCGCCCGGACGCAGTCGGCCGGGTACGGCGTCGAGGCACGCAGCCCCGTCGCGTAGGGTCAAGATCGAGCTCGAAGCCAAACCGTGCTCCATGGCACCCGCCGCGATGTTCCCGGCGAACTGTCCGACGCAGATCAGCTCGTCGATCCCCGCCCAGGCGGCCTGGCGGCCGACTTCGTGGTGGCGTTCGACCGCGCGCTCGCCCAATTCGAGCATGTCCCCCACCACCAAAACCCGTCGGCCGGTGGTTTCCATGGTGGCCAACTGGCGGATGCCCGCAGCCACCGACAGGGGATTTGCGTTGTAGCTGTCGTCGACCAGGGTCAACCCATCGCGACGGTGGATCTGCATGCGTCGACCCGCCCCGCGCAGGTGCGCGATCGCCGGCAACACCTGCTGCAAGGGAATCCCCATGCCCACCAGCGCCGCCAAGGCCGCCAACAGGTTCTGCACCATGTGCGACCCGAGCAGCGGTACGGTCAGCGCCACGGGCGAGGCGAGTCCCGGAGCGGTCAATTGCAACGAGGTGCTACCCGCTTCGAAATGCAAGTCGGTGGCCATCACGTCGGCACGGCTGGCCAGCGCGAAGGTCACGATGCGCGCGCGGGTCAGCCCCGCCAAGTAGGGCGTGAAAGCGCAGTCGGCGTTGAGCACGCAGAAGTGTTCGGGCCCCAGACACGCCACCAGCGCTCCCTTTTCTTTGGCCACCCCTTGGGTCGAGCCCAGGCCAGCGAGGTGCGACTCGCCTATGTTGGTCACGATCGAGCCGGTAGGTTGGGCAATGCGCGCCAGGTTGGCGATTTCGCCCGGTCCGTTGGTGCCGATCTCAACCACCCACGCGTCGCACCCCTCGGGCGCCCCCAGGATCGTAAGCGGCACGCCCACATCGTTGTTGAACGATGCCGGGCTGCCATGCACCCGTTGGACCGTCGAAAGCAGCTGCACCAGGATTTCCTTGGTGCTGGTCTTGCCGCAGGAACCGGTGATCCCAATCACGTGGCCCCGATGGCGGGTTCGAATCCAGCGCGCCAGATCACCCAGCGCGCGCCGCGGTTCGGGGTGCTCGGCCAATGGAACCGCTTGCGGCCAAGGGGTCTTCGGCGCTTGGCGCAGGATCATGCCCGCCGCACCACGGCCCAAGGCCTGCGCTGCAAAGGCATCGCCATCGAAATTGGGACCCCGCAAGGAGAGGTACAACTCGCCGCCATGCAATTGACGCGTATCGGTCGAAAGCCCCAGCACCGAGCGCGACGCGTCCCCGGCCACCAAGCGAGCTCCCGTGACCTTGAGGATGTCTTCAAATGCGAGCCCTATCATGCCCCCACCTCCATCACGACCTGTCGGTCGTCAAAAGGAACCGTTTGATCCGCAAAAATTTGTTGTGCCTCGTGCCCTTTGCCGGCCACCAGGATCACGTCTTCGGGTTCGGCATGGCGCAAGGCCAAACCAATCGCCGCCCGGCGATCCAACTCGACGAAGTACTCGGGCGCGTCGAGGCCGCGAACCGTTTGCACCCCCGCCAAAATCCCCGCTGCGATTTGCACCGGATCCTCCGAGCGAGGGTTGTCCGAAGTGATCAAGACCCGATCCGCGAGGCGTGCGGCCACCTGCCCCATCGGCGCACGCTTGCCGCGATCGCGGTCACCGCCGCAACCAAACACGACGGTGAGCTGGCCCCGCGGTTCGATCGACGCCAAGGCCTCGAGCGCGACTTGCAGCCCCTCGGGCGTGTGCGCAAAGTCCACGAACACTGCCGGGCGACCGGGGCCCAGGGGCACCCGCTCCATGCGTCCGGGCGCGCCTTGCACCCGCGGGATGGCCGCAAGCAAAGCTTGGGCTTCGGCACCCAGCCAACGGGCGCTGGCCAGGGCCTGCAGCAGGTTGGATAGGTTGTACTCACCCACCATCGGCAGCACCAGCCCAGTGGCGTTGAGCCCCATGCCTTGCAGGTCGAATTGGATCTGCCCGCCACGCATGGCCACGTGGGTTGCCCACAGGTCGGCGGGTCCAAGCAGCGAGGTGGTCACGATTTGCGCCCCCGCTGATGCGGCCGTCCCGGCCATGCGCGGATGTTCTTGGTCGTCGGCATTCAGCACCGCCGCGCCGCCGTGCCCCAGGCTCGCGAACAGCGCAGCCTTGCTCGCTGCATAGGCCTCGAGCGTGCCGTGGTAGTCCAAATGATCGCGACCCAGGTTGGTAAAGACGGCCAGGTCGATTTCGGTGCCAGCCAAGCGATCCTGATCGATGGCATGCGAACTGGCTTCCATGATCACCGTGCCGCCCCCCGCTTGCCGGTGCAGCCCGAGTAGTTGCTGCAACCGCGGGGCATCGGGGGTGGTGTGGGTTGCCGCGAAGTTTTGGCCCCCCGCCAAGTGGTAGCCGGTCGTGCCAAGCAACGCGCAGGACTCCCCGCCCGCTTGCAGCAAGCTGCGCAGCATGTGGGCGGTGGTCGTTTTTCCGTTGGTTCCGGTGATGGCCACCACCTCGAGCTCCCGCGAGGGGTGCCCCAGGCGCTCGGCGGCCAACAGGCCCACCAGCCGACGGGCTTCGGGATGGATCCAGATGGGAACCGAGAGTGCGGCAGTCGAATCCGGCGCGGGTTGGCTGGCGAGGATCGCACGGGCCCCGCGTTCGATGGCCTGGGGCACGAAGTCCCAACCGTTGGTTTGGGACCCCGTCAGGGCGACGAACAGATCGCCGGGCTGGACCTGGCGCGAGTCCAAGCGGACACCGGTGAGCTCCAAGGGCCCGCTCGGCCCGTGCAATTGACGGGCACCCTGCGCCGCCAACCAGGCCCCCCCATCGAGCTTGGGCATTTGCACGCTCAACGGGAACCTTCCTGGGTCTCGGGGAACCAAGCTCGATCGCCTTCATCAAGCCACGGCATTTCGTCCTGGCCGAAGGCATCGGCGGACAAGGGAGCGATCCCCTCCGGAGCCGGGGCTTGGTATTCCGAAGGCAACCCGGCGGTCAGGCGCAACATGCGGACCGCGCTGGCCCCGGCCACGTCCCCACCGAACTTTTCCTTCGAACGCGGGTCGTCGACCACCACCATCGTGAGGTAGGTCGGTCCATCGGGCGTCACCCGCCCCACCGCGCACATCGACGAGGTGTAGCAGGTCTTGCGCTTGCCCTTGTGGTCGCGCAGGCCCTTCAGGCTTTGGTAACAAGCCTTCGAACATTGGGTGTGGTTGGCTTCGTGCTCGAGCACGTGTTGCAGTTCCACGTGCAGACACACCTCGCTCTCGACCTTTTCGGTGGTGCCGGTTTTGGTGCCGATGTACGCAAATTCGGGGCACAGCTTGGGGTTTGCAACGCGCCGTCCGGTTCCGTGTTCGGCACCTTGGGCCATCATCGCCAGTACTTCGTCACAAGCCCGTTGCGAGAGCACACGGTGGGGCTCTTCGACCACAAAGCTGCGCCAATCGGACCCCTGCGAAACGGCATCGACCAGCTGCAAGGGGCGGAATTCGCCGCCTCGGACGATGGTGGCGAGGCCTTGGGCATGCTGCCACAGGGTCACCCCCAGCTCGTGCCCGAAGCACACCGAAGCGTGGGTGTGCACGCGGCTCCAGGTGCCCTTGACGAGCGGCGGCAGGTAGCCTGGGTGTTCGGGTCCGAGCCCGATTTCGGGGCGCGACCCGTAACCCAGGTCGATCAGCAGACCGCGCAGATCGGCAGGATCCAGGCGCAAGCCGATCTGCACCAGCACGGCGTTGACCGACAGGGCCAAGCCTTCGCTGGCGGTGATTCTGGCTGCGTTGGGAGCTCCCTCGGCTTCTTTGATCAGGCGCCGACTCTTGCCGTTTTGAACCACGATCCCGCGCGGGGCAAAGGTCTCGATCTGTTCTTCGGGGCGCACCACGCCGCGGTCGAGCGCGGCGGCCATGATCACGGCCTTGAAGGTCGATCCGGGGGTGAACACGTGCTGGGTCGGAAGGAAGCGCGCACCGGGATAGGCCTGCAGTCCATCCACCGCGAGCACTTTGCCCGTTTCCACCTCGATGCAAATGCCCATGGCCAGGGCCGGATCGAAGCGGTCCATGACGCGCAAGAGTTCGCTGTGCAGCTCCACTTGCAGTTCGGAGTCGAGGGTCGAATGCAGCTCGACCATCGGATCGGCGTCGCGGTATCCCTCCAGGTAGTCCGGGACTTCCCGATCGGGCCAGCGCAAGCGACGGTCACGGGCCACGCGCCGCGCGCGCACTTCATAGGACCGCGCGTTCTCGCGCCATTCGCGCTCGAGACCGGACTGGTCCAGCAAGCTCGAACAAAGTCGCTCGACCCCTGACCAGGGCTTCCATTGGCTGGCCAACTCCTGGGCGCGGGCCAAGACCGGATCGCCGGGCTGATCCCAGGGCAACCGATGGGGTGCGGTGTCGCGTTCGAGCCGCGCTTGGGCCATAGCATCGTCGGCCCCCAGAACACCCCAGTGGCCGAGCACCCCAAAGGCGTCCTCGTCCTCGCCCGCCCCCATAGGCAGCATGCCCAGTTCTTGGCTGCGCACCGGCTGGAAGCGCTGCAACGACGGCTTGAGCTGCACTTGCCAAGGGGACACGGTTTCGGCTTTGAGCAACTTGGCCAGTTCGTGGGCCGAAAGCGGATCGACGCCCTTCTGCACGACCCGGAAGGTGGTCGGGCACAGCTCCGCCCAAATCGCATCGGCCAGGTAGGCGCGCTGTTCGTAGGGCGCCATGCGGTGCATGTCCTCGGTGACGTCGCTCGGCAAGCCGAAGCCACGCACGAGCGTGGCCAGGTCGCCTAGCAAGCGGGCGGTCCAGCGTTCGGGGCGGCCCTTGGCGTTGGGACCCAGGTGCCGCACGCGTTCGTTTTCGCTGAGCACGACCTCGGGCTGCCAAGCCAACGTCGCGTAGCGTTTGTCTTCGAGCACGACCCATTGCCAGCCGGCCATGCATTCCGGATCGGCTTCGGGGTCGAGACTTCCGCGGCGCAGCCATTCCTGGACCTGGGGCACGGCCTGCGCGTCGAAGCGCAAGAGACGCGGATGGGCGGGCACGACCAAACCGCTGCCGGGGGCGACCCCCATGGGCAGCAAGCGTTCGAGCAAAGCGCTCGGATCTTCCTGGAGCACCCCACCGATCACTTGGGCCAAATGGTCCGGGGTGTGGGTGCGCCAAAGGGCCCGCGGGGAGACGGTCAAGTCAAAGCACTCAACCGAAAGGGCCAACGCCTGGCCGTGGCGATCGTACAGTTCGAAGGGAGTGCGGGGCGCGGTCTGCTCCACCAGCGTACGCGGTTGAACGCCCTCTGCGGCAAAGGCCAGGTGCACCGAACGTGCCAAAACCACCAGCAGGACCGCGGCAATCAAGTGCGCCGTGATCCGCCTGCGCCCATCGTAGTCCCCCCCCAGGGAACCACCGGCGGTGGATTTGCCATTGCTCATTGGACCCCCCTGCCATCGGCCCCTGCCGACGACTCCTTCCTCCGTGCATTGTTCAGGGTTTCGGTCTGGGCCTCGAATTCAAACCGAGAGATTTCGCTGCGCAACCCGGAAATGCGCCGCTCGTACCACTCGACCTCTACCTGGAGCTTCTGCAACCGGGCACCTTCTTCAAAATTGTCCGCCTGCACGAAGCAGGTGAAGGTCCCGACGCCGAAGGCGACGCCGGCCACGAAGAATGCCAGGAGGCCGCGGGTCATGGGTTGGCTCCTGCGCCCGGGGTGGGCGCGGGTGGTTGGGAGGCGGATTGCGCCCGCAGTCGGATGGCCCCGCGCAGCCGGGCCGAGCGGGCACGGGCGTTGCGGCGCACCTCGTGGTGGGTGGGCGCGATGGGTTTTTTGCTACACAGTTCCCATCGGCCCGCTTGGGCGCCTTCGGCCAAAAATCGCTTGACGACTTGATCCTCACCCGAATGGAAGGCGATCACGGCCAGCACGCCGCCCTCCTCCAGCAGGTCCTCGGCGGTCTGCAATCCGGCCAGGAGCTCGGCTCCCTCTTGGTTGACCTCGCGCCGGAGGGCTTGGAAAACCTTGGTCGCCGGGTGGATACGCGCCCCTCCGCCCAGGGTCTCAGCCACGAGCTCCGCCAGGGCGCCGGTGCGCTTGAAAGGTACGCGCGTGCGGGCGCGTACGATGGCGGAAGCGATGTGCCTGGAACGATGCTCGTCCCCTTCGCGAAAGAAAAGGTCCGCCAGGGCCTCTTCCCCCCAATCGTTGATGATGTCGGCGGCGGTGACCTTCCGGCGGGGATCCATCCGCATGTCGAGCGGACCATCCTTTTGGAAGGAAAAACCGCGTGACGGCCGGTCGAGCTGGAGCGAGCTTGCGCCCACATCCATCAACCACCCGACCGGCCGATCACAACGGAGTTTGCGCGCTAGGCGCGCAAGATTGGAGAGCCGTGAGCGCGAAATGCGCACCCGATCTCCGAATGGCTGCAGGTTCTGCCGGGCTAGATCCAGAATCTCTGGATCCTGATCCACGCCAAAAACGTGGATCCCCGGCATCGCCTTCAGCAGCAACGCCGAATGCCCCCCGGCACCCAGCGTCCCATCCACAATCCAACCCGAGGTTCTCAGGGAAGGCGCCCTACCCCCCAGCAGGGCAACCACCTCAGGGCCTAGGACCGGGATGTGCACCGACGAAGGATCAGCCGACATGGCCGGACCCTCCCGTGTGTTGTTGCGTTTGATGGGCGTCCATGCGGCGATCACGACGTCTCCCCTCCGGGCCGCATCCCACCGGGCCGCAACCCACCGGG
>JACKHT010000006.1 GCA_020638855.1 Planctomycetota bacterium
ATCCTGGCCTTTCGGATCCGGGTTTGTGTGGCTCGGATGGCTCGGCTTGTCCTTGGCAGGCTGCGCACCCGAGGCCCCCACGCGCACCGAAGGGGCGCCCCCCTTGGCTTCACCAAGGCTCGTCGAGCCGACGGTGGATCCTGAACCTCCGGCGGTTCCACTGACGGCCATGGCGGAAATCCCGAGCGGCGAATACGCGCCGATGTACCCGGGCAAAGACGATGCCAAGCGGGTCCCCATCGCAGCCTTCCAAACCGAGATCCATCCGGTAACCAATGCACAGTTTTTGCGCTTTGTTTGGGAGAATCCCGAGTGGAGTCGTTCGCAGGTCCCGCGCTTGTTCGCCGACTCGCAGTATCTAGAACACTGGACCTCCGACTTTGCCATCGATCCGAACCAGGCAAGCAGCCCGGTCAACAACGTATCGTGGTTCGCAGCCCGGGCCTATGCCGAATGGGCCGGTCGACGGCTGCTCACGCTAGCCGAGTGGGAGTACTTGGCTGCCGCCAGCGAAACGGCGGCCATGGGCCGGGATGATCCGGCCTACAACCAGCTCATCCTGCGTTGGTACTCGCTGCCGACACCACCTGTACCGGGCCCGGTCGGCCAGCAACCAGCCAACTTCTTTGGGGTGCAAGATCTGCACGGTCTGGTCTGGGAGTGGGTCGAGGACTTCAACACCGCCTTGATCACCGGAGAATCCCGCGGCGACGGAGGCCTGGATCGCAACCTTTTTTGCGGCTCAGGCTCCTTGGGGGCCGCCGATCCCAAGGACTACGCCGCTTTCATGCGCTTTGCCTTCCGCAGCAGCCTGCGCGCCAACTACACCGTCCGCAACCTGGGTTTCCGCTGCGGGCACGACTGAGACTCCCATGCATCGATCCCTCTTGATACTGCTTGGTTTGCTGACCTTAGCCGCCTGCAATCGCCACGCGCCTTCCGCAAGCCAACCCCAGACCGCCAGCCGCATAGGCCGGGTCCTGCCCTGCTGCGCCCAGGCGGCGCACCCAGCAAGCGCCCCGCTCCCGGACACTTCGCTGTACCTTTTGGACTCCCCCTGGCGTGACCAGGCCAACCGACCACGAGCCCTCACCGACTTCCGCGGGCACGTGACGGTGATGGCCTTGATCTTCACCCACTGCGCCTACGCATGCCCGCGCATCCTGGCCGACATGCGTGCAATCGAAGCCCAGACCCCGCCCGACGATCTGGCGGACGTACGCTGGCTTTTGATCAGCATGGACAGCGAGCGCGACACGCCCGACGTGCTGGCCGCCTACGCCCAGGAAAACCACCTGCCTTCGGACCGTTGGACCCTCTTGCACGGCGATGCCGCGGCGGTGCGCTCGGTCGCTGCCGTCCTGGGTGTGCGCTACAAACAAGATGCCCAGGGAAACTTCTCCCACTCGAGTCTGATCACGGTTTTGGACACCGATGGCCGCATCGCCAAACAGCTCGAAGGGCTCGGGGTCCCCACCGCCACGGGCGTCCAGGCCATCCAAGCTTGTCTCCGGCCCCAATGAAGCTCTCCGATTTCCATACCATGCCCGCCACCACTCCCGTCAGCCCCCTCGCCAGTTCGCCGCCCTTCTACCAACCGGTGGGCCAGGAGGTCGAACTGTTCGAAACGTGCTATGCCCAGCGCTTGCCTTTGATGCTCAAAGGCCCAACCGGCTGCGGCAAGACCCGCTTTGTCGAATCGATGGCCGCCCGTTTGGGGCGTTCCTTGATCACCGTTCCTTGCCACGACGATACCAGCGCGGCCGACTTGATGGGACGCTGGCTGGTGAAGGGCGGCGACACGGTCTGGCAGGATGGCCCCGTGACCCGCGCGGTGCGCAGCGGCTCGATCCTGTACCTCGATGAAGTGGCCGAGGCGCGGCCCGATGTGATCGTTGCCATCCACCCCTTAACCGACCACCGGCGCGCGCTCTTCGTAGACCGCTGCGGTGAGGAGCTATGCGCCCAACCGGAGTTCATGCTGGTGGTGTCGTTCAACCCCGGCTATCAGCGGGGTTGGAAGGAGTTGAAGCCGTCCACGCGGCAACGTTTCGTGGCGGCCAGCTTCGACTACCCACCCGCGGACTTGGAAGCGTCGATTGTGGCCACGGAAACGGGCTGCGAGCCCAAGGTGGCCGAGCGTCTGGTCAAGTTGGCCAACAAAGTACGTGCGCTGGAAGAACTGGGCTTGGCGGAAAAGGCCTCCACCCGACTGTTGGTGGATGCCGCGCGGTTGATCCGTGCAGGTTTGGCACCGCGACCCGCCTGCATGGCCGCCATCGTGCAACCCCTGTCCGACGACCGGGAAATCTTGCAGGCCCTCAGCGAAGTCGTTTCGCTGGCCTTTTGATGCTATGGGCAAGCGTTCCAAGGATCGCCGCAGGGAGCCCCGCCCTTCCCCGGTGCGCGAGCGAGGACCCAGTTTGCCCTTGGATGCGTTCGAAGTCGGCTTCCACAAGGTGTGGAAGCGCTGGCGGGGCCGGTCCGAGAGTCGTGCGCGGCGTGCCCTAGGCGTAGCGAGCGACCAGCTGGCCACTTGGCGGCCCCTGGTGCTCGCCCTAGAAACGGTTGCCGGCACCTTTGCGGGCCGTCGGGTCATCGTGCGGCCCGCCGAACGCAGCGGAGGTTGCCAAGCGGGTGTCCTCTTGATTCCCCAATCCATTGCCATCGCGCCCGACCTCGCGGCCAACCGTGATTTCTACTTCGTGCGTGCGGCCTTGGCGGGTGCTTGCTTGGCAGATCTCCGTTTCCCAGGGGCTCAAGCAGAGGAATCCGAGATCCTCGGTCATGGGTTGCGCGTAGCGAGCGGATTGGCATGCGAGCATGCGGGTTTCCGCGAACGAGTCGGGCGTGCCGCCCAGTGGGAGATCGCCACGCGACCGGACCTCTCCGCCATCCGTACTTCTTTGGATCCAAACCATTGGGCGCTCGAACGCTTGCGACAAATCGCCTTGCGCTGGGTGGCCGACCCCGCCTTTCCCTCCCTGCCACTTCCAGCCCCCTTCGACGTGACTCCCCTCGCACAACGGGTCCCCAACACTACGGGTCGGCGTGGTTGGCTGCCCAAGGGTTGGTTCTCCGGAGCTTCGTCCAAGCCTCCCCTCGAACCGAGCCTGCTCTTCGGCGGGCCGCTCACACCCAGCGACTTCGCTGCGGCCCTCGCGGCCAGCGAGTCCACCGAATCGCCGCAACCAGATTCAGACGTCGAAGAGCGAATGGGCCGCGCCCGCGAGCATGCCCAAGTCATCGCCCTGCCCGAAGACCCGGCCAAAGAGGATATGCCGTCGCATTCCTTCGAAAAAGTCGACTACGCCGACGAGTACGACGGCGGCTTCCGACGCTTGGATGGGGCCAACGACATGGAGGAACAGGGGGATTCGCTCGATGAGGTCGATTTGCGCACCATGATCCGTGGCGGGCCTCCCGTGGAGACGGTCTACGCTGCGGAAATGGCGACCCCGCCTGACATCCCCGATGTCTACCAGGTCCTTTCGGGCGAACAGGCCGTGCTCTACGACGAATGGGATCAGGCGAACCAGCGTTACCTGCGCGACTGGGTCGCGGTCTATCCCACCTCCATTCCGACCCGTGACCCAGCTTTCGGCCACAAGCTACGCCAGTCGATGGGCCCAACCATCCGGCGCGCCATCGCACTCTTGGAAGCGCGACGCACCGAGCGCTTGCTGCGCAACCGACAACTCGACGGCAGCGAAGTAGACGTGGACAGTTTGATCGATGAGTACGCCCAAAGGCGGCGAGGTGGTTCGCCACCCGGGAGGGTTTACCTGCACCTTCCCCGGCTGGAACGCGATGTGGCCACCTGCGTGTTGGTCGATCTGAGTTTCTCCGCCGACAGTTGGATCCAAGATCGGCGGGTCTTGGATGTCGAATTGGCCGCCACCTGCCTCCTGGGTTCGGTCGCCGACCACTTCGGCGAATCCTTGGCCGTTCTGGCCTACGCCAGCAACACCCGCAACTGCTGCCGGAGCCTGACCGTCAAAGATTGGCACGAGCCCTGGTCCACGGCCAACGCGCGCCTGGGTATCTTGAAGCCGCAGGGATACACACGCATTGGCCCGGCCTTGCGCCATGCCACCCACGTGCTCCACCAAAGCTCGGCGCGCAAAAGGCACCTGATCGTGATCACCGATGGAAAGCCCACCGACTTCGATCGCTACGAGGGTAGCCACGGCATCCACGACGTGGCCTGCGCGGTGCGTGAAGCCCGCCGCGCCGAGATCGCCGTGCACGCCATTGGCCTCGACCCGCGGGCCGCATCCAACCTGCCGAGCATGTTTGGCCCCGGCTCTTGGTCGCTGCTCCGCCACTTGGGGGAGCTGCCTGAGGTCCTCTTGGCGGCCTATGGATGACCAGGTTGCCCGTGCGAACCTCCTTCCTACTCATGGGGCCCACCCAATCGCCCGAGAGGATGCGCATGGCCGCCAGGATCCCAGCCCGGGCTCGAAGCAACAGGTCGTTGTCGGCCCCAACCCCGCGAGCGGGAGGAAGCGCCTGCGGAGGCAACGGGGCCTTCCGCTGACGTAGTTTTTTCCATTCCCTAGGCCACGGCAGGTTCCTTAGGCCACGGCTGGCGCCAGGTGCAGGCCATCCCCAGAGGCGGAGGCAAATTTTCTTGGATTGGATGCGGGAGTACGCCGTGGGTTTTCGCATTGGCTGCTGGAGCGGCCGATCCGAAGTGGACGGACCGCCGCCCCTTCCCTAGAAATCGAATCACGTTAGGAATCGAATAGGTTTAGGAGTCGCATCATGAAGAGTATGTGGGCCTTGGGAGTCGTCTGTGGGCTGGTGAGCACCGCCCAGGCGCAAGTGGAGTTCAGTGAAATCCGGCTGGCAGCGGGGCCCGAATTCATGGAGTTGACCGGGCCCCCTGGCACCTCGCTGAACGGATTGTCCTACGTCATCCTCGGCAATGGCATTGGGCGGGGTTCGGTCAAGAGCATCGTCGACATGAGCGGCTTCCAGATCGATGCGAGTGGTTTCTTTGTCGTAGCCGAATCGGACTTTATCTGGGGAACCCCCGACCAAGACCTGGGGAACGGCAATCCCCTAAACATCGAAGACAACCTCAACAGCACCCACTTGGTGGTCTCCGGCTGCACGGCAACGGTTGGCCAAGACCTGGATACCAACGACGATGGGGTCCTGGATGGGACTCCTTGGACTTCCGTCGTGGCGGATTTGGCCACCGTGCGAACCTCCTCGGGGTCAGGTGAGGTGTATTCGTCGAACCTAGTCGGTCCCGATGGCAGCGTGGCACCCAGCCACGTGTACCGGTGCGGCGGGACGTGGTATGTAGCGCCGGCTGCCCTGAATGCTGGCCTGGACACCCCCGGCTCGGACAACCCATGTCCGGGCAGCACCGGATTCGTGTACTGCGACCCAGCCCAGCCCAACTCAGCGGGCAACTCGGTTCAGCTCGTCGGTTCGGCCAGCATCGCAGCCGGATCCGGGTTGCACCTCGAGGCCAGTGGTGGTCCCTCCGACCAGTTTGGTTACGTCTTGGTGGGCAGTGGCTATTTCCAAGGTGTGACCACAGTCTTGGGTGATGGTCGCTTGTGCATAGGCCTGAGTAGCGGTTCCTTCTTGGGTCGCTACAACGTGCCGGGCGGTGATTTCAATTCGCTGGGTAGGTTCGATTCGGCAGGGATTCTCCAGAACTTGGTGGGCACATCGAGCGTTGGATCCGGGTTTGATGTTCCCTTGGCGGTGCCCATTCCGGGGAGCCCCACGGTTCAGGCCGGTAGCGCGTGGCAATTCCAACTCTGGTACCGCGATTCGGGCGCTGGAACGGGGCACTCCAACTCCTCCAATGCATTGACGTGGTATTTCCTCTAGGGACTGCTCTGGAGAATCCAAGGAACAAGCTCAGCCATCTAGTCGGTCGGGAAGAGGCGGGCTACACTTCCGCCGATGGAAGCCAACGAAGCCACCTCCCCGCTGGCGCGGCTCTTGGAGTACGCCAAGCCGCATCGGTCGAGGATCTGTCGGGCCTCGCTGTATTCGATCCTGAACAAGGTGTTCGACTTGGCGCCGCCGGCGTTGATTGGCATGGCGGTCGACGTGGTGGTCCAGCAAGACGAGTCGCTGTTGGCCCGCTGGGGCGTGCACGGTTTGGTCGAGCAGCTTTGGATCCTGTCGGGGCTGACCTTTGTGATTTGGGCGCTCGAGTCGTTGTTCGAGTATCGCTTCAAGGTGCTGTGGCGCAACGTGGCCCAGGACTTGCAACACGACATGCGCATGCAAGCCTATCGGCATGTGCAGAGCATGGAGTTGGCCTTCTTCGAGGACCGTTCCTCGGGGGGTTTGATGTCGGTGCTCAACGACGATGTCAACCAGCTGGAGCGCTTTCTGGACGTGGGCGCCAACGAAATCCTGCAGGTGCTTACGACCACCGTCGTGATTGGTGCAGCCTTCCTGTACCTTTCGCCCGAAATCGCATGGATGTCCGTGGTTCCGATGCCCTTCATCCTGTGGGGCTCGCTGCTGTTCCAAAAGCGACTCACGCCGCGCTACGCCAAGGTGCGCAACGAGGTCGGTTCGCTGAATGGCGATTTGGCGGGCAACCTGGGTGGCATGGCGACGATCAAGAGCTTCACCGCCGAGAACCGCGAAGTGGAGCGCATTGGCGAGCGCAGCAACGCCTACCGCGCGGCCAACGCGTCGGCCATCCGCCTCAGCTCGGCGTTTTCGCCGCTGATTCGCATGGTGGTGCTGGTGGGCTTCACGGCGACGCTGGCCTTTGGCGGGTACTTGGCGGCGACGGGCAAGCTGGCCGTGGGCGCGTACAGCGTGATGGTCTTCTTGACCCAACGCCTGCTTTGGCCGTTGACGCGCTTGGGGGACACCTTTGACCTGTACCAACGGGCCATGGCTTCCACCACGCGCATTTTGGACTTGCTCAAGGTCGAGCCCGCGATCCAAGACGGGGGCCAAGCGTTGCCCTTGGACAAGATCCGCGGGGAGATGCGCATCGAAGGGCTGCAATTCCGCTATGCGAGTGGCGACCACGTCCTGCACGATCTCAACCTGGAGTTCGCCGCGGGCAAGACAACGGCTTTGGTGGGCCCCACCGGTTCCGGCAAGAGCACGGTGATCAAGCTCTTGCTGCGCTTCTATGACCCCAGCGAAGGCACCGTGCGCCTCGACGGGCACGATTTGCGCACGCTCAACCTCGTCGACTTGCGCAAGGCAATCGGTTTGGTCAGCCAGGACGTGTTCCTGTTCCACGGAACAGTGCGCGAAAACATCGCCTATGGCTGGCCCGACGCGCCCCTGGAGGCCATCGAACGGGCGGCCGCCATCGCCGAAGCCGACGAATTCATCGGCGCGTTGCCCGAGGGCTACGACACGATCGTGGGCGAACGGGGTCAGAAGCTCTCGGGTGGCCAACGCCAACGCATCTCGATCGCTCGCGCGGTGCTCAAGGATCCGCCAATCCTGATCCTCGACGAGGCAACCTCGTCGGTGGACAACGAAACCGAAGCGGCTATCCAACGCTCGTTGGAGCGCCTGGCCGAGGGTCGCACGACGATCGTGATCGCCCACCGCTTGTCCACCATCCGACGCGCGCATCAGATCTACGTGCTCGAAGCGGGTCGGGTGCGCGAAGAAGGCAACCATGCCAGCCTCCTGGCCGAACACGGCTTGTATGCCGCCTTGTGGCGCGTGCAAACCGGCGAAGCCGTGGGCCGGGCGGTCGTCCGTTAAGCCAAGGTACTCCATGCTGCGCCCTCTGTTCTTGATCGCCCTGATCGCCGCAGCCGCCGGTGGCGCTTGGTGGATCGTTGGATCGCGGATGGATGCGCCGCGTCCAGCGCTGACGATCGAACCGGAAGCGCAGGACTCCCCCATGCCTGCGATCCTGGCTCCCGCGAATCAGGACCCGGTCACCACGCCGTCGCCCTCCGCAGCTTTGCAGTCCAAACCGCTGCGCTCGGGGCGCGAGGACCTTTCCGCGCTCAACCAGAGAGCGATCGAAGCCCTCGAAGCCCAACGCTATGACGAAGCCGTGCGCCTGTTCGACGAAGCGCGGCAGGGCGACCCGGAGGAGCCCGTGTTCCAAGCCAACTTGGCGGAGGCCTATGCGCGCTGGGCCGTGGCCACGGCGGACGAAGAACTGGCCCTCGCAATCGAACGGCTGGAAAAGGCCATCGTGTGGGCCCCAGGGCGCGCCGAATTGGTGGCCTTGCTCGAGCGCTTGCGGACCCGCCTCGCTGCGGAGGCGGATTTTGTCGAAGACCAGTCGTTGCACTTCACCCTGCACTACGACGGAGACCGTGCCGATCTGCTTTCGCGCGGCTACCTGGAAGTGCTCGACGACCTGGAGGGCGCGTACCAGGACTACGGTGAGTTTTTCGACGTGTTTCCAGTCGAGGCCGGGCGGCCGAAGTTCCGGGCGCTGCTCTACGATCGCGAGGCTTTCGACAACGTGACGGGCATCGGCGAGTGGGCGGGTGGAGCCTACGATGGTTCGATCCGGGTTCCGGTGCGCAACTTCGAACGCGAACGGGGGGCCATCCGCCACACGCTGCGGCACGAGTTGGTGCACGCCTTCATCGAGGAAGTCGGTGGCAAACGCGTCGCCGGGTGGCTCAACGAAGGCCTGGCGCAATACCTCTCCTTCGAGGGCAACGGGGCTCGTGCGAACCGTGTGGAGCGGGCTCGCCAGCGGCTGGCTGGACAGACCTTGTTCTCGCTAACGCAGCTCACCGGAACGCTCGCGAGCCTCCAGGACCCAGCGCGCGTGACCGTGGCCTACGACCAAGCGTTGGGCTTCACCGATTGGCTGGCGGTTCACTACGGCGAGCGGACGCTGGTCCACTTGGTGACGGCCACCAAGGGGGGTGAAGACCCGGCCGCACGTTTTCTACGGCTCGTGGGCGTGGAGCTAGAGCTGGTGCATCAAGACTTCGTCGATTCGCTCTGATTCGAAGGGCCTTACTTCGATGGGCGGTTCGATGGGAGGTTCCATGGGTGCTTCGATGGGATCTGAACCGAATCGCTCGCCCCACCCCCCGGCGCGGCTCCCCCGACGATCAAGCGCCACAGGGTTCGCAAACGCTGGGAGCTTCCTTCGCGAAAGGTCAGGAACTCGGCATGGGCGTCGGGCGTGCGATCGGAGACCCCAATCCCCCACAACGGATCCAATTCGGTGGGCGCCATCGAATAACGCGCATCCCCAATCACCCCGGGATGGCCTGGTTCCCAAACCAACCAGTCGGCTGAGAAGTGGGCGAAGCGTTCGAGGTCGCGGCGCAGGGTAGAACCCGGGGGTGCCCAGGCGGCCAGTTGCGGATCGCCTTGGAGGTCGACTGCGGGGGCGCTTTCCCCGGGAGTGATCTCCATGGTCCTTCCGGCCCGGATCGCAGCGCAATGCAGTTGCGCGCGGCCCTTGGCCGAGTCTTGCCACACGCCGCGCCAGACGAGGATGTTGCCGAAGCTCGGTCGCACCGAGAGGCGCTCGACCTGGACGCCTTGTTGCTTGAGATGGGCTTGCAACGCTTCGGTCGCACGCTGTCCTTGTCCAACCGCCAGCACCAAGTACACGCTGACCCACGCCAGTCCTGCGGCGGGCATCCACCAAGATCTGCGCCGGATGCCCCACACGCACAAGAGGATCAAGGGCAGGGTCAAAATCGGATCGATCACCGAAGTCCAATCCCAGGCCACCCGCTCGGGCGAAAAGGGCCACCAAAGGCGCGTCCCGTAGCTCGTCCACCCATCGCAAAGCGGATGGCTGATGGCAGCCACCACCAGGGGCAGGTAGGAGGCACGCGGTCGACCTGGCCCCAGGAACACGCGCTGCAATCCCACCACCAGCATCCAAGCAACGGCCGCCACCACCGGCTGGAACAGAAACGAGTGGGTGAAGTGCCGGTGGTACTCGATCGCCAAGAGCGGATCGTGGGCCGAGCGGATGAAGATGTCCGCGTCCGGCAGCAGGCCCGCGATGGCTCCGCCGAGGGCCGCCGCGCGCCTGCGGGGGCGCGGGCTGAGCACCATGGCCAAGCTGGCGCCAAGCGCCATGTGGGTGAGGGGATCCATGGGGTTGATCGGATGCTAGCGCCGATTTCGGAGCCTGAGAGCGTAGCGAAGCACAACCCGCGATGCGGAGCCTGATGCTCGAACCTCCGCTGCGGAATCAGGGCGCGCTGCCAGCTTTGGCATGCCCCCGGATGCGTCTCAAGCTTGGAATCTGGCCTTCCACCTTTGGAAGGGCGGGGAGTGGGCGGCCAGGTCTGCTAGGCTTTGCGGCCCAATCCATCCCCGGCTCCTCCCTATGCAACGCACTCGATTCCACTTTGCGGCCCCCTTGGGCCTGATGCTCGCCGCCTCCCCGCTCTTCGCCGGGACCTTGTACGTCGACGCGAATCTGACCACGGGCGCCAACGACGGCTCGACCTGGGCCAACGCCTACCAAGGGTCCAGCGGCCTGCAAGCTGCGCTGGCCGCAGCCGTGTCCGGGGACCAAATCTTTGCCGCCCAAGGCACCTACTTCGCGAGCGCGACCAATTCGCGCACGCAGTCGTTCGCCATGCGCAACGGCGTGGAGATCTACGGGGGCTTCGCCGGAGGCGAGAGCGCCGTGTACCAGCGCCCCCCGATCGGTACGGCGCCTTCGATCCTGAGCGGCGACTTGGCCGGCAACGACGGTAGCGGGATCCGCACCGACAACAGCTACCACCTGATCACCACCACGAGCACCAACGCGACCGCGGTGATCGATGGCTTCACGGTTACCGGTGGCAATGCCAACGCGGGCTCCAACAACGACCGTGGTGGCGGAATCCTGATCCTGGGCAGCGTCCAGCCGACGATCCGCAACTGCACCTTCGTGGACAACCGCTGCACCTTTGGCGGCGGTGCGGGATACATCAACGGGGCCGCCCCCACCTTCACCGACTGCACCTTCGACAGCAACCTGGGCGGCTCCTACGGCGGTGCCTTTGACATCGCGGGTGCCGGCGCCGTCAAGTTCGATCGCTGCCGGTTCGTGAACAACAGCGCGGCGCGTGCTGGCGCGTTGGAGATCTTCTCGACCTCGGGAGCTCGGGTTACCAACAGCCTCTTCGCGAACAACACGGCCACCGGCGCCAGCGGTGGCGGGGGCATGTGGGTTGGTTCGGGTGGCAGTAGCCAGATTCGCAACTGTACCTTCGTGTCCAACAACAGCCCGGCTCAAGCGGCGGGGGCTGGACTCCGCAACCAAGGTGCTAGCGTGACCGTCTCCAACGCGATCTTCTGGAACAACACGGGGCCGGGCGGAACGCAGACGTCGACCAACCAGGTCAACGGCGCCACGGTGACTTACAGCATCGTTCAAGGTGGCCTGGCTGGGCTCGGCAACCTCAGTGCGGACCCGCTGTTCGTCGATGCGCCCGGCGGCAACTACGAGCTACTGCCGTCATCCCCCGCGACCGATGCCGGCGACAACACTTTGGTTCCAACCGAACAATTCCTCGACATTCGCCACAAACACCGGTTTGAGGACAATGCGAACGTCGCCGACACGGGCTTTGGAATGGCGCCGATCACCGATATGGGGGCCTATGAGTTCACGACCGGGCTGGGTGCGTACTACTGCGAGTCGGGCGCCAACTCCACCGGCTACAAGGCACGCATCCATGTCGCTGGCTCCTTGACGGCCAGTGACAACGACCTGACCTTGTCGGGCGAAACCTTGCCCCCCAACCAATTCCTGATCTTCCTGGGCGGAACCGCGCCGGGCCTGGTACCCAACCCCGGTGGGAGCAGCGGCGACCTTTGCCTGGGTGGCGCGATTGGACGCTTCAACGCGTTGAGCCAGATCCTCAACACGGGCGCGGGGGGGACGGCTTCGCTGACGATCGACCTACTAGGACTCCCCACCCCGATGGGTCCGACTGCCGTCCACGCCGGAGAAACTTGGTATTTCCAGGCTTGGTTCCGGGACAACGTCATTGGGTTCCCGACCTCGAACTTCACCGACGCGGTCGCGGTCAGCTTCGAATAGGCGCCCTCGGCGCACCCAGGGCCTGGTGGCTTGCGGCTTCGATCCGCAAGCCCCCGGGCCCTGGCCATTCTAGGCTGGTACCTCGCCCCGCTTGGGGTATATGCTCGCCCCATGCAACAGCGTGCGAACAGCGTCGGCGTGGGAATCGTGGGGTTGGGTTTGATGGGCACGCGTATGGCAGGGGCCTTGGCGCAACACGATCGGTTCCAAGTCCGCGCGGGATTCGATGCGGACGCGGGATTGTCGCGCAGTTGGTGCGACGAGCAAGGCGCGCGCGTGGCGGCTTCGGCCCGGGCCTTGATCGAGGATGAGCGCGTGGATCTGGTCTACATCGCGACGCCACCGGCGAGCCATGTGGCCCTGGCCCTGCATGCGCTCGCCTGTCACAAGCCCGTCTTGGTGGAGAAGCCCTTGGCGGTTGACTTGGCCGAAGCGCAGGAGCTCACGCGCGCGGTCCAGGCTTCCCGCGGGCGGCTGTGGATGCACTTTCCATTCGCGACGCTTCCTGGGCTGGTCCAAGCGCAAGCGGACTTGGGGACCACGCGCATGGGCGCGGCCCAGCGGGTCGAAATCGTGCTGCAGTTTTCCCAGTGGCCGCGGACCTGGCACCATGCCGGGCCGTGGCTCGCGGGGCCCACGGAGGGCGGCTTCTGTCGCGAAGTGCTCTCGCACTTCGTCTACCTGACCCAAACGTTGCTGGGCCCCTTGGTTTGCACCCACAAGGACGTGGCGTGGGGTCCTGAAGGCACCGAAACGCGGGTGAATGCGCAATTCCTCGCGGGCGATGTACCCGTCGCGTTGATGGCGGGAGTCGCTGGGGGCGCGCCGGATAACAACCGCTGGACGTTGTTTGGCGAGCAGCGCAGCTTGCGCGTAGAGGACTGGTCGCAGGTCTCCTGGGGGGATGACCAGGGCTGGCACAGCGAGCAGGCACAGCTTGGGCGGGGAGCTGGGCTGGGGCCGTTCCTCGACCAACTTTCGAGGGCCCTCGATGGGGATTCCCACGTCCTACCCGACGCACAGGCGGGCTACCACGTGATGCGCACGGTCGAATCGCTCTTGGCGCGCGAGGGCTAAGGGATCCAGCAAGTCCCTGGCCGGCTGATCCGGCATCACGTCGCGGGTACAATTCCCGTCGATCATGCGCACCACCATTCCTTGGCTGGGTTGGTTCCTAGCCTGCGTACCCATCGCTTCTGCCTTCCAAGGTACGGCGCCCGTTGGGTACCAAGAACCCCCCGCCGAGCTCGTCGACATTTTGACGAGCCCCCCACCCCCCACAGTCCTGCCCAGCCCGGACGGGCATTGGTTGTTGTTGCTGGAGCGGAACGCGTTGCCCGACATCCGCGAAGTGGGGCGGCGCATGTTGCCCTTGGCGGGCGTGCGCATCGACCCGCGCCAGAGCAGTCCGTTTGCTGCGGTTTACTACCACACCATGCGCTTGCGGACGACGATTCCCGGCCCCGATCAGCCCGCGCCCATCACGGTAGCTTTGCCCGCGGGCTCCAAGATTGCGGAAGTGCAGTGGTCGCATGACTCGCGCCACCTTTTCTGTTTGCTGCAAACCGACACCGGCCAGCAACTTTGGCGATTGGCCGCGGACGCCCCCGAGCAGTTGCAACTGTGCACCGATCGCATCAACACGGTCCTGATGAAGCCCCGCTGGGCCCCCGACGGCCAACAGATCCTGTGCCTTTTGAATCGTCCGGACCGCGGAGCCGAACCCAAGCCCCCGGCGGTTCCCAAGGGCCCGAACGTGCAGGAGTCTTCGGGCAAGACCTCGCCCGTACGCACCTACCAGGACCTGTTGCACAACCCCTATGACGAAGCGTTGTGGGCCTACTACACCGAAACCCAGATCACCTTGGTGCGCCCCGACGGCAGCCTGCATCCCATCGGATCCCCCGGCTGGATCGTCGACGCCGAGCTGTCGCCCGATGGTTGGTACCTCCTGGTCGAGACGTTGGAGGCACCCTTCAGCTACTTGCTGCCCCAGTGGGGCTTCCCGCGCCGCTTCGAGGTGTGGGACTTTGAGGGCAAGGTCGTGCGCACGCTGGCCAAGGTCCCAATGGCTGAAAACATCCCGATCGGTGGCGTGCGAACCACTCCGCGCGAGGTGCAATGGATGGCATCGCGGAATGCGAGCCTTTTGTGGGTCGAGGCCCTAGACGGCGGGGATCCGCGCGTGGAAGCGCCCTATCGCGATCGCCTGATGATGCTGGAAGCCCCCTTCGAGGGAGATGCCCTCGAAGTCCGCAAGCTCGTACAGCGCTTCATGGGGGTCCAGTACTTCTCCGACGCGAAGCGGCTCGTGACTTCGGAGTACGATCGCGACCGGCGCTGGGTGCGAGCGCTGCTCCACGACTTGGATCAGGAACCTGGAACCGAGCAAGTTCTCGAAGACCGCAGCATCCGCGATCGTTACGGCGATCCCGGGGACCTGGTGACCACCCTCGATCCGATGGGCGGTCGCGTCGTTCTTCAGGAAGGCGATGCGCTGTTTCGGATTGGCTTGGGTGCTTCGGAGGAAGGCGACCTGCCCTTCGTAGATCGCTACACCATCGGAACCCGGCGTACCGATCGCCTTTGGCGTTGCACCGCCGGCGGCTATGAGCGGCCCGTAGAAGTTTGGATTGCCGGCGATGGACGCAAGCCGAGCCTGTTGACCGCCTTTGAGAACCGCACTTCGCCCCCCAACATGCGACTGCGCGACTTGGACACCAACACCATCCAAGAGCTGACGAATTTTCCCGATCCCACACCGCAAATCCGCGGCATCAAGAAACAGCTCTTGCGCTACGAACGCTCGGATGGGGTATTCCTGTCGGGCACGCTGTACCTACCCGCGGATTACCAGGAAGGTACCCGGCTCCCGTTGTTGATCTGGGCCTACCCCCAGGAGTTCAACGACGCGGCCACCGCCGCCCAGGTGGCGGGCAATGAGGACCGCTTCACGCGCATGACCGGCAGCACGCACCTTGCCCTGGTGACCCAAGGCTACGCGGTGTTGGACGGCGCAACCATGCCGGTGATCGGCGATGCGGAGACCATGAACGACACCTTCCTCGATCAGGTCGTCGCATCCGCCCAGGCGGCCATCGATGCGGTAGTCGAGCTGGGCGTCGCCGATCGCAACCGCGTAGCGGTGGGCGGGCACAGCTATGGGGCGTTCATGACCGCCAACCTGCTGGCCCATTGCGACCTGTTTCGGGCTGGAATTGCCCGCAGTGGCGCCTACAACCGAACCCTGACGCCTTTTGGTTTCCAATCCGAGCGGCGCCCGTTGTGGCAGGCAAAGCCCGTGTACGTGAACATCTCCCCCTTCTTCTTTGCCGAGCAGATCCAGGAACCCCTGCTATTGATCCACGGCGAAGAAGACAACAACAGCGGCACCTTCCCGATGCAATCCGAGCGCATGTTTCAGGCCATCCAGGGCAACGGTGGCACGGTACGGCTGTGCATGCTGCCGAAGGAAAGCCACGGGTATCGTGCTAGGCAGTCGGTCCTGCAAGTGCAGGCCGAAATGCTGAATTGGCTCGATCGCTACGTCAAACCGATCCAATAGCCAAGACCCCTCCGTACCCAACTCCATGTGGATGCTCCTCCAAACGCTCCTGTGGCTGGCACCCGCCGCGCCGCAAACCCCGGCCGAGGTTTCGAACCAGCGGGCAGAAGCCGTCGCGGCCTTGCTGCAAGAGCGCTGCTTCGATTGTCATGATCCAGAGAACGGCAAGCGCAAGGCGATCCGAAAATGGGCCGATGCCCGCGACCTAGCTGCCACCGTGATCGATCCGGACCTGATCATTCCAGGGGATCCGGCGGGCTCGGAGTTGTATGCCTCGGTGGAGTTCGACGACATGCCCCCGCCCGAATCCGACGGGGAACCGTTGAGCGACGCGGAGAAGGCTTTGATCGCGGCCTGGATCTCGGATGGTGCACCGGTTCCTTTGGCCAGCGATCCTGAAGGGACCGAAGCGGTGGTCGAAGGACGCGAAGCGGCGGTCGGAGGACGCGAAGCGGCGGTCGAAGGACCCGGCGGAACCGATCCGCCCCCGACCATCGAACCCGATCCGGTGGATGCCACCCTCCCCGAAACCGCCCAGGTTCCGCCCCCTGAGCCAGTAGCTCAGGTCGCCGCGCCCGAGGAAACCAAGGCCTCTCCTTCCAGGACTCCCAAGTCTGGGTGGCTCCATACGCCGCTGCTGCGCTGGTCAGGACGCTTCCACCCGATCGTGGTGCACTTCCCCATCGCGCTTTTGGTGGCTGCTCTGCTGGCGGAATTGGGGGGCAAACTCGGTCGCCTGCGCCAATCGGCCGCGACTTCCGAATTCTGCCTATGGCTTGGCGCGTTGGGGTCCTTGCCAGCCGCTGGCCTGGGCTGGGCCCTGGGAGCCAACGGCAGCTACCACGCAGGCGAGCTCGATTGGCATCGCTGGTTGGGCGTGGCGACTGCAGCTTTGAGCCTCTTGGCTTTGTTCGTCTTCCGACGCTATCCCAAACTGCGCTTGCCTGGCTTGTTTCTGTTGGCCGTACTGGTTGGGATCACCGGACACTTGGGAGGCGAGCTCACCTACGGGGACGACTGGTTGAACTGGCCTGGCTGAACTCGCCAAAGGGCGATCCGCGGGCTCCGTCATCTAGCACTTGGGTTGGAACACCGCCAAGGCGGCGCCCTGGGGATCGGCGAAGACAGCGAAGCGACCGTAGCCCGGGATGTCCGTGCCTTGGACGCAAACCTGCGCCCCAAGCGACTGGGCTTTGGCGAGGCTGGCGTCCACGTCCTGAACCATCACGTAGGGCAAAAAGTGGTCGGGAACACCCGCTTCGGGCATCTGCATGACACCCCCGATCGACGCCATCGGACCCGCACCCTTGGGCGCCAGCATGTGGTAGGTCATGTCCCCCACCGGCATGGAATGGGCTTCCCAGCCCGCAACGTTCGTGTAGAACCCAATGGCTTTGTCGAGGTCTTGGCAGAGCAGCTCTACCCAGCAAAAGTGGCCCACTTCGTTGCGGTTGCCCCATTCCTTGCGTTTGGTGTCCAGCGGCTGGAAGGCCGTCAGCACCCCACCTTGGGGATCCTTCACCGAGCACAGCCGGCCCGTGTATTGGATGTCCATGATCGGCGTGAGTAGCTTCCCACCCGCAGCCTGCGCCCGCTCGCAATACCTTTCGATATCGGTGGTGCCTACCTGCACGCTCCAGCGCGAGGGTCCGCTCGAGGGGCCGTGCTGCGGCATGATGCCGGCCACGGTGTCCGGGCCCTGGTAGAAGTGCACATAGGTCTTGCGCTCTTCAGGTTTGGTCGTCCACCCAAACAGCGCTTCGTAGAAAGCAATGGCCTGCTCCTGGTCGTCGCAGACAAGCTGATTCCAGATGATCTTTTGGTCGAGGGTCATGCCCTGATTGTAGGAAAGGTCGGTAGGAATGGTCCAATTCTGGGGCACCCTGTCCGCACACATTCTGGGTGCCCCTAGGCGCGATTCCGCCGTCCCAGTGGGGTAGAATCGAGGCATGGACAAAGCACGCAAGAAGGCGGCCAAGGAACAAAAACGCAAACAAGCCGCCCGCAAGGCCAAGCAAACCCCGGCCAGCCTGGGGACCCCGGATGCCTACCTGCGCAAATCGCTTGAGCTGCTCAAAGCACGCCAGGACGCAAAAGCCGAGGCGGTCTTGCGCGAATGCATGCTCCATTTCCCCAACGTGGCCGAGCCCTACGCCAACCTGATCCTGGCCCTCGAACGCCAGGGCAAGCACCGCGAGGCGCTTGCCATAGGCGCGAAATGCGCGGCCGAGCACCCCCAGAGCGCCGATGCACTCAACAACTATGGGGCCCTCCTGAAGTTCGATGGTCAGCTGGACTTGGCACGCCAGCAATTCGAGCAGGCGGTGCACGCGGCACCCGCCCTAGGGGAAGCTTGGCGCAACCTGACCTCGGTCAAGACCTACTCCGATCCGAACGACCCCGACCTTCCGGTGTTGGCGAGCCAAGCCCAAGCCTCGCACAACCTGACCCAGAACGACCCTTCGATGCAGTTCGCCCTGGCCAAGGCGCTCGAAGACCTGGGCCAGTACGACGAGTCTTTTCGCTGGTATGCACGGGGCAACCGTCGCATGCGCGGTCGCGTGAAGTACGAACGCCGCCAATTCGAAGACTTGGTTCAAAGCCTGATCGAGCTGCAGGGCGACGCCTACTTTGCCGGGCCCGGCCCCAAGAATCCGTCGCAAGCCCAGCCGATTTTGATCGTGGGCATGCCCCGCTCGGGTTCGAGTTTGATCGAGCAGATCTTGGCCAGTCACCCCGAGGTCGTGGGCACAGGCGAGCTACCCGAACTCGGCCATACGTTGGGAGCCCTTGCCCCCAACACCCCGGGCCGCATCCGTGCCGTCGCGACTTCGTCTCCTGAAGAACTGGCACGCCTAGGGCGCGTCTACTGGGACCGCCTGCAAAAGCAGGCGCCTGGGGCCACCCGCATTGCGGACAAGTTCCTGATGAACTTCCTCCACTTGGGGTTCCTGGCCAAGGCCTTGCCGGGCGCACGCGTCATCCATTCGCGACGCGAAGCCATGGACAACTGCCTGGCCTGCTACAAGGTGCTGTTCACCTCGAACATCCCGTTCACCTACGACTTCGAGGACTTGGCCCATTTCCACGTGCACTTGCAGCGCCTGATGGCACATTGGGCCAAGCATCTGCCCAATCGCTTGCTCGAAGTGGACTATGAGGAAGTGGTGCGTGACCTAGAAGGCCAAACCCGCCGAATCTTGGACTTCGCCGGGTTGCCCTGGCACGACGACTGCCTGCGCTTCTTCGAGACCAAGCGTCGGGTGCTTTCGGCCAGTTCCGCCCAGGTTCGCAAGCCGCTGTACTCCGATTCGGTAGCCAAATGGAAGCGCTTCGAAAGCCACTTGGCGCCGCTCGAAGCCGCCTTGGAAAAGTACCGTCGGGAAGCCGAGGCGCGCGCCTAGCCGGCCCGCCACGCAAGTCTTCCATCAGCGCCAGCCGTACATCCAAGCAAACGACGGGGCAATCCGGTCGTTTTCCGGGGCCAGGACCAGCACCACCCCCATCGGAGCGGGACCCGGATCGTCGGACCGGCCGTTGAATTGGGTCGCGCCCTGGCGCGTCCCTACCCAGGCCAATTGGAACTCGGTCCAGCGGCCGCCTTCCCAAACCGCGCGGCCCCCGAGGGTGCCTTCAAACGAACGCGTGTGCTCGGCGGGGCCATCGCGGCGGTCGTCGATCGACCAAACACCCGACTGGGCGACCGCGCCTTCGCCGCTCAGCTCGACCACCACGCGCGTTTCGCTGGCTTCGAGCACTCGGCTGCGCACTTCGGCCTTGACCACTTGCTTGGCCTCATAGGCGGGCGATTGACCGCGCACGTTGTCGCGCCCGTGGATCTGCACCAAGCGCTTGGCGGCTGCAGGCGGCAATCCCTTGCCTTCGCGCAACCCATCGAGCTCTTCCTTGCGCAACCAAAAGCGGTCCTGGTTCCAAGCATGGCGCCGCCACTCGCCGCGCATCGCTTCAGGCAAGTCCTCACGCGGCATGTCGCGGGTATAAACCACCAGAGCCAGGCCATCTTGGGGATACGCATCGCTCGGGCGGGCTTCGCGGGGCAGCGGGTGCTCGGGCATGCGCTGCTCGGGTTCCATCGCTCGCCAGCGCTCCAAGGCTAGGTCGAGTTGCTCGAGCACCTTGGGAATCGAACGCGTGTTCCAGGATGCCAGGAGCTTGCCCGAAGGCGTCACGGCATAGATGCCTTGCCGGGTGGCGTCGGCGGGGCGGGCGCCGTAGTGACCCAGGCTGCTGAACCGTCGAAAGAGTTGGGCTTCCTCGGTCTTGGCATGTTGCAGACCCCAGACCTCGTCGGCGGCCAGGGTGAAGTGTTGCAGCCGCTCGCGAACCTCGGAGTTGGACCAGACAAACTGTCGGTCGATGACACCGTTGTTTCAGGTCGAAGCGAGCGGATGGCCGTTCATGGCCCACAGCAGCACGGGGCGATCCTGGGCTTGACCCAGCTCGAGCCCCTCGCGCAGGCTCGCCTGCCAGGGCAGTTGCTGCCAAGCGAGTTCCTCGGCCGTGGGCACCACGTACTCCACCGCCGCCTGCCAATCGAGCGGCGTCTCCTCGACGCGGCCCATCGAGCCCATCCAAGCGCCCACAACCCATACCGCCATCCAAAAGGGGATTCCCATGCCCCCTATCCTAGCCTGGAAGGAATTTCCGGTCGCAGCTTGGGGCGCGCCACTTTGAGCCCCCAGGACAGGAATCCCGTTTTCGCTGGAGTCCCTACAAAGTCGCATCCGAAAACCAGGGACACCCATTGGGTGCCACGTCCCGCACCCCGGGACCCTTCGATCATGAACATTCGGCTTCGCAATCCCCACCGCCACGGATCCCAGACAGGCCTCAGCCTGGTGGAGATCATGATTGCCGTAGGCATTTCTACGGTACTCCTGATGGCGACCGCGGCCACCTTCTTTGGAAACATGAAGGCGGTCAACCAGGCCCGTTCGCTGACCAGCGCCACCATCTTTCTCGAAACGATTCGCGAAGACCTCTTGGCGCAACCCTACGCGAACCTGTTGGCACTCAACGGCAACTCCTTCTTCGATGGAGACACCCAGGGCCAGAGCCACTATCGGGCGGACTTGACGGTGTTCCAAGCGCAAGTCGGCTTGCTGCAGTTGCGCATTTCCCTGGTGGACATGAATACGAACGCCGAGCTCGGTCGCCTGGTGACGGTGAGGAGTCAGTCTTGAAGCTTTCCCATCGCTCCCCCACCGGCGCGCGCAGTCGCGGAGGCTTCACCCTGATCGAGGTCATCATCGCGGCCGTGATCATGAGCTTGATTGGCATTGGTTTGACCCAGGGTCTGCACTTGGCCAACCAGACCCACGAGTCGGTGACCCAGCACAGCCACTTGAATCGCGATGTGCGCAAGGCGGTCAGCAAGCTGCGCAACGAATTCCAGTCGACTTCGGAAAGCCGCCTGACCCTAGCCTTGGATGGCGAAGGCAATCAAGTGCTGACCCTGCAAGTTCCGGTCGATACGGGCTTTGGTGTCTACGATCGCGCCCTGGGCAGCACACCCGCCGAATGGAACCGCGATGGCTGGAGCCTGCGCTATTTGGTGCAAATGAACGCTGTCGGTGAGCGGGAACTGGTACGCCAGATCCTGGATGCCGGCGGAACGGTCCAACGCCAATCGGCGCTGGCCTCACGATTACTAACGAACGACGACCTCGAAGGCCCGGGATTCTCCGTGGCCCAGACCGGGGACGTTTGGGAAATTCGTCTTGCGACGAGGATGGAGGAATCCAATGGTGTATATACGGAAACGTTCCACGTTCGGCTGCGCAATTAGCGCAAGCCAGCGGGGTGGTCCCGCGGGTTCCGGCGCGCGCCAGGGCAGTGCCTTGGTTTCGACGCTTGTGGTCTTTGCTGCGGTCTCGGGCTTGCTTGTGGCTTCCAGCGCGTTGTCGACGGTGGAAGTCAAGCAGTCCCAACACAGCCTGCAGGATCTGCAAGCATCGAGCATCGCCGAGGCGGGCATCGAAATGGGCAAGCTGACCTTCGATCAGGCCGCCAAACGCGGCACGTTCAACCCGATTGATGGGATCGCGGCCATGTTCGGTACGGGCAACGAGTTGGAGCTGTACCAAGGCGCCCAATTGACCGACGACGGTGGTCGAGTCGGAGCCTATTCGGCACGGGCTACGGTGATCAATCGGACGCCCACCAGCATCGAGCTTCGTATCGATTCCACGGGTTATTGGCCCGATGCTCCGGCCAACCTGCCCGAAGGGCGCAACCCGCAAGCATGGAATTCGCAATCGGTGACGCTGCGCTATGCGTTGGAGTCCAGCCAGGTCTTCAACTACGGCTACTTCATCAACAACTGGGGTTGGCTGTACGGCAACACCATCACGATGAACGGCAACGCCCGCAGCAACGGCCAATTCGATGCCGGTGGTTACAAGCCGACCATCAACGGCTCGGCCAACTACGATGAAATCTCCTGGAACGGAGCAGCGGCCACTTTGTCGGGATACCAAGACGACAACGGGGATGGCCTGGAAGACGGACAAGATGGCGGTGTCTTTTCGGGTTGGGACATCGTGGGTGCTGACCACGTGCGCGGTTCGGGTGGCAACACTCAGAACCAGCACGACTTCGAGGACCAGGTACCGATGCCCAACCTCTCCGATCTCTCGATGTACGAGGATGTCGCGACGGACCAAGGCGGTACGATCTCGATCGGTAGCTCGGTGGTGGTCAACGGCGTGCTGGGCGACGATTCCGGCGAAATGCAACACCTGTACTTGGAAGGCACTTTGGCCAACCCCATCGTGCTGAACGGTCCAGTCGTGGTGCGCGGAGACGTGATCATCAAGGGTTACGTCACTGGCAAAGGAGTCATCTACTCGGGCGGCAACACCTACGTCCCGGACTCGATCCACTACGTCAACGGCCCCACCAGCCTGCGTCCCACGAGCAACAGCCAAGCGGCTACGGAAGCCTGGCTCACCGACAACTGGGACAAGGATTTCCTGGGTCTGTTCTCGGCGGAAAACGTGGTGGTAGGTGACTTCACCAGCAGCACTTGGCGGTCTTATGTGAGTTCTTGGATGAGCTCCTCGATGAACCGCTCGGCCGAGGACGCCGGGGAGGATGGCATCCCGAACACCTACGCGGGTCGCGACGGCATCGTCGGAACCTCGGACGACGACGTGCTCGAGGGCGATGGCCAGTTCACGGTCGAGTACTACTCCGCAGCGGATCTGGCGCTTGGCGTCATCCCTCCCGGTTTCTCGGTGGGCGACGTCATCCCGGGTTCCGGTGAAGACATCGACGGGGACGGTCAGTACGACGGCACGACGACGTTGGCGGACCTGGACTTCCAGGATGAGCTGAAGCCCACCAAGTTTGCGGGCAACATGCCGGCGGCCGGTATCTCCAACTACAAGGACATCGCGAGCATGTACGCCAACAACTTGGACGCCACGCTCTACACCAACCACAGCTTCTGCTTCGTGGTACTGGGCAGCCAGCCGGCGCGCATCAACGGCGCCATGGTGGCACGCAACGAAAACATCATCTACGGCACGCCGACGTTTGAAACCAACTACGATGCTCGCCTACTGGGCGGCGGGGCTGGCCAACTCGGCTTGATGCTGCCGCGTACCCTGGCTCCGGTGGAGGTTCTGCAGTGGCGTCACCTGGATGAAGACCCGCTCCGCAACATGGTGGGTGGCGATTCTGGGGAGGTGACTCCGTGAGCCAGCGTTCGACCTGGAAGCTCGTCTTGGGTGCTTGCCTGTTGACCGGCAGCGCATGGGCCCAGGACTCGATTCCTGCCGATCAACTGCAAGGGCTGGCCGGCAGCGACCGCGAGCTGATGCACCCGGGCAATCCACTCTTGGTGGTCGGCCTGGATCAAGCGGACAACCAATTCCGCGCTTCGACTCCGGCCCTGACCAAAGCCGAGGTGGCCGCCACCCAGGTGGACCCGGCCGAACTGCGCGCCCGACGGCTCGCCATGTACCAAGAGGGCTCCCGCTTTGATCGTCCGCTGGTCGCGAGCAGTCGCCTGACCACGACCGATCCGCTGCGGGAACTGCCCGAGTTTGCGGCCGATCGCAAACGGGTCGAGACGCCGGCTGAGGCACCCAAGGCCCCGAGCTGGAACCCGGCTTTCCTGGTGGTGGGTCTGATCGTGGGCGGCTACTTCTTGATGGCGCGCCGCAGACTGAAGAACGAAATGATCGTGTCGCGCGGACGCTAGCGCGCATGCATCGGGCGACCAAGCGGTTGCCGGAACCCAAGCCCCAGTTGGCCAACGCCAGCTGGGGCTTGGCGCTTTGCTAGCCCAAGCGTCGGGAGCCGCGACGGCCACCACGGGATCGAACGAGCCGCCCACCAGCCGACTCGCAGCCTCGGCCTGAGATCTTGATCGTGAGGCGTGCCCAACCCACCACACGGCCGTACCCTAGACAAGCACGCCTCGGCACCCCCCAACGGACGAATTCCCTTGCTCAGGACCCTCCATCGATCCACCCCCGAGCGCGCCTGGGTCAAAGTCCTCGTGCCAGCGCTGCTGGCGATGGGTTTGGCCGCGATCCCAACGCTGATCGCTGGCGCGCCAGCACCGGTGATCGAAGATGAATGGGGCTACCTGCTCACCGCAGATACCTTTGCGCACGGGCGGCTGACCAATCCAACGCACCCCTTTTGGCCGCTATTCGAAGCGGTGCATCAGATCCAAATCCCGAGCTACCAGTCCAAGTACCCCCCTGGGCAAGGGCTGTTGCTCGCGCTGGGTCAATGGATGTGGCACCCGATTCTGGGAGTCTGGTTGGGGGTGGGCCTGATGGTGGGAGCCATCGTCTGGATGCTGCAAGCGGTCATGCCCAGCCGTTGGGCTTGGCTGGGTGGTTTCTTGGTGGCGGCCCAGTACGTGGTGCTCGGCCAACCCTTCCTGACCGGGACGTTTGGGTATTGGAGCCAGTCCTATTGGGGCGGCGCGTTGACCGCGGCGGGAGGCGCGTTGGTGTATGGAGCCCTGCCCAGACTGTTGCGCAAGGCACGCGTCGGACCTGCCGTTGCGATGGGCATGGGCTTGGTGATCTTGATGGCGACCCGGCCCTTCGAAGGCTTGATCGCGGTCTTGCCGGCGGCCTACCTGATGGCCCGCTGGTTGTGGAAGCGACGCTTCGCTCGTCGGGCCCTGTTACGCGGCGTCTTGCCGATCGCGCTGGTGCTGAGCCTCGGGGTGGCGGCCATGGGCACCTACAACAAGGCAGTCACCGGCAAGGCCACCGAAATGCCCTGGGCCACGCACTACGAACAATACTGCGTGTTTCCGGTCTTCCTTTGGCAGGACGTGCTGCCCCCCAAGCCGTGGCGACATCCGGAGCTGGCGGTCTTCTACGGGGAGGTCGAGGTGGCCATGCACGAGCGACACAGCACGCCCCTGGGACTGTTGGTGGCCACCTTGCAGAAGCTTGCGCGCTTTTGGATCTTCTACCTGGGCCCTCTCTTCACCCTGCCGCTGTTGTTTTTCTTCGTGCCCATGATGCGCAAGAAATGGGCGCGCATGGCGGCCCTGCCGATCGTGTTGGTCGTCGGCTCCGGCCTGCTGAAGTTCGGCTCGCCCCCCCACTACTCGGCCCCCATCACGGGATTGGTAACGGCCCTGATCGTGCAAAGCCTGCGCTACCTGCAACGCTGGACGTGGCGCGGCCAAAAAGTCGGCTTGGCCCTGGCCAGCGCGCTTTTGACCCTGGCGGTGGGAGGAATCGCGTATGGCCTGTACGAGTCCGTGGCCAACGTGCGCGTCACCCACGCCGAACAACGCATCGAGGCCGAAACCCTGCTTGAGCAGGAGCCCGGTCAACACCTGGTTTTGGTGCGCTTTGGGCCGTTGCACGGCCGGGGCGACCATTGGATCTGGAACCGCGCCGACATCGACGGTTCACGGGTGGTTTGGGCGCGGGATCCCGGGCTGGAGCAGCTACCGGCGTTGCTGGACTACTTCCAGGGACGGCGCGTTTGGATCGCGGAGGTGGGGTTCGATCCGAAGGGGCCACTCATCCGGCCGCTCGAACGCAACGGCGATTCGTACTGAAGTTGGATCAAAACAGTTCGGGGTCGCCCTCTTCGAACGGCTCGATGCAGCGCGGGCCTTCATGGGTCGCGCGGTTGACCCAATTGCCAACGCGGCGGATCACGAGCGAACCATCGGGCAAGGGCTTGAGCAGGTTTTGCAGCGCCAACAGATCGACTTGTTGGAGGTCCATCCAGCGTTCCTGGCCCTCGGCATCGAGCACCACCGGCATGCGGTGGTGGAACTCGCTCATCTCGCGGTTGGCCTCGACGGTCAAGATGGTGAAACTGAACAGCGGCTCGCTGGACCCGGGCCCCACCCAGCGCTCCCAAAGCCCGGCAAAGATCAGCGGCTTGCCGTCTTTGCGTTGGATGTAGTAGGTGCGCTTGTCGCCCTGGGGCCCGGACCACTCGTAGAAACCGGTGGCTGGCACCAGGCAACGCCGACGCTTGAAGGCTGCGCGAAAGGCGGGTTTCTCCGCGACGGTTTCCGAGCGCGCATTGAACAGGTTTTGGCGCATGTGGGTGTCCTTGGCCCAGGAAGGCACCAAGCCCCAACGGAAGTTCTCAACCCGCCAAGCTTCGCCCTCCTCGGAGGCCACCAGCACCGGAACCAACTGGGTGGGCGCCACGTTGTAGCGTTCCACCTGGGGCCAATCGGCGTCCTCAAGCGGGTGGGCAACCAAGTGCGCTAGGTTTTCGTTGAGCACGTATCGACCGCACATGCCCCCATTGTAGGGTCCTCTGGCCGCAGGCAGGACTCCCCGTTTTGCGGCTTGGAGCGTATCCTAGGCCCCATGCAACGCTGGTTCTTCACAACGCCTTGGCTCCTGATCGTTTCCACCGGGTTCGCGCAAACTTGGGCCGTCCACGATCTCAAGCGCCCGCAGCCCGAAATCGTCCATGCCCGTCCGCAGGTGTCGCTGCCCGCTCCCCCGGGGGCAACGGTCCTGTTCGACGGCAGCGACCTCTCGGCTTGGCGCCATGACGACGGTGCGGACGCCCGTTGGAAGATCGAAAACGGCGAGTTGGTGGTGACGCCGGGATCGGGCAACCTGCAAACCCGCGCGGTCTTCGACGACGTCCAGCTGCACGTGGAGTGGATGGTGCCCGAGTCCGAAGCCCAGGACCAAGGCCAGAACCGCGGCAATTCGGGGGTCTTCCTGATGGGCTTGTACGAAATCCAAGTCCTGGAGAGCTTGGGCAGCACGACCTACGCCGACGGCATGGCGGGCTCGGTGTATGGGCAGTTTCCGCCGGCAGTCAACCCCGGATCCGGGATCGGGCGCTGGAATTCCTACGACATCTTCTTCCGCAGTCCGCGTTTCGAAGACTCCAAGGTCGTCGAACCCGCCAGCGTGACCGTGCTGCACAACGGCTACACCATCCAAGATGGCCGCGAGCTGTTGGGCGTGACCCGCCACCAGGCCACGGCCGAGTACCACCTGCATGCTCCCCGACTGCCGCTGGTGTTGCAGGACCATGGGGATCCGATCCACTTCCGCAACATCTGGATCCGCGACTTGCCGCGCTGGGACGAACTCCCCAAGACCAACCGCGCGGGCCGCCTGCGCCAACACGTCGAATTCCTCGCTGGGCTCGATCCCGCTCGCAGCTCGCGCAGCCCGGGCAGCTTGCTTTTTGCCGCGCAGTACATCGCCGAATCGCTGCGCCAAGCCGGCTGGGCGGTGCATTTCCAAGACTACGACGCCGACGGGGTCATGCAGCGCAACGTGGTCGCGCGCCTCGGTCCCGACGCCGGATCGTTGCTGGTGGTGGGCGCCCATTACGACTGCGTCGATGGAACCCCGGGAGCCGATGACAACGCCAGTGGTGTGGCGGGATTGATCGAGCTGGCGGGAGAACTGGCCAAGCGTCCCATGGATCGGCCGATCGAGTTGGTCGCCTACACCCTCGAAGAACCCCCGTTCTTTGGGACCGATTTCATGGGCAGCGTGGTCCATGCCAAGTCGCTCAAGGAAGCGGAAACCGAGGTGGAAGGCATGATCTCGCTCGAAATGATCGGCTGCTACACCGATCGACCCGACAGCCAACGCTACCCGGTGGCGGGAATGGAAACGGTGTACCCCAATACGGGCAACTTCCTCGCGGTGGTTTCGCTGCCGAAGCACCGCGAATGGCTCGATCGCTTCGCGACCGCCATGGGCGGCTCGATGAAGCTTCCGGTGGAGACCCTAGCGGCCCCCACCACGGTCACCGGCATCGATTTTTCGGACCATCGCAGCTATTGGGCCGAGGGGTATCCCGCGCTGATGCTGACCGACACCGCGTTCTTCCGCAGCATCCACTACCACGAAGCCTCCGACACCCCTGCTACCCTCGACTACCTACGCATGGCCGAAGTCGTCGATGGGTTGTTGGGCGCGTTGGCACCCGCAAGTTCCGATTGATCAGGGGCTTGGAGACGAGCGTGGCATAGGTCACATTGGTGTCCTCAGTCCGTACCCCCCATTATGAAACGCCTGATTCCCCTGCTCTACGCAATCCCCCTCGGTGGATTGTACCTGCGCTTTACCAGCTGCTGAGGCGACGCGCGATCCATGCTCGGTCTGGGCATGTTGTTGGCGGGGCTGCCCATCTTTGCGTGGCATAACCAGGCGCGTGCGGAACGCGCGCTGGAGGCGCGTCGTGCGGAGCGGGAGACCGCTGAGAGCAATCCGATGGGAGATCCGCCGGTGGCCCCGCCCGACGACAATCGCCACGACGACCCGGCGGTCTAACCCAAAGCGCCCCTTTCGCCGCCCGGCCTGGGACCGCACACTAGGAAAGACCCCTCTCCCCCACGCTTTCCATGAATCTGTCGCACTCGCTCGCCCTGGTCCTTGCCGTACCTCTGCTCTCCACCTGTGGCTTCGCCCAGGAAGCGACGCCCGTCGAACCGTCGATCCATTTGGAGCCCGCGTTTGTCGGCCAAACGTTCGAACAGCCGCTGTTTCTGACCGCAGCGGGCGATGGCAGCGGACGGCTCTTCGTGATCGAACACGCCGGGACGATTCGCGTGTTCGATAGCAAGGCGCCGGAGAAGCCAAGCGAAGTCTTCCTCGACATCCGCGAGAAGGTGTCGCTCCAGTTCAACGAGGAGGGTTTGCTCGGACTCGCCTTCCATCCGAACTACAAGCAGAACGGGACGTTCTTCGTGCACTACTCCTCATCGGTCGAGGACAAGGTGGGCTTCCTGGCGCGCTATCAAGTGTCCAAGGACAACCCCAACCGCGCTGATCCCGAGTCGGAAGTCGTGCTGCTGCGTCAACCGCAACCCTGGCGCAACCACAACGGGGGCATGATCGCGTTTGGCCCCGATGGGTTCCTGTACCTATCGTTTGGCGACGGTGGCGCCGGGGGAGATCCCAAGCGATCGGGCCAAAACCTGGGAACGTGGTTGGGCAAAATTCTGCGCCTCGACGTCGACCATCCGGGAACGGACAAGCCCTATGGCATCCCGGCCGACAACCCGTTTGTGAAGGGACCCGAGGGGGCCATGCCCGAGATCTACGCCTTTGGCTTGCGCAACGTGTGGCGCTTTTCCTTCGACCGTCAAACCGGCGACCTGTGGGCCGGCGATGTGGGGCAGAATACCTGGGAAGAAGTCGACCTGATCCACAAGGGTGGCAACTACGGCTGGAACGCTTGGGAAGGATTCGTCCCCTTTGGCAAGGGCAACGAGCTTTCCCAGGGAGAACACGTTCTCCCCATCGCGGCCTACGGCCGCAAAGAGGGCATTTCGGTCACCGGCGGCTACGTCTACCGCGGCAAGCGCTTCCCCGAGCTCGCAGGGTCCTACTTCTACGGGGACTTTGCCTCAGGCAACATCTGGCGCTTGCAGAAACAAGCCGACGGAACCTGGCACAACGCGATCGCGCTCGAGCGCAGCGGCAAGTCGATCGCTTCGTTCTCGGAGGACGCCGAAGGCGAGCTCTACTTGCTCGACTACGCAGGTGGCATCTACCGCCTCGTTCCCGGGGCCGAGCCGGCGACCAAGACCGAGTGACTCAGCCGGACCCTAGGTAGGGGCAATGCCGGCAACCCAGGTCGCAACAGGACCCCCGGGCCCAGATCGTCGCCGCTGTTTGCACCCACAGCCCCGAGCAGGGGTCGACGTACATGGGTTGGCCCCGTTCGATGGCCGCCTCGTGGGCCGCTACGATCGCATCGTACTGCGGGTGCTGGGGCGACAACCGCTGGGGATGCGGCTTGCGGCGGGCTTCGGGCAGGGGTTTGCGTTCGGGAGAACTCATGGGGATGGCGATCCCTTCGTTTCGACCCAAGGGCCGCAAAAATCGAGCTGCTTGCTCAGTTTCCGGTCCAAACCAGCTCGGCGGTTCCCTCGAATTGGGGCACGGCGACGATTTCGAATGGAGCGGTCATCATGGTGATCTGCGCGGAGCCCGGTTCGGGTTCTTCTTCGTGGGCCAAGACGCGCACCCCATCCTTGGTGGGCTCCAGACCCTCGATGGTGACCGAGTAGCCGCCCGAAGGCCGCGAACCGCCAAACAAGCACACCGCATAGAAATGGTCAAAGTCCAATTCCGGCATCGACGGGGCGGGCATTTGCAGGCGACCATGCCGAGCCCATAGCTCCGCAAACGTAGCCGAGTCGCGACACACCACGAGTTCTTGGCAATCCACCCCGCTGTTGGCTCCCTGCAGCACGCGCATGAGCGCTGCAGTCCCACCCTCGTAGATCGGGTCCTGGGGCTCCGCCAACGGTTCGCGCCGACAAGCCACCAAGACGATCGACAGGACGACGGCCGCGCCCACCCATCCACTCCAGTGCATCATCGGGATTGTCCTTGCGAAGTGGCGTTTTGCATCGCCGGGGAGGGTAGCAAGCGGAATCCACGCTGCCCCACCGAAGCGGTGGAAAAGACCGTTTGCAGCGGAAAATTGCGGTCGGTGATCGCCATGCCGCCCTGGACTTCGATCACGGCGGGCAATTCCAACGAAGGGTACAACCCGCACAGCGGCTCGCCCTCGTCGCAGATGAAACCGTCGTTGTCCTCGTCGGTGCCCGCAACCACGTAGTACGAGCCTTCGGCCAGGTTGGGGAAGGAGTAGGCCAGCGAGCTTTGGGTTTGCACCACCGCTTGCGCCACCGTGTCGTACTGCTCGATGTCCACCGCCAGGACGTAGACCACGTAGTTCGTTTGCGCCGTGGCATTGCCCACGTCGACGACCACCGCCAAGCCGACCGACCCTCCGTTGGAGGTCAGCGCCACATCCCCGCGGTAGGTTCCATCCGCCAACCCGCTGGGATCCACGCAAACCTGGATCGCGCTGGTATCGGTCGAGGTGCTGCCCGAAGAAGCCACCGGCGTCGCCGTGAGCCAGGCACCCCCGCTCTGGGTGGTCGGCGTGGCACCCGTGACCTGCAGCATCCCTCCTCCACCATTGGTCACCGAAACCGTGCGGCACACCGAACTCCCTGACGGCGCCGCATTGAGCAGCACCGTGGATTCGCCCAATGCCAGAACCGGCGCCCCGCCGCCGCCACCGCCCGCCGCCTGGACCGCAGCAAAGGCGTTGACCAACCCGTAGCCATACAAGTTGTCCTTGCCCACCGCTCCGAGGTCGGTCGCGGTAGAAGTCAAGATCGCCTCGACCTGGGCAACCGTCAGCGACGGGTTCTCCGAACGGATCAGCGCTGCGACTCCGGCCACGTGGGGCGCTGCCATCGAGGTGCCCTGATAGAAACTGTAGCTGGCATAGTTGATGGGCGAGACCGAGTCATCGGGCTTGGTAGACAGCACCCCATCCCCGTACCCGTCGCCGTTGAGGTCCACCGCCACGTTGCCACCCGGCGCAGCCACATCGACCGTCGGGTGGAAGTTCGAATAGGGCGCGCGGGTCAGGTCGTAGCCGACTGCCGCCACCGAAATCACTCCGTCGTAGGCGGCAGGATAGGAGGGCGTCGAGCTGTTTTCGTTGCCCGCGGCCGCGATGATCACCGTGCCCGCATTGCGCGTCGCCGTGACGGCGTCCTGCATGGCTTGGCTGTAGCCCGGGCCTCCCAAGCTCATGTTGATCACATGGGCGCGTTGGGCAGGCAACTGCCCCGAGGAGTTGGCTTGGCGCCCGGCATACAGGATGCCGTTGGCGATGTCGAAGTTGGTGCCTCCACCGATCCCGAGCACCCGCACGTGCATCACGCCACCGGCCCAGGTCACGCCAGCCACGCCTTGACCATTGTTGGTCTCCGCACCCACCGTGCCCGCCACGTGCGAGCCGTGGTAGCTCGAAGGATTGGGCCCCACCCCGTCCCCTACGTCGAAGGGATCGTTGTCGATGCCATTGCCATCGCCGGCGATGGTGGCGCTCGAGATCATGTCAATGCCCTGGATCTCACGTCCATCGAGGTCCGGCGCTGGAGTCGAACCCGTATCGAGGATCGCTGTGATGATGCTGGGGGATCCGGTTTGCAAGTCCCAAGCGAGCGGCAAGTTGAGCGCCTCGTAGTGCCACTGCAGGTTGTAGAAGTTGTCGTTGGGCCGGGTTTCCACCATCGGAGGCGGCAACACCGCGGGCGACCACATCGACGGCTGGTAGAGATAATTCGGCTCCGCGTACGCAACCCCATCGACCCCCGCCAGGGTGGCGACCATGGCCGCCGTGTAGCGTTTGGTTTGTTCTTCGTCCAACCCGCTCGGGATGCGGAACTCCACGCGCTCCAACCCGCTGGCGTTGGATGCGGCCACCCGCGATCCACGCAAGGCCATGGCGGCTTCGGCCAGACCTGCGGGGCGACGCAGAACCACTTCTCCACTCACGAAGGGCGTGGGCGTGGCCGTGAACGCCTGGACTTGGTGAGGATTCTTGAGGAAGCGCTGTTCGAGCGCAGCGCTCGCACGGGGCCGCACCGAAAGGTCGGCCAAGTACCCCTGCGCAACCACGCTGGCCGGGCGCGACAGCACCAGCGACCAGGCCCCGGAACTTGCCGCGAACGGGTACACCTTGACGGCCACGAGGGTCATCGCCGGAATGGTCAAGCTGCCGATTTCTTCGCCCGTGCCGGTCGAGTCCGCGTCGAAGGTATCGAGCACTACGGGCGACCCGAGCCCCGACGTGACATCGGAAACTTCGATGTCGAAGTCTTCCCCAATCGGCAGAGTCAGGTTCAGGTTGAGCGTACCCGCCTCGGAAAAGCCCAGCAGCAGGTAGTCGCCGGTATCGCCTCCCCCCGTTGCGCCGCTCATGGTGAGCGTATTGCCGCCCACAAACTCGCCCAAGTATTGCGCGTCGGTGAGCGCGTCGTTGGGCTCCACCTCGGGCAACGGGTTCGCCAAGGCCGTGGCCTCGATGGCCAATTCGTAGTCCGACGTGCCCGAGGCCGAAACGATCACGAGGTACGCCGCGCCTTGGATCACAAACGACCCGCTCTCGCTGGCATTGGTGCTGTCCAGGGCATCGACGATCTGCAGGCTGATCGGCTCCACGAGCAGCACGTCGAGGTCGGAAGCACCATTCGTCGCCGTCAACGTCACTTGGATCTGGGCTCGCTGGGGCACCACGATCTGGAATCCGTCGAAAGGATCGCTGCCGGAGTCGGTGATGTTGCCCAGCACCGTCCGGCTGTCGCCGATCGCCAAACTGCCCAAGCGATGCGAAGTGGAGGCGCTGTCATTGGGCTCGGCCTCCAACGTGGTTTGGTCCACGGCGAGCACCGACATGGTGCCCGCAATCGAACCGGTGCTGGCGGTACCGCCCCCGCCTCCCCCACAGCCGGACAGGCAAAGCAAGGGCAACATCCAGGGCGCTAGGCGGCGAATTCGTCGGTTCATGGGACTCGTGGGGCAGGTTGCGGACAGGCCTAGTATCCCCGAAGTGGGTGGAAAATGCATGGCGGGAAACGATCCGGAATCCACGATCCCGCGATCGATCGTTGGCGAGTACCCTGCAACCATGCCGGACGTGTACGTGACCCTTGCCAGCACCTTTCGCTTCGAGCCAGAGCGAGTGAAGGGGTCGCGCTTTTTAGCGGATTTGTCACCCGCGGAAACCCCTGATCAAGCGGCCGGCTTCGTCGAGCGCATCCGGGCCGAGTTTCCCGACGCCACCCACCACTGCTACGCTTGGCGCTTGGGCATGGACGGCATGCAGACCCGCGCCAACGACGATGGAGAACCGGGAGGGTCGGCGGGTAGGCCGATCCTGGCGCAGATCGAGGGTCATGGCGTCACGGGAGTCGTAGCGGTGGTGACGCGCTACTTTGGTGGCACCAAGCTGGGGGTCGGGGGGTTGATGCGCGCCTATGGTGGGGCCGCAGGCCAAGCCCTCGATCGTGCTCCCTTGGAGGAACGGGCCATCACCGAGCGCTGGGAAGTTCGCTTCCCCTATGCCTGCTCGGGAGCCGTGGAGGGGGTCCTGCACGGACTTGGGCTGCAGCTGGAACGGGGGCAATATGGCAGCCAGGTGCAAGGAGAGGTGTCCGTGGCCCGCTCGCAGGCAGCCGAGTTCGCGCGACAGATTGCGGACCGAACCGCTGGAAAGGGGATTGCTAGGCCCCTAGGGATTTAGTATACGTGCCAGTATATTACCGGATGGTATACTACCACCCCCTACCCCAGGGTGGGAAATTTCCTTCCCTAACGGCTCTGTTGCTTGGCGGACAGGCGATTGGCGCCCCACACTCTAGGGCTCAGGAGGCCTCCTTCTGAACCAAACTCACGGACCTGCCCCAACCGAACCCTGCCGTTCGGATACGGAGCGAGCTGCCCTCGGCAGCCCCTCCACCCCCCACAAAGAAGAGGAATCCCCATGGGAGTGATCAAAGAATTCAAAGAGTTTGCCATGCGTGGCAACGTGCTCGATATGGCCGTCGGCATCATCATTGGCGGTGCGTTCGGCACGATTGTCCAGTCCATGGTGAAGGACGTCATCATGCCGCCGATCGGTTTGGCCTTGGGCAAGGTCGACTTCAGCGAACTGAAGCTGCAGCTCCAGGATGCCGTTCCGGAAGTCAAAAATGCTGCGGGCGAAATCACGCAGAAGGCTGCGGAAGCCGTAACCCTCAACTACGGCAACTTCATCAACAACGTCATCACCTTCCTGATCGTGGCGTTTTCGGTGTTCATGCTCATCAAGGCCATGAACTCGATGAAGAAAAAGGAAGAAGCCGCCCCCGCGCCCCCCCCGGCGCCCCCGGCCGAGCAGGTCCTGCTGACCGAAATCCGCGACTTGCTCGCCAAGAAGTAGGCTTTCCCAGCCAGCCATGCACAAGACGGGGCGGAGCGCAGGTCGCACCGCCCCGTCTTGCCATGTTCCCCCTACCCCAACCACGCCATGTTTGTAGGACGCGACCACGAACTCGAAGTACTCGAAGAGCTGGCCGAATCGGGCAACCCCGAGCTGTTTGTGCTCTACGGGCGGCGGCGGGTGGGCAAGACCGAGCTGCTCCAACGCTTGTGCGAACCGCGCCGCGCGGTCTACTTCTTGGCCGCCCAGGTACGCGAGCGCGACAACCTGCGCGCCTTCCGCGATGCGCTCAAGGACGCACTGAACGACCCATTGCTCGAAGGTTTGGAGTTCCCCGATTGGTCGACCGCGCTGGGTTTTGCTGCAGAACGGGCGGGCAGCGAGCGCTTGATCCTGGTGCTCGATGAATTCCCGTACCTGTGCGAGTCCACCAAGGGCCTGCCGAGCCAAATCCAGAAGTTCTGGGACACCCGCGGCAAGAAGAGCTCGCTCATGATCATCCTGTGTGGCAGCCAGGTTTCGTTCATGGAGAACGAAGTGCTGGCCGAACGCTCGCCGCTGTTCGGGCGCCGCACCGGCCAACGCCGTCTCGAACCGCTCGAGCCCGCAGAGTCCATCCGCTTCTTCCCCGGCTGGCCGGTGGCGATGCAGGTCACCGCCTTCGGCATCCTGGGCGGAATGCCCGCCTACCTGCGCCGCTTCCAAGACACCCGCACGCTCAAAGAGAACCTACTGCGCGAGGTCTTGCGCCCCGAGGGCTACCTGTTCGACGAAGTGCAGTTCCTGCTGCGAACCGAGCTGTCGAGTCCGGCCACCTACAACTCGATCCTCGCGGCCGTGGCCCGCGGGGCCGACAAGGTCGGCGACATCGCTTTGGCGGTCGGGGTCGACTCGCCCACCGCCGGCAAGTACCTGCACGTGTTGCGCGAGCTGCGACTGATCGAGCGCGAGGTGCCCATCACCGACCCCAACCCCCTCCGCTCGCGCCACGGTCGCTACCGTATCGCCGATCGCTTCGTCGCCTTCCACTTCCGCCACATCCAGCCCAACTTGTCGCTGATCCACGCCGGGCGCGGCGAAATGGTCTACCGCGACAAGGTCGAACCCGACTTGGAGCGCCTCTTCGACGAGGCGCGCCAGGACTTCGTCTTGAGCCACTTGCGGCGCGAGGCCGCCGAAATCATCGGCCAGGAAATCGTCGAAGTCGGCCGCTTCGAGGGCCAATTCGTGCGCGCCGTCGGCCGAACCGCCCAAGAGCAGACCGTCGCAGCCATCGTGGTCCCCGACGGCGTGCGCGGGACCGGCCCCCTGGAAGAGGAGCTCCTGCAGCTCAAACGCTGCTTCGGCAAGCCCCCCCTCAAGCTGGTTTACGGAGTGACCGCCCGCAGCGACCGCCCCCTCGACGTGGAGCAAGTGCCCGAAGGCGAGTTGCTCTAGCGCCCGACCTCGGGTGCCAACCCGAACCATAGCGTCGCCAGAAGACCACGCGCGGCCCAACCACTGCGATCCGCCCTAGGCTCGGGTTTTGCGCTAGCTGGTGTATCGCCCCCCCAAGCTGGGCGCTAGGCTACGGCCCATGCCCACCCAAGCCACGGCGAAGCGGTCCTTGATCCAAAAGGCCCTCGAATCCGCCCGGTTTGGGCACCTGACCAAGTGGGTGGTGATGTCGTCGTTCATCGGCTTTTTGGCCGGGATCGTCGCTTGGCTGTTCCGCGGGATGATCCATTTCACCCGCCACCGGCTGTTTGAAGCCCCCAGCGGCGTGCACGGGGAAGGGCTGGGAGCCGCTTCGCTCGCGCACTGGTGGATCGTGTTCGTACCCGCCATCGGCGGGTTGTGCGTGGGTGCTTTGGTCTTTTGGATCGCCCCGGAGGCCGAAGGGCACGGGACCGACTCGGTCATCCGCGCTTTCCACCGACTCAAAGGCCAGATCCGGGCGCGCGTGATCGCGGTCAAAGCGCTCACCAGTGCCATCACCATCGGAACCGGGGGTTCGGCGGGCCAAGAGGGACCGGTGGCCCAGGTGGGCGCGGGACTCGGCAGTACCCTGGCCCAAGCCCTCAAACTCTCCGATCGCGACCGCCGGCTGTTCCTGTTGGCTGGGGGCTCGGCGGGGATTGGGGCCATGTTCGGATCCCCCCTGGGGGGTGCGCTGTTCATGCCCGAGGTGCTCTACCGCCGGGCGGACTTCGAAGGGGAGGCGATCATCCCGTGCATCGTGGCCTCGACCTTTGCCTACGCCACGTTCACCTCGATCACCAACACCCACCGGGTGGTCGAGTTGCCGCCCGAGGTGCTCTCGCAGCTGACTTTCGAGCCCAGCCAGCTATGGATCTACCTGATCCTGGCCGCCGTTTGTACGGCGGTGGGCTACCTGTACACCAAGACCTTCTACGGCACCGAAGCGCTCTTCAAGCGCATGAAGCGGGTGCACCCCATCCTACGCCCGGCCCTCGGGGGCTTGGCGGTGGGCGTCTTGGCCCTGGCGCTGGCGCCGACCTGTGGGGAGCACGGCATCCTGTTCGGTGGCTACGATTTGATGAAGTCGTCGGTTGCCGGGGACCTGACCCCCAAGCTGATCGTGATCCTGATTCTGGCGAAGATCCTGGCCACGTCCCTGTCGATCGCTTCCGGGGGCTCCGGCGGGGTGTTTGCCCCGGCTCTGGCCATTGGGGCCTTGGTGGGATCCGGAGTCGGCCAGTTGGCCCACGGCATCATGCCCTCCGTGCAGCCGGGAGCCTTTGCCCTGGTCGGGATGGGCGGCTTTTTCGCCGGCGCCGCCAAAACGCCCATCGCGGCCGTCGTGATGGTCTCGGAGATGACGGGCGGCTACCACTTGCTGGCCCCGCTGATGCTGGTGGCGGTCGTCCACACCCTGCTGTCGACCCGCTGGACCATGTACAAGTCCGCCGTCGCCTCGCCGATCAACTCCCCCGCCCACGCCGGGGACTTCGTGATCGACGTGCTCCAGTCGCTGCGCGTCCGGGACGTCCTGGGGGAGATCCGCCCCCCGACCCTGATCCACGAAGACGTGACCCTGCACGGCGCCATGCGCATCGTGAGCGAGTCCCACGAAACCCACTTCCCGGTCATCGACGACGAGGGGTTGGTGGGCATCTTCTCGCTGACCGACCTGCGGCGCATCTTCCTGGAGAACGTGATCGAGGACATGATCATCGTAGGCGACTTCATGACCGACCAGGTGGTCACGGCCAAGCTGGACGACTCGCTCCACGACGTCCAGCGCATGATGACCCGCAAGGGGGTCAATGCGGTTCCCGTGGTGGACTCGGAAAACCCGCGGCGGGTTTTGGCCCTGCTAGAGCGCAACATGATCGGCCGGGCCTACAACGAAAAGCTGGCCGCGCTCAAGGCGGGTTGATCCCAGGGGTGGAATCGTTTTGCCAAAAGGCAAACGAAAACCCCACTCACCGGCTTCACGCCAAGACCCCCCTAGGAGCCTTTGGAGGCCCCTAGGGGGTCGAAAACCTTGCATTTCGACCCGTTCCGAATTACTCTGTTTGCGGTGAAAGTCTTTAGCCTACAAGACATCGCGCCCCTGCCATGGCCCCCTTTGGGCCCGAGGTACGGAAATCCCGCAGGCCAGCCGTAGCCGAGACCGATATGCGGGTTCGTGGCTGCGGAACATCTCCCCAAACATGATCCCGATGCCCGCTGCTCTCACGAATAGCAACGATCTCCTCGAACGCCGCAAGAACATCGTCCCCCGCGGTGTGGGTGTTTTCAATACGGCCACGGTTGCGACCGCCAGCGGTGCGCGCATTGTGGATGTGGACGGCAACGAATGGATCGACCTGGCGGGCGGCATCGGCGTCGTCAACGCGGGTCACTGCCCGGCCCCTGTCGTGCAAGCGATCCAAGAGCAGGCGGCCAAGTACTTGCACACCAGCTTCAACGTGGTGACCTACGAGCCATACATCGCCTTGTGCGAACAGCTCGCCGAGATCCTGCCCCACGGCGAGGCCACCAAGGTCATGCTGGTCAGCACCGGCGCCGAGGCTGTCGAGAACGCGATCAAGATCGCCCGTCAATCCACCAGGCGCCAAGCGGTGCTGTGCTATACCGGCGCGTTCCACGGTCGCTCGATGATGGCCATGACGTTGACCAGCAAGGTCGACTACAAACACGATTGCGGTCCCTTTGCGCCCGAGGTGTACCGCCTCCCGTTCCCCAACTACTACCGCTACCACGGCGAGCTCAGCATCGACGCCTTCGTCAAGGACGAGCTCAAGCGTCTGCGCGAATCGGGCCGCAACGTGGTGGCGCCGGACAACCTGGCGGCGATCATTATCGAGGTGGTGCAAGGCGAAGGCGGCTTCAACGTGGTGCCCGAAGCCTACCTGAAAGGCCTGCGCGAGTACTGCGACGAGCATGGCATCGTATTGATCTTCGACGAAGTCCAATCGGGCTTCGGCCGGACCGGCAAGTGGGGTGCCTACGAACACTTCGGGGTCATCCCCGACATCTCCACCTGGGCCAAATCGCTCGGTTCGGGTCTGCCCATTGCCGCCGTGATGGGCAAGGCGCACATCATGGACGCGGCAGCTCCGGGGACCATCGGCGGAACCTACATCGGCAACCCGGTGGCCTGTGCCGCGGCCTTGGCCACCCTGAAGTACATGCAGGAGATCGACATCAACGCCTTGGGCGTGCACGTCGGCAACATCGTGCGCAAGCACTTCGAAGCCATGCAGGCCAAATACACCTGCGTCGGCGACGTGCGCGGCCTGGGAGCCATGATGGCGATGGAATTCGTGCACGACGGCGACCCCCGCCGGCCGGACCACGACACCTGTCACTCCTTGGTGGAGGCTTGTGCCAAGCGTGGCGTGATCCTGATCAGCGCCGGCACCCACAAGAACATCATCCGGGTGCTCAGCCCCCTGGTGATCGAGGACGAAGTCCTAGAACGCGCGCTCGCAATCATGGATGAAGAACTCCTGCGCATCATCCAAAACAACGCACTATGAAACCCTTTTCGATTGCCGGCATCCAAATGCCCGTGGCCGCCAGCGACGGCAACGTGGCGCTCATGAAGCACAAACTCGATGTGCTCATGACCGTCTACCCCTGGGTGCAGATGGTGATGTACAGCGAGCTGTGTGCCTTCGGCCCCTTGTCGTACTACTCCCAGGCGTTCCCCAACCACGTTGAGCAACAATTCCAGGAGTTGGCCAAGAAGTACAACATCTGGCTGATCCCTGGAACGATGTTCCAAACCCGCGACGAGCAGATCTACAACACGGCTTCGGTGATCGATCCCAACGGGGTCGTGATCGGCCGCTACGACAAAATGTTCCCGTTCTTGCCCTACGAGACGGGTGTGAGCGCTGGCAGCGAATTCCTGATCTGGGATGTGCCGGAGGTCGGGCGCTTCGGTTTGAGCATCTGTTACGACATGTGGTTCCCCGAGACGTCGCGCACGCTCGCGGTCCAAGGCGTCGAGGTGATCATCCACCCGACCCTTACGGGAAGCATCGATCGCGACATCGAGCTGGCAATCGCACAAACCACCGCGGCCTGCAACCAGTGTTTCGTGTTCGACATCAACGGCCTGGGTGACGGAGGCACGGGGCGCTCGATCGTGTGCGGACCCGACGGCCGGGTCCTCTATCAGGCGGGAACCGGTCCCGAATTGATTCCGATCGAAGTCGACATCGAACGGGTTCAACGCAGTCGCGAAAATGGCGTGCTCCGACTCGGTCAGCCCTTAAAGAGCTTCCGGGACCGCAAGGTAAACTTCGATATCTACGACCAGGGTCGCAGGCTTCCGTATTTGGATTCCTTGGGGGACCTCAAGAAGCCCGCACGCATGGACGCATTGATGCAAGCCCTCCAGGACAAGCCGCCGATCCCTCCCCAGGGAATTCCTCTGGTTTGACCCATCTCTGACCCGCTCCAACACCCCTGATCCCCGCCCCCACCCTTCTCACGATCCCCTATGGGCAGCACCGGAAAGAACCCAGCCTCTCGAGTCCAAAACGACGTACCAAACCCACGAGTCCAGTCACCCATCAGCTGGTTTGAAATCCCCGTACACGACCTGGCGCGGGCCGTGGGGTTCTACAGCCAAGTGTTTGCGATGGACATGGAGATCACGCGCAGCGGTGACCACGCCATGTCGTTCTTTCCCGCCGAGGAAGGTGGGGTTGGTGGTGCGCTGGTGGCCGGCCCGGGCAGCATCCCTTCGGGGACCGGGCCTTTGATCTACCTCAACGCCGGCGAAGACCTGTTGCCCTCCCTGGCGCAGGTCGAGTCCGCTGGTGGGCGCGTGGTGCTCGGCAAGACCAGCCTGGGGGAAGCTGGTTTCTTTGCGCTGTTCATCGATACCGAGGGCAACAAGCTGGCCCTGCACTCCCGGAGCTAGTCCCCACACGGCCCATGAAATCCCTCCCGTCGCGCAAGAAGACCGTCAAGACCAAGCACTACAACATCGGCCAACTGCGGGTGGACTTGTGGAATGCCCTCAAGGAAGCCACGTCCGAGCTGGCCCGCGCACGAACGCGCGCGACGGGCACTTCCGTCCGCGAAAAGGCCATCGATGACCTGCTTGCGCGCCTGGAGTGCATCGAACGCTACTTCGCGTTTCCTGGGTTGGCGCGCGTCCACCAGCTGCAAGCAGCCGACCATCGCCACGACCGGGGCTGGCTGTCGCAGCGGGTCACGGGCATCGTGCGCGATTTGGTGAGCGACTCGTACCGCGGGCACCCGCAGCTGGCCCAGGATTTCGAGGAATCGAACGAGGAACCCTCCGAGCCCTCGATCCTCAACCAGACTCAAGCCCCGAACTACTTCGAAGTTCTGATTGTCGAGGAACTGTCGCCACGCGAAGAGCAAGCCCTGCGTGCCAGCATCCGCGCCATGCAGGAGGAAAGCGATCCGTTCACCTACGAACTGGTTGTCGTGCGCTCGTTCCAGGACGCTTTGATCGCGGCGCTGTTCAACTACAACATCCATGCGGTGGTCATCCGCTACGCGCCGGCCTTTGAATCCACGGACATCACGCCTGAGATTCAGCCCTTCCTGCAGAACATCCTGGCCATCGACTACTCGGACAAGCACACCTCCGAACTGGGCCCGCAGCTGGCCCAAACCATTTCCAAATTCCGGCCGGAACTGGATCTGTACTACGTGACCGACACCGCGCTGACCCACTTGCGCGACGAAACCTTGGGCATCTTCCGCCGCATCTTCTATCGCCGGGAAGACGTCCAGGAGCTGCACTTGGCGATCATGCGTGGCATCCGCGAGAGCTACAACACGCCGTTCTTCACCGCGCTCAAGGAATACAGCCAAAAGCCCACCGGCGTGTTCCACGCCATGCCGATCTCGCGCGGCAATTCGGTGTTCAAGAGCCGTTGGATCAAGGACTTCGGCGACTTCTACGGTCGCAACATGTTCTTGGCCGAGACCAGTGCCACCACAGGCGGCTTGGATTCGTTGCTGCAGCCCACCGGGCCGCTCAAGCGTGCCCAGGAAATGGCCGCCCAGGCCTACGGAGCGCGCAATACCTTCTTCGTGACCAACGGCACCTCGACCGCCAACAAGATCGTGGTGCAGGCCCTCGTGGAACCGGGCGACGTGGTGCTCATCGACCGTGACTGCCACAAGTCCCACCACTACGGGATGGTCCTTTCGGGCGCGCTGCCGGTCTACCTGGACTCGTACCCGATCGAGGCCTACAGCATGTACGGTGCGGTGCCGCTCGAGGAAATCCGCCGCAAGCTGCTCGAACTGAAGGCCCAAGGACGGTTGGATCGGGTCAAGATGCTGTTGCTCACCAACTGCACCTTCGACGGGGTGGTCTACAACGTCCGGCGCGTGATGGAAGAGATCCTGGCCATCAAGCCCGACATGGTCTTCCTGTGGGACGAGGCTTGGTTCGCCTTTGCAAGCTTCACCTACACCTACAAGCAACGCACCGCGATGTACACCGCGCGTCGGCTGCACCAGCGCTACCAGACGCCCGCTTACCGCGCAGCCTACGAGCAGCACATCCAGAGTCTTGCCAAAGGCGAGGCCCCGCGCATGCCGGACCCGGACAAGGTCCGCATCCGGGTGTATGCCACGCAAAGCACGCATAAGACGCTTTCGAGCTTCCGCCAGGGGTCGATGATCCACATCTGGGATCAAGACTTCGAACGCTGCACGGCCGATACGTTCCACGAAGCGTACATGACGCACACCTCGACCTCGCCCAACTACCAGATGCTGGCTTCGCTCGATGTCGGGCGGCGGCAGGTGGAGTTTGAAGGTTATGAGTTGGTGGAGAAGAGCGTCGAGCTGGCCATGGTTCTGCGGGCCAAAATCAACGACCACGAGCAGCTGCGCCGCTACTTCGATGTTTTGACGGTCAAGGACCTGATCCCCGACGCCCACCGCAGCTCGACTCTCAAGGAGTACTACGAGCCCACGCAGGGTTGGAGCCGCATGGAGGAGGCTTGGAAGACCGACGAATTCGTGTTGGATCCCACCAAGATCACCCTGGCCGTCGGCCGCGCAGGAATCGACGGGGACACCTTCAAGAACGCCTACTTGATGGACAAGTTCAACATCCAGGTCAACAAGACGTCGCGCAACTCGGTGCTCTTGATGACGAACATCGGCACCACCCGCGGCTCGGTGCTGTACTTGGTCACGGCCCTGCTCAAGATCGCCCAGAAACTCGATGAACAGGTCGGCGCGCTCAGCGACCGCGAACGATCCATCCGCGAACGTCGGGTGGATTCCTTGGTGCGCGGGGTTCCGCCCCTACCCGACTTCAGCCGCTTCCACTCGAGTTTCCAAGCGGTCCCGGGGGTACCTGGAGGGGACATCCGTGCCGCCTACTTCTTGGCGTACCACGACAAGAACTGCGACTACATTCCGCTCGACCAATGCCTGGATGCCATGCAGGAGCGCGAGTTGGTTTCCGCGTCCTTTGTCATCCCCTATCCCCCCGGATTCCCGGTGCTGGTGCCCGGCCAAATGGTCAGTGCACCCATCCTGAAGTTCCTGCTCGCGCTGGATGTGAAGGAAATCCACGGGTATCGCCCAGCGCTTGGCTTGAAGGTGTTCGCGCCCTCGGTTCTGGACCGCCAAAAGACTTTCTCCGCCATGGGCCGCCTGCCCAAGCCCACACCGAACGACTCCGTCTGATTCGCCCGCCCGCTCTCCCCGCCAACCCTCGTTTCGACCATGAGTAAGAAATCCGACAAGCACAAGAATTCCTCCAAGAAGCTGCACGGCCTCTCCGACATCCGCCGCTTCTTCTACAAGAACGACACGCCGATCTACTTCATCAGCGCGACCAACTTCAACTTGCTCGGCGCCGACGAGTGGATCAAAGGCTTCCGCTTCATTTGCTACATCGAGTGCTTTGACGGCCAACACCCCAACGTGTTCGCTCCCCAGGAAGAAGCCCCGCACGAGGTTTTCGAGAGCATTGAAGACATCAACAACTACCTCCTGGAGCACAAGGAAGTCATCGAGTTCATCGAAGAGCGTCGCGTGCCCGGCAAGAAGTCCAAGGCGCTCTTCTTGATGTTCGACGAGCGCACCGAGCAACTCGCCGAACAATTGGGCCTCGAGGTGTGCTTCCCGTCGGCCGCCATGCGTACCCAAATGGACAACAAGGTCAACACCAACCGCATTGCGGAGAAGGCCGGTGTGCCCTGCGTGCCCTACGTGCTGAGCGAAGTCAAGAGTTACGAACAACTACGGCGCGTTTCGCACCAGCTGGGCGAAGAACTCGTCGTGCAAACCCCGTTCGGTGACAGTGGGCACACGACCTTCTTCATCTCGAACGAAACCGAATACGCCAAACACGCCGAAGAGATCGCCAAGGAGAAAGAAGTCAAGGTCATGAAGCGCATCCATTGCCGCGGCTCGGCGATTGAGGCCTGTGTGACGCGGCACGGCACGGTTGTGGCTCCGCTCATGACCGAGCTGGTGGGTTTCAAGGAACTCACCCCCTACAAAGGCGGTTGGTGTGGCAACGAGATCTACCCGGAAGCCTTCACCCCCAGCATTCGCGAGAAGGCCCATCGCTACACCAAGTTGTTTGGCAATCAACTGCGCAAGGAAGGCTACAAGGGCTACTTCGAGCTCGACTTCCTGATCGACCAAGACAACGGTGAGATCTACCTGGGAGAATTGAACCCGCGGGTCACCGGCGCCAGCTCGATCACCAACCACGCGCTGTTCGCCCTGGCCGACATGCCGCTGTTCCTGTTCCACATCCTCGAGTGGATGGACCAGCCCTACAAGCTCAAGATCAAGGAGATCAACAAACGCTGGGCGCAACCGGAGAACATCGACTCTTGGGGCCAGTTGATCATCAAGCACACCGAGGACAGCATCAGCCAAGTGACCGAGGCGCCCCGTTCGGGCATTTGGCGCATGCAATCCGATGGTTCGATCGAGTTCGATCGCATGGACACCCACCGCCGCGCGGTGGAACGCGATGATGAGGCCTTTTTCCTGCGCATCACGCGCGTGGGCGACTACCTCTACGAAGGTGCGGACATGGGCATCCTCGTCATGCGTGGCCGGTTGATGACCGACGAATTCCAGCTCAACAGTCGAGCCAAGATCTGGATCGACGCCATCCACGGCTTGTACAAGAGCGTACCGCTTCCGCCGCAGAGCCCGGCGGGTTCGAAGGCCGAAGAGATCGCCGGCTTCAAGATGATGTGATGCAGCTGTTCCTCGCGCACGAGAGCATCGATTCCGAAGGCGCCGCTTGGAAGGCGAACTTCGAGCGCACTTGGCCCAACTACAAGCAGTGGTTCCTGGGAGAAGGGCATGCCCTTCGTCCCGGGTACCGCAGCTGTGTGGAGGCCTTGCAGGCGCACATGCCGGAATTGATGCCCATCTACCGGCAGGTCTGCGAATGGGCGGGCGCTGGGGACCTACCCGCCCGATTCCTAGCACTCTTCAACCCGCCCCCCTACATGACGGGTTGCACCCAGGCGATTTGGACTCGCGAGGATCCGCCGGTGCTGGTCCGCAACTACGACTACGAAGCCCACCACTTCGAAGGCCGCGTGTTCCACACCCGTTGGCTCAAACCCGTGATTGGTGTGAGCGATTGCGCCTGGGGCTTGCTCGACGGCATGAACTCGGATGGCCTGTGCGCCTCGCTCACCTTTGGCGGGAGCCAAACCGTGGAACACGGCTTCGGCATCCCGCTTCTGATCCGCTACGTACTCGAAACCTGCAGCACGGTCGAGCAAGCGGTCCGGGCCTTCGAGCGCATCCCCGTGCACATGGCCTACAACGTTTCGCTCCTCGATCGCAGCGGGAACCACCGGACCCTGTACCTGACCGCTGGGGGTGGCGCGAAGGTGATGCAACAGGCGGTTTGCGCCAACCATCAAGTGCACGTGGAGTGGCCCGCGTACGAAACCACCACCAAGACCCGCGAACGCCAAGCCTTCGCCAAAGCGGCCTTGAACAACCCAGCGCTTTCGCGCGAGGAACTGATCCAGTGCTTCCTTACGCCGCCGCTCTACGTCCTTGGCGGCAATCGCTCATTTGGTACGCTCTACACCACGGTTTGGGAGCCCCAAAGCCAATCCATGCGCATGCTTTGGCCCGGCATGCAGGTGGCCAACGGATTCAATCCCTTCGTGCCCCTGGAGTTCTGCGTCGACCTCGACGCACCCTTCGATCCTTCGATCGGCTGGGTGTAGGCCCCACCGATCCCCCCCTGACCCTCCCGTCCCCATGGCTAGCAAGCAACTCCCCTCGATCGTCAAGACCCAAAACTTCGTGGCCGGCAAGTGGACCGCCAAGGGCAACGGTACGCTGACGGTGCTGCACAAGTACACGGGCAAGCCCCTGGCCGAGCTGCCCCTGGCCACCCCCGCGCAAATGGAAAGCGCGATCCAAGCCGCCTTCGCAGCGCGCAAGGCTTTTGGGGCTTGGTCCGCCGCCAAACGCCAACAGCATTTGCAACGGCTGTACGACCTGCTCAAGGAACGGCGCGAGGCCTTTGTCGACCTGATCGTTCAAGAAGCCGGCAAACCCTTGGGCTACGCGCAAAACGAAGTCGAACGCTGCCTGATCACCCTGGGTACCGCCGCGGCGGAAACCGTCCGCTTTGGGGGCGAAGTGGTCCCGCTCGACTTTGCCGCGGGCGAAGGCAAGACGGCCTTCACCAAACGCTTCCCTGTGGGCGTTGTCGCGTGCATCACTCCCTTCAACTTCCCGCTCAACCTCGTGCTGCACAAGGTCGCGCCGGCCCTTGCCACGGGTTGCCCGATTCTGCTCAAACCCGCGCCCCAAGCGCCGCTCGTGGCCTTGGCCTTCACCGCCCTGGTCGAAGAGGCGGGCTACCCCAAGGGCGTGATCAGCACCTTCCTGTGCGACAACGCGGTGGCCGAAACCATGGTGCGCGACGAGCGCGTGGCGCTCCTGTCGTTCACCGGCAGCGACAAGGTCGGGTGGTTCCTCAAGAGCATCTGCGGCAAGAAGAAAGTGGCCCTTGAATTGGGTGGCAACGCAGCGGTGATCATCGACGAGGGTAGCGACCTAGCCCTGGCCGCGAAGCAAATCGCCGTCGGTGCGTTCCTCTACGCCGGCCAAATCTGCATTTCGACCCAACGCATCTACGTGGTGGCCAGCGTCTTCGAAGCCTTCCAAAAGTTGTTGGTGAAGGAGACCAAAGCCCTCAAGACCGGCGACCCCGCGCAGAAAGACGTGCTGGTGGGACCGATCATCGACGCCGGTCACCTGGAGCGCATCGCGCAATGGGTCCGGGAGGCCAAAGCCGGTGGTGCCAAGGTGTTGGTCGGTGGCAAGATCCTCGACCAAGCGCACAACCTCTACGCCCCCACCCTGATGACGCAGGTGCCCACCGACAGCAACGTGGTCTGCGCCGAAGTCTTTGGTCCGGTGGCCATCCTGGAGCCGGTCGATTCCTTCCAGGCCGCGATCGACCGCACCAACGACAGCCACTACGGCCTGCAAGCAGGCGTCTACACCAACAACCTGGCGCACATGCGGCTCGCCCACAACGAACTCGAAGTGGGTGGCGTGATCATCGGCGGGATCCCCGGCTTCCGCGTGGACAGCATGCCCTATGGCGGGGTCAAGGACTCGGGCTTGGGCCGCGAAGGCCTGCGCTACGCCATGGAAGACATGACCGAGCCCCGTCTGCTCGTCTACTAAACCTCCTCACCTGGGGTTCACATCCCGAAGGTCAGCCCCTATGAATCCGGTCTGGCGCTGCGTCTTGATGCTGACGGCATCGAACGTCTTCATGAACGTGGCTTGGTACCTGCACCTCAAGCAAGCAAGCCATCGCGCCTGGTGGGTGGCCGCCTTGACCAGCTGGGGCATTGCGTTGTTCGAGTACCTGCTGCAAGTGCCCGGCAACCGCATCGGCCACGAACGGCTCTCGATCCAGCAACTCAAGATCCTGCAGGAAATCCTCTCGCTCACGGTGTTCGTGCCCGTCGCGGTGATTGTCCTGCGCGAGCGGCTCAGCCTGGATTACCTTTGGGCGGGACTATGCCTGCTCGGGGCTGCGTACTTCATCTTCCGCTCGAAGACCGTCTAGGGCCCGGCCCCTGGTGGGCCCGCCCAGGATCCCACGGCCAGGGTGACTCTTCTTGGGCCCGCCGGGCCTTCAAGCCTTCCGTTCACGGTAGAATTCGGCGGCTCGGTCACCTAAACTGCCCCGTGGGCCCTCGGCCCCTGTTTCCCCCAACCTCTGCCTACCCGGATCGGGCCCCTGAGCCCCCCCAACGACATGTACGACCCCCAAATGGTCCAGCCGATGCGCGACGAACTCGTGGCCATTGGTGCGAAGCAACTGATGACCCCCGACGATGTCGATGCGGCCATGCGCGCGGAAGGCACGACCCTAGTGATCGTGAACTCGGTCTGTGGTTGCGCCGCCGGTAGCGCCCGCCCCGGTGTGCGCTTGTCGATGATGAACGCCAAGAAGCCCGACCACATCGTGACGGTGTTCGCCGGGATGGAAGGCGACGCCACCGCCCGGGCCCGCGAATACTTCAAGCCCTACCGCCCCAGCTCGCCGCAAATCGCGCTGATGAAAGATGGTCAGCTGTTGGAAATGATCCAGCGCCAAGACATCGAAGGCAAACAGCCCGATGCCCTGGCCCGTGACCTGTCGGCGGCTTTCGACAAGCACTGCTAGTCCCGCCCCATGCCTGGGCCCATCGACGCGTCGAACGACCGCTTGAAGGATGCAGAGGCCTTCCTGCAGGAAGCGGTCTATCGGTCGCGCGGGGCCCAGGCGGGCAAAGCCCTGTTCGCACCCCAGGCCAAGGGTCAGTGTGGCTTGGGCCAGGAGGCAGCCATCGTGCTCGACCTCACCCCGCGTGCCGAGGAGTTGGCGCAAAGCCTCTGGCCCAGCGAGCCCGGCCCCGAAGACCTCGAGCACATCCGCGGGCAGATGGCCCGCTGGGTCGAACTCCAAGATCAGCTCGACCGCAAGCGCAACCACTTCTTGAAGGCCTTCCGAGGCCAACACGGGTTCCGGCGAGCGGACTACTCGCCCGAGACCCTCGCCCAATACGAAGCCGGTTTGGCCGCCATCCACGCCGAAGTGGATGCGGTGCGGCAAACCCACGCCATGGCGCTGCTTGCGGGGGTCCTGGGCGACCTGCGCAACGGATAGGCCCCGGCCCCCCAGCGGCCCGAGCGGCTAGACGCGAACGGGCCCAGGCCGTAGAGTACGCGCCGCCGCGGGAATGGCGGAATTGGTAGACGCGCAGGATTTAGGTTCCTGTGGGGCAACTCGTGGGGGTTCAAGTCCCCCTTCCCGCACCACTCGCCCTCGGGGCGACCGGCCCATACGCGAACCGGGCTCTACGGCCTGGGGCTAATCGCCGCCCAAGTTCATCTCCGCCGAACGGCGTTGGTTGGTGCACTCTGAGCGCTGCTCGTACCCGGCCAACAAGCCCGCCCCAACCATCGTGATGGCCATGGCGAGCCAAGGGGACAAGGGATGAACCAGCGCCAGTGCGCCGGCCGCCAACGCCGTCCACAAGAAACGCATCCAAGGCGCACTTCCCGCCGCACGCCATAGCGCCAACCCCATGCCGCCCTGGAACAAAACTACGGCGGCAATCAACGCAGCGCGCGTAGCCATGCCAAAGGGCTGATCGTAGTGGGTCATCGCCTGATCGACGGCCACGGCAAAACCCACCACGCCACACAGCATGGGAAAGTGCGCCAAGGTGAACACATCGCGCAAGATGGCCACCTGGTTGAGTCCGGTGCTGGCTTCCACAGCCCGCTCCAAAGCCGGCTTGGCGCGCGGAAAGTAGGTCCACCAAAGGGCGCAGGTGGCGCCGACCGCGAGCACGGCGGTCCCGATACGCCCTCCCGTCCATGCCCCGGCCTCTAGCCCATGGGCTGCCACGATCAGGCATTCCCCCAAGGCGATGATCACAAACAACCCGTGACGCTCAGCAAAGTGCTCGAGCGCAAGCCTCCAACCTCCTACCCGGACCGACCCCAAGGCCGCGCGCACATCCAGCGCGATCGCGACCCCCCACAACCCGTACTGCCAAGGGCCCCCCAAGTACGCGCCCGCCAAAACAGCGACAAGCCCCAGGACCGAAGCCAAGGCAAACGTCTTCACCGCGCGTTTTGCGTCGGCGTCCCGCCCAACCACCCAGACGTACAAAACGAGTCCGATTAGGCGCACCGCCACGTAGCCACCGCCAAACCACAGCCCCTTGTCGCGGAACGCGTCGGGGACGGCCGAGGCCATAAAAAAAGTCACGGCCGTCGCCACCAGCACTCCTACCTGAACGGTGGTGTGCGTCGTATCGGCGGCGTTCAGAGCCCAGGTGAACTGCGTCCATGCCCACCAAACCAGCCAAAACACGAGCAATGCCTGGCCCACGTGGACCCAGTCCAAACCGTGGTGCAAGAGCCCCACCACTTGGGTCACCGAAAAGACAAAGACCAGATCGAAGAACAGCTCAATGAACGTAACGCCCTGTCCTTCGGGGGCCACCGGGCAAGCGATCGCAGGCTTCATACGCGAGTGATACCAAATTCCGCTGCGGTAATCCCACTGGCATGGGGTTCCCACCGGTGTCGCCGACACTCGATCTCGACCCTGGAGCCGGGATGGGCCAAACGCTTGCGCGCTGCGAAACCATGCGTTCCAGCGAGTTCCGAAGCCTAGTTGGATGCTTGCGGGTGCCGTAGGGTTGACTTGCCAAGCAGCCATCGGGTATCCCAGCGCAGGGTCCCACTGCCGAGGGGCTCCGCTGGCCCCCGAAGAGCCCTTTCCCACACCCGCATTGCCGTGAATTCCCAATCCGCCCCCCAAGTCGCCATCGTGATGGGCAGCAGTTCGGACTGGCCCACCATGCGCCATGCCGCGGAACTGCTCGACCAATTCGGGGTCGCTCGCGAAGCGCGGGTGGTTTCCGCGCACCGCACCCCAGAACTGTTGCGCTCGTTTGCCAAGGAAGCCGAAGGGCGCGGGCTGCGTTTGATCATCGCCGGTGCGGGAGGCGCGGCGCATTTGCCGGGCATGCTGGCCGCCTGGACTCCGCTGCCGGTGCTCGGGGTTCCCGTCGAGAGCCGCATCCTGCGCGGGGTGGACTCGCTTTTGTCGATCGTGCAAATGCCGGGTGGAGTTCCCGTGGCCACGTTGGCCATCGGCGAAGCTGGTGCTAAGAACGCCGCCCTGTTCGCCATCCGCATGCTTGCCCACGACCACCCGGAACTGCGCCAACGACTGCTCGAGTACCGCAACGCCGAGGAGCAACGGGTTTCTCGGGAGGTGCTCGAATGAGCGCTCCGATCCTCCCCGGCGCGGTTCTGGGCGTGCTGGGAGGCGGGCAATTGGGCCGCATGTTCACGCTCGCGGCACGGCGCATGGGCTACCGCGTGGATGTGTTCGCGCCCGAAGACGACACCCCCGCAGGCCAAATCGCCTACCGTGAAATCCGGGCACCCTACGAAGACCTCGCAGCGGTACGTGCCTTTGCCAAGGACGTCGAAGTGGTCACGTTCGAGTTCGAAAACGTATCCTCCGAGGCAACGGCGGCCGCGGCCGAATTCGCCCCCGTGCGCCCCTCGGGTGCGCTGTTGCACGTGACGCAAAATCGTGGACGCGAAAAGCGAGCGCTCGAAGCCAAGGGCATCCCCGTCGCACCCTTCGCAATCATCGAAAGCCAAGCCGATCTCGACGCCGCCGCCGCGCACCCGGGATTCCCGGGGGTGCTCAAGACCACCTCGTGGGGTTACGACGGCCGCGGCCAACGGCGCGTGGAGGATCGCGCGGGCCTCGCAAACGCATTCCGAGAGCTGGGTTCCGTACCCTGCGTACTCGAAGGGTTCATCCCGTTCGTAGCCGAACTCTCGGTGGTCGGAGCCCGGGGCCTCGACGGATCGATCGCGCTGTACGATCCGGTGCTTAATCGCCATCGCAACCACATTCTCGACATCACCCTCAGCCCTGCACCGGTTGCTTCTGCGGTTCGTACTGCGGCACTGGACCTGGCGCGACGCATTTTGGAAGGCTTCGACGTGGTGGGCGTGCTGTGCGTCGAACTGTTTCTGCTCGACGACGATTCGCTGGTGGTCAACGAGTTGGCTCCCCGCCCGCACAACTCGGGCCACATCACGATCGACGCCAACGTTTGCTGCCAATTCGAGCAGCAAGTACGCGCGGTGTGCGGTCTGCCCTTGGGTTCGACGGAGCGCACGGTCCCCGCAGCTGCCATGGCCAACCTGCTGGGCGACCTGTGGCAAGGCGGCCCCCCCAACTGGGCCGCTGCCCTCGCAGATCCAGGCGTGCGGTTGCACTTGTACGGCAAGGAAGGCCCCGTACCTGGGCGTAAGATGGGTCACCTCACGGTCGCCGACAGCACGCTCGAAGGCGCCGAGGCGCGCGTCCTCGCGGCACGCAAAGCTCTACTGCGGCGCTGAGCCGCGCGGCCACCGGGCCCAACCTCAAGCGAGCCCGCGCACCCGCGCCACCCACCAGGGCGCCAGCGCGAGCACCAACATGCCCAGGCCCAGCATGCCCCCCTGGGCGGGATCGTAATCGGCAGCCAACCGCTGCCAAGTCTGCCCCATCACGAAGTGCCCGAACCCGGCTTCGAAGGCCAACGTGAGCACCAACCAGAGTAGCCCTACCCGTAGCCAGCGCCGGTTCCCGCGCGCGGCCACCCATGGAACACCCAGGTAGGCAACCCCCAGCACGATCGCCGAACCGCTGAACACCCCGATCTGGTTCGAACGGTGCAAGCCTACATGCGGCACGAGCCACGCCGCGCGCGCCATCCCGTGCAGCACTTCGGCCAAGATCAACGCGACCCAAATGCCCAGGCTGCGCAAGAGCCAAGCAGGCTCGTGGATTGCGGTCGGATGTCCCATGCAACCATGCTAACGACCGTGGCCTAGGCCATGCAGCCGAAGGGTGCGTCCAGCGATCGCGCGGGGCCCTCGACCAGGACCCAGCCCCTCAATCCATTGCCGCCCAAGCCCGGACCCGTGCTTCGCCCACCTGCATGCCGCGTGCCGCGGCCTTGCCAAAGGCCACCCCGTACAGCGCATTGCCCGCCAAGTCGAGCGGTGCGTGCTGGGCCTGCAGGGCGCGCAGACCGTCTTCGACCCTTTGCACCCGGGCGAGGTGCCCCAATTGGTACTGCGGAATCGCTTGGGCCCATTGCACGCTGGTCCGCAATAGCGGCGCGGCCTGGACCCCAAACAACGCGGCCACTTCGCCTTGGGCCGTGGACAGCAGAGTCTCCTGGGACCAATCCGCCGCCCTGCGGTCGACCGCTCCGGCGTACAACCCGCGCACGAGCACGTGGCCCTTGGGCGCACGCCCCGCGAACAGTTGGCTGTCCCACAAGAAGCCCAACGCGCGCTGGGCTTCTCCGCGCGGAATCAAGCAGCCAAATCCAGCGGGAAAGTGCCGTGCTGCCCCGGGCGGGTAGCCCAACGAAACCACGGACACCGGCGGGTAGTCGATGCCTGCAAGCTCCGCCGCAACCCCGGGAGCCACGCTACCCAGCAAGCGCGCGCTGGCCCAACCCTCGGTGGCCAAGATCACGCCATCGGCCACGAGCGCGTCGGAAGCGGTGGCTGTATGCACCACCCAGCGGGGCTCCCGAGCGCCACCGCTCGCCTGCGCGACGATCGGTTCGATGCGCACGACCGAACGACCACACTCGATCGCGAAGGGAGCACGCTCCGCCAAAGCCAGCGGCAGCGCTTGCAACCCAGCCGCAAACGAGGTCAGCACCCCCCCAGGGCCCGCCGGCCCACCTACGGTCGCTTCGGATCCCTGCGCCCTACGTGCGGCCCGGCGACGGGCGCCCAGGGCGCGGAAAAGCGAGCCGTACTCGCGCTCGAGTTCGGCCATCTTGGGGAACGCCGCAGGCAACGAGATCGCCTTGGCGTCCCCCGCGAACACGCCTTGCACCATCGGACCCAACAGTCGGTCCGCTACCTGCGCACCCAACCGTCGCCGACCGAAGTCCCACACGCTTTCGTCCTGGTCCCCGCGCTTGCCCGGCACCCAACGCTCGCACAAAGCACGCAGCAAACCACCCGGGGAGAGGATCCCACTCTTTGCAAAGCGCAACGGATGGGCATGGATCTCGCGCAGCTTGCCCCCCAAGACCACAAAGCGATGGGCGGCGGCTGCTTCGGCAGGCAGCTTGTCCAATCCAGCCAGTGCCACCAAACGATCGAGCGCTGGCTCCCCATCCAGGAACCCAGTTGGACCGCCTTCGGTCAACCAATCGCCCCCATGCGAACGACTCTGGGCCTTGCCGCCTACCGCGGGCCCCGCTTCCAGCACCGTGATGCGTAGCGGCAGCCCGCAATCCTGCGCGGCCTGCCAGGCGGACCAAGCCGCAGCCAGGCCCGAAATGCCCGCGCCCACCACCACCAGATGCCGCGCTTCCATCACACGGTCCGACTGAACGTCGGGCCGGCCTTGGGTCCCGAGTCGCGCAGGCGACGATCGAAGCAGATCGCGAGGTTGCGAACAAACAGCTCACCGATCGGCGTGGCTTGGATGCTCTCGGGCGCGATCATTACCAGGCCCTCCGCCTGCAAGGGATCGAGCAGCGCCAAGTCCGGGGCGAAGTAGCTGCCAAAGTCGATCCCATAGCGCGCCTCGTGCGCCGCGATGTCGACCCGGAAGTTGCACATCAGGTCGTGGATCACCGCGCGTCGGATTTGGTCGTCGCGGTCGCATTCCACCCCGCGCTCGATCGCCAGGTGCCCGGATTCGATGGCCTGGGTGTAGCGGCTGAGTTTCTTGGTGTTCTGGGCGTAGAGTCCGCCCACATCGCCGATGGCCGAGATCCCCAAGCCGATCACGTCCGGCGCGGGGATCACCGCGTAACCCTGGAAGTTGCGTCGCAAACTCCTTTGCACCCGGGCCTTGGCCAGCTCATCGCTGGGCTTGGCGAAGTGGTCCATCCCGATCGGCTCAAAACCCGCCGCCAGGAAGCGCTCACGCGCCGCAGCGAAGAGCGCCACTTTGGCTTCGGGCTCGGGCAGACTCGAGTGCTCGAGCATGGTTTGGTGCGACTTGACCCAGGGCACGAAGGCAAACGAGTACACCGCCGCCCGGTCGCAACCCATGTCGATCACCGCTTGCACGGTGGCCTCGAAGGTCGGCACGGTTTGGTTGGGCAGGCCGTAGATCAAGTCCACGTTGACCCCCGAAAAGCCCAGCTCGCGCGCCACGCGCACGAGGTTGTGGGTCATTTCCTCGGATTGCACGCGATGGATGGCTTGCTGCACTTCGTCGGTCAGGTCTTGGACCCCGAGCGAAATGCGGTTGAAGCCAAACTCCGCCAGGGCTTCGAGGTGCTCGCGGGTGGTGACGCGGGGATCCACCTCAACCGCCTTTTCGGCGCCCGGCAGGAACTCGAAATGCGCTTCCAGCGAGCGCAGCAGCCTGCGCAGCTGGTCCGGGCTCTGGTACGTCGGGGTACCGCCCCCGAGGTGCAGTTGCGATACCTTGCGTCGATCGGGAAGTTCGGCACAGACCAATTCGACCTCGCGCTCGAGCAGATCGAGGTACGACAGGGACTTGCCCTTGTCCGGACTGATGATCACATTGCAGGCGCAGAAAAGGCAGCGGGCCTCGCAAAACGGGAGGTGGATGTAGAGCGACAGGGGCTCGTCGGGCTGCTCGTTGGCCCGGCGCAGGTGTTGCTTGTACAGGGCCTCGGTCAAGCCGTCTTGGAAGTCCACCGCCGTGGGATAGCTCGTGTAGCGCGGTCCCGGACGGTCGAAGCGCTCGATCAGCGCGGCGATGTCCGCGCGTTCGCTGGGGCGATCCTGGGGTTTCATGCGGACACCCCCGCGTCGTGGCTGGCTTCGGCGTGGACGGCGTCGACGATGGCTTGCACGCTCTCGATCGGGGTCTCGGGAAGGATGCCGTGGCCCAGGTTGACCAGGTGGCCGTGGGCGGGAACGGCTTCCAAGAGCTCCGCGATGGCGCGTCGCGTGGGCTCGGGCCCGGCCAAGAGGATCGACGGGTCGAGGTTGCCTTGCAGCGCCTTGCCCCCGGGGACCCCGATCGGGATCGTGCGGCGGGCTTGGGCCATGTCCGTCCGCCAGCAGAGCCCAAGCCCATCGCAGGGGAGCTCGCGGTGACGGTGCAGAAGGTGCGGCGCGCCTTGGGCAAAGTAGATGGTCGGGATCCCCGCGTCGCGCAACGTCCCCAGCATGCGTTCCAAGTGCGGTCGAATGTGTTGGTCGTAAATCGCTTCCGACAACAGGCCCGCCCACGAGTCGAAGATCTGGATCACATCCGCCCCCGCGCGGAATTGCTCGATCGCATAGGCGCTGCACAGCTCGGCTAGGGTGTTCATCAGCTCACCAAAGACGACTTCGTCTTCGGCCAAGAGCGCGCGCAGCATCGGGAAGCCCTTGCCGCCCTTGCCTTCGACCAAGTAGGCAGCGATCGACCAAGGTGCACCCGCAAACCCGATCAGGTTGGCGCGGCCCGCCAGGCCCTTCTTGACCAGAGCCAGGGTCGCGGGCACTTCGGGGGCAATCTCCGCGGGCGAAGGCACGCGCAAGGCACGAATCGCGGCGGCGGTCCGCAGGGGCTTGGGAATGATCGGGCCCGGATCGAAGTGGAAGTCGATCCCAAGCGCGGAAACGGGGCTCATCAAGTCCGCAAACACGATCGACGCATCGAGCGGGAAGCGCGCCATGGGCTGCAGCGTGGCCTCCGCAGCCAATGCGGGCGAGCCGCACATCTCCTCGAAGCTGTGCTCGCGCCGCAGGGCCCGGTACTCCGGCAAGTAGCGTCCGGCTTGGCGCATGATCCACAACGGACGGCGTTCGGTGGTTTCTCCGCGCAGGGCGCGCACAAAGAGGTCATTCATGAAAGGTCCTCCGGTTCGGTGGTGAAGCGATAGCCCACCCCGCGTACGGTGTGGATGTGTCGGGGTCGATCGGGCTCGCGCTCGAAGCGCTTGCGCAGACGCACGATGAAGTTGTCGATGGTGCGGGTCGAAGGGTAGGCTTCGTAGCCCCAGACCTGCTCCAGGATGAACTCGCGCGAGACCACCTCGCCGTTGCGGTCCGCGAGGGTCTTGAGAATCATCGCTTCCTTGTGGGGCAGGTGCTGTTCGTGGCCATCCCAGGAAGACCCGCTGTAGGTGCGGTAGCTGAACTCGTTGCCCCCAAAAGCCAACGGGCGTTGGGCGTCGCTCTCGGCCGCATCGCCCCGGTACCAGTGCACCCGGCGCAGGATGATTTGGACGCGCAACAACAGTTCGCGCAGGGCAAAGGGCTTGGCGAGGTAATCGTCGCCCCCCGACTCCAAACCACGGATGCGGTCCTCGGTCGATCCCCGGGCGGTGAGGAACAGGATCGGAACCTGGTTGCCCTCCTCGCGCAGCGTCTTGCAGACGGCCAGACCATCGAGGCCCGGCATCATCACATCGAGCAAAACCAAGTCGAACACCTCGCTACGTAGGCACTCCAAGGCGCGCAGCCCATCCCCCACCACCTTGGGCTCGTAGCCTTCGGCAGTCAGGTTTTCCGCGATGCCAGCGGCGAGGGTCTCCTCGTCGTCGACGACCAAAATGCGAGCCGCTGCGCTCATGCGAGGGCCTCCGTTCGGGAGTACGTGGGCCACTCGGCCACGAACAGCGCGCCCATGCCTGCCCCTTCGCTGTGGGCACGCAGCTTGCCTCCTTCGAGTTCCATGGCCGAATGGGCGATGTACAGTCCCAGGCCGCTGCCCTTGGTGGTGCGGGTCATTTCGTCCCCCGTGCGGTAGAAGCGCTCGAACAGCCGCGAGGCTTCCTTCGGATCGAAACCGAGTCCCTCGTCGAGCACTTCGAGGTGCACCGTGGACTCGACGCTGCGCAAAGTGACCGTCACGTGCCCATGGGCGGCGGCGCGGATTGACTTGCAAGCATTGTCCAACAGGTTCTGCACCACGGCGCGCGTGGCCTGCACATCCGCAAAGATCGTCGCACCATGTTCCCGTTGGAAATCGATGCGGACCTCGGGATAGCGCGTGCGCATCGACTCCACCAACTCGCCGACCAAAGGTTCCAAGGCCAACTCTTGGCGATGCAACGGATGGGAACCTGCGTCGAGTCGCGAAGTCTCCAGAATGTTGTCCACGAACCCTTCGAGCCGCGCGACGTCCTGCAACATGCGCCCGCTGATGCGGGCCACCGAATCGGGATCGGGCCGTCGCAACTCGAGCGTTTCGGCCGCGAGCTTGATGCTGGCCAAGGGACTCTTCAACTCGTGCCCGACCGAGGCCAGGAAGTTTCGTTGCCGCCGCAAAAGGATCCCGTGTTGGCGCAGAGTGCGGATGAGCACTCCGGTTCCCAGCAGCAGAACCACCAAGAAGAAGCCCCCTTCCCAGCGATAGCGATTGATGCGGCTGTTGCGCTCACGATCGAGGCTCTCCAGGCGCGCAGGATCGATGACCACCTGGCCCTCGACCACGCGCAGGTGCGGGTGTTGCTGCGACCAAAGCGCACGGGTTTCGGGATCGAGCACTTGGTTGGCCCAGCGCACTTCGTCCTCGAGCAAGCCAATCAATTGGCTGTGCACCCGTTGGGCGTGACGATCTTGGTCGATGACCCAATAGGTGGCTTGCAAGAAACACACCCCAAAGAGCACCGCCATGGTGATCATCAACCCCCGTCCGCCTCGATCGATCGATTTCATACGGCGGGTACCCTAGCCAACGCGCGCCCCAAGGCCTCGGCAAAGTGGTCGATCTGCGCCTCGGTGTGGGCCAGCGACAGGAAACCCACTTCGTAGGCCGACGGAGCCAGCGCAATGCCCTCGGCGAGCAGGCTGTGGAAGATGGGGCGATAGCGCGCGGCGGAATCCTCGTGGATGCACTCCGCGCAGCGCGGAGGCTCCCCCGCTTGCAGGTTCATCCAAAACAACGAGCCCTGGCGGACCAGCGAGTAGCCGCGCGCTGCGAGCAGGGGTCCCACCAACCGCTCCAGGTGCTGGCCCAGCTGCTCCAACCGATCCCAGCCCCCCAACGAGCGCAGGGCCTGCAAGGTCGCCTGACCCGCCGCCATAGCCAAGGGGTTGCCCGACAGGGTACCTGCCTGGTAGACCGGACCCAGGGGCGCCAAGTGGTTCATCAGCGCCCGTTTGCCGCCGAACATGCCCACGGGCAACCCGCCCCCCACGATCTTGCCGTAGCACACCATGTCGGGTTCGATCCCGAGCTGCTCGGCCGCGCCACCGGGGGCGATGCGGAAACCCGAGATCACCTCGTCGAAGATCAACACCGTTCCCGATTCGCGGGTCAATCGGCGCAAGGTCTTCAAGAACTCCGGCCGTTGCACCAAAAGCCCATTGTTGGCCGGAATCGGCTCGATGATGACCGCGGCGATCTCGTGTCCTTGCTCGGCGAACAGCTGGCAGAGCGCCGCCTCGTCGTCGAGCGGCAGGACCAGCGTACACTCGGTGAAGGCCTTGGGCACGCCCGCCGACGACGGCTCGCCGAAGGTCACCAAGCCCGACCCGGCGCTCACCAAAAGGTGATCGGCATGTCCGTGGTAGCAACCGGCAAACTTGAGCACCTTGTCGCGCCCTGTGGCCCCACGCGCCAAGCGGATCGCGCTCATGGTGGCCTCGGTTCCCGACGACACAAAGCGCAAGGACTCGATCCCTGTCAGCTCGTGCACGGTTTCCGCCAAGGTCACCTCGCCCTCGCAAGGAGCTCCGAAGGTGGTCCCCAAGCGGGCCTGCTCGATGATCGCCTGCACTACGTCGGGGTAAGCATGCCCCAAGACCAGCGGCCCCCACGACTGGACAAAATCCAGGTACTGGCGCCCATCGGCGTCGTAAATGTACGCCCCTTCCCCGCGCACCATGACGGGCGGCTCACCGCCAACCGCCCCATACGCGCGCACGGGGGAACTCACGCCCCCGGGAAGCAGCGCGCAAGCCCGCTGGTACAACTCACTCGACGATGCCATGTGTTGTTTGCTCATAGCCAACCCTGTTGGAGCGCAGCACGCGCGTGGTAGGTGATCACGAGGTCCGAACCTGCGCGGACCATCGCGTGGAGGTTTTCGCGGACGACCTGGCCCTCATCGAGCCAACCCGCCATGGCGGCGGCCTTGACGGCCGAGTACTCGCCCGAGACGTTGTAGGCCACGACCGGCAACTGCGTAGCGCCGCGCACCCTAGAAATCACATCCAGGTACGCCAAAGCGGGTTTGACCATGATCATGTCCGCACCTTCTTGTTCGTCCAAGGCAACCTCGCGCAGGGCCTCGCGCCCATTGCGCGGGTCCATTTGGTAGCTACGTCGGTCCCCATGGGCAGGCGCGGAATCGGCCGCCTCGCGGAAGGGCCCGTAGTAAGCCGAGGCGTACTTGACCGAGTAGGCCAGGATGCCCACGTCGGGCAACCCCTCCCCATCGAGCCGCGCGCGGATCGCGCCAATGCGCCCGTCCATCATGTCCGACGGTGCGACGAAGTCGGCCCCCGCCTGGGCATGGGCCAGGGCCGCGTCGGCGATCCAGCCCAACGAAGCGTCGTTGTCGATCTTGCCGCCCGCCAGCACGCCGCAGTGCCCGTGATCGGTGTAGGCGCACAGGCACACATCGGTCATCACCACGAGGTCTGGACCGAAGGCGCGTTTGAGTTCGCGCACGGCCTGGGGCACCGGACCCAGCGGGTCCGAGCTGGCCGATCCGGTGCTGTCCTTACCGCCCTGCTTGGGCAATCCGAACAAGAGCACGCTGCGCAACCCGAGCTTCCAATCGGCTTCCACCTGGCGCAGCAATTCGGTGCGGCCGTGGCGCACGATTCCCGGCATCGACGGAATCAGCTCTTCGCCCGAGTCCTGGTCGAGCACGAAGTGCGGTTGGATCAACTGCGCGGGGTGGACCCGGGTTTCGCACACCGCCTCGCGCAGCACTGCGCTGGTGCGCAGCCGGCGCGGGCGGATCGGCTGGAGCGGGGCCCCGTGGGTTTGGGAATCAGCGTTCATGGCGGGCCTCCAAAAGATCCAGGGCTGCAAGCAGCGCGTCGATGGTGCGTGCAGCCGCCTGCGCGGCGGGCTCGATGCCCTGCGCGCGCAAGGCTTGGCTGGTGGTGGGCCCGATGCTGACCCAGCGCAAGCCAGCACCGGGGCCGAAGTGGTTCAAGAGCGAGTTCACGGCGGAGGGGCTGGCGACGAGCACCACGTCGCCGGTTCGCCAACTCGGCATGGCGCTGGGCAGCGGCCGGGCATAGGTTCGGTACACCGGCAAGACCAGCACCTGTTTGCCGGCCTCGCCAAGGGTGTGGGCGGGTTCGCCGGTGCTGGACTGGGCGCACACCACGGTCGCACTCTGCCAGAGGGGGATGGCCAGCAGTTCCTGGGCCAGGGCTTCGCCGGTCGCACCCTCCGCTACCAAATCGGGCCCGCGCCAAGCGAGCTCGATGGCCTCGGCGGTCGCGGGCCCCACGCACCCGAGCCGTTGGCCCGGCTCAGGAGCCCAACCCCTTTGCGCAAGCACCTGCACGCCCCGGGGCGAAGCGAACAGCACCCAATCCGCTGCGGACAATCCTTGCGCCAAGGCTTCGCTTTCGATCGGGAGGGGCTCGAAGTCCAGTGTATCGAGGCATGCCACGTTCCAGCCCGCTTGCTCCAGCTTGGGGCGCCAAGCCTGGTTGCCAGCCCGCGAACGCGTCAGCCAAACCGTCAAGCTTTGGGCAGCCATCACGAAGGCGCTCCCTCGCCCAGGAGTTCCGCCAGAGCCACCTGCGCGAGCGCATCGGGATCGACGCCGGTCGTGTGCGTCCAACGCGCGCGCCCGTCGCGTTCCAAGAATCCGTGCAGCGCCAGCGAAACCCCATCGGGCTGGGCTTCACACCAAGCCCCGAAAGGCACTTGGCAACCGGCTTCCACCAGCGCTTGCAAGCGACGCTCTGCGTGCACCGCCCGGTGGGAGGGGGCATCGTCGAGCGGGTGCACAGCAGACCATGCCGCTTCGTCTTCGGCACGGATCTGCAAGGCCAGGGCCCCCTGCGAAGCGGCGGGTACAAAGCGAGTGGGGTCGAGGTCGACTTCCACGAATTCGCGCCGGCTGAAGTCCGGGATCTCGCCCAGAGCCGTGGCATCATCGAGCCGCAACAAACCCGCCGTGGCTAGCAAGATCGCGTCGAAGGGCACGCCGGTCAATTTGGCCAAGCGCGTGGGCACGTTGCCGCGCAACAAACCCACCTCGAGGTCGGGTCGCAGCGCACGCAGGAGCGCGACGCGCCGCGCCGAGGCCGTACCCACGCGCATTCCCTGGCGGATCGGAAGCCCGCCGGCCCCCTCGGGATCGTGCGCGTGGGCTTGCAGGATCAATCGGTCGCGCGCATCCAGGCGCTCGGGCATGGCGGCGATGGCCAGCTCGCTCGGGGTGAGCGAGGGCACATCCTTAAAACTGTGCACCGCCAGATCGATGCGGCTGTCGAGCAGGGCATCCTCCAAAGCGCGCACGAAGAGGCCTGCGGGACCGAGGTCGAGGAAGGGACGGGTTTGGTCGCGGTCGCCTTCGGTTTTGATCAACACGAATTCCACTTCGTGCCCGCGGGCGACCAAATGGCGCGCGATGCGCCGACTCTGCGCTTGGGCAAGGTCGGAGGCTCGGGTTCCCAGGCGTAGCTTCAAGCGGCCCCTCCTTTGGTTTGCGATTCGAGCTGGAGCGCCATGGCGCGCTCGATGTCCCGGGCCAATTCGGGTTGTGCGTGGCGCAAATACGCGTCGAGCACCGCCGGTCCGTGTTCGCGGACGACCTCGCGCAGCCCGGTGGTGGGCAGGTGCGCCATGTGCCCCGCCCACTGCTGACTCCACTGGAGCAGGCTCGCCCGTTGGTCGTCGCGCAGATCGTGGAGTTCGGTACGGAACAACCGTTCGAGCGCCGTTTGAGCAGCCTTGTGGTAGTGGGCCTGGATCGCCTTCGCCATGGGCCCGAGGGCCTGGGCCCCGCACAACTCGCGCAGGTGTTCGAGCGCGTCGTCGATCCCGAGCCGCGCTTCGACCGCAGAGGCTTCACGCACCTGGCTAGCGGCCTGGGCCTCGGCCAGGATGGTGTCGATCCCGAGGCGTCGCAGCCCTGCGGCCTGGGCTGCGGCCGGATCCACGTCGGGGGTGACCGCAAGGTCGACCACCAAGGTACTCGGATTCCGGATCCCGAGAGCGCGCAGCGTGGAGCCTTCGAGCACCGGACCGGGAGCCCCCGTGGCGCTGACCAGAGCGGCCAATGCCGGCGGCGCTTGGCGGAAGTCGTCCAACGCGAGACTCGTGCCCGACGCTCCGCTGCGCGCCAGGGCCTGCTGGGCGCGGACCGGATCACGATTGATCCACACCACCGGAATGCGCGCTGCGGCAAGATCCACCGCGCAGCGCTCGGTCATCGGGGAAACCCCCAGCAAGCCAACGGGCCATGGCTGGCGTGCCTGCTCGCAGCGGAGATGTCGCAGCACGATCTGCGCCAGCGAGGTTTGGCCTTGGTCGATGCCGGTCGAGAGCCGCAGCTTGCGCGCTGTGCGCAGGGCTTCGTCGGCCAACCAGCCGAGCATGCCGCCCGCCAGATCGAGGTCGCGCGACAGGGCCAACGCCGAACGGAACTGGCCCAGGATCTCGGTCTCCCCCACTTGGGCGGAATCCAAACCGGTGACCACCATCAACAGGTGCTCGGCCGCCCCTTCCCCGTGCCAAACCCGCAGCCATCGCTCGGCTTCGCCCGGGGTGCTCGGACGGCCAACCCAGGCCTCGAACAGCGCCCGACGGATGCTGGCCAAATCCATCGGCGCGTGCGAGCGCAGCACCAGTTCGACCCGACTGCAGGTGGCGAGGTACAAGAGTTCGTCCACCCCGAAGCGCTCGGACCATTCCAGCAACCGAGGAGCGCGTTGCTCCGGCGGTACCGTACAGCGGGCGACCCAGGCGGAATCCGCATGGCGCCACGAGAGGCCAATGACTGCGAGCCGATCCATAGGCGGGTGATAGCCAAGCATCGACCGCGCCGTGTCACAGCCGTGTCACAGCGCCTATTTTTTGGCGGCGATGGCCTCTGCTGGGCGGATCGCGACCCGATTCGGGTCCAGAATGGCTCGGATCAGGCTTGGATGATCGGCGAGGGCGGGAACCGCGATCATTTCGCGACCGCCGGCCGCTTGGAAGGTGGCCAAGCCCTCGACGGCGATCTCTTCCAGGGTCTCGAGGCCATCGGTCAAGAATCCCGGCATGCAAACCAGGAGCCGTTCGATGCCTTCTTGCCCCAGCTCCGCCAAGCGCTTGCTGGTGGCGGGCCCGACCCACTTCGCGGGGCCGAAGACCGATTGGTACGCCAAGCTGGCGTGGGTTGGATCCCAATCGAGCCGCTGTAGGAGCGCCTCGTACGTGGCTTCGCAGTCGCGGGTGTAACGCCGCCCTTCACGTCGATCGACCCCGGCCGGAATGCTGTGGAACGAAACCAAGAGGTGCTCGGCGCGCCCGCCCGAAAACTGGCTTTGGCTGGCGAGGATGCGGTCGGCCAGGGCCTCCACGTAGTCCCCATGGGTCGGATCCAAGGGGCGAAGCTCGAGACGGTCGCTGGCGCCGAGCCTGTGGGCGACTGCCCGCGCCTCCGCATCGGCCGACCCCGAAGACGAGGCGGTGCGTTGGGGAAACAAGCTGGTGAACACCACGCGCTCGGCCCGTTGGAACGCCCGCTCGAGACGCTCCGCGATGTTCGGCGCGCCGTAGCGATAGGCACTGGAAACCCAAGTGCCCTCGGGCGCGGCCGCCTGCAGCGCGGCCGCCAACGACTCGGTTTGGACTCTGAGCGGGGATCCACCCGGCTGCCAAATGCTGGCGTACAGCTTGGCGATGCGCACGGGGCGCTTGCGCAGGATCACCCCGTTGAGCAGCGGGATCCAGAACCAGCGCGGGTACTCAACCACCATGGGGTCGCCCAGGAATTCGCGCAGGAACGCACGCACCCCTTGCTCGCTGGCTTCGGCAGGCGTGCCCAGGTTGGCAATGACGTACTCCAGCGGCGCGCGTTCGGGCATGGGGGGATCCTAAAACACAAAGGCCCGCCTCCCCAATGGGGAAGCGGGCCTTTGTTTGCCGGGCGCAGCCGGACTAGAAGGTCACGGACAAGCCGTTCGACAGGTTCGAGGTGCCCGCACCAGCGGCACCGTCGCGGTACCACATTTGGAAGTGCCAGGTCTCGCCCGCCATGATGGTGGTCGCGCCGGACAGCGGGATGGCCAACGGAACGTCGTAGCCGGTTCCGGTGGTCGAGGTGCTGACCAGGTTTTGCATCACGCCGCTCGCGTCGAATTGTCCGACCGAGTTCAGGTCGCCGCCGCCGATGTTGTAGCGACCGAAGCTGTTGCCGCCGGTGACCGACAAGCAAAGCAGGCCGTTGCTGACCGCCAGGGGCGCAGCGGTTTCAGCCGCGGTGCCGATCAGGAAGTAGCCGAACTCCGCGTTCGGGCCGCCGGTGGCCTCCAGGTGCAGGTCGCTGCCGACGCCACTACCGAAGGCGCCCGTCATGTTCACCGGGAAACCGGTGGAGTTGTTGTTGGCCGGATCGCAGAAGGAAACGATGTTGACCGGGCCGGCGCACGCGTTGGCCGCACCGGGGGTGTCTTGGCCACCGACGACGTCGAACTGGCCAATCTCCCAACCCGCCGAGCAAAGGAACACGTGTCCGGGAACGAAGGTGCCATCGGGACCCACGACGGTGGTGCTGTAGATCATCTCGCTGGCGGCGGTTCCCATCAGCGCAACGCTGTCGACGACCGCAGTCCACGGGGTGACGTCCAGGATGCCGTCATCGTCGGTGTCCAGGTCGTCGGCGTTGGCGCCGGTGAAGCCGGAAACCAGCAAGTGGGTGACGTTGTCGCTGTTTTCGAAGTTGAGCGCGGTGCCGGCAACGGTGTAGTCGGGAGTGCCCAAGGTGAAGGTGGACTCCGCGCAGACGAAGAAACCAGAGGCCGGGATCGTTTGACCGGTCAGGTCGATGACGCACTCGATGGTACCCGAGGCGCCCGAACCGTCACCGATCACGATGTAGGTCAGGCCGGTGAGGTCGGTGCCCGGGGCGCCGAGCAGCTCGAAGTACTCGTCGTTGTCCGTACCGGCCTGGTCGACGCGGAATTCGTTGATGGTGGCTTGCGCCGAAGCGGCGGCGACCAGGGCGAGCCCGGTCAGGGGGAGAAGGATTGCTTTCATTGCGGAGATGGAGAGGAGATGGTGGTTGGTTAGGAGAGGTTCGCCAGCCCAGGGGCGTGTGCCCAAGCGGCTTTTGCGGCAGGGATAATAAGGACTGAGGATAAAGGGCGATTGCCCCGCTCTTAAGAAATGGGCAAGAATCGGGGAGGTCCGGCCTAACCAGGTTGGGCTCCCGTCTCAGATTGGGGCAGGCCGCCTCAGCGGCACCCCATGGTGAGTCCTGGCTAGGCCGCGGGCCAATCCCGGAAGCACCCCCAGGGTCCGTCGATTCCGCAACGCCGCGGAGGGAGCCCTTCGCCTAGGGCTGTTGGATGCGGGCCCCTAAACACTGCGCTCGACACCCAGGATCGAAAAGATCTGGTCCTTCCATTCGCGGAAGGCGGGGTCATCCGAGTCGCGTGGGCGGGGCCGGTCGACTTCCATGACCGAATGCACCACGGCCGGTCGCCGAGTCATGATCGCCACGCGATCGGCGAGCTCAAGGGCTTCCGCCACATCGTGGGTAACCAGGATGCACGTCTTGCCCGTTTCGCGCCAGATGCGCACGATTTCGCGGCGCATTTCGATGCGCGTGAACGCGTCCAAAGCTCCAAAGGGTTCGTCGAGATACAGCACGTCGGGCTCGACGGCCAACGCCCGCGCGAATTCGACGCGCTGCTTCATGCCGCCCGACAGCTCGGCGGGCAGGGACTTCTCGAAGCCATCGAGCCCTACCAACCGGATGTACTTCATCACGTGCTCGTGCTTGGCCTCGTAGCCCAGACCCTGCACACCAAACCCGACGTTGTCCCACACGCTGAGCCAGGGAAAAATGCCCGTCTCCTGGAACACGAACACGCGTTTGGGATCGGGGTGCTGCACTTCCACGCCGTCGATTTGGATCGATCCTTGCGAAATGCGTTCGAAGCCCGCCATGCAGTTGAGCAGGGTCGACTTGCCGCAACCCGATGGGCCGACAATCGCGAGGAATTCGCCCTCGCGCACGCTGAGGTTCACGCCATCGAGCACCTGCACGGTTCCCTTCTTGGTGGCGAAGGATTTGTAGACGCCTTGGACGCGAATCTTTTCGCGTTGTGTGGATTCGGTGCTCATCGACGGGACATCCCCCTACGCGCCAGGGCTTGGGATTCGAGGCTGCTCATGGCCAGGTCCAAACCCAAACCCACCAAACCGATCACCACCATGGCGGCGGCGACATAGTCCATGCGCAGGTTGTTGCGCGAATCATTGACCTGGAAACCCAGGCCGCTGGTAACCCCCAGCATTTCGGCAGCCACGATCACCACCCACGCGATCCCCAAAGCGAGCCGGAGCCCCGTCAGGATTTGGGGCAAAGCCGCAGGCAGGATCACGCGCCGCAGCAGTTGGACCCCGCGCACCCCGAAATTGGCCGCCGAGCGCAGGTATTTCTGCTCGATCGACTGCACTGCCGAGGTGGTCGCGGTCACGATGGGAAAGAAGCTCGCCAGGAAGATCAGGAAGATCGCGGAAGAATCCGACGCGTCAAACAGGATCCGGCCACGCAGATAAAAGTCCGAACCGCCAAAGATGACCACGGCAAACGGAATCCACGCGATCGGCGAAATCGGGCGCAGGGTTTGGATCAAAGGATTGAGCAGGAGCGTCCCATGGCGACTCCAGCCCATCCACATCCCGAGCGGGATGCCAACGGCGGCTGCCAAACAGAAGCCCCAAGCCACCCGGAACACGGAAGCCACGATGTTCTTCCAAAGCACCCCCGCCGTGGCCAATTCGACCAATCCCTGAAAGGTCAGCCGCGGACCGGGCACATCGGTGATGCCATTGCCCCAGGTGGCCAATTGCCAAGCGACCAAGAACCCCCCGAGCCCCAGGGCACCGAGCAGCAACCTTTGAGTCCAAGACCCCGACCCCAAAGCGCTCACTTCGACGCCTCCAAGGCCTCGGCCGAAAGCGGCCGCAGCGGCAAAGACCGGTGCGTGGCCTTCTCAAAGCGACCGTCGCAGTAATCATCAAACCCAAACGGATCGGCTTCGGTCACGGGGCGCTTCGAAAAGAAGCCCAGCCGTTCGGCGTAGCGCTGGATCTCGGCGAAGTCCTCGCGGTTGAGGTCCAAGCTGGTGTACTTCACCCGATCGGGCGGCTTGGACAACACGTACTTGAGCAACTCGGGGGGCTGGCCGTAGAACAGGCCTCCGATTTGGGCCGCCTGCATGCGCGGTGAGGTTCCAAAGCCAGCGGGGATGTCGATCAGGCGTTGGGCCAAGGGCGTCTCGCTGCCCGTCAAACTCGCATGGGCTTCCCCGGGCACATACAACCCGGTCATCAACCGATCCGAGGGCCCGCGATCCATCCACTCACCCGACGCGGTGATGCCCGACACCAGCTCCTGGACCAACTCCGGCTGGGTGTCGATCAATTCCTGGGTCACGACCAACACGCACGAAATGAAGTTGGGCCAAACGTCCTTGGTGTAGTAGAGAATGCGACCGAAGTCCCCAAGCTCGGCGCGCGCCGCATGGGGTTCGCCCACGATGTACGCCTCGAATTGCCCCGCCTTGAGCCCAGCCGGCATTTCCGGCGGGGGGAAGTCGATCAAGGTGATGTCCCCATCGCCAAAGCCGGCCTGTTCCTTCATCCGTTCGATCAGGATGCGCTGGTTCGAATAGCGGTGCGGGATGGCCACGCGCTTCCCGCGCAGGTCGGCAAAGGTGTGGTAGGGCGAGTCCTTGCCGACGACGATGCAGGTCCCATCCCGATGGCCCAAGTGCACGATTTTGACCGGCTTGGTGCCCTCGCGCGCAAGGACCATGGCCAAAGGCGCCAAGACAAACCCGGCGTGCAAATTGCCCGCCTGCAGGTCCTCGACCATGGACGGAAAGTTCGTGTAGCGCTTCGACTCAAACAGCGTTCCCGAATCGGAATGCTCGCTGACCCAACTGGTCACCGGACACGTGAGGTGTCATGTCACGGGGAGGTGGGCCACCGTCAAACGCGCACGGGTGCGGTCCTGGAACCAGCCGTGGTTGAGGCCCCCATGCAAGAGCGTGACTCCGCCGAGGAATAGGGCGAATGCGCAGAGAATCCGGGTAGATAGCTTCATGAACGGGACGACGCAAGCTCCACGGCATGGGAGGCGGGCTAAGTATAGCCGGATCCTATGGCACGTGCGACTAGTTGCAATGAAAAGCCCAGTCCGAGCCAGGCCCCACCATTCCTTGGCGAAGCCCGATCCAACTCGGATCACTCGGACTTGGGCGGGACCGGTGCTGCCGTCGGAGTCCCTGCCGTCGATCGCCAGAACTTCCACCGACTGGGGCCGGTGGCACTGTCCTGCAGCCCGCCGTATTGCCCCTCGCCGAGGATCTCGCCGGTGTCACTCCAGATGCGGTGCCGCCCAACGGGTAGGCCGCCTTCGAAGGCCCCTTCCACCGCCTTTTGGCCCCCCGCGTAGAAGGTGGTCCCTTGCCCGGTGGGCAAGCCGGCGCGGTACTCGACTTCCGCGATCTTGTTGCCCTGGTAGTCCCAGGCCACGTGCACCCCTTCGCGCTGACCCGCTTGGTACAAGCCGAACGACTTCTTGTTGCCGTTGGAGTGGAACAAAGTCATCTCGCCGTTCGGCCGCCCATCGAGGTAGAGCCCCATCAAAAGCAGGTTGCCGCTGCCATCCCAAATCGAACGCAACCCGGTCAGCTGGCCCTGGCGATAGACCGACTCTTCGCGCAGCACGCCCAACTCATCCCAGACGCGATGCAACCCGACGCGCCCGCCCGCTTGCCATTCGCCTTGTTCGAGCAGCTGGCCCTGGGGGTGGTAGACCTCATACTGTTCTTCAAGTTGCCCCTGGTCGAAACGACCGCTGAAAGCGAGCGCGCCGTTCTCGTAGTACACCCGGAAGGGGCCGGTTTCCTTGCCCGCCTCAAACCGCGCCCGCAGGCGGAGTTGGCCGTTGGCGTGCCAGAAGGAGAAGATCCCGTTGCGCTTGCCGCTGGCATAGTCCCCCTCCCACTCGGGCACCATGTCGGGCAGGTAGGCCTTCCAAGTCCCCTCGCGGCCCAGCTCGGGAACGCGCGTCCGGTCGGGCAGGAAATCCGCAGGCCCGGGAATCGCCCCATGCACGAACCGCCCCTGGGCTTGCAGCGACCCATCCGGGTAGCGAAACGTCCAAACGCCTTCTGCCCGCTGGACCCCGTCCGCATCCACCGACACCCGGCCGTCCATGCGCAACGAGAGGCCTTCGCCGTAGAAACCCCGAATGGCCTGGGTCTTGGGGCCGCAGCCAACCAAACAACCGGTCGCGAACAGGGTGAGGAAGAGCTTCATGGGCGGCAGGGCGAACGACGCCCATGGTAGCAGGGCCCTGCTTTGGGTCGCAGCCCGGAACCTCTGGGGCCGAGCTCCTTTCCCAAGGGGAACCCTACGCGAATCGACTGGGCCCCCGCTATCTTCGGCCCATGCACAGCACCGACCCCGAGGAACGCCGCGAGTGGTGGGTGCTGTTCCGACTCGCGATCCCGATCATCTTCACCAACCTGACGATGTTCTCGATGTCGGCGGTGGACACGCTGATGATCGGGCATCGTTCGAAGGAGGACTTGGCCGCCATGGGGCTGGCTTTGGTGTGGCTGCAGGGCACCACTATGTTCGCCAGCGGGATCCTGTTTGGCATGGATCCGATCGTCAGCCAAGCCCACGGCGCGGGCGACCGCAAACGCATTGCGGCGGTTCTCGGGCAGGGCTGGGTCTTGGCAGCCATCCTCACGCCGCTCTTGATGCTCGCTTGGTGGTGGACCGAGGACTTCCTGCTGCTCGCCGGCCAGGATCCGGCGCTAGCCCATGCCGGGGGAGCCTATGCACGCTGGTTGTGCCCTTCCGCGCCGTTCTTGATGATCTTCACGGTCTCGCGCCAGTGGCTGCAAGGCCGGCGCATCGTCAAGCCGATCCTGTTCCACGCCATGTGGGCCAACGCGCTCAACGTGCTGCTCAACTGGGTGTTGATCTTCGGGCACGCGGGTGCCCCGGAAATGGGGCTTGTGGGGGCTTCGGTGGCCACCTCGATCACGCGTGCAGCCATGGCGGCGGGTTTGGTGGCCTACCTGATGCGCAAGCAACACCACGTGGTGCCGCGCTTGGGGTTGGTTCCGGCCGCGCGCGATGGAGCGGCGCTGCGGCAGCTGTTTTGGCTGGGCTTGCCGGTGGCATTCCAGGTTTCGTTCGAGATCGGCGCTTTCGGGCTGTCGACTTTGTTTGCGGGCAGGCTGGGGACCACGGCGGCGTCGGCGCACTTGGTGGTTCTCAACATGGCCAGCATCACCTTCATGGTGCCGCTCGGCATTGGGTTGGCGGCTTCGGCACGGGTGGGCAACCTGATCGGCGAGGGACGCCTGGAGCGGGCACGGCGGTCGGCCCGTTGGGCCTTTGGGATGGGGGCGGGGACGATGGCCTGCTTTGCGCTGGTGTTCTACTTCGGGCGCCACGAACTGCCTTGGCTGTACACAAACGCGGGTGAAATCGATGTAAGAATGGCGGCGGCCAGCATCCTGCCGATCGCGGCCGCGTTCCAGATCTTCGACGGGATCCAGGTCGTGGGCAGCGGGGTACTGCGCGGGGCCGGCCAAACCCGGGCGTCGGCTTTCTTCAATTTCCTGGGATATTGGCCACTGGCTCTGCCCTTGGGCTGGTTCTTGACCTTCCGCATGGACATGGGGATTCGGGGGATTTGGTGGGGCCTGGCCCTGGGCTTGGCGGGGGTGGCGACGGGGCTGATCGTTTGGTGGAAACGCACCCCCCTTGAGCGGATCGACGCACCCGCCTGATCGGGTTGGGCGGGTACAATGGGGGCCTGGGTTCGGCCCAGACTCCTTTCCTACTCGCCTACTCGTACTCAGCTCCTCGCAAGACTTGCAAGCCTTGCAAGCTCAGCGCCATCATCATGCGTACACCCCTTCCCCTGCTCGCCGCCCTCGTGTGCTTGGGCGCCATGGGTGCCACGGCCGCGCCCTGGCAACCCTCCTTCCAAGACGAAGAGCCCACCGATGTCGTGGGCGTTCCGGCCCCCGAACTCCAAGCCCGTACCTGGTACAACCACATCGGTCAAACCCCCACCCTGGCCAGCCTGAGCGGCAAGGTTTGGGTGGTGGAAATGTGGGCCACCTGGTGAGGCCCGTGTCGTGGGGCGTGGCCTCACCTCGAAAAACTGCAAGATGAATTTGGTGACCAGGGTCTGGTGGTACTCGCGCTCAGCGACGAATCCGATGAATTGGTAGGCGAATACGTGGACGACATGGGCCTCCGCGTGCGCGTGGCGGCGGGAGCCGTCGCCCAAGGACCCTTCATGGGCAACGGCGTGCCGCGCACCTACGTGGTCGGACCCGATGGCAAAATCCTTTGGAAGGGTCACCCCGCCTCGTTGAACTCGGGCGTGCTCAAGGATGCGCTCAAGGGCGTCAAGAAGAGCGCGAACACCTACCTGGCCTTCAACCCCGTCGGCGAATACACCGAAAAGGACGCCATCAAACTGGTCGACCTGGGACTCGAAGGCAAGTTGGCCAAGGCGCTCAAGGCTGCCAAGGATTTGGCCGCGGACGAAGCCGGTGGCCCCGCCAGCGTCCAAGCCAACGCCTATGCGGGCGAAGTCGAAGGCTACGTCACCCTGCTCAAGCAGCAGGCCGAGAGCTTCATCACCAAGCGCGAAATGGTCACCGGGACCGAAGTGCTCAAGACCCTCGCCAACGAGTTCAAAGGGACCGACCTCGCCCCGCCGATCGAGGAACGCCTCAAGGAAATCGAAAAGGACGACACGCTCTCCAAAGAACTCGAAGCCGACGTGGCCCTGGGCAAGCTCAAGGAAGCCGCCATCAAGAAAGGCTGGCGCAAGCAAGCCAAGAAGTTGGAGTCGCTGATCAAGAAGTACGAAGGCACCGGGGCCGCCACCAAGGCCAAAGCGCTGCTGCGCAAAGCCAACTCCGAGTGATCTCGACTTGCCACGGACCCGAACGGGGTGCTAGAAACGGCGGGCGAGCCCATGGGGCTCGCCCGCCGTTCGTTGGGGGGTACTTGGTTTCCGCCCAAGCGAAGCCCGCTGCGAGTCGTCCAAAGAACTCGCTGCTGCTGGCCTAAGGCTCGCGATTGCGCTCGTGCTGGATGCGGAGCATTTTGAGCTCGGCGAAGCGCGCTTCGAGCTCACGCCACTTTTGGGGAGCGCGGTCCTGCATCTCGGCCAATTGGTACGCTTGCCGCGCGGAGTTCATCGCACGCAGGGCCTCCAACCACTGCCCGCGCGCCGCGAGCAACTCCGCCAACTCCTCCTGGCAACGCCCCAGCCACTCGGCATCGCGCCCCGCAAAACCGCGGGCATGCAGAGCCTTGGCCTCGGGGATGATGCGCACCAGGATTTGGCCCGCCTCATCCAACTCGCCTGCTAGGCGCAGGTTGTGCACCAGCGCCCACTCGGACTTGAGTCGATCGCGCGAGCCAGCGGGCGACAGGTCCCGCGCTTTGCGCAACTGCTCGACCGCCCCCACATAGTCTCCGCGCTCCTCGTACACGAATCCTATCGCTTGGTAGGCGGCCGCAATCCAAGCCCGTTCGCCCGAAGCCTCCGCCGCTTGAAGGGCTCGTTGGCTCCACTCCAAGCGAGCCGCAGGCGAGGCCACGACCGAGGCCAGGGTGCTAGCCTGCAGCGCCCGACCCCACATTTGGTGCTCCATGGTGGTATGGAACAGCTCTTCGAACACCCCCAGCGCCGCTTGGAACTGGCTCGCATCGCGCAGGGCCAAGGCGTTGGCGAGCTGCACCCGAGTGTGGGCAGCCAGGTCCTTCCCGTTGTCTTCGGCCTTGGCCTGGGCCAACCATTGGACTCCGCCGTCGCCCTGCCCCATCACGGACAGGGTCGCCGCCACCTGGGCCGCCGCCTCCGCAAAACGCGGTCCGGACTTCTCAGTGCGGGCGGCTACCGAGGCGAGTTTGTACAGCTCCAAGGCTTCCGCAAAGCTGCCCAACTCAAACGACCGATCGGCTTGTTCCAGCAATTCGACGGCTTTGGCCTTGGTCCGCACCGACGACTCGCTCGTCTGGCAGGCACCCAGCCAACCCGCCCCAGCTAGGCACAAGACCGCCACCAACCACCATCGAGTGTGCTGCATGGCTAGGAGGATACACCTCCGGGCTTCGATCCCAGCGCGCGAAGCGCTGGATCGGCGGTTCGATGCCCCATTGGGGAGCTTCGGATGGCCGCCCGCGCGCTTCCGAACCCAGACCATGGGCCGCAGCCAGCCGATGCGCTAACCTGGGTGCCTACCACCATGTCCCGCCGCTTTCCCTGGATTCTGCCCCTCTTGCTGGGGGCCGGCATCGCCAGCCTGTTCTGGTGGAAGTCCACGTTGCCCGCCTACGTCCATGGCGCGCTGCAGCAACAGGAAGGCTTGGCGCCGGGTGGAGTGAGTTCGACACCTTCCAGCAGCGGCTTGGAGCTGCAGCCTGCGCCCCTAGCCGATGGAGCGCGCAGCGATGCCTCGCTCGAGGACGGGTCCCCCGCCGCGCAAATGGATCGCAACCGACCTTCCGACGCAGCGCGCTTGCGGGTGCAATTGGTCGATGCGGCGGGCGGCGGTGCCCTGGCCGGCGTGAAAGTCGTCGCCTTCCTGGACCAGCAGCCGGGAGGGCGCATGCGAACCACGCGCAGCACCGACCTGATGCGCGGGTCGTTGGATTGGAGCCCGACAAGCGACGCCAATGGATTCGTCGAGTTCGACTTGCCCCCCGACGCGGCGGTGCGTCTCTCGGTGCGCCCCGACCCGAACACGCACCAACCCCTGAACGAAACGGTTCTGCCGCTGCATCCCTTCGAGCAACGCGACCTGCGCCTCGCGGTCCAAAGCGTGCACTTCACGCCCTACTTCGCGCTGGTCCGGGACCGCAGCAACGGCCAACCGATTGGCGGGGCTTGGGTGCGCATTTTCTCTCCCTCGGACTTGTCCGCAGGCCCACTCGAAGCCCAATCCAACACCCTCGCTAGGGCCAGTAGCAATGGCCATGGCATGTTCCAAGTGGATGCTTCCGAGCGCTCGTCGATGGCCTGGATCCAAGCGCCGGGGTTTGGCCCCACCTTGGTGGCCCTCGACGCGGCCCACGCCGATTCGCACAACCCGCGCGACCTGTACCTGACCCCGGGCAGCTGGCTGGCGGTGTACCTGCGCAACCACGAGGGCAAGCCCCTGGGCGACATCCCCATCACGCTCACCGCAACGACCTTGGCCCTGGTCCAAAGCGAAGCCGAACCGATCCAGCACTCCGCCGTGGTTTGGCGGGGGACGACCAACCGCTTTGGGCGTGCGGAATTCGACTCCTTGCCGGCCGACACGCCGCTGCACGTGGCCTTCCAAGTAGAGGGCGACAGCGTGGTCGATCCGCCGCCCATGCAGATTCTGTCCCCTGGGGAAGCGCGCGAACTCGAGTGGACGATCGGTGGCGGGACGCGCTTGATGGGCGACCTGCATTCGGAGGAATCGGTTCCGTTGGCCGGCCAAGAGCTCTGGTTGCTGCCAGCCTCGTCCCCGGGCAGCCAGCTGATCACGCTCGCGGATCAAGCTCGGGTGCTGCACAAAACGCACAGCGATCCCAACGGACACTTCGTGTTCTCGGGTATCCCCGCGGGCGCTTGGTGGATCGCCCCCGCGAGCAATGGCACGTCGACCCACTTGGCCCCGCTCGCGCGCCGCTACGAAGTACCCGAAGGCCTGCCCGAGCTGAATGTCCAGCTCGAAGTCTTCGGCCCGCGCTGGGTGGAAGGCCGGGTGCGCCAGCCCGACGGGGAAGTCGCCGACCACGAACAGGTTTGGTTGCACTCGATCGAAGTGCCTGGCGATCTATCCGAGTGGACGCGCGCCGACGGAACCTTCCGCATCGGGCCCTTGGCCCCGGGACTGGTCGAAGTGGGCGTGCGCTCGAGTCCGGACCACGTGGGCAGCCCACCGCAAGTGTGCACCGCGGACGAGCGGCACCTGGAGATCCGCCTCTCGCATGACACGCGCATGGTGGCCTTGCTCGCAACCCAAGATGGTTCGCCACTGCCGCCGGTGGAGCGCATCCTGTTGACCCACCCCGATGGGAGCGTCAGCGACGAGCTCAACCTGGCTTGGGAAGGGCTCGAGCGGGGCAACTACGGAGTCTGCGTGCTCACGCAAGATGGACGCGTGGCGGTGGCTCAGCGGGTATTCCAAGGGTCGGGGATCAAGAGCGGCGAAGCCCTGCTCGAGTTGGCGCCTGGGGCGAAGGTCGAATTCAGCGGCCCAGGCAAGTACTCGCTGTGGATGGAGAGCGCATGCGTGACCATGGGGGAATTGGGTCCGGACGAGACGCGAACCGAGGTCGTCCCCACCGGGACCCTGCGCCTTGAGCGGCCCGATCGAACCCAGCCTGGGGTTGCCCTCGAGGCAACCTTGGGCCGCCCGGTTCGGATCGATTTGGCCCGCGCTGCGTCGGGTCCGGGCCTCGCGCCCCGCACGGCGACCCAACCCGAGCCTCCGCCCCGCTGATTCCCGCAATCCGCACCCATTTTGCGGACGGAGGGGGGCCGACTGGGCCGATCTTTAAGACAATGGGAAGGGCGCTCCCTACGGTTTGAGGAGTCCTAGCGCTCCCGAAGCCCCCGAGGGGGCACCGGGAGTGGGGCTCCCAGGCCCCGGGAACGGACCTTCTCGCCGACCTAACCCCTTTGCGATCCACCGATTTCAAAGTCTTGGCCTGGGCCGTATGGCCCCCGGGGCTAGAATCTTCCGGCGCCTAAGGCCTCCCATGATGACCGATTTAGCAAAACCCCGCCTGGACTGGACCAACACCCTCTTTCTCGGCTTTAGCCACTTGATGGCGCTTGGTGGCGTCTACTGGCTGATCTTCCACTGGAGCTGGCCCATCTTCCTGGGCGCTGTGGCTTGGTTCGGCATGTGCGGCCTGTCGATCACCGGTGGGTACCACCGGCTGTTCTCGCACCCCACCTACAAAGCCATCTGGCCGCTGCGGATGTTCTACCTGTTGTTCGGTGCTGCCTCCGTGCAAAACTCGGCGCTCAAGTGGTCGGCAGACCACCGCATCCATCACAAGTTTGCGGACCAGGAGCGCGATCCGTACAACATCAACCGCGGCTTCTGGTGGGCGCACATCGGTTGGGTGCTGTGCCAAGCTCCCAGCAAGGTGGACCTCTCGATCGTGAGCGACCTGCAGAAGGATCGCTTGGTCATGAGCCAACACAACCACTACGTGTGGTGGGCCGTGATGGGCGGGGCGATCTTGCCCGCGCTGGTGGGCTGGGCTTTTGGCGATCCGATCGGCGGCGTCCTGGTGATTGGCTTCCTGCGCTTGGTCGTCCAGTGGCACGCCACCTTCTCGATCAACTCGGTGGCGCACTCGATCGGCTCTCAGCCCTACGACACCGAAAGCACCTCGCGCGACTCCTGGATCACCGCGATCCTGACCCTGGGTGAGGGCTACCACAACTTCCACCACCGCTTCCAAGGCGACTACCGCAACGGCGTGCGCTGGTACCACCTGGATCCCACCAAGTGGTTCGTGTACTCCATGTCCAAGGTGGGCGTCACGCGCGATCTGCGCCGGGTTTCCCAGGAAGTCATCGACCGGGCCAAAGAAAGCGTGCGCAAGCAGGACAAGAACCCCACCGCCGCCTAACCCCCCATCGATCCCATGGACTCAGCGCCCGAGCTGCTGGTGGCCCAATTGGCCCACCACGCGCGGGCGCTGAACTTTTTGGCCCAGGGCCTGACGACGGAGCAAGCCGCCGTCCGATTGCATGCCGATGGCCCGTCTGCCGCATGGATCCTGGACCATCTGTCCGAGATGACCCACAGCACCCTGGAAGCGCTGGGTGGCACGGCCCCGGCGCCGCTGGCGGGGGGAGCTTGGCCCAAACCTTTGGCAGCGTTTCAGAGGCTTCACGGGGAACTCCACCGCCAAGCTAGCGCCCTGCCGGAAACCGACTGGAACGGGCCTCCAGCGGTTCCCGTGCTGCCCGCCTTTCGCGAAGCGCTGCGCACGCGGCAAGCCTTCCTTGCGGGCCACGTCTACCACTTGGCCTACCACGCCGGGCAGCTGGGGAGCTTGCGCGCGACGTTGGGGGCGACCCCGAGCGGTGGAAAGCGGTAGCCGAAGCACACGCACCGGATTACGCAGCGCATGCTCCGGATTACGGTGCTTGGTGGGCCACCAGGGCACGCACCCAGCTCGCGACTCCCAGGCGCAACGCACTCGCTGGACGCAGGTAGGGAACCGCCTGCCACATGGCTGGCATGTCGCCCAGGCGTCCGGCGGATAGGAATGCCAGCGCGCCCAAGTCCGCACGCCAGCGCCTGGGCAAAGAGCCCTCATTGAGCGCCCCCGCTAGGCTGTTCTGGTTTCAGGAACATTTCCAAGGCGAATGGCCAAGCTGGCCCCATGCGCCGCCCCCAAGCAACGCATTCTCTTGGGCTTAGCACTCGGAGAGGATCCCAGCCCAGGCCCGTTTTCGCGCAAGCTTCGGAGCCAGCTGGACCCGAGCCGCCGGTTCTGGATGGCCGATTTTGGACCACTGATTTTGGACCACCGATACTGACCACGCGACTAGCAGGAAGTGGGAAACCAAAAAACTTGGCTCCGCTGCGCTGGGGACCCATCGAAGTCGCGCCTTCCTGAACCTCCGCATCTGGTGCCTAACTTGCCAGCATGTGGCCGTGCCAAACGTGCGTTCTCGGCGACCCATTTTTTTTGGTGATCCGAAACCCTTGTCGCGAAGGAAGTTCAGCTCGGAGCGGACCCGTGCTGGGTTGACACAGGGCGCGGTCTTGATCCTGGCGAAAACGCCTGCCGAGCGCCGTGTCACCACAACATTTTGTGTTGATCCTCCCTTAACGCCCCTGCATGATGTGCCCAACTCGGCCGAGCGGGAGGCTTTGCTGGGCGCTTTGGAGGGGGTATTGGGCCCCTCCAGCTCCCCCAAAACCGCCGCCTACCCCTTGCTGGCCCCCCTGGGGGCTCCCTGCCCGAAGCTGCTGTTTCGTAGTCCACCGATTCCCCCCACCGCCATTTCGGAAACTGCCCACTATGGAGAGTATCTCGTCCGCACAGTCCGCCTCCGCCCACTCCAAGGCCCCCAAGACCCACGGCATGCAGGTCCAGAAACGCAATGGGTCGCTCGAGCCCGTAGATCTCAACAAGATCGTGCGCGCCATCACCCGTTGCGCCGAAGGCCTGGCCGACGTGGACCCCATGCGCATCGCCACCCGCACCATCAGCGGGTTGTATGACGGCGCCACCACCTCCGAGCTCGACCGCCTGTCGATCCAGACGGCGGCGGCGCTGATCGCCGAGGAGCCCACCCACTCCAAGCTGGCGGCCCGGCTCCTGGCCACCTACATCGGCAAGGAGGTCGCCAACCAAGAGATCCAATCGTTCAGCCAGTCGGTCAAAACCGGGGCGGATCAAGGGCTGATCAACGAGCGCACCGCCGCCTTCGTGGCCGCGAATGCGCGCAAGCTCAACGACACGATCGAGGAAAGCCGCGACCACCTGTTCGAGTACTTCGGGCTGCGCACGGTCTACGACCGCTACCTGCTCAAGCACCCCACCAGCCGCAAGGTCATCGAGACGCCCCAGTACTTCTTCATGCGCGTGGCCTGCGGTCTGGCGGAGACCCCCGGCGAGGCGCGTGACTTCTACCGGCTGATTTCGTCGCTGGCCTACCTGCCCAGCTCGCCGACCCTGTTCAACTCGGGTACCCAACACACCCAGTTGTCGTCGTGCTACCTGCTGGACAGCCCCAAGGACGACCTTTTGGCGATCTACGAGCGCTACAAGGACGTGGCGCGGCTTTCCAAGTACGCGGGCGGCATTGGCCTCGCCTACCACCGCATCCGTTCGCGCGGGTCGCTGATCCAAGGCACCAACGGCGAGTCGAACGGCATCGTGCCGTGGCTCAAGACCCTCGATTCGTCGGTGGCGGCGGTCAACCAGGGCGGACGCCGCAAAGGCGCAGCGTGCGTGTACCTCGAGACCTGGCACGCGGACATCGAGGAATTCCTCGAACTGCGCGACAACACCGGCGACGAGGCGCGCCGCACGCACAACCTGAACCTGGCCAACTGGGTGCCTGACCTGTTCATGCAGCGCGTCGAGCAGGACCTGCCCTGGTCGCTGTTTGACCCGCGCAAGGTGCCGCACTTCACCGACCTGTTCGGCGCCGAGTTCGAAGCCGCCTACGCCAAAGCCGAGGCCGAAGGCCTCTTCGAGCGCCAAGTCCCCGCACGCAGCCTATACGGCCGCATGATGCGCACCCTCGCGCAGACCGGTAACGGCTGGATGACCTTCAAGGACACCTCCAACCGCACCTGCAACCAAACCGGCAAGCCCGGTCGCGTGGTGCACCTGTCGAACCTGTGCACCGAGATCCTTGAGGTCACCGACAACGACGAAACCGCCGTGTGCAACCTGGGCTCGATCAACCTGGGCAAGTGCGTGGTCGAAAGCGAAGACGGCAAGCGCAAGTTCGACTTCCACGGCTTGGCCAAGGTCGTACGCACCGCCGTCAAGTACCTCGACCGCGTGATCGACATCAATTTCTACCCCACGGACGAGGCCAAGAAGTCCAACAACGCCTGGCGCCCGGTGGGCCTGGGCACCATGGGCCTGCAGGACGTGTTCTTCAAACTGCGCCTGCCCTTCGACAGCGCCGAGGCCCTGACCTTGAGCGCCAAGATCCAGGAGCACATCTACCTCGAAGCCCTGCGCACCTCGTGCGACCTGGCCGAGAAGCACGGTTCGCTACCGCGCTACGATGAGACGCGCACCGCCCAAGGCAAACTGCAGTTTGACCTGTGGGGCATCGAGCCCACGCTCAAGCAACAGTGGGCCGAACTGCGCGAGCGCATTGCCAAGCACGGCCTGCGCAACTCGCTGATGATCGCCATCGCCCCCACCGCGACGATCGCCTCGATCGCCGGCTGCTACGAGTGCATCGAGCCGCAAGTCTCGAACCTCTTCAAGCGCGAAACCCTCTCGGGCGACTTCCTGCAGATCAACAACTACCTGGTCGAGGACCTCAAGGCCCTCGGCAAGTGGACCGAGGAAATGCGCAGCAAGATCAAGCAGGCCGAAGGCTCGATCCAAGACGTCACCGGCCTCACCGACGAGATGCGCGCCCTCTACCGCACCGCCTGGGAACTGCCGCAAAAAGCCCTGATCGACCTGGCCGCCGCGCGTGGACCGTTCATCGATCAGAGCCAGTCGCTCAACCTCTTCATGGCAACCCCGACCATCGGCAAGGTCTCGAGCATGTACGCCTACGCCTGGAAGAAGGGCGTCAAAACGACCTACTACCTACGCTCGCGCCCCGCGACGCGTATCCGGCAGACGAGCTCGGAGACCAAAGCCGCGGTCAGCGATTCGGACGCGGTGGCCTGCAGCCTCGAGAACCCCGAAAGCTGCGAGGCTTGCAACTAGGGATGGAAGCCCAACCAACAAGGCGAAGGCCGGACGTTCCTTGCGGAAATCCGGCCTTCGCCTTTTGTCATTCGCCCTTGGTCAGGGGGCCGAGGCGACTTTGCGGGGTCCCGCTAGACCTTGGCCAAGCCTTCGTCGGCTTTCACACCAGCGTGGTACTCGGAGTAGACGAGGATCGGGATGCCTAGGCCGCCCAAGTGTTGCTCGATCAGCGGGCGCACCTCCTCCCACTTCATCTGACCGTAACCGGTCGCGAGGCGCGGGAGGGCGATGCTGGTGTAGCCCTCGCTCTTGGCTTCCTTGGCGAAGTCGCGCAGGGCCTTGGACACGTTGTGCGACGTGGCCGGGCCGGGCTTGGCGCCTTCGTTGTGCGCGGGTTCTTGGGTCATCAGGCAAGCGATGCGCACGCCCTCGGGACCCCCCCAGGTCCAAGTTCCGCCCGGCGAAGGGTTGCCCACTTTGCAGTAGTGGCGAAAGTCCTTGGCCATGGTCGGGTACTTCTCGCGCAAGCCCAGGGCGAGTCCTGAATCGAAGTGGTCGCCAGGGGCGACTCCGTGGGCAATCACTTGGGCGTTCGAGAGCAAAATGTCTCCGGCGACTTCCTTAAGCATGATGGATCCTTGATGCGCCGCGACTGGGCGCGGTTGGGGCATCGGTTTCGATTGGAGTCCTCGGTACCCTACGCCACGCCCCACTGGCGCAACTGAGAAGGTACTTGCGGCCCAACCGAGGGGCGATGCTAGCACGCCATGCGACTTCCACCCGGAGAGCAGGGTTCGGGGCCTTGCTGAATTGACAAAAATCAATTTCCCTGGGTGGGTTGGTTCTTGGAGTCGCGACACGGGACCACCAGGCTCAGCCCCAGCGCTTGGCCCAAGGCATTTGCGTCTAACTCCAGAAGGACACCTCCAACGCACACTTCCAAAGCAAGCCGAAGGCGGAACCTCCGCAGGGCAACAGGAATGGCTAGCCATCGCGCACGAACTCGGGGCCGACAGGAAGCTGTTGCAGGCTAGGCACGATGTGCGAGTCGGGCACGTCCGGCGCAATTCATGGAATGCGACGATCCGCTTTGCCCTTGTGCTGTGGTAGGCGGTATTCATCATCGCGGGGACCAGGTTGCGGCAAGCGACCGGATCCTCGAGGTCGCAAGGCGTTTGGTTGGCAATGGATGCGCTGTGGGGCCCGCGCTTCGGCTCCGCCGGATCCCACCGAACCGGGCGACGGGACTTCCCCTACCTACCCGCGGACCAACGGCCGGTCCCTGGGAGGCACAGCTAGTCAGAGGTTCGGTCTGGCAGGTTTGGACCTGCCCCATGCTCGATCCGCCCCCGTCCCGACCACCAAGGAGCCCACTCCCCTGCCCGGGGACCGGGTGTGGGGCCCCCCACAACACCGAAATGGCGGTTTTTTGCCCTATGGACGGCCGGGGAAGTACACTGGGGAGCCTTCGGGACCCCTTTTTTTGCCCCCGAATCTTGTCCTGGAAAACCTCCTGGCAAATACACACCATGAAGAACACCCTCCTGATCGCGGCCATCCTCACCGCACCGGCCATGGCGCAAGTCGCCAGCGAAGACTTCAGCACTGGCAACACCGACGCCTGGACCATCAACAACTCGGCCAGTCCAGCTCCCTGGAACGCGACGGGTGGCAACCCGGGCGGAATGATCACGGCAGCGGGGATGGGCCCCTCGGGCGGTGCGACCAACTTGGCTACCGACCTGTTGCTGCCCAAGGCAGCGGGTCAGCCGTGGTCGGGCGACTTCCGGCTCGCGGGCGTAACCGCATTCCAGTACGACCGCGAAGTGACCGCAGGCTTCTCGGCCTTCGGTGATTCGACAGTCCTCGTCTTGGCCGATAGCAATGGCACGGCCGCCTTCAACGACGACGCCTTCATCGTGATCCCCACCGGGGACACCATCCAAGGCGCCGCGCCGTGGACGACCGTCAACGTCCCGATTCCCTCGGCAAGCGTCTTCATCGGTGCGACCTTCGAAGCGGGCGCGATGCCCAACAACCCGAACGTAGGTCTCGACAACGATGCGCTGTGGAACGCGATCATCCAAAGCGTCGACTACATCGCCCTGGCCAACGGGTCGCCGCTGGGTGGCTTCCCTGTTGGAACCCACGACATGAACTATGACAACTTCCTTTTGGATGGTACCGGCAGCATGGTGGGAACCCCCTTCTGCCAGCCGATGGCCGTCAACTCGACTGGGATGTCGACGCGCTTGTTTGGCACGCTGACGAATCCGGGTGGGAGCGGTCTGCACCTGGACGTCGTCCAAGGTCCCGTGGCCGAGTTTGGCTACTTCCTGGTGGGTACCGGCGTTTCCGATCCGGGGTTGGCCCTGAGCGATGGCTTCCTGTGCCTTTCGGTGACCGGGGGCAACACCTTTGGACGCTACAACGTGGTCGGCGGGGCGCTCAACTCGGTGGGCAACTTCAACGCGTCGGGCGAATTCAACAACCTGGTGGGTACTTCGAGCACCGGGCTAGGCTTCGACGTACCCAACACGTTGCCGTTGGGAGGATCGCCCATGATTCTGTCGGGGCAGACCTGGCACTTCCAGCTTTGGCACCGCGACACCATCGCGGGAACGGGCCATTCGAATTTCTCGAACGGCCTCAGCTACACCTTCTAGGTCGCAGACGTCCCCGACCACTTGCCCCCGGTGGTTCCGAGCGAACCGCCGGGGGTTCTCTTTTGGCTAGGCGTTCGAACGCGGGATGCCGGGTGTTCCAAGCATCCATCCAGGATTCCGGTCGCAAGGGCTGCACGCCTCACCGATCCGGATCGATCCAGCAAGCAGGCGGAAAGGCCATCGATTCCTCGCACCCCGCGATCAGCCATCGATGCGCATAGCCTGTTTCAACAACCTCGCGAACTCGCGCTCCTGGATGTCGCTGGCCTTGCGGATCTTGATGTGCCGCACAAACTTGCCCTTGCCTTCCAGGATCGCTTTGGGATCGTCGAGGCTGACCCCTTGGAAGAAGCCGAAGTCGACGTGGGCTTCGTGGGGGTGGATGTAGCAGACGACCCTGTTGCCAACGCTGCACAAGCCGCCCCATTTGACTTGTTCCTCGAGGTCGGGTGCGTGCTTCTTGACGAACGTGCGCAGCTTCTGCACCAGCGATCGAATCGGGGGTTCGAGCTCAGAGAGCAAGGTTTTGGCATCCTTCGCCTTGGACATGCGGGGGGGCATGTCGTGGAGGATACCGCCAAGTGCCCTTTCCGGCGCGGAGTTCCGAGGCATGTGGGCCCGGATGCCGGCGCAGATGCGCTGGCGCAGGCTCCGGGGCCTGTAGTTGGCGGGTTGCGTCCACTTGGTTCGTCGCTTGCCGTGGGAGAAGTGTTCGAAGCAACCCTGGGTTCCGTCCGCTCGCCCTGCCCGATTCCCTTCCCGATGCCCTTCCCGACGCAGCCCCGGAGAACCGGCTTCCAGGCCCGCGGGGTGCATTGCCCAGGCCGATTTGGTATCCACAGGCAGCGCCATGGATCTTGACGAAGTCCTCTTCTGGGCGGTGGGGCTGTCCTGCGCCTTCAACCTGGTTTCCATCTGGCGACGCCAAGCGCGCTCAGCGCGCAGCTGGTTGGTGGTGTTTGCAACGGTGCTCGTGGTTCTGCTCGTTGGGAAGTGGCTGCAGTCGTCGCTGGTGCTCCGCCTGGGGGGCGTGCTTTGGTTGCTCTTCGTGGTGGCTCCCGGAATCCTGTCGCGGGTCTTTCAAAGGCGGATGCTGCGGGAGAATTACGCAGCGGCTAGGAAATGGGCCACCGCGATCCGAGTGCTGCACCCGGCCCGCGGTTGGGTCGAACTGCCCGCCATTTTGGAAGCGTTGGATCTCGCCCAACGCGGCGCAATGCAAGCGGCGGAACAGCGGCTTGCCCAGTACCGAAACACGCGCAGCTCCACCGGAGTCCTCGCCATGATCAGCTACTTTCGGCTCACCCAGCGTTGGGAGGAGCTGCTGGAGTGGTTGGAGGACATGGGGCCCGAGGTACTTGAAGCCGTCGAATGGCAGGCCGTACGGATGCGTGCGCTGGGCGAAACCGGGCAAGTGCACCGGCTCTTCGAAGTCTATGCAGCGTTCCAAGAGCCCCTGGCTCGCCACAACCACCCAAGTCTCCAGGCCCAATGCCGCCTGGTATTGTTCGCCTTCGGCGGGCGGCGAGATTGGGTGGAAAGACTCCTTTCCGAAAGCATGCCATCCTTGGCGGAATCCTCGCGAGTCTACTGGTTGGCTACAGCGGACCAAGTAGCGGGGAGGACCGATATCGCTCGCAACCAATTGGAAGGGCTGCTACCCCAAGCCACCGCGCCGATGGTCCGGGGTATCGAACGGCGCCTGGAACAACTCGCGGCTCCCGCATCCGCGCTCACACCTATGGAACGTAGCCTGCTCGAGGCCGCGGCTTCGGAGCACAGTCAAGAAGTGCGCTTTGGCGGACAGGGTTCACAAGGACCCAGGGTGGCGATGGTCACCCGAATCTTGATTGCGATCAACGTGGTGATGTTTGGTGTGGAAGCCAGCCTGGGCGGGACGACCAGCATGGAAGCGTTGTACCGTCTTGGAGCCGTCTTCCCCGCCCTCGTCCAAGAGGGTGCCTGGTGGCGGCTGCTGGCTGCCAATTTCCTACATTTCGGCTTCCTACACTTGTTCTTCAACATGCTCGCCCTGTGGTTCCTCGGGCCTTTCCTGGAGCGAGCTTTGGGATCCAAGCGGTTTCTACTCACCTACCTAGGGGCTGGCGTGGGTGCCATGGCCATCGTGTGCTTCGCCTGGGATTCCAGTGACCCGATCCAGCTCACCGTTGGAGCCTCGGGTTGCGTGATGGGCGTCATCGGAGGCACGGCTGCCTTGATGTGGCGCGGTTGGCGGCGAGAACGCGCAAGCGTGGCGCGCCAACGTTTGCGGGTTTTGGTTTCGATCGTCTTGGGGCAAACAGTACTCGATGCGCTCATTCCCCAGGTCAGCATGACGGCTCACTTGGCGGGAGTGGGGATTGGATTTGCGATTGCGCTGCTCCTTCGGGATCGCTTGGCGCCGGCGGCGGGAGAGAGTGTCCAACCTAGCGCTTGAGGCCCCCCGCCCGGCCGGAGCCCGCCAGTGCGGCCTGAACTCGCCGGGGCTGCAGGATTGACTACCCAGTTGCCTACCCAGTTGCCTGCCCATTTCGGGCATGTTTCGGATCCCTGTTAGCCGATGCACGGCAAGGGCTCAAGCGCTGCAAGGCGACGGGTGAGGGAACTCCCGAGCCATTGGGGCAAAGGTAGGGCTTCCTCTCGATGCACTCTCCAAAGATCGTAGGGTGTGGTAGCTTGAGTGTTCGGGTCCTTCGAGCTGGAAGGCCGGAAGGAAAAAGGGAGTTTCGAATCCTCAGGTTCCAAGCTTATGGACCTGATACCGACCCCAAGCCATGAACTCGCCTCGCACCACCCTGGCCTTCGCTGGTTTCGGCGAACGTTGGCTGCGCGCTGGATATCGGGTTTGCATAGCCCTTGGATTGCGTGCCTGGACCAACCGGGTGCGCAGTCGCTGGCTGGGCAAGGACCTGGAGCGGACGCTGGGTTTGGACTCGGCGCCCGTGCCACCGGGACTCGAAGCCTGGAAGGTGCGCATCGACGCAAGGACACCCCCGGATAGCGCGGGAGTGAGCCCCGAAGCGCGCTTTGGCATGCTCTCGGCGCGCAAGACCGAGCCGCCGATCGCGCGCTGGGCGTATGGGTACCTCTTGGCACGCAGTCACTTCGGAGCGGGCCATTTGGAGGTGGCGTTCTATTACTCTGGGCAAACCGTGTCCTTGTACGCGCTTCGCAATGTGGCCCAAGGAACGGCTAGGCGCTGGGGTTGGAATCTTGGTAGGGATTGCCTCGGTCCTCCGGAGGGTCAGGCGCTGTGGAACCTCGTCGATGGCATCGCCCAGCTTTGGAGCGAGCGGGGCCTTCACGTGCGATTGTGCCAACCCGAGGAATGCTTGGCCCTGGCGGTGAACCCGCGCTGGATCTCCCCGGCCCAACGCAAGGAGGTGATGGCGCGCTTGTATGCGCGCTATGTTCATTACCAGCGATGGTCGACCGAGCGAGCCCCTCGGAGGGCCATCCGCCGTGCCAAATCCTTCCACGCAATCTAGACCGCCTCCGGAACCTTCTTGGAAACATGTCCGATGCAAATCGCCTCGGGTGCCCCGGGGTCCCTCCCCACTCGGGATGAACCGGGTAGTCCGAGTTCGCTTCCCCCGGAAAGGTCTGCGCCTTGGAAGCAACGGTGTGCGGGTGCACTCCGCTTTGGCTTTGGCGGTTTGTGGTGGATGGGAATCCGCGCCAGTGGAGATGGAAGCCGGGGATTCGAGGGCGTACCGTTGGTCGAGGCTCCCGCCTTCCGATCCTGAGCGTGAGTCGCATTTGGCCTATCCACTGGGTGCCACTGCCGTGGGCCCAGCACCCCACAGCCCCACCCAAACCATGAAAACCGTCACCTCGATCCTCGCTTGCTGCTTGGCTTTGCCGCTGTTCACCCTCAGCTGTGCAGGTACGAACCAGGCGAGTACCGATGCCACACCCGCCCAAACCCATTCCAAAGTGAACGCGGATGGGGCCTCTGCTGCCATCCCCGCGAGCTTCTACACGGTGGATCACTACGACGAAGCCCGCGACGCCAGCGCCGACCTACGCGCCACGATTGCGCGCGCGCAAATCGAGCACAAGCGCATCCTCTTGCAAGTGGGTGGGGATTGGTGCCATTGGTGCAAGCAAATGAGCCATTTCCTCGAAACCAACCCGGCGGTACGCGCCGCGGTGGAGGACAATTTTGTGCTCATGAAGGTCACCTGGACCATGGAGCACAAGAACGAGGCGTTCCTATCGCAGTATCCCCAAGTCGAAGCGTTCCCCCACCTCTTCGTATTGGAGAGCGACGGCACCTTCCTGCACTCGCAGGGCACCAGCGAGCTCGAGCAGGGCGACGGGTACAACGAAGCGGTCTACCTCAAGTTCTTGAGGGCCTGGGCACCTTCCAAGTAGGTCGCCCCCTCCGCGCGAAGCCCTCACCAGGGTACGCATTTCCGGCATAGCGAGCTGCATGGGATCTACGGCGGGCACTCCGGGAACGGCGGTGCTCGCCGACTTCGCGGAATGCAGGGGGCAACCCATCGGGTCTTGCGCCTCCCCCTTGAGGGCTTGCACTCCGCAGGCCCCTAGAAACCTAGGGTCGCCTGGGTTTCCCCTGCCAGCCATGGGGCACTTGGCTTGGAAGGCCGAGTGCCACACGCTCGCCCGACTAGATCCGTGCTTGGTAGGTATAGAGCCGATGGTAGCGACCACCGAGCGCCAACAATTCCTCGTGCGTACCTCGCTCCGCAATCTGGCCGGATTCGATCACGAGGATCGTATCGGCGCGTTGGATGGTGCTCAGGCGGTGGGCGATGACCAGGGTGGTGCGGCCGCGCATCAAGAGGGCCAGGCTGGCTTGGATGTAGGCTTCGCTTTCGGTGTCCAGGTTGGAGGTGGCTTCGTCCAGGATCAGGATGCGAGGGTCCGCCAGGAGCGCGCGGGCGATGGCGACCCGTTGGCGTTGGCCCCCGGAGAGTTTTACGCCGCGCTCGCCGATGATGGTTTCGAGGCCCGCTTCAAAGCGATCGACGAATTCGGCCACGTTGGCCGACTTCACGGCCTCCTGCAGCTGTGCCTCGGTCGCGTCGGGCCTGGCGAAGAGGATGTTCTCGCGGATGGTGCCCTCGAACAGGAAGTCATCCTGCAAGACGAGTCCGAGCTGCTTGCGATAGGTGCTGAGTTGGACCTTCGCCAGGTCCTGGCCGTCCACCAGCACCCGCCCCTGATCGGGCTGCATGAAAGAAGCAGCCAGGCCGGCGATGGTGCTCTTTCCCGACCCCGAACTACCCACGAGCGCGATGACGCTGCCGGGCGCGGCTTCGAAGTTTATGCCGTGCAGCACCGGCGTTTCGGGATCGTAGGCGAACTGTACGTCCTCAAATCGCACCTGACCTTCGATTCGATCGAGCTGGACGGTCCGGGTTGGATCGTCCTCTTCGAGCGGCATGTGGAGGATTTCGTTCATCCGATCCAGTCCAGCGAGCGCCTCAGTGATCTGCGATCCGATGTTGGACATCTGCACGATCGGCGAGATCAAGAGTGCCAAGAAGAACATGAACGAAAAGAAGTCCCCGGTGGTCATGTCCCCCCCGGTGATGCGGTGGGCGCCCATCCACATCAAGGCCACGCTGGCGAGTCCCATCAGACCGGTGGCCAAGCTGGTCACAAAGCTGGTGGTGGTCAGCGACTTCTTGACGTTCTCGAACAGGCGCGTGACACCCAGTTCGAATACGTGCTCCTCGCGCGCCTCCGCGTTGAAGCCTTTGATAACCCGGATGCCCCCCAGCGATTCGGTCAAGCGTCCGGTGACTTCCGCGTTGATGCGGCCCCGCTCGCGGAACACGGGGCGGATGATTTTGAAGGCTCGGGTAGAAATCACGCCAAACAGCACGGCGGGGATCAGCGCGACAAAGGTCAGCGTCGCCTGGATCTTGAGCAGGATCACGAAGGCAGCGACCGCCGTGAGCAATCCTCCGATCAATTGCACGAGTCCCGTCCCCACCAGATTTCGCACGCCCTCGGCATCGGTCATGATGCGCGAAACCAATTCCCCACTCTTGGTGTTGTCGAAGTAGCGCAGGGGCAGGTGCAGAATGTGCTTCTGCACCCGGGCCCGCAGCTTGGAAATCAGGAGTTGGGCCTCGACGCTCAGTAGTTGCACCAGGGCATAGGAGGTGACGGACTGCACCAACACCGCCAAAGCGACAATCCCCACCAAGGGACCCAGCTTGCCCAACTGGTTGGGGGTGATGATGTCGTCCACCAGAATCTTGATCGAGGCGGGCAAGACCAAACCGCACGCCCGACTGATTACGATCAAGAGCAACCCTACGGCCAAAATCCTTCGGCGCGGCCAGATGATCGTCACAAAGGCACTCTTGAGGCTCGCCTTCGGGGGCAGTTTCGGTTTCTTGGATGTGCTCATGGGGAACCTGGGACCTTCGCCCGATCGCGGGGGGCCTCATATCGTTCCCACTGTAGGCCCCCACCGGATCAAAACGAAGGGCTGGATAGGTCTCCAATATGCCAAACAGGCGGGAGTGTGGAAGTGGTACAAGCATGACTTGGCTCTCTGGTCGAAAGATCCTCTCAGGGGGCAACGTTAAGACCCGACGATATGCCCTTGAGTTGCACCTCCACTCTGGGCTTTCGGCTTTGGCTTCCACACGCAAGCCAGTCAGTCCCGTTTGCTATCGTGTAGGACCCAAGCGGACGACCCCACCATGACCGGCGAACGCGACCTCCCCACGCTCCTCGCCCAACTGGCGCCCGTTCTGATGGAAGGCGAATTCGTGTTCCTCAGCTTTCCCGATGCGCACTACGGGGACCACGCCGAGCTGGCCCCCGTTGCGGCCTGCCGAGAGTCCGAGGGCTGGACCCTGGTCGTACCCAAGGCCACGGCCGATGCCCATGGCCTCGCCTACCAAGGCACCTTCCAAGCCATCACCCTGAGCGTGCACTCCAGCCTGCAGGCGATCGGCTTGACGGCGTGGGTGGCGCAAAGGCTCGCCGAACATCAGATCAGCGCGAATGTCGTCGCTGGTTTCTACCATGACCACATTTTTGTCCCGACCGGGGATTCCGAACGCGCCTTGATTGCCCTAAAGCAGGAGCTCCCTTAAGGGAACTTGTGATTCGATCCCCACCTCGACTCCCCTTGCCGACAAACTCCCCATGCATGTGACCCACCACGCCGGCTGCGATTTGCACCATGTCTTCCACGGCAAGGGCCCCGCCGCGCTCTTCTTGCATGGTTTCCCGCTCGACCACACCATGTGGAGCGACCAACTTCCTGCGCTCGCAGACCTGCGCGAGTGCATCGCGCCGGACCTGCGCGGGTTTGGACGGTCCGAGGCCAGCACGAACGCCGTGCTCACGATGGACCAAATCGCCAGCGACGCCGCCGCGGTCTTGGATGCACGCGGCATCGAAACGGTGGACCTCATCGGTTTCTCGATGGGTGGCTACGCCGCCCTAGCCTTCGCGGAGCACTACCCCAAGCGGTTGCGCTCACTGGTCTTGATCGATACGCGCGCGGGCGCGGACGATGCTGCCGGCCAAGCCAAACGCAAGGCCTCCGCCGAGCGCCTGGTCGAAGTGGGCCGTTTGGCCTGGGGCACCGACACAATCGCCGCGCTGCTGGCCCCAAACGCTGCGCTCGGCGCGCGTGCCCGCATGCGGACGATGATCGAGCACACCCCCTATGAAACAATCGTGGCCGCCCAGTTGGGCATGGCAGAACGGCCCGATCGGACGCGGGTGCTCGCCACGATTTCGGTGCCGACCACGGTCATCGTCGGGGAACTCGACGCGCTCACTCCCCCCGATCAAGCGCGCGCCATGGTCGCGACGCTACCCAACGCGAAGCTCGTCGTGGTACCCGGCGCGGGTCACATGTCCCCCATCGAAGCCCCCGAAGCGGTGATCGCCGCCCTACGCGGGCACTTCCAGAGTTTGCCCACTTTGGGGTAGGTACGAAGGTAGGGACTCGAACGCCTGCGTTGGCCGAGCCAACAGCCCCCCTGCCAACATCACCGCGTCGCCTGTTGGAGGTCGTTTCCAATCCAAGCGAGAGGCGCTAGGCTGACAGCGATGAGTTTCCCCTCGAAGGCTGTCTGGGCAGCATGTTGGCTGCTTCTCTTGTTGTTCCCGGTAAGCTGTTCGAAGACTTCCCAGAGGCCGGATCCTACCCCTAGCGACGCTGCGAAGGCTAGCACGCCGATCGAGCCGATTCGCATCTACTTGAGCCGGTCTGGGTGCTATGGGACTTGCCCGGTCTATTCGGTTGTGGCCGACCAAACGGGCCAGGTGACCTTCTCGGGAGAGAGGTACGTGAAATCCGAGGGGCGGCACTCCTACACCATCGAACCCAGCGTCGTACGCACCTTAGCGGACGAGCTCTTGGATGCCGGGTTCCTCGATTTCACGCAGGAGCAAGTCGACGATTGCCAGGAAGAGTGGACCGATGATTCTTCGGTCGTGCTCACCTTGGAGTATGGCGACACCAAGCACGCGACCAACCACTACCTGGGGTGCACGGGCGGTCCAATCCACGAACTCCTGACCCACCTGGAAGATCGCGTCGACGAAGCCCTGCAGACCAAGCAGTGGATTGGGGAGTGAAAGCGCGAGGCGCAGTTGCTACAGGGTTTCCACGACCCAGAACTTCCAACTGGAATTTCCAACTGGGCCCACCGGCTAGATCTCATCCGCCCTTGAGGCCTTGGACCCTGCACCGTGCGTGTCCAACCCCAGAGTCGGAAACCATGCGACGGGACTCCGTGGGCTTGCCCGTTCCTGGCCCGCTCCCGGTGGCATCGCTAGCCCGTGGCGACGTATCGTGGGCCCAAGACATGGCTCGTTTCCAGATACCCAGCGGCTACTCCCGCATCCACATCGTAACCAGCTTCGAAGAGCTGGTCGCGACTCCCTTGGTCGCCGGCACCAACGCCCTGTGTTGGCCGAGGGAGCTTCCCGGCGACTTTGGGGAAGTCGTGAAAGCCTTGGGGCCCGGTGCGGGGATCGAGGACCTGGATGATGCGCGGATCGCCAAGTTGAAACTGAGCGCGGCTGGGCGCAGAGCCGCCGAGCTGCTGCTCGAAGACCAGCGCAGGTTGCGCGACCTCCACCTCGACCCCGTACTCAATGCCATCCACGAGTACCGCCGCGACGAAGGACCTGGCCCGGTCTCCACCGACGTGTTTTCGTTCCACGTCGATAGCGCGCCGGTCGAGACCGACACGTGGCTCTGCTCGTACTTCGGGGCACCCACCGAGGGCCTACGCAACGACCAAGCGCGCCGGCACGTGGACCTTCCCAAGACGCGCGCTGCGCTCCTGGAGCGTTTTGGAGGCGAGGATGCAGGCGAATTCAGCGAGTACCTGCGCGAGCACCACTTCGACCTGCACTACGCGGCCGAACCGAACGCGGAACCCTTCTCGTTCGGGTTGGGGAATCTGTGGCGCGTGGCCGTGCAGTGGCCCGGTTGCCCCGTCCCCGCTTTCATCCACCGCGCCCCCGCGATGGTCCCTGGCCAGCCGCCACGCTTGCTCTTGATCAGCTAGCAGGCTCCTGCCCACCCATCCAGTTCCCCTGCTTCCGCGCAAAGTACCCCAGACTGATCCAGAAGGGCCGTGACCGCAGGAAGTCCTGCTGCCACGGCCCCTCGATCCTTCGCTAGCTACGCAGCCTAGGGGAACGTGATCGAAACCCCGCTCGAAAGATTGGAGGCACCCGCGCCAGCCGGAGTGTCGCGGTACCAAGCTTGGAAGTGCCAGGTTTCGCCCGCCACAATGGAGGGGCTCCCCGGCAGGGGCAAGGTCAAAGGAACATCAAAGCCACTCCCCACGGTGGACGTTCCACCCAGGTTTTGCATGACCCCACCCGCGTCGAACTGTCCCAGCGAAAAGCGATCGCTGCCCGATAGGTTGTAGCGTCCCAGCGGGTCGACCGAATCCATGCACAGCGTCCCGTTCCCCAGCGTGATGCCAGGGCTCGTGATCGAGGTACCCACCAGGAAGTACCCGAACTCGGCCGTCGGCCCGTTGGACACCTCCAGGTGCAAGTCCGCTCCCAGCCCCGTTCCGACGCTGGCCTCGATTTGGGCCGAAAGGCCCGTCGAGTTCACCGCCGCCGGATCGCAGAACGGCGTCCCGACCGTGGTGGTGAGCGCTTCTATCGAAAGGGATTGGATGTCGGCGACCAGCAGCTGGCCCATGGTGAGCGGTTCTTGCAGGATCACCTTCGCCGTGTTGGCCGGGAAGGGTCCCGGGTAGGTGCCTGCGGCTTGCGCAATGTCCTGGGACGGGATCAACTGGCCGGTAGAATCGAATACGGCGATCACAAACGTTTCCATCGAAACGGCGGAGACTTCGCCGGTTACGAGCAAGAAGTCACCACCCATACCTTGCGGTGCGCTTGCCAAACTGACGGTGTTCGGACCCGTGTTGGTACTGATCAAGGCGCTGGCCGTACCAATCCGCATGGCCGCGTGGGCCACGTCCAAGTCGTAGGTCCAGTATTCGGGGGTCACCACCGTAGGCACGTTGAACAACTCCATGGAGGCGATCAGCGTATCCCCCACGACGGCCCCATCGAAGGGCGCGCTGGGCGCCGTGTTGATCGTCGTCACGGTTGCGGTGACGCGGATCACGTAGTCACCCGCCGAAGCGGAGGACGCCAAAGGAAGCAGGAACAGGCCAAGGCCCAGGGCCTTGGTGCAGGGGGTGGGCAGGAGTTGCATGGGAGAGCGTCGTTGCATGGGGACGAGGCACGCAGGGAGCGAGCTCCCGGGGAGTGACGTGCGGAAGGCCGCCGACAGCGAGAGAGCGTCAGCAGGGCAAGAGGGCTGACTCTAGCAAGAAATCCAGCCCAGCTTGCGCTAGTTCGAGACATGCGGACGGCCTTCGCCCATGGCGCCGAGGGATCGCCCCCTGCCTCTGGTAGGAGTATCGATCTGGGACGCAGCCTGCGCGCCGACCGCGATGCTAGCGCTGGAACACGGGGTTGCCCGCGTTCAGGGCCTCCCAGCCAAACAAGGCCGAGACTTCCAGGAAGTGCACTTCCTTCGGGGCGGTGAGGATCCCCCCGAGCCCTTTCTGCCACACTCGCTGGGTGTCTTGCTGGCGGTTGGCGGGCGGCGACTCGATATCCCAAATGACCAGCTCGAGGATCCTTCGGGCCTGTTGGTCGGCACGCCGGCTGGCTTCGCATAGGTAGGGCAAGGCTTGGGGACCAAGCCGCACCAAAGCTGCGGCGGCGAGCTTGGCGTCGTAGGCGATGTCGTTGTCGAACAAATGCGGCACGAGCGCCGCGCATACGCCACCCGGGTCCAAAGTACTTCCCCACCAACCGAGCAAGTGGGCGGTGAGGAAGCGACGCTGGTGGTCGGCGGAGTTCAAGTCTCGCATCAAGGCCGACTCCTGCTGCTTCCCATGCTCCAAAAGAAATTGAGCGCAGTCGACTGCGTTGGAGGCCCAAAGAGATCGTTCGGAGATGCCGTCGTTCCCCAGGCCCTCCACCGAAACTTCCAAGAGCCGCAGACTCACTTCCGCGCGCTCTTGATGGACCAAGCTTTGGAGAATGGAAGCAGCCAATTGCCGTTCTTGGTAGTGGAGCGACCAAAGTGCGTCTTCGAAGCGCGGCGGATTCTCTTCGTAGCGACTGCGCAACTGATAGCACGCCTCCCACACATCGTCTCGATCGTGCGAACTCGCCAAAATTGCGAAGAGCTCGTCGAGGGAGAGACGTCGCATAGCCGCCGCGCGTTCCCGGTCGCGATCCCGCCGGTCAAGCTCACGTCGTTCGACTCGTACCGGGGGGGCTGAGGGATCTATCCCCGTTCGTTCGATCGATGGGTCCGTCACAAAGTCCCGCAGCACGGCATCGATGGTCTTTCCATTCGCAAGCTGCATGTCGTCCAGTTGCGCATAAGCAAAGGATGGGTGCGGCGGGCGCAAAAGCCACCCCGCTACCCCCAGCAACCCGGCCAACACCATCCAACGCCCCCCGCTTCGCATCCTTGGATCCTAGGGGAGCGCAGGCCCAGCCCGGGATGGGCTCCGAAGGGATCCTGGGCCGACCCCGAAATCGGGATCTAGGCAAGCCGGCCCCATTCGCCAACCGGCCAACCTAGGCCAAGCGGCTCCAGCAGCCGCGGATCGCAATCGGGGTTCGCATGCAACTTCCTGCGCGGGCCCACCCGCGCTGGATCACAAACCTCCAGATAGCCAGCGCACCGGATGTCCGCTACAACCCGAGTCCAACCATGCTGTACCGAATTCCATTCCTTCCATGGCTGCTCGTCGCCACCGTCGTGGGATGCAGCCCGCGCTTGGCGGAGCCCACAAGCGAGCACCCTTCCTCCGGCAAACAGCAACCCATCGTGAGGAAGGTGGATCACATCTTGCTCGAATCCACCGACGCACGCGCTTTGTTCGTGCTGCTCAGCGAATCGTTGCAAATGCCCGTCTCTTGGCCCATGGCCGACTTCGGTGATTTCGCGAGCGGGGGTGTGTCGCTGGGCAACGTCCAGCTGGAGGTCCTAAGGGCTGGGGACAGGATTGCGGACGAGCCACGAGCGCGCTTCTTGGGGTTCGCGCTCGAGCCGGAGCCCCTCGAACGCAGCCTGCCCGAGCTTCGGACACGCCAGATCCCCTTCGGCCAGCCAGCACCCTTTCGATCACGGCGCCTTTTGGACATGGGCAAGACGCTCTGGACCACGGTCTCGATGCCCACGATTTCGCGGGATGCTGCGGAAATCTTCCTGTGCGAGTACGCCAGCGAGCCGGAGGATGATCAAACATCCGACGAAGGCGCCCCCCCGACTCCAGCTGGAGGTCCCTTATCAATTCGGAAGGCACGCGAAATCGTCTACGGCACGACCGATCCGCAAGCATTGCACGATGCGTGGCGCGCGCTGCTTGACGAGTCGAGCTTCCAAGCGCCAGATACTTGGTTGCTAGGATCCGGCCCCGCGATCCGCATTGTCCTAGCGGATAGCAACTCGATCCGAGCCTTGGTGATCCAGGTGGCTTCGCTCGCGCAGGCCCGGAGCTTCTTGGAGAGCCTCGCGATTCCGATGCGAGAAGATGCCGCCGCGATCACCCTCCACGCACCCTCGCTTGCGGGAGCCACCATCACCCTCGTGCAGGGCGACGACGCACCGGGGCAACCCTCCGGCGAAGCCGCTCCCCTACCCCATTAAGGGCGAGGAGCTCTCGTCCCGGCTTGCTCAGGGTTCACTCGTCGGTTTCCACCCGGAAGTACGGCAAGGGGCCATCGATGGGGCTCCACTTTCGACTCCAAGGGTTGCTATGACTCCCCGTCTCAACCTGCACTTCGATCGACGCATTGCGCCAAGTGATTGCGGGATGCTGATCATCGATCAAGACGGGGTACGAGCTTACCGAGAGATTGGACGCATTCGGGTCGATTGGCAACCCGTCGGATTGGACCACATGCTGCAGGATTTCCTCCCTGCTCACGTACAGGCCCGCAAGCCGCTCGCCCTCGCCGGGCAATCGATTCACCGAGAGCGTAACCACGCCTTGGTCGCCAACGCGGACATAGAAGCGATACATGCGGCTGGCCGAGCGCGTGTTCCCGCGCAAGGATCCCAAGAGGAAGCCGTTTGGACCTGCTTGGCGCGGTTCCCAACGCCTTTCGCTCCGGCTTCCATAGGAGCCGCCCATCCCACTGACGACGAGGTAGTGGTCGCCGGTCGTGGTACGCGGGACGAGCCAAGGCGGGGACTCGGGGGTCTTCAACCGGCTCGAGGATCCCGCAGACTTCACCTCGATGTTCTCCAATCGCACCCCGTGGATATCCCACATTTCCAAGTAGGTATCCACATTGCGCGGGGGGCGAACCTGCACGACGTGCGAGGTCCAACTTCCACCGACGAGGAACGAATCGGGATACTCGGATCCCGCAGCGGCGTCGAGAAAGACGGTGCGGTAGGCGCCAGCCGGTAGCTGTCCGAATTCGGTGCCTTCTTGCTCGACACGCAAGGTCGCTTGCAATTGATCTCCGGCCGACCAGTGGACGTTGCCCGGGGCTCCCAGCCGCCAAAGTTGGACTTTGCCTGCCAAGGGCTCGCCGGATTCCGCGTCCTCCAATCTCAAGAGCAGCGTGCACTCACCAACCTCAACCGGGTCCTCGGGGGGCATCATGGAGCCGGAAGTCTCGGCCGGTTCGGCGGGAGCCGCTGCGGGCACTTCGGTTGCATCCTGCGCGGTTGGGGGTTCCGCGACCTTGCGCTCCGCTTCGCCGCTCTTGGAGCCAGAAGCCAGCAGTGGAGCGGGTTCGCCTGCCTCCAGAGCACCCGCGGGCGCCTGGAAATCCGGAACCTTGGCACTCCAACCCGAAACAGCCGGACGCGCCAGATAGAAGGTCAGCACCCCCAGCGAGGCGAGCAATAGGATCCAAATCGGTCGCCGCATGGGCGCTCCAACGCGCGGGGCCTGGGGTGGTTCACTAGGAATGGGCGAAGCTTGGAGTGAGCTTTCGCTTGAGGCCACCCCGGTGGTTGCGAGTGGCAAGGGGACCCGAATGGTGCGGAATGAATGAGCTAGAAAGCAGGTCGCCAGCGGTCCGAAGTCGCCCGAACCTCGATTTTCGGTGCTCCAGGCCAGCCAACTCGGGCTCCCGCCGAAAGGTTCGCTGGGCCTGGAGCAAAGACTCCAACTCCGAAGCCTACTTGGCCTCGGGCAGGGGCGGCTTGTCGACGTTCTCAGGCAGGATGCGGGTGAGTTCGAAGCGCTTGCTGAGGATCCAGTGGCCGATCGGTGTCGTCGTGTCGCCCGATTCGTAGCGCTTGAGGAGGTTGGCGTAGAGCCAAATCTCCCCGTCGTGTTCTTCGGCGGTGGTGACTTGGAATTCGTCCCAGGAGTAGGTGTAGACCGAAATCGTCGAGGACACGGTCCCAGGACTCAGCCACGCCTCACGGCGTTCGAGGTGACGCTTGTCCATGTTGATCACAAGGCGTTGCCAGCCGGCGACTTCGTACTTCTTGAGCTTGAGCGTTTCCGCTGCGATTTTGAGCAGCTCGGGGTCTTCGCTCGCGGCCTTGGGCATGCGCACCGAGTCCAATGCGGAAACCGCGCAAGACTTGAGGTGGGCGATGGCCGCTTGGACCTTTTGGGCCTGCGCCTTGCGGTCGGGGAATTCGGCCTTGGGCGCAGTGGGATCGGTGATCGGCGGACCCGGTAGGCAGGCGATGCCCATGGCCTGTTCGTACACGCTGGCCATTTCGACCGCCTCTTCGGCGGCGCGCAGCCGCGTCATGTTGCCGTCGAACGCGCCCTTGCCCAAGATGCGGTTGGCCACATGACCGGGATCCTTGGGGTCGGTTTCGAGCACCCACTGGGCCATTTCCAATCCGGTGTTGGCGTCGCTGGCGAGGCGCTCGCGTACGCGGAACTCGGTGTCGTTCAAGTTGCGCTGCACGGAGTTGCGCAGGTTGGCCAAGGCGTTTTGAACTTGGTTTTGCTTGAGCGCGGTGTTGTCCACCACCGTTTGCAGCCAGGCCAAATCGTCGGGCAATTCGGTTTCGAGCAACGGGCGCAGCTGCTGGGCCCAAGCCTGGATTTGGCCCGTACGGAAGGGCTCTTGCAGGATGCCGGGCAAGGCATCGCGATCGTACTTGGCTTGCATGGCCTCCAGCCGCGCTTCGATGGCTTCTTTTTGCGCCGTGTCCTCGGCAATTTTGGCGATCGAGGTGGTGAATTGGTTTTCGAAGCCCGCGAGCTTGGTGCGAACCTGCTCGACGGTGGCGTCACCGGCCGGGAAGGCCGCCAAGCGCTTCTGGAAGCCGTCGATGTCCCGTTGGAACCCATTGGAACGGCTCGGCTGCGCCAAGATGCGCAGCGAAAGGATGTTCATGTTGTTCCAAGCGTTGGTGATCTCCTTGTCGAGCTGCGCGAGCTTGGCGAGATCGAGGTTGGGGCTTGGCGCCGGCGCGGGGTTCGGCGCAGGAGTCGGCGCAGGAGTCGGCTTGGGCGTTGGCTGCGGCGCTGGCGTTGGCTGCGGCGCGGGGGTTGGCTGCGGCGCGGGGGTCGGCGCAGGTTGCGGTGCTGGGGTGGGCGCGGGGCTCGGTGTCGGTGCCGGTTGGTTGGCTTTGGCTTCGACCTTGGATCGCACGGCCTGCAGGCGCGACTTCGCATCCTTCCACTCGGCCGTGCCATTCTGGACCACCGCGTTCAGGCGCTTCTCCGCCCAATTGAGGTCCACCAAAAGCCGTTGGGCTTCCTTGGAATCCCCCGGTTGCATGGCGGCCTCCGCCGACTCGACGGTCGCGATGCGCGCCACGGCCTTGGCCACCAGCGGATCCTGGGCCCAGGCGGTGGCCATCAGGCAGGTCACGGAGAAGATTGCAACGAGAAGCAGACGCATGGGAATGGGGCGAGGGGTCAAGACGAACGGGCAGGGAGGGTTGCGTGGGTCGTGGCCTTGTGGGGCCCAAACGCAGTCACGCCCCCCGCATGGAACCCAGCGGGGGCGTGTGGTTTTGTGCGCAATTCCCGCGCCGATCCCCTCAGGAAAGTTGCAAAAAGCCACGATGGGGCGCGTTGTTCGAGCTTGGGCCCACCGATTGCCCGAATAGCCCCCAGATAGCCCCTACGGAAAGCCTACGGAATGCCCACGGAATGCCGACCCGAATCTGGTGTCTCCCCCGGCCGTCCCAGGCTTCCAGCTTGGTTTGCCCACCCGCTCGGGGTCTAGAATAGAACGGAACGAGCTGTCCGTTCCACGATTGCCCCCCGAGATTGCCCCCCGAGGTTCCCATGGCACCCATCCAGCGCAAGACCCTTTTTGGCGCGCCTGCTTCGATTCTAGGTCGCAATCCGGCCGATCCGGATGCCGCACCCAGCCAGCGGCCCGGCGTCAAGGAGGCGGCCTCGGCAGCCTACCGCTACACCACCGGTGCGACGGGGACGTCCAAGGTGACCGTGTTCAAAGGCAAGCACGACTTGGACCGTGGCGGCATGGTGCTGCGCTTCGTGGTCGAGAACGTCGACGCGTCGTTCTTGCCGCACGCGACCATCACGCCCCACGGGGTCGACTTGCACATCGCGGGCGAGGCCGAATCCGAGGCCATGATTCTGGCGTTGCAAACCGCGTTGACCGCCCTCAACGCGGATCGCGCGCGGCGGGTTGGCGTGCACGTTTAGCCCGTTTTTTTTCGTCCTGTCCGGTTCCGTCGCGGGTGGTTTGCAAGATTCACCGCAGCCGCAAACGCAAACGCAAACGCAAACGCAAACTACGCGCGGCGGTCTAATAGGTCCTGCATGAAACTTTGGATCTTCGCTTTCGCCACCTTGGGCTTGGTGCGCCACGCCTTCGCGCAACAACCGGACGCGCCCCAACCTGGACAGGTGCAGGCCCGCGGGGATGGACTGCACGGATACATTGGCTTTTCGGCCTCGCGTCCGCCCGCGGTCGCGGAATACAGCGCCGGGATGGGTTTTTACTCGGCGGTTTGGCCTTTGGTCGACCAACCGTTGGCCAACTTCCAGATCGGCTTGGCCGGGGCATGGATCACGCCGGACAACTCGGACAACAAGGACCACCCCCTCGCGCCCGAAGGAACCTTGGCGCGCAAGTGGAAAGAACGCGGGCCTACTTGGGATAGCGTTTTCCAGACCGTCGAAGGCGGACTGGGATATTGGCGGGGCAATCGCTTTCGTTATGGACCGCCCAAGTTCAGCATGAATGCGACGCCGCAATGCTACGACTACGAAGTGGGCTCGCCCGGTTGGTCGTTCTTTTACGACACCCAAGCCCTACCCGACGATCGATTGGGGATCGCCCAACTCAGCAATCGACTGTTGATCCCGCCCGACGCCCTGCCCTTCGAAGGCAACCCCAAGGGCAAGTTCCTGGGCTACACCTACATGGCGTTGCCCTTTACCGCTCCCGTGAGTTCGGCGGACAACGGCGGGAAGGCACCCACAGGGGACCAAGCGTGGACCTGTTTCCTGAGCACAGCCAACTTCAAGGGCCCCATCGCGTACTACATCCCCGAGACCTGGAGCAAGATCGGAACGCTGTTCCAGGACTCGTTCTTGTATGGGCGTGGACTCGACACGCGCGCCGGAAGCATGGGCGGTGGCGCCATGGAAATCAACACCGTCCCGCGTCTGACGGCGGCCTCCAAGGACGGAACCGTGTACTCCAAGATCCCCAAGCTCGAATTCCCCGTCGATCGGAAGGGAAAGGCGGTTTTGGTCCAAGACGTCACCTACTACTCGAGGGCGGCGCTCTACGATGCCTTTCTGGCCTGGCGGGACGGGGGCGAGGCTTGCGATGGGGCCTTCGATCCCAAAGGAGCTTGGCGCGCCACCTTGACCACCAGCACACCGGGCTTTGACCAGGGCGGTCACCCCATCGTTGGAGTCGATTCGGTGTTCCAGACTCAGGTCTTTGAGAACAACACCTGGGGTTTGGTTTGGGCCAAAAGCCCGGGACACAAGCTTGGGCAATTCCCCCAGTACTTCCGCCACGAGGGCGAGCAACGGGTCGCCATCCCCTCCAAAGAAGTGCCCAAGGATACGGGTCTGCTGCAGGCCGAGTTCGAACTCGCGCAGCCCGGGGAGGCCTACACCTCGCCAAGCCAAGGTGCCTGGACCGAACCCGGCCCGAAGCTAGGCCCCTACCAAGTCGTGTTGGGCGATGGGTCCAAAGTGACCTACTCCTGGTTTCGCTTCGTCGACCAACCTTCGTTCCAGCAATACGCCTGGTCCCAAGAAAAGCGGGAACGGCTTCAGTCCCTAGTCGAGAAAATCCACGCCACCTGGCCCATCGACCGCAACTACATGCCGCCCCCTAGCACCGGGGACTTGGTCAAGCTTGATCCCGCCCTGTTCGTAACCCCACCGCATGGTTTGGAAATCGGGTTTGTGCCGATCGTGACGCGCCAAGAAGTGGCTCCCGCCAGCAGGCGCTAGCCCTTGGGGAAACTTCGCTTGGCTACAGCCAACACAGCAAGACCCGGAAGGCTGCCCCCCGCTTGGTAAGGCGTTGCCACAAGGCCTCCAGCCAAGGGCAACCGTGCTTTGCACGATCGAACCGGATACCCTGAGCGCTATGTGCTCGCTCCGCGTTCTTCTTGTTCTGGTTTTCTCGTCCCTTTCGTTGGCCCAGGTGCCGATCCCTGACGGAGCGGCATCCAAGGTTCCGGGGACACGTGTCGAACGCTCCGCAGCGAGTCTGAGTGCGTTGCAACGTACGCGCGAGACCAAACAAGCAGCCCTGGACAAACTCAACCAGAAGCTGTCGGTGACGACCCTCGAAGACGAGCGGACGACCCTTCTTGCGCAAAAGCACGCGCTGCAGGCCGAACTGGACCGGCTGTCCGCAGACTTCGAGTCGATTGCGACGGGCATCGATGTGGCCAACTTCGATTTGACGCAGCCGGATTCGTTCGATTTGCAGGCCGAGGTGCAAAAACTCATCCAGCCGCTGATCGAGGAACTCAAAGACGCCACCGAAGAGCCGCGGCAGATCGAACGCCTGCGTAGCCAAATCGATTACTTGGTCTCGCGCGAAGAGCTGGCCAGCCAAGCACTCAAGAGCATCGAGACCTTGATCTCGGACTTGGATCCGTCGGACCCCCAGGGTCTGCGTCCGGCGCTCCTCGAGTCGCGCGATGGCTGGAAGCACCGGATGGAAGAGGCCCATGGCCAGTTGACGGTGGCCCGCTTCCAACTCGAGAGTCGCCTTTCTTCGCGCAAGTCGATCATCAGTTCGACCCAATCGGCTCTGGGAGACTTTTTCCGGACGCGGGGCCTCAACTTGCTCTTGGCCATTGCGACCTTTTTCCTGGTCTTGGTGGTCTTGCGGGGAGCCTATCGCAAGATTTCCAAGCTACTGCCGACCAAAAACCGCGAGGAACGGCACTTCTATGCACGCCTGATCGACGTGCTGTACTTCTTGTTCGTCACGGCGATCGCCGTGGTGGCGGCCCTGCTCGTGCTGTATGCCACGGGAGATTGGGTCCTGCTGGGCATCACACTGCTCTTCTTGGTGGGCGTGGCGTGGGCGTTCAAGACCGCCGTACCGATGTTTCTCGAGCAAATCCGGCTGCTCTTGAACCTAGGGACCGTGCGCGAGCGCGAGCGGGTGATGATCGAGGGCATCCCCTATCGGGTCTCCAAACTGTCGTTCTACACCCTGCTTTCCAACCCGAATCTGGCGGGAGGCGTGCGGCGACTGCCGCTCAAGGACCTGACCGACATGCGCTCCCGCACTTGCTCGAAGGATGAGATTTGGTTCCCTTCGCACCGTGGTGATTGGGTGTTGCTGTCCGACGGGCGCCGTGGAGAGGTGAAACATCAGTCGCCCGACATGGTTCAGATCGAATTGCTGGGAGGTAGCCGTGTGACCTATTCGTCCTCCGAATTCTTGGGCCTAGCTCCGGAAAACCTCTCCGTCGGTTTCCGCCGCCAAATCCGTTTTGGCATCGACTACGCACACCAAGCCATCTCCACCACGCAGGTACCCGCGATCTTTGCCACCCAGGTGGAACGCGGCCTGCGCAAGCGGTTTGGGGCGGATTCGGTCAAGTCGCTCAAGGTGGAATTCGTCGAAGCTGGCGCCTCGTCGCTGGATTACCAGGTCTTCGCCGACATGGATGGATCGTGCGCTTCCCAATTCGACGCGATTGCGCGGGCGATGCAGACCCTATGCGTGGAAACCTGCAACGAGCAAGGTTGGACCATCCCCTTCACCCAAATCACGGTGCACCAAGCGGTTTCCCATTAGGTTCCGTGGGGTGGCGCTGCCAAGGCCACCACAAACGCGCCGCAACAGGTACTGTGGAGGGATCATGACCTCCGGCCCAGCGCAATCCTCCTGGCGCAACCTACCCAACGCGCTTACGGCGCTGCGCATCCTGGGTTCGCCGGTGTTGATCGCATTGGCGCTTGGGGGCCATGGGTCTTGGTTGGGATTCGCAACCTGCCTGTTGGTCCTGACCGAATGGCTCGACGGTTTCCTGGCCCGTCGCCTGCATGTGACCTCCGCGTTGGGAGCACGACTCGACACGGTGGCCGATGGCATCTTCTACGGATCGCTGTTGGCTGCCTTGGTGGTCCTGCGCCCGACTCTGGTGCGGCACGAATGGGTTTGGGTTGCCTGCGCCGTGGTGAGTTATGGGCTGAGCTGGATCGCGAGTTGGTTCAAGTTTCGCTGCCTGCCGAGTTACCACACATGGGCCGCCAAGGGCGCATGGGTGGTCGTTGGTGCCGGAATGGTTTCGCTCGTGACGGGGTGGAGCGCCTGGCCTTTCCGGATCGCCATGACCTGCGTGGTGCTCACCAATCTGGAAGCGATCGCTATCACGCGCCAATTGCGCGCATGCCAAGTGGACATTCCCTCGTGGTGGCACTTACGCAAGCGTGAACCAGACTCCCGCGTTGGACTTTAGGAATTGTTTCCGATGCCTGTTGGGTTCGCCTTTGCCCGCGGATCGGATCCCTAGTGCGCTGCAAAGAAGCAGGAATTCCCTAGAAGAGGGCAAGCCTCGACTGCGCGCTAGTGCTTGGCGTCGAGCTCCAAAACAGAGCCTCTGATTCCTATCGAGCAGGATCCAACTCAAAAGATCGCATTCAAAAACGATGAATGATTGGCAGGCGCTCTTTACAGACAAGCCACAGACAACCAACACAAGCATGGGGTTGGGAACCCCTAGACTCGGTCTCCATCTACCAGCGAACCAGAGGCTCCTCTGGCGTCCCCTACATCTCATCGAGTCATGAACATCCCTACCCTTTCTGCGGCCAGCGCATTGCTGCTGGCCTTCCCCGCTTTGGGCGCGCAACAAGCCACCGAGCTGTACCAAGGCCCTTTCGAGCGTATTGCCTCGTTCCCGGTTTTCCTGAACACCGATGTCGACAACGAAACCGTTGCCGAAATTGTCACCAGCGCTCTAGGTGGCCAGCTCTTGCTGTACACGGACTCCGCCATGGGCCGTCTGGGCTTCATCGACATCGCCGATCCCCACAATCCAGAGCCGGGTGGCACGGTCGACCTGGGCGGAGAACCGACCTCGGTCACGGTCAAAGGCAACTACGCCCTGGTGTGCGTCAACACCAGCGCCGACTACGTGAACACCTCGGGCAACCTGGTGGTCATCGACGTGAACACCCACCAAATCGTGCAAACTTTGCCCCTGGGAGGCCAACCGGACTGCATCGACATCAGCCCCGATGGGCGCTATGCCGCCATTTGCATTGAGAATGAGCGTGACGAAGACCTCGGCAACGGCGAGCCGCCGCAGGCCCCGGCAGGGTACTTGGTCATCGCCGACCTGGTGGGCACTCCGGACCATTGGACCACCCGGACCGTGGACTTGACCGGCATCGCGGACCTGTACCCCGAGGATCCCGAACCCGAATTTGTGGACATCAACGCGCTCAACATCGCCGCGATCACCCTGCAGGAGAACAACCATTGCATTCTGGTCCGGCTTTCGACGGGAACGGTGCTCTATGACTTCTCGTGCGGGACCGTCGACTTAGACCAGATCGATACCAATGAGAACGACTTGATCGAGCCCACCAGCAGCTTGCAGTCCGTTCCGCGCGAACCCGATGCGATTGCGTGGACCTCACTGCTTACCCTGGCAACCGCCGATGAAGGCGACCTGTTCGGTGGCAGCCGCGGGTTCACGACCTGGACGCTTTGGGGCGCACCGCTGTTCCAAGCTGGCAACCAATACGTTCACTTTGCGATGGGCCTTGGGCACTATCCCGAAGACCGCTCGGAGAACAAGGGTAGCGAGCCCGAAGGCGTGGCGTACGCCCGCTACGGCGCCGATCGCTACTTGTTCGTGGGTAGCGAGCGTGCCAACATGGTCATCGTCTACCAGATGTGGGGTCTGCCTTGGCTCGCCAACCGCTTCCCGATCGCACTCCAAGTCTTGCCCACCGGAGTAGGTCCCGAGGGACTGCACACGATTCCCGAACGCAACCTGTTCGTGGTGGCCAACGAAGTCGACGATCGCGGTGCAGGCATCCGCTCGACGGTCATGATCTACGCCAAGACGGGTCACTCGAACTACCCGGACGTGGCCTCCAAGACCCGCGCCGATGGCACTCCGATTCCGTGGGCGGCGCTTTCCGGCTTGGCGGTGCGAGGGCAGAACAACCATGCCTATGCGGTGCACGACAATTTCTATCGCAAGAGCCGCATCTACGACATGCGCTTGTTCGCGGGGAACCGGCCCAGCGAGATTCGCGGAGAGTTGCCTTTGGTGGATAGCCAAGGCCTGCTGCTGGCAGCATTGACCGACCTCAAGGCGCAATTGCCCGGCACCCCCGATTTCGATCCGGCCGCTTCGATTGAAGCCGACGGCACCGTCAACCTCGACTTGGAAGGCATCGATGTCGCTCCCGGAGGCCGCTTCTGGGTTGTTTCCGAAGGAGCGGGCAACCTCGACAACGGGGTGAGCGACCCGAATGATCGTCCCTTCGAGACCCCCAACCTGCTGGTTTTGGTCGAGGCCGATGGCACGATCGGGCGGGCCATCCTGCCCCCCCTGGCGATGACCCAGAACCAACTGCGCTTTGGGCTGGAAGGCGTGGCCCGGCGCGGCAGCGACCTGTACGTGGCCTTCCAAAGGGAGTGGAGCCAGGCTGGCGACGCCTCGGGCTTGGTCCGCATCGGTCGCTACGACCTCAAGGCCGATCAGTGGACGTTTGCCCACTACCCGTTGGATGCCGCGACTTCGCCCAATGGTGGCTGGGTCGGGCTGTCGGAAATCGTGCACCTGGGCGGTGCCGAGTTCGCAGTGATCGAGCGCGACAACCAAGTGGGCCCCGATGCTCGCATCAAGCGCATCTATCGCTTCTCGGTGGCTGGGGTGAGTTTCCAACCGGAAAGCCAAGTGGCGAACTTCCCGGTCCTGACCAAGCACTTGATCAGTGACTTGCTGGCCGCTGGCTTGTACGACAGCACCGGTGGTTTGGTGCCTGAGAAGCTCGAGGGTATGGCGCTCACTTCGGATGGCACGCTCTGGATTGTCAACGACAACGACGGCTTGGACGACAACAACGGGGAAACCCGTTTGGTGCGCGTGCCCGTATCCGGCAAGTAGGCGTTTCCTATAGGCGCGGGGCCCCAGGTTGGTCGCCTGGGGCCCCGTGCCATTGGAGGCGCTGGAGTCTACAACCACTTCAGCTTCCGGAAGGCTGCGAGTTGCAACACGACGATCGCGCACAAGATGCCGATGAAGAGCGCAAAGGCGTGTGGGTTTTCGGCGCCGGGGATGCCCCCCACGTTGATCCCGAGCAAACCGGTGAAGAAGCCCAGCGGCAAGAAGATCGCTGCGATGATCGACAGGACGTACATGCGCTTGTTCATCTGATCGGATAGCCGGTTGACCAGTTCCTCTTGGGTGACGACTGCTCGGTCGCGGACGGCCTCCAGATCTTCGAGGTTGCGGATGAGGTGGTCACCGACTTCGCGCAGGTGCGCTCGGTCACGCTCCTCCAGCCACGAAACCTTCTCCAATTGCAAGCGAAGGAGAGCTTCGCGCTGGGGGGCGAGAAACTTGCGAAGACCAATGGTTTGCCGGCGCAGGGCGGAGAGCTGCGAGCGAAGGTCATAGCTTTCCGCGTCGAGGACCGCTTCTTCGAGCTCGGCCATGCGCTCTTCGGTTTGTTCGACCACGTCACCCACCCGAGAGGTCAGTTTGTCACAGAGTTCGATCAGGAAATCGGGGCAATCGACGGGACCTTTGCCCAGATGCAGTTCCTCCACCAAGTCGCGCACCGAGTACAGCACGCGGCGGCGGGTCGTGATGATGCGCTGACCGTCGATCCACAGGCGCAGCGCCACCATGTCTTCGGGCTCCGACCCGGGGTTGCGGTTGGCGCCGCGTAGCGAGATCAACAGTCCATCACCGATCGGGGTCACCCGCGGCCGAGTGTCCTCCGCGATCAGGGCTTCGGCGACGAGCTCATCGAGCCCACTTTCTTCGGCCAACCACTGTTGCGAATGGGCATCGGAATAATCCAAGTGAAGCCACAGCACCCCGGCTTCCGGTTGCCACTGGCGCACCCCTTCCCAATCCAACTCCTTGGCGGCACCTTGGCCATCGAGCCGGAGGGCATGGATCAAACCTTGTTGGCTCGGGGCGGGGTCTTGGGACATGGGCGATTCCAGCTGGATCGGGGGGGAATGGTAGGCACCTTACGGGGTCCCGCCCGCCAGCCCTAGGCGAGATTCGGTAGGTCCTTGCCTCGCTCCCGCCCATGCGAATGGCACCTCGCTGGAACGGATGGTGCCCTCGCTTCCGAGTAGGTTGCATGGGCGCCCTCGCCTGTTTGCTACAAGGTAAGCCCAGCCATCCCCCAGATCATCGATTCCATGACCCCCACCCACTCCGAAAAGCACCGAACCCATCGTGTGGGCTGGCTACGTGCCGCCGTATTGGGCGCCAACGACGGCATCGTTTCAACCGCCAGTTTGATCCTGGGGGTTGCGGCCGCCGAAGGCACTTCCTCGGCGATCCTCGTGGCTGGAGTCGCCGGGTTGGTGGCGGGAGCCATGTCGATGGCTGCGGGTGAGTTCGTCTCCGTAAGTTCCCAGGCAGACACCGAGGGCGCGGACTTGGCGCGCGAGCGCAAAGAGTTGGCGGAAGACCCGATCCACGAAACCGAGGAACTGACCCAGATCTACATGAAGCGTGGGCTGGACCGGGAATTGGCCGGCGCGGTCGCGACCAAGCTGATGGCATTCGATGCGCTGGGATCCCATGCACGCGACGAACTGGGAATCTCCGAAAGCCTGGCCGCTCGCCCCGTCCAGGCCGCTTTCGCTTCGGCGGGCACGTTTGCGGTGGGAGCTGCCTTGCCGCTCTTGATTGTGATCTTGGCTCCGGCGGACTCGCTCAAATGGAGCATCCCTGCGAGCGCCCTCGCCTCGTTGATGCTGCTTGGCGCCATTTCCGGTAAGGCTGGTGGCGCTTCGCCTTGGAAGGCGTCACTCCGGGTGACGTTTTGGGGTGCACTCGCGATGGCCTTGACGGCGGGTGTCGGTTCGCTCTTCGGCATCCAAGCCTAGGGATACAGAAGCTCGGGCCGGGCGGAAGCCGGGCGGCAATCTGCGAAGGAATCGGGGCGAGAATCGCGCTCGCCCTCCAACCCGGCAATCGGTTGGCGCAGTTGGCGGTTCTCTTCGGCCAACCCCGGGGCAAGCTCATTCGATGCGGGGCGGGGCTTCCGACCTGGACGAAGGACGTGAACTCCGGTCAAGTACACACCCAAGAAGTGCAAGGTCTTGACAGAGGCCGACCGTACATCTCCATGGAGGTTCCAGTATTCGATCGCGTAGATCCGATCGGACTTGATTACCGAACCAACCCTTGCCAAAGGGTGTCCACTTCTTGTTGAGCAAGACCCCGCGGCGATTCCGAATCGACGCTTCGATCCTGGCGGAATCCAAACTGCCAGCCACAAAGCGCAGAAGCACCCCAAGCGAGGTCAGGGTGAGGAGGAACCAGAAGTTGTCCTTGGCGGAAAGGGCATCCCTCGCTTTGGGGCATCCATTCGAAGCTCATCGATGTCCATAGGGGAAGCGATGGGGCTCCGCTTGGGTCCTTGGTGGGCCCCGGGGACAGGGTAGGCCAGACCCGGTGCACCAATCATAGACGCAGGCCACACCCGCCATAACTTTTGACGGCCCCCTACCATAAGCCCAGGTTATGCTGCGATTGTCGCGACCAACCTCGCCCCCCAATGGGCCCGGTTGAACGCCCTCAACCTTCCATCTGCCCATGAACCCCTGCGGCGGCCTGGTCCCGCCCCAAAGCCACATGAACACGCTGACTGATTCCGAAGAGTGCCCCCTGCCCCTCCCGGCCGTGACCTCCCACCAACCTGCCCGCACCTACCCGCTCGGCCGCCCGGCGACGCTGTTGGGCGTGATGGCGCTGGTGGGGATGGCACTGCCCAACCAAGCCTCGGCCCAAGGCTGCATCGCGGGGCGGGCCAGTTCCCCCATGCTGGGAGCCGAAACGAGCGGCTACCTGCCGGAAGGTGGCTTTGAATTCTCGCTCAACTACCGCTACCTGAAGTCGTTCCGCCACTTCGTGGGCACCACCGAGCAGGTCCAACGCTATGAGGAAGGCAGTCAAGTCATCAACCACGTGCACTTGATGGACCTCGGTTTGACCTATGGCCTGGACGAGCAAGACTCGATCAGCATCAACATCCCCTTCCTGGCAGCGGAACGGTCCCAAGCCATTCGAGTCGATGGCGACTACATCGATGAGCGCAACGAAACCAGTGCCCGGGGCATGGGTGACCTGCGAGTGACCTACCGCCGCTGGTTGATGGAGACCAAGAGCCACCCGGACACCAACGTACAGGTCGGCCTAGGCATCAAACTACCCACCGGCTCCCCCAACGAAGTGGCGGTCTTCCGCGTGGACGACGGCATGGGAGGTACCGAGCCGGTGGTCCGGACGGCCGACCAATCGATCCAACCTGGCGATGGGGGCTTCGGCTTCCTGATCGACGTGAACGCGTTCACCACCATGGGAGCCTTCACGCCCTACGCCAGCGGTTCGTACCTGTTCAACCCGGAGGGTACCAACGGCGTGCAAACCTTCCGCAGTCGGGCCAGCGAGGCCATCATGTCGATCGCCGATCAGTACTCGGCCCGCGCCGGGGTGAACTACTCGTTCGAGAGCCTGCCGAACTTGACTGTAGGCTTGGGTGGCCGCATCGACGGGGTGCCGGTCCACGACCTGCTCGGAGATAGCTCGGGCTTCCGCCGTCCGGGCTACGCGGTCGCGGTAGAACCCTCGCTGGCCTACACCAGCGGGCGCCACACTTTCACCATGAGCGTTCCGTGGTCGGTTCAGCGCAACCGGCAGCAAAGTGTCACCGACAAGATCGACGATCGCCATGGCGACGCAGCATTTGCCGATTGGATGCTGCTCTTGGGCTGGACAGTTCGATTCTAGGAGAGAAGCCCCAACGCCTCGGCCATCAACCCTGCTTGGGTTGCTTGCCGGGGCGTCGGGCTGCCGATGGCTTGGCTTTGGGCTTGGGCTTGGTCTTCGACTGTGGCTGGGCCCCAACGGCTTCACGCAGGTAGTCGCTGAATACCTTGGCGGGAGCGCTGTCAACTTCGTTGGCGGGTCGGATGATGCCAAACTCGAATTGGCAGCCCCAACCGTCCAGGGGAACGGCCCTCAGATTCAAGTTGTGGCGACCTTCGAGCACGACCTTGGGCATCAAAGTGCACAAACCGCCCTCCGCCACCGTCGCAAGCAAGGCTTCGACCGTGTCAACTTCCAGAGCAATCTTGGGGATGACGCGTGCTCGGCGGAAGGCGGCGTTGGACTCTTGCCGCAACACGTAGCTTTCCGGGAGCACCACCAGCCGCTCTTCGCCCACCTGGGCGGCGGTGACGCTGCGCTTGTGTGCAAATGCGCCATCGGGTGGGGTCAAAAGGACCAATTCGTCGGTCCGTAGAACCTCGTATTGGAGGTTGGGAGAAGCGTGCGAGAGGATGCCCACACCCAAGTCGCAGCGTCCGTTCTCGACGTGAATCTCCAAATCGTCCGCAGACTCTTCGAAGAGCGTGATGGCCATTCCCGGATGTTCGCGCGCGATACGGCCCAGGACAGGAGGGATCCAAGGAACGTTGAGCGGGGGGATGACCACCATCGAAAGATGGCCCGCCGCCAAGTCTTCCGTGTCTTGAACGGCTTGGCAGGCGTCGTTGAGTTTTTGCAAAACCAACGCCGCGCGCTCGCGAAACGAACGCCCGGCAGGGGTGAGCGCGACGCGGGGCCCAAGACGGCTGAAGAGTTGGGCTCCGACAGCGGCCTCGAGTTCCTTGACCTGAATCGAAACGCTGGGTTGGGTGATGCTCAGTCGTTCCGCGGCTCGGGTGAAGTTCTCGGTTTCCGCAACCACCAAAAAGGTTCTTAGGTGGCGCAGTTCGATGTGGGAGGCATCTCTCATGAAACATCTCTCATGAAACAGGGAAGAGCTGAGCTCTCCGCTCAGATGGGTACGAATCGGGGGATCCCGTTCCTGCCAGGATCTTGGCTGGAACGGGCCCATGGTAGCATTCCAAGCTCCACCTACCGCGCCCCTCGAACCCCATACCCTCAACTGGATTGGGAAACTGGATTGGGAGACCCAACTGGATTGGTAAAACGGATGAGTCGCGTGGATTGGGCTATCGACCCCGACAGAGGGTTCCCAGATAGGTCCTTTGGACCGAAAGCGCGCCGATGGGGGTACAATTCAGGGGTCGTGGCCAACATTTGGCGCCCGGCAGCGTTTTGTTTGTGCCCGCACCTCTGCTGGCCCCATCCACCATGCGGTTCCAACCTTTCACCCCTTGGCTTCCTTGGTTTTGCGCACTCGTGGTCGGGTGTGCTCGCCCTGCCTCCACAGACCTGGAATTGGGGGGCGATGCGCGCCCGTCGCCTACGCCGAACCTGGAAATCCAAGTTGAGGCTCAACCCGCTGCGTTGGTTGCCCCCGAAGGTGAACCGGTTCGCGTCGATCGCTCCTTCGCAGCAAAAACCAAGGAGCCCATCGTGCTAGGTCCTTCCGAGCCGGAAACCTGGCCGGATCTCGCCTGCAACGACTTGGCCCGGTTGGCCCAGCGAGTCCAGGGTCCACTGTACTTGGAAGGCTACCTGGCAAAACAGGATGCCACCGAGGAAGAGCTCTTGCGCTTCCACCTGGGCCGCTCGATGCGAGATGTTCACCGCCTCGCCAGGGACTTGAATGCCGCGCTGCAAGGGGTGGGCGTCACCCACAACATTTGGGGCGACACCCCCGCCCGGGCAGCCTACGTAGGCGGCATGGCGGTGGACAAAGACACGATTCCGGGGCTGGAAGTAGAGATGCGCTTCCTGTACGAGGAGTTGGAACGCGCCTGGCAAAACTCGCTGGCGGGGATCCGGGCCACACCCAAGGCGCTCTGGAACAGCCAATACCTGGGGCAGGATGCCGCTGGCATCGCCTACGCCCAGTGGTACCTAGACCGCGCCCTCAACAAACAGCGTGGGGAAGAAGGCCTCCAGGGCGTGTTGATGTGAAGCGGACCCAACTCGAGCTCGGAGAGCTCGACAGCACCGGGGTTCAAGGTTCCGAGTCAGTTGATCCTAGACCTGGAGGCCGAAAGGGCCTGGGTCGGACGGCGCGCCGCATGGTGGGATCGCCAAAGGGAACTGGCTCGGTCCCATGACCTGAGCCAGCCCATCTTGGCTTGCCAAATGGTTCCGGAGAACGCCCCCGCGGGCTCGCTCAACCCACTTGCGCCATGGACAAGCGCTCGATGATCCCATTGAGCGTGGGGCTGGGGCGCATGGCGGCAGCCGCTTTGGCCGGGTCGGGGTGGTAGTACCCACCGATGTCGACCGGCTTGCCTTGGACGCCGTTCAGCTCAGCCACGATCTTGGATTCCTGGGCATGCAACTCTTGGGCACAAGTGGCGAAGTGCTTGGCGAGCTGGGCATCTCCCGTTTGCTTGGATAGGGCATCGGCCCAGTACATGGCCAGGTAGAAGTGACTACCGCGGTTGTCGAGTTCGCCGACTTTGCGCGAAGGCCCTTTGTTCGACAATAGGTACTGCGAAGTGGCTTGGTCGAGGGTCTGCGCCAAAACGCGCGCCGCCGGCTGGTTGTAGCGCTCGGCCAAGTGCTCCAAGGACGCTGCCAGGGCCAAGAACTCGCCCAGCGAATCCCAACGCAGGTGGTCTTCCTTTTCGAATTGCTGGACGTGCTTGGGCGCCGAACCTCCGGCACCCGTTTCAAACAGCCCGCCCCCATTCATCAGCGGCACGATCGAAAGCATTTTGGCGCTCGTACCGACCTCGAGGATCGGGAATAGATCGGTCAGGTAGTCGCGCAGGACGTTGCCCGTGACCGAAATCGTATCGAGACCCTTGATGATGCGATCCAGGCTGTAACGCGTGGCGTGCACCGGGTTGAGGATGTGGAACTCGAGGCCCTTGGTGTCCTCTGCCTTCAGGTAGCGCTCGACCTTTTCGGCCACTTGGCTGTCATGGGCTCGCTCGCGGTCCAGCCAGAAAATTGCGGGAACCCCAGCGGCGCGGGCGCGACGCACCGCGAGTTGGACCCAATCGCGAATCGGCGCGTCCTTGGTTTGGCACATGCGCCAAATGTCGCCGGCCTCGACGGCGTGCTCCATCAACACGTTGCCCTTGGCGTCGACGACGCGCACGGAACCCGCGGTCGGGATTTCAAAGGTCTTGTCGTGGCTGCCGTATTCTTCGGCCTTTTGCGCCATCAAGCCCACGTTGGGCACGCTGCCCATCGTAGCCGGATCGAGCGCGCCGTGGGTACGGCAGAAATCCATCACGGCTTGGTACACGCCCGCGTAGCAGCGGTCGGGTATCACGGCCTTGGTTTCCTGCAGCTTGCCCTGGGCGTTCCACATGCAGCCCGAATCGCGGATCACGACCGGCATCGAAGCGTCGATGATCACGTCGCTGGGCACGTGCAGGTTGGTGATGCCGCGATCGGAGTCCACCATCGCCAGGGCCGGTCCGGACTGGAGCGCGGCTTGGATGTCGGCTTCGATTGCAGCCCGTTCGGCGATGGGCAATTCCGCGATACGCGCCAAGACGTCGCCAAACCCGTTGTTGACGTCCACACCCAAGCGCTCGAAGGTGGCCGCGTGCTTGTCGAGCACGGTGCCGAAGAAGGCCTTGACCGCGTACCCGAATAGGATCGGGTCGGATACCTTCATCATGGTCGCCTTGAGGTGGATCGAGAAGAGCAGATCCTTGGCTTTGGCGTCCTGCATTTGCTCGACCAAGAACGCCTGGAGCGCGCGCACGCTGAGGAAGGTGCCGTCGATCACCTCTCCGGGGATCAAGGCTAGTTCCTTCTTGAGCACGGTGGTCTTGCCGCCTGCATCCACCAGCTCGATCTGCACCTTAGTCGGCTTGGCGATCGTCACGGACTTCTCGTTGCCGTAGAAATCGCCGCTCGACATGCTGGCCACCTCGGCGCGGTTGTCCTTGGTCCAGGCTCCCATGCGATGCGGGTGTTGACGCGCGAATTCCTTGACCGCCTTGGGGGCGCGCCGGTCGGAATTGCCCTCGCGCAAGACGGGGTTGACGGCGCTGCCTTTGATGCGGTCGTAGCGCGCCTTGGTTTCGCGCTCCGCATCGTTCTTGGGTTCTTCCGGATAGTCGGGCACGGCCAAGCCCTGGGCCTGTAGCTCGGCAATCGCGGCCTTGAGCTGGGGCACCGACGCGCTCACGTTGGGCAGCTTGATGATGTTGGCTTCGGGACGTTTGGCCAATTCACCCAGCTCAGCGAGGTCGTCCGCGATGCGCTGATCGGGCTTCAAGTTCTCGGGAAAGGTCGCCAAGATCCGCCCCGCCAAGGAGATGTCGCGCGTCTCGACTTCAATCCCCACAGGGGCCATGAAGGCGCGCAGGATCGGAAGCAACGACTGGGTGGCGAGAGCAGGAGCTTCGTCGGTGTGGGTGTACAGGATCTTGGGCGTGTCGGACATGGTGCGAGCTTGGGTTGGGGGCTGGAGCCCCGTATGCAGGAGGGCGTCGAGGATAGGTATCGGCCCCCCTGGGGGCCACCCCCCGGACCGCCCGGAAGGCCAAAAACCGACGCGGGCGCGCATCCCCGAAGGAATCCGCGCCCGCGCTCGATGCCCCCCACCGGGCTTCGGTCGGCCGTTTAGAACTGTACGGTCAAACCATTCGAGAAGTTCGACTGACCCGCCGCCTCCCGGTACCAAAGCTGGAAGTGCCAGGTCTCGCCGGCCTGGATGGTTCCCCCAATGGTCGGCAAGGCCGAAGGAACGTCGAAACCCGAACCTACCGCAGAGCTACCTACGAGGTTTTGGAAGATTCCCGCCCCATCGAATTGACCGACCGAATTGCCACCCCCACCCACGCCGTTGTAGCGCCCGAATTGGTTCCCGGCGGTGAGCGCTAGGCACAGTCTCCCTTGGCTCAGCGGAGTTCCCGGATCAGCCGACCCGGTGCCCACCAGGAAGTAGCCAAACTGGGTGGAGGGACCTTGGGAGCACTCCAGGTGCAGGCCCGAACCCGAACCGCTATTCAGATTCCCGGTCATTTGAGCCGGCAGACCCGTGGAATTGACGTTGGCCGGATCGCAGAAGGTGCTGATCGCGAAGACCCCCCCGCTGACGCTTTCTAGTGCGTTGGCCAAGAGCGTCGTGCCGTCGGTCGTCGAGTTCCAATAGCCAGCGCTGCAGTCGCTGGACGGCGGGAAGAAGCCCAAATCCACCCGCCCCGGCATGGTCCCGGCTGCGGCCAAAATCTTGCCATCGGCCCACTGCGCAAGGACCGAGCCCTGGATCAAGGTGGTCGTGTTCGGCCGGTAGGCATTGTTCGCGGAGATGGCCGCGACTCCCGCCATGACCGGGTGCCCAGGCTGCAAAACGGTGCCGAGCGATGAGCTCGTGGAGGTCGTTCCGCTTTGGCTCTGGATGATCTCATAACCACCGGTGATCCAGCGTCCTTCCAAATACCGGTTCGTGGTGGTCGTACTCGCGGTGAACATAGCGACGACCACCCCACCGCCCGCATCGACGTAGTCCGCCATGACGTCGCCCAGGGCGTTGGAGTCTTGGAAGCTATTGTTCGACCAAACGAGCACCGCTTGGTACGCCAACAAATCGTTCAGAGTCGGTGTGGCCGTCTTGACGTCGACCACGTCCACCGAGGCAAAGCGTCCGGTTGCCAGCAGTTTGGTTTGGACGTCGTTGATGTTGCAGGCCGTCGTGTAACCAGCCGCCAAGGCAATGTCCGGCAATTGCGCGGAAGCAAAGGAGCACGAGAAGGCAAACAGGGCAAAAAGGTAGGTGGTAGTTCGCATAGAGAATCCTGGTTGCAAGAACGGGTTGGCAAGGCGGTCGCCATTGTACCCCCCCATGTCAATCGTGCCCCGAAACCGCGGAAGAAGGCTCGATCTCAACCCATTGCAAACCTTACGGGGACCTCCCAAGCCCCATCCGCTACCAGGCCAAGCGACGAAACGCCCTGGCCTAAAGCGCCTTGTACTCGGGCGACCAGCTGGCCGCCTCCAAGAGCTCCTTCGGAGTTCGATCCGATTGGACGCTGGCCACCCCATCCTCGATGGCCTGTTCGATCACCGCCAAAGTGACGTTGCGGGTGACCGCTCGCAGTCGGCTTACGCTCGGATAGAGCAAGCCATCCTCAAGCTCGTGCGGAAGCAACTGCTCGGCCAGCGCTTGAGCGCTGCGGGTGATCATGTTGTCGGTGACCATCTTGGCGCCGCACACCAACGAAGCCATGCCCAGGGCAGGGAAGATGAAAACGTTGTTGCCTTGGCCGATGTGCTTGGTTTCTCCATGGAACGTCACCGGCTCGAACGGACTGCCGGTGGCCACAAGGGCTCGGCCCTCGGTCCACCGGACCAGGTCGTTGGGCGTGGCTTCCGCGTTGTCGGTCGGATTGGACAGCGGCATGATGATGGGCCGATGCGCAAACCCCGCCATGGCACGCACGATGCGCTCGGTGAAGGCCCCGCCCTGGCCCGATGTTCCGATCAAGACGGTGGCTCGGAAGGCCTCGACCGTGCGCTCTAGGCTACGGTCTTCGCCGATGCCGAGTTCCTCGGCCCAGGCCGGCGACCAAGCCAACTCGTGCTTGTATGCGTCGGCAAACGAGCCTTGATCGACCAGCACACCGCGGCTGTCCAGGACGCCGATGTGGCGTTGCAGTTGGTCTTCGGGTACATCGGCCATGCGCAACGCGGCTTTGATTTGGCGTGCAATCCCCAGGCCTGCGGCCCCCGCGCCGTAGATTAGGATGCGCTGATCGGTGAGCTTGCGCCCGGCGATGCGCAACCCCGAGTAAACCCCGGCCAAAGTGACCGCCCCGGTGCCTTGGATGTCGTCGTTGAAAGACAGGATGCGCTCGCGGTAGCGATCGAGAATCCGGAGGGCGTTGTCCTTGCGGAAATCCTCCCACTGCACCAAGGCGAACGGGAACAAAGCCTCGACCGCAACGACGAACTCTTCGATGAGTTCGGCGTACTCTTTGCCCTCCAAACGTTTGGCGGGCCACCCCAGATAGGTTCGGCTGCCCAGCAACTTGGGGTTGTTGGTGCCGAAGTCGAGGCTGATGGGCAGCGTGGTTTCCGGTGCGATGCCCGCACAGGCTGTGTAGAGGGCCAGCTTGCCGATCGAAATCGTCATTCCGCCCGCGCCCTGGTCTCCCAAACCAAGGATCGACTCGTTGTCGGTAACCACGAGCAATTGGATTTCGCGGGCTCCCAGCGCGGTGGCGATCACTTCGCGCATGCGCCCCTTGTGGGCCGGGGTGATCCAAAGCCCGCGACCCCGTTGGAACACATCGGAAAACTTCTGCGCCGCTTCGCCGACCGTCGGTGTGTACACGATGGGCATCAACTCGCTCAAGTGATCGATGAGAACGCGGTAGAACAAGTATTCGTTCAAGTCTTGCAGCGCCATCAGCTCGCGGTACTTGGCGAGGGGCTCGTGCAGCGAACGCAGCGTGTTCTGCACCCGCGCCGATTGCGAAGACTGGTCGCTGACCCCGGCCGGCAGCAGTCCTTCCAACGAAAACCGCTCGCGCTCCTCGTGGGTGAAAGCACTTCCACGGTTCAAAAGGGGGTCGCGCATGCGCTGCGCACCGACAAGGTAGGGATCGTTCGGCGGGTTGTTCACGGGATCAGGCTAAGCCACGCATGGCGCATTTTCCAAAGAACAACGGCCACGAACCGTTGATCCCGGAAGGATTCCTAACTTCCTGGTGGGCGAGAAATGCGCGCCCGCTGTTTGCTAAGCTCCGCGGGCTCCCGACCCTCTCACTTGGCCACCTGGCCCAACCTCCATCCGGCCGCCCCATGCCCACAGCCTCCCCCCCCACCGCCCTGGTCCATGACCTACAGCTGGCCGACCTAACGACCCGGCAGGTCTCGAGCCAGCTACGCCAGTGCCTCGCCCAGGGGGCCAAGCTCCAACCCGCGGGAGTGGGCCGTGAGGACCCCGACGAGCTGCTCCGGCGTTATCCCGTGGGATCCGCTGTGCAGCTCTTTGGCGCGCACTTTTGGCTAGGCGATATGCGGCATGATGACTTCCTGAATTTCCTGGTGGCGTATGTGGGCCTGGAGGACGCCCGCGGCCGCATCCGATCGATCCACCCTCGGTTGTTCTACAAGGACTCCTCGCTGATGTGGCGGGTCGCTTCGCACTTCGTATCCAACGAGGACGAACATTGGATTGGCAAGGGAGACGTGCGTTGGGAGACACGGCCGGATGGGGAGTACCTCTCGTCGGCCGAAGAAACCACCAACCTACCCTTCGAACTCCAAGGCGCGCTCGACCATGCGAGCCGCAAGAAAAAATCGCGTCGCGACCCCGAAGCCGTCCACTGGATTTTGCGCGAAGGGAGCAAGGACCGCACCCAGCCCTTTGCCGACTTTGTGCGCCCGCGGGCCAAGGCTGCCGAGCGCTTCCAAATCTACGGCGGGAAGCCGGTGGTTTCGTTCCGGAAGAAGGGTCAGCCCGCGACCATGACCTACGCCAAAGGCTTCGAACCGGACTTCGCCAAGGGCATCCTCGAAGTGCTCGAGGGCGGCAGTCGGCTCTACGGCGGGGCCCTCAAGAAGTACCGCATTCTGTCGAAGAACCGGCAAATCCAGTACCAATTCGTTGCCTCCCCCACCCACGTCTTTGTCAACCACCCGCAGACCCTGACCACCGAACTGACCACCTACGGAACTCGCACGCTCGATGTGATGGCCGACGACGACGCGTTCGTGCCGGGTTTTGAGTACCACTTCATGGACGAAGCCACCGACCCGCCCACACTCCACAGCCAGATTCCCGAGGGCTACGTGGGCGTTGTGGGCGATCCGGATCCCGAGCGCGCAGATGCTTCGCCCTGGTTGGAGGCCTTGCCGATCGTCCAGCAATTCCGGCGGCAGGTCCTGCGGCAATGAGCTCGGGGGAGTGAGCTCGGGCAATGAGCCCGGGCAATGAGCTCGGGCAATGAGCCCGGGCACTAGGACGCGCCCTACTGGGCCCCCATGCGCCTGGGATTGCGGAATGGCTGGGAGCACGCTAGTTTGCGGGTTAGACCCGATTCCAACACCCCCAACCCATTTCGGACAACATGAAACGTTTGATCACCTGCTCGATAGTCGCCCTCGCCGGTTCGTTGGCAGTTACCACCGCGCTCTCGCTGGCTCCGCAAGAGTCGACGATGCCCAAACCGGCTGACCAGCACAAGATGCTCCACAAGAGCATTGGTACTTGGGAAGGCACCCTAACCATGTTCGTGCCCGGTCAGCCCGAAACGCCGATGCCCGCCCACGAAGTGGTCGAGGCCCATGGCCCCTTTTGGACCGCTTCGCACTTCGCCTGCGACATGGGTGGCATGCAGTTCGAGGGCTTCGGCAGCATGGGCTACGACACGACCAAGGAGAAGTTCATCGGCACCTGGATCGACAACATGTCCACTTCCCTGACCTTGATGGAAGGCGACTTCGACAAAGAAACCGGGCTCTTGACCATGCGCTGGGAGGGCCCGGATATGACTGGCAAAATGGTGCCCAACCGTTCGGAAGGCACGTTCCACGAAGATAGCTACGAGATGCGTTTCTTCATGGGCGATGAACCTTCGATGACGATCTCCATGAAGCGCAAGGCGCCTGAAAAGGGCGCCAAGTAGCCTACGGTAGGACCAGGAAGGGGGCGGCTATCCATCGGGGTGGCCGCCCCTTCGCATACAGGGGCCTAGCGGTGCTGGTCGATCAGGATGGTGTTGCCGTCGGGATCGGTGATCACGAAGTGCGCGGGACCCTGCGGCGTATCGGCCACGTTGGAGGCCACGGGTGCGATGCCTTGGGAATCGCATTGCCGTTGCAGTTCGCGCACATCGGTAAAACTCTTCAACTCCTGCGCCTTGTGATCCCAACCCGGATTGAAGGTCAAGATGTTGTTCTCGAACATGCCCTGGAACAACCCGATCAAAGTCGTTCCGTTGCGCAGGATGAGGTAGTGCTGGCCATCGCCGCCCATCTGCTCAAATCCGAGTTTGGCGTAGAAGTCCCGCGAAGCGGCCAGATCCTTGACCGCCAGGCTGATGGAAAAAGCTCCTAGATTCATGGCCCGAGGATAAGGGCAGGTTCATTCGGTGCCCAGAGTTTCGGGGGTTGGATTCGGGGATATCGGCCCAGATCGGGCTCTGGTACCTTTCCAACATGCAAAGCCAAGCCAAAACCGTGGCCGACTACCTGGCCGGATTGCCCGAAGATCGCCGTCACGCTCTCGAACAAGTACGCAAAGTCATCCAGCAAAACCTCGGCAAGGGGTTCGAGGAAGGCATGCAGTACGGCATGATCGGCTATTACGTGCCCCACTCGATCTACCCTGCGGGCTACCACTGCAAACCGAGTGAACCCCTTCCGTTCGCAAGTTTGGCGGCGCAGAAGAACCACTTGGCCTTCTACGCGATGTTCCTCTACCAAAACGGGCAGGAACTGGAGCGCTTTGTGAAGGAATGGAAGGCTACCGGCAAGAAGCTCGATATGGGCAAGGCTTGCGTGCGCTTCAAGAAGCTCGAAGACGTCCCGTTGGAGGTCATCGGCCGGGCGGTGGGGCGTATCGGTTGCAACGCATTCGTTGCCGCGTACGAAAGCATGCTGGGGCCCAAGGGCAAACCCATTTCCTTGGGAAAGCCGACGAGTAGCACCAAACAGGTCGCAACCGAAAAGTCCAACTCCAAAAAGTCCAACTCCAAGAAATCAGCGCTGAAGAAGGCCGCGGCCGCCAAGAAGCCGTCCACCGCGCAAGCTGCTGCAGGTAGCCAAGCGGGGTCGCGTAGGGCTGCCACCAAAAAGCCCGCAGCAAACAGGCCCGCTGCCAAGAAGCCTGCACGCTGATTCGCTCAATCCCCGCGTAACCGCTTCTCGCGCACAAAGTTGGTGAGCAAGCGGAACGCGCTCAAATCATCGACCTCCTTGGCCGCATCGGTGCGGCTCTTCCACCACTTGGCCTTGACGTTGTCGCGCAGGGTGGCGATCGACATGCCCATGTGATCGATCGCATAGGCCTGCAACTCCTCGGGCTTCTTGAGCTCGGTAGCGGACTCCAGCCCCTGCAACTCAAAGTGGTTGACCGAGTCCAACACGGTCCCGTGCCCCACGCGGAACCAAGCCGCCATTTCTCCGCTCCCGTGCCGCTCAGCGGCTTCGGGGCTGTCGATCAATACCTCAGCGCGCAGCGGATCCATGACCTCGATCAGGTGCGCCCCCTCTAGGCTGTAGATCGGCACGCTGCCCCCAGCAAACACGCCGTTCAGGAACGTGCTGTTGGCGCTGGCCGGCGTGGTTTGGACGCGGTCGAGCACTTCGTGCCCAGTGCGGAACGTGCGCAGGTGCCCAGGGAACGCTCGGCTGGTGGTGTAGGTGAGCGACCAGCAGGATGTGAACAAGGCTCCCCCCATGCGCACGTACCACTGCACTACCGGAACATCGCTGTTGGCGATTTCCCCGGTGCAACCCACGATCAAGATCGCCATCGGGTGCAAACCCGCGGATTCAAGCTGACCCGCCTCCACCTTGCGGTACTGGATGTGCAGACGATCGAGCACCGCTTCGATGTGGTCCCCTCGCCCGGGGACGACAACCACGTCGAGCCCCGAATAGATCAACGAGTCGGGCACCTGGTAGCCGTACTTCTCGTGGCTACGCAGCTGCAATTCGCGCTGGCGCAACGAATCCTTGTCCTTGTGGTGGCTCCACCAATCCGCCCAGCCGTTGGGCGGCATGCCTTGGCCTTCCCGCCCGGCCAAGCGCTGCAAACCCCAGTTGGCGGTGAGCGCCACCGAGGCGTTGGCGTCTTCGGTCATCTTCATCAAGGCCTCGAACGACTCGTCGGTCGCCAAGTGCATCAGCCCCGTTGCCACGGCTCCGCGGATGCGCCAATCGGGATGGGCCTGTTGAGCGCTGAGCGCGGCCAAGGCCTGGGGACCGCGGGCTTTGCCGATGGCCACCAAAGCGCACGCCAGGCCTTCCGGCCCGCCATTCTTCGAAACGTGGCTCAAAGCGTCCTCTCCGCCCGCCAACTCGGGACGGGCCAGCACTACCGCCAAGGCTTCGAGCGTGGCCGCGTCCTCTTGGTTCGCAACCGCCGCGACCAAGGCTTTGGTTGCAGCTTCGTGCTCCCAACCCGACAGGGCTTGCCAAGTTTGTGCCAGGACGGTCACTCCGCTGGGGCTGCGTTCGGCAGCCAACTGCTCGGCTAGGTAATCCATGGTAGCTGGCAAGCGCACGCTGGCGAGGGCCCGGTAGGCCATGGCGCGGACCGTTGCATCGGCCGAAGTGCCAAGCGCCTGAATCTCGGCCAAAGCCAGCTCGGGGGTCAACACCGGGGCATCGCCTTGAAGCCCCCACTCGACGAAGCGCGCGCGGTAGGCACCACCGGGCGCTTGCTTGCCCAGGGGCGCGTCGATCGCCGCGCGCAGGGTTGCCTCGCGCTCCTCCCCCGCGGGCACGGCCCCCAGGCAAGCCACGAGCGCCCGCACCAAGCGGCGAGCCACGACGGGGTTGTGGTTGCCCTCTGCCATCATGCGCACCAGCGCGGGGATGCATTCGGGGGATGGAGTGGCGGCCAAGGCTTCGGCGGCGCCGCATTGCACCAGCAAGCGCTCGGAACCCATCAACGCTTCGAAGATGGCCGGTTTTTCCGCCGGGGCGGCGCAGCTAAGCCAAGCCAGAGCTGCCAAGGGCCGCAGCTCTTCTTCCTTCTTGTGTTGGAAGAGCTTCTCCAGCCCTTCGACATCCTCGGGCAGCGCCCCGAATCGCGCGAGCAAGGCCATGGCCCGGACCACTTCGCCCTTCGATTTGGACGAGAGCTTTTTGGAGAGCGATTTGGCCGCCTCGGGCCCGTCGAGCTTGGCTAGGCTCTGCGCCGCTGCTTCGCGCAACGACCGCAAGGGCCCTTCCAGGCAGAGATCCAAGAGCGGCTTCATCGCCGTCCGATCGCCGTGTTGGCCCAAGCCGACGATGACGGCCTGCATGACTCCCCAATCGTCGTCATCGAGGGCCTTGAGCAGCCACGCTGCCGCCTTTTCTCCACCGTCTTTGGTCAGTTGCTCGACCGCATCCTGACGCACCACCGGATCCTTGTCTTTGAGTCGCTTGTCGGGCAGCTGGGCGGCTTGCAAGCAAGGCTGGGTGCTTGCGAGCACGAGGGCGGGGATCAAGAAGAGGCGCAACGTGTCAGATTTCATGCCATTCTCCGGGGCCGGGTGGCCGTTCGGCCTGGTTCGTGCCAGGGATTGGTTCGAGCGGACCGCGCCCCCTACCCGTTGGGCGAGGCTCGGCCTTGAACCAGTATGGGTGGATCGACATGGAGTGACCACCCAAGCTTCACGGAAGCGTCCGCGGCGCGGATGCTCTCGGCTGCCCAGCGCAGGTAGGAACCCCGAGAATGCCGAAGGATCCGCGCAATCGGAGCCATTCGGGGCTATGCTCCCGCGCCCCTGGAAGTTGCGTTCCAGCGCACCCCCACTCCCATGAATCTCCCCGTTCCCGCCCCCGAAGGTCCCCTCGAACCGCCGACCTTGGAGGAGATCCGTGCCCAGCACGACGCGCTGTCGCGGCTCGTGCTGCGCACGCCCCTGTGGCCGTGGCGCGGACGCAGCGCGGACCACCTGCTCGACCGGGGCACCCAGGCTTCGATCAAACTGGAGCTTTTCCAGCACGCGGGCAGCTTCAAGGCACGCGGGGCTTTGACGGCGATTGGAGCGTTGGACCCGGCAGCCATGGCCAACGGGGTGGTTGCGGTCAGCCAAGGCAACCATGCCATGGCGGTGAGCTTTGCTGCGGGGGTGCTCGGGACCTCCGCCAAGGTCATCATGCCCACCACGGCGAGCACCGCACGCCGCATGGGTTGCGTGAACTACGGCGCGGAAGTGCTCTTGGCCGAAGACATGAACGATGCTTTCGCCAAGGCTAGCGAACTCGTGAAGAGCGAAGGTCGCACGCTGATCCACCCCTACGAAGGGCCGCGCATCGCCTTGGGGACCGCGACCTTAGGGTTGGAAATCGCCGAGCAAATGCCCGATTTGGAGGCGATCGTGATTCCTGTGGGTGGCGGTGGATTGGCAGCGGGGGTGGCCTGCGCCATCAAGCAAATGCTGCCGGGTACTTTGGCGTTCGGTGTCGAGCCCTTTGGCGCGGACAGCCTGTACCGCAGCTTCCAGACCGGGAAGTGCGAATCGATTCCCGCCGTGACGACGATCGCCGACAGTTTGGGTGCGCCCCATGCAGCCCCCTATTCGTTTGGTCTGTGCCGCAAGTACCTCGACGACGTGGTGCGGGTGCAAGACGACGAAATCCGGCGCGCCATGGCCCTCATGTTCCGCCACCTCAAGCTGGCGGTCGAGCCGGCGGGCGCAACCGCCATGGCGGGGCTGTTGGGTCCGTTGCACGCCCGACTGGCAGGCTTGCGTGTGTGCGTCATCGCCTGCGGTACCAACATCGACTCGGTCAGCTACACGCGCGAGTTGCAACGCGGGTTTGATTTGCTCGGAGATTGACCGCCGGGTCAGGAACGCCTCGCGGGAAGTAGAGCGGCGCTTCCACCCCCTTTGGGCACCGCTTCTCGGGACACAGAAAATCCGCTGGGATGGTCCTTGCACCCCCAAGGTCTAGTGGATAACCTCCGCCAGACCACTACGGAATGGGTTCTCCACCCCTCGCGGGGACTTCCCAGTGGCCTCCCCCCCTCCCGTACGCCAGCGCTGCCATGATCCTTGACCCCGGCTTCGACCTGACCCTACGGCCCATGAAGTACCCGGTCTTCTACGACATGTACCGGGATGCCATCAAGAACACCTGGACCGTGGAAGAGGTCGATTTTTCGACCGACACGATCGACCTGGACAAGCGTCTCCTGCCCTCGGAACGCCACCTGATCCACCGCTTGGTGGCCTTCTTTGCGACCGGGGACTCGATCGTTTCGAACAACCTGGTGTTGTCGCTGTACAAGCACATCAACTCGCCCGAGGCGCGCATGTACCTGTCGCGGCAGTTGTACGAGGAAGCGCTGCACGTGCAGTTCTACCTGACGCTGCTCGACACCTACATCCCGGACCACAAGGAACGCGAACAGGCCTTTGCGGCGGTGCACAACATCCCGTCGATCAAGCGCAAAGCCGACTTCTGCTTCCAGTGGATCGATTCGGTCAGCGGGTTGGCCAGCACCGAAACGCGCGAGGGCAAGCGCCAATTCCTGCTCAACCTGATCTGCTTCGCGGCGTGCATCGAGGGCTTGTTCTTCTTTGCGGCGTTCGCCTACGTCTACTTCCTGCGCAGCAAGGGTTTGCTCAACGGCCTCGCTTCGGGCACCAACTGGGTGTTCCGCGACGAAAGTTGCCACATGGCCTTCGCCTACGAGGTCGTGCGCACGGTGCGCGAGGAAGACCCCTCGCTGTTCGACGAGGATTTGGCCCAACAGGTCAATGCCATGATCGAAGACGCCGTCGAGTGCGAGATGCAGTTTGCCGAGGACTTGTTGCAAGGCGGTGTGCCCGGCATGAGCCTTCATGACATGCGCCAATACCTCGAATTTGTCGCCGATCAGCGCCTGGCCAACCTCGAGTTGCCCAAGCGCTACGGGTCGAAGAATCCCTTCGGCTTCATGGACCTGCAAGACGTGCAGGAACTCTCCAACTTCTTCGAACGTCGGGTTTCGGCCTACCAGGTTTCGGTGACCGGCGACGTTTCCTTCGACGAGGCCTTCTAGGCCCGCCATTCAGCCGCGTTATCGCCCCAGGCACGAAATACCACTCAAGGGACTAGCGGACACTCCGCGGGCCGCCGCACACGGCCCTAAGAACGCGGCGAGGGCGATCAGCTACGGCTGGTCGCCCTCCTTTTTGGGGGTCCTTCGTAGGCCTTGGGTAGAATGACCCGCCTAGCCCTTCCCGCGGCACCACCCTTTGATAGCGTGGCCTTGCCCCCATGCATCCCCCAGCCCCCACGCCCATGGACTTCGAGTCCCAGCGCTTCCCCGTTGGATCCTTCCGCTGTCCGATCGAGATCACCGGCGAGCACATCGCGCGCTGGATCGGGGTGTTGGATGGCTTCCCCAAGCGGCTCGAAGCCGAAGTACGCCCGCTGCGAACCGAGCAGCTGGGCTGGACCTACCGTAGCGGCGGCTGGACCATCCGCCAGGTGGTGCACCACCTCGCCGACAGCCACATGAATTCGCTGGTGCGCTTCAAGCTGGCCTTGACCGAAGACAAACCCACCATCCGCCCCTACCAAGAAGATCGGTTCGCGTTGCTCCCCGACGCGCGCTCGAACGACTTGTCGGGCTCGCTGGACATCCTGCGAGGGGTGCACCAACGCTGGGTGCACATGCTGCGCGAACTCGATCCGCGCGATTTTTCGCGCAGCTTCCACCATCCCGAAAGCGACCGCGAGATCACCCTCGACGAAAACACCGGGCTCTACGCGTGGCATTGCGACCACCACCTGCAGCACATCCGCCATGCCGTCGCCTTGGGGGGACCCAAGACGCAGGGTTCCCGCTGACTATTCCGGCCAGGTCGTGACCACGGCCCCAGCGGCCTCGGTTTCCGCCACGTACCACGCAAACGCAGCCTGGGCCGTTTCCGCCACGCTGCGCGGTGCCCACAGGATGTGGAAGGTGCGCGTGGTTTGGGCGTGGGTCTTGGTGCGTTGGCTGTCCTTGACCGCATTGGCGCAGGGGCCCTGGGCATCGCACAGGCAGAGCAAACCCTCCAAACGCATGGTTTGGCCAGAGGGATTGAAGATGTACTCTTCGCCGACCGCACCATGGCGCACGGAAAACGGCGCTTGCGCCAACTCCAAATCCACCACGCTGATCGGAATGCCGCTCCAGTAGGAGACACCGTTCAGGATGTCCACGGCCGGATTGATCGTTGGCAACCCCTGCTCTTCGGCGGCGCGCACCAGGTACTCCGAGGCCGGTTTGCCGCGCCCTGTGGGGCGGTACCCACCGACCCGCAGCAGGTTGCGCACCTCCGCGCGCACGTTCTCGCTGCGTGCGGCAGCCTCGGGGGCGCAAGCCAAGAGTTCGGGCATGTCGCAAGGCGCGAGCGTTTCCAACGCAGCGGGCCACACAGCTTCGAACCCCAAGGGCAGCCAAAGCGGTAGGTCGTCGATCTCGATGTGCATGATAAGGGTCGAAAAGTTCGACGAGCGGATAGGTTTCCCCACCCGCTCGCCGCGTACGCCCAGCTTCGATCAGCCGAGCTTGTCGTCCTGCAAGTCGTCCAGGATCCGCAGCACGAGCCGCACCACGTGCGTGATCTTGTTGTAGTTGATCTTGTCGGGGGTATCCGTGACCTTGTGGTAGTCCTCGTGGATGTCCGCGAACAGGAAGATCACCGGCACGTTCAAGTTCTTGCGGTAGTTGGCGTGGTCCGAGCGCCAGTAGTAATCGTCGGCACTACCCAAGCTCTTGAAGCCCTCTTCGCTGCGGTGCTTCTCGGCCATTTGGGTGAGCCAAGAGTACTCTTCGTGGTTCTTGGTCGGGGTGATCAACAGCTCGTCCTCGGCGTTGCGCCCGATCATGTCGATGTTGATGTTGCAAACCGGCTTCATGCCCTCGGGGAACCAGGGGTGCGTGGTCCAAGCGTAGCTCCCCCACAGCCCCTTCTCCTCGGCCGAAACCCACTGGATCATGATCGTGCGACGCATCGGCCCGTATTGGGCCAGCGCCTCACACAGCGCCAGCATCCCACTGGTCCCCGATCCGTTGTCATCGGCGCCGTTGTAGACATCGCCATCGTCGCGCACGCCCACGTGATCGTAGTGCGCCGAAAGGATGATGACGTCGTTGCGCAGGACGGGATCCGACCCGGGCCAGATGCCGATCACGTTCTCCAGCTTGGCCGGGTCGCTTCGCAGCGAACAGGTCTCGGAAACCGTGCAGGCCAGCTTGGCCCCAGGCTTCAAGCCCTTGAGCAGCGGCTGGAGATGCTCGGCCGCCGACTCCGCTAGGAACAGCGCCCCGGGCTGGTTCGCTTCGGGGATTTCGCCAAAGCCAAGCTCGGTCATGTTGGCGAAGTAGCGCCCGTAGGTATCGGCAACCGACTTCCCGTCTTCTCCGGAGGGCATCACCAACATGCCCAAGGCGCCGCGCTCGAAGAGTTTGGACTGGGTGGAACGCGACGGGCGGCGATCTCCATCGACCAACACCCAAGCACCCTCCACGGGAGCCTCGACCTTATGGGCATCCCGCGCGTCACCCAGGTACAGGATCGGAGCTTGTTCGCTGTGGCGCTCGGACCGTGCGGAAGGACTCAAGAAGTAGTCTTGCCCGATCTTGAGTTGGAAGGCCGTCTTCCCGATGGTCAGGGTCAGTTGGCAGGCGTCCGCATCCAACGCATAGCGCGCCTTCTCGTAGGGGAACAGGTAGGCGTCATGGAATCCGGGCTCGAACCCGAGCCGCATCAGGCGCGAACGCAGAAAGCGCGCCGCAATGCGCTGCTCGACGCTGGGCGAGTTGCGCCCCGCCATGGCGTCGTCGGCTAGGAAGTAGAGGTCCGCCTTGATGTTGTTCGGCTGGACAGCTTCCAGGGCCCGCTCCAGATTGGAACGGGTCAAGTCATCGGTTTGGGCCTGTTTCTGGGCCGGGGCCAGGCCAGCGAGGGGCAGCCACAACAGGGACAGCAGCAGGAGGGGCTTCATCAGGATCAGGAGAGGGGTTCGAGGAAGGGCGCATCATAGCCCCGACCGCTTTCCAAACCGCCCCCCATACCCAATTCCAACACCAGACGGCCTGAGAGGCTAACGGACCCGGTAGAAGGAGCCTGCGTTGCGGGTGTAACCGATCATCAGTAGCACATCCTCGGGAGCGTCGCCGTAGCCTTGGAGCACACCCACATCGAGCAAACCCTGGGCCCCCACGCGGTAGACCAGCCCTGCTCCCAAAAAGCGCTCGCGTCGGTCCTGGGAGCGGCAAGCCACGGCGCCTCCCTGCAAGTACGCGCTCCAACGGGTCGCGAAAGGCCAGCGCACCGAAGCGGCCAGGGTGCTCTCGAAGTCCGTCCCGGTTCCAAAGTCCACGCCCAGGTACCCAGCCTGCGCGAACCACGAGGTCTCTAGCGCTCCGAATTCGCGATCGGCGATCAAAGCCAAGTCCCAATCGATCGCGTTGCTACCAAAGCCATCGCTTGCCTGGGCCGTGGGCAACTTGGTTTGCATCTGGATGGCCAACGCGGGAAGCGCACCTTGCTCCTCCAGCAATCGGTGCCGGACCCCGACGAGCAGGTTTCCCTGACCAGCCACATCGGCGTCGAAGTCCCAGCGCAGCAGGTCTCCGCGCAGGTAGCCTTCGGTGGCGTCGCTCAAGCCCACGCGCACAGCGCCTGGGAAGGCCAATTGGCTTCCGGGATCGCTGGCCACGCCCGCTTCCAGCTGCAAACTCCCGAACCCCGTGGTTTCGGTGGTCGCTGCCAGCAAAGGGCGCTGGAGCGTTGGCTCCAAGGCCATGCCAGGGTCCAGGCGACATCCTGCGCCAAAGAACCAACAGCCGCCAGCAAGGGCCAAACGCCGCAGCCATGGGGCCCGCAACCATGGGCCTAGCAACTGAGGGGCTACCCCATGGCTACGTAACGAACGCGGAGCAAACACCAAGGAAAGCATGGGGCGGCAACCATAGCGCAAGCGATCCCCAAACCAGCGCATTTCCCCACGTCCTGTCCGACCATTGGGATACCGCGTGCGGCGTTCCATGCGAACCCCGAGCGACCCATCTCCGCCACTGGGCCGCCACTTCTGCGCCTGGGGACTGGCCGGGGCACGCCCCAGTGGGGAAATCCTGTCCTAGCGTCCGTATGCTGGAAGCATGCAACTCACCCCGCTCGATTGGGCCGTGATCGCGGTCTACGTGCTTTTTGCTTTGGCCGTGGGGTTTGTGTTCGCGCGTCGCGCGGGCAAGGGAGTCGACGAATTCTTCCTATCGGGTCGCAGCCTCCCGTGGTGGCTGGCGGGCACCTCGTTGGTCGCGACGACCTTTGCTAGCGATACCCCGCTGGTGATCACGGGCTGGGTGCGCGAGTCGGGGATCCATCGCAACTGGATCTGGTGGTGCATGGCGATCGGTAGCGTGTTCACGGTGCTGCTGTTCTCGCGCTACTGGCGTCGCGGCCGCTTGATGACTTCGGCCGAGATGGCCGAACTGCGCTATGGAGGTCGTAGCGCCGAAGTGCTGCGCCTATCGCTCGGCATCTTCCAAGCCGGGTTCACCAACGCCATCACGCTCTGCTGGGTGATCCTGGCCGCTGCCAAGATCCAAGGGGTGATCTTCGACATCCCCAAAGCGGTTTCGATTGCGCTCGCCAGCATGACCGCGCTGATCTACTGCTCGATGGCCGGTTTGTGGGGTGTGGTCGTGACCGACCTCGTCCAATTCTTGATGGCGATGATCGGTTCGATCGCGTTGGCCTGGCTCGCCTGGAACGGAGTCGGCGGGATCGAAGGCGTGCGCGCGGCTGCGGCCCTGCCAGGGTCTTCGTTCACCCCGGACACACTGTCGCTGTTCCCCGCGCACGGAGTCGGCGCCCTATGGGATGCGAGCTTCTGGACCACGGGGGTGGCCAGCACCGCCGTGTTCCTAGGGGTGCAGTGGTGGGCCCGCGAAAGCGCCGATGGTGGCCCGCTGGTCGTGCAACGGGTCTCGGCCGTGAAGAGCGAACGCGACGGGGTGTTGGCCGTGCTTTGGTACAACGTGGCGCACTTTGCCTTGCGCCCGTGGCCCTGGATCTTGGTGGCGGTGGCCTCTTTGGTCGTGCTACCCCACTTGGAGTTGACTTCGCCGATCGCCGGCAAGGTCACCAACGTAGATTCGGCGCAGAGCCCCACCTGGATCGAAGTCCAGGCCGAGGGCTCGGCTCCCTTGCGCTTGGATTTGGCCTCGGTGGCCACCGAACCCGACTGGAAGCCCACTTTGATGGTCGCCAAGGTCGGGGACTCCGTGTTGCCCGGCCAGCCCTTGGCGCGCACCGATTCGGAAAGCGCCTACGTGGTGATGATGGGGCGCTATTTGCACCCGGGCCTCTTGGGATTGGCGGTCGCCGCCTTGCTGGCGGCGTTCATGTCGACCGTCGATACGCACGTGAATTTGGCCGCCTCGTTCTTCGTGGGTGATATCTATCGCCGCTTCGTGCACCCGAACGCAACCGAAAAGCACTACGTCCTGGTGGCCCGCATCGCGAGTGCCGGCGTACTGGTTCTGGCCGGCACCTTCGCCTACCTAGCGGATTCGATCGGCAAGCTGTTCGAGTTCTTCCTGACGTTCACCGCCGGCGTCGGCCCGGTGTACCTCGCTCGCTGGTTCTGGTGGCGTGTACGCGCCGAAACCGAAATCGTGGCCATGTTTGCTTCGGCCATCGCGGCCACTTGGCTGGCCTTTGGCCCAGCGATTGCGGGTTTTTTCGAAGCCCACCTCGGCTTCGGAGGACTGGTCCCCCTCGCCCAGTGGCAGTGGCCCCTCGGCCCCCTCGCCGAAGCCAACGGAGCGCCTTCCGGTGCGGGCCGATTGTTGCTCGTGGTAGGCATTTCGAGCCTGTGTTCGATCCTCTCGGTGTTGGCCTTGCCCAAACCCGACCCCAGCAAGTTGGTGCGCTTCTACGAGCGCGTGCGCCCGATGGGGTTCTGGGGCCCGGTGCGCGCCCTGCGCCCGGAGCTCACGCCGCTGGAGCGTCCGTGGCCCGTGTTGGTGGGCTCGGTGGGTGGTAGCGCAGCGATCCTGGGCTTGCTGTTCACCATGGGCGGCTGGTTCCTCGATCGGCCTGAACTCATGGGCTACTCGGCCTTGGTCACGGTCTTGGGCACCGCGGGCTTGGTGTGGGGCATGCGGCAAATGCCGTGGCAGCTCGATCCGGTCGAGTGAACGCGGCGCAAAAGCCCCGTCTGGATCATTTGGACTCGGGGGCCGATTCCCGGCGCGGAGCGCGCTGGTCCCGGCCACCTTGGTGGAGGATCAAGGCCATTCCGCGCCCATCCGCATCCCGCTCGAAGGTGACGCGCGCGTCGACGACACGCAAGAAGAAGTGATCCGCATCGCTGGCCAAAAGGCGCACGGCCGGTTGACCAGTCAACTGCCCAAGCAACCCACGTTCGTCGAGAGTCACTTCGACTTTCACGCCGGGGGCCAGATCGTAGGTACCCACCAATCCCGCCAATCGTTCGCGGGGCTGGGGGTGTTCGGCTTCGTAGTCCCAAGGCCTGGTTGCCTGTCCGCGCAACTCCGCCATCAGGTTGCTGCCCAGCTGATCCACCAGCCCGCTCGCCGTATTGCACAAAACGACCACGGCCAAATCTTCGGAAGGGCAAACGCACAAGTACGAATGAAACCCGCCGGTCTGCCCGTTGTGCCACACCAGCCCGAGTTGGGGGTTCCGGTGCCATCCCAACCCCATGCTCAGGGTCTCGTCCACTTCGAAGGTGGGCCGCATCGAGAGCTCCAAGGCCGCCCCAAGGACCCCTTCGGGAGCCGCGACTGTCGCTTGGGCCAAACGCAACATGTCGCGCACGCTCGACCGAATCCCGCCCGCGGACACCATCGCCTGGAAGTGCCACAGCGAGTCGGGGTCGAGCGACACATCGTAGGGGGCCGCTTCGCGACTGGCAGCGCCTTCGGGAATGGATAGGCCCGTCGACACCATGCCCAACGGTCCGGTGATCCGCTGGGCGATCAACGTGGCGTAGTCCGATCCCAGCCGACGTTCGAGCAGAACGCCTAGAGTCCCTACCGCAAGGTTGCTGTAGGCATAGCGTTTGCCGGGCTCGCGTAGCCCTCGATAACCCTTGAGGAAGTCGAACAACTCCTTGGTGCCATAGGCCGCATAGGGATCGACCAAGCTATCGGGATCCACGCCGAAGTTGTCTGGCATGCGCGCCCAGCCTGAAGTGTGGTTGGCGAGGTTCACCCAGCGCACGGGTGCCTTGCGCTTGCCAAGCACCACCTCGGCGGGCAACGTCTCCTGGATCGGTTCGTCCAACCGGATTTCTCCCCGCTCCACCGCATCCGCTAAGAGCACGCCCGTGAAGACCTTGCTGATCGAACCGATCTCGTAGATCGTGTCCTGGTCGGGCGCACCCTCTCGGGTGGCGGCGAGTCGGCCGTAGCCTCGGGTCCAAACCTGGTCGCCCTGTAGGACGCCCACACAGAGCCCCATCACCAACCCGTCGTGAACCAGTGGGGTGGCCCACCCATCGACGAGAGTCGCCCAGGTTGCGCTGCCGACTTCCAGCGCGGCCGGAGGGGCGGGCGACTCGGCGACTTGGGAACCCTGCCCCAAGACGGGCAGAAGGAACAGCGAACCGAGCAGAAGGTTGCAGCAAAGGAATCGGGTCATGGCACCACCATAACGACTCTTGGGGATTGCGTCCGAGCCCGAGGGTTCAGTCCTGCTAGCTTCGATCCCGCTAGCTTCGATCCCGCGAGCTTCGATCCCGCGAGCTTCGATGCGAGCTTCGATCCCACGAGAAAAGTGAAATCGCAGGCATCTTCGAATCGTGCCCACCGGCGGGTGCGTGAACACCTATAGTTCCCTTGCATGAGCACTCCCGTCGACACCCAGCGGCGTATCGGCCTGTTTGGCGCCACTTCGATCGGGGTGGGTGCCATCGTAGGGGGCGGAATCTTGGCCCTAGCCGGCGCGGCGCTCTCGGTCTCGGGGCCCAGCGCGCTCTTGGCCTTTGCTGCCAACGGCGTGATTGCGATCATCACGGCGCTCTCGTTTGCCGAGCTCTCCACGGCCTTCCCGCATTCCGGGGGCACCTACACCTTCGCCAAGCGCGTGCTCGCGGTCGGGCCCGCTTTTGCGGTGGGTTAAGTTGTTTGGTTTGCTTCGATCCTCGCCGCCGTTCTCTACGCGCTGGGTACGGCCACCTTCCTGGCGAACGGCGTAGCCGGCGGACTCGAAGCGATGGGCATGGACGTTCCGACTTGGCTAGCCAGTCGCGCGGCACTCACTGCCATCGCTTTGCTAGCGACCCTGGCTTGTGCTGCCCTCTTGATTCGCTCAAGTGGGAGCGGCGGGAACGCCGTCAGCGTCGCCAAGGTCCTGGTCTTTGCCGTCTTGATCGGCGGCGGCTTGTGGGTAGGCATCGGCACCCACCCACCCGTGGTGGAGCGCATGACGCCCTTCTTCCCGGGCGGAGCCTCCGGGTTCTTCCAGGCCATGGGCTACACCTTCATCGCCCTGCAAGGCTTCGATTTGGTCGCGGCCGTGGCGGGCGAAGTCAAGGAACCGCGCAAGACGCTGCCCCGCGCGATGCTGTACTCGCTGGCCATCGCGCTCTTGGTGTACATGCCGCTGTTGGTAGTCGTGATCGTGCTGGGCGTGAGTCCGGGCGAGACCATCCAGGCCCTGGCCGGAGACCACCCCGACACGGTGGTCGCTTTGGCCGCCAAACGCTACCTGGGCCCCACCGGCTTCTGGCTCGTCATGGCGGCTGGACTCCTGTCCATGTTCTCGGCCTTGCTCGCCAACGTGTATGCCGCATCGCGCATCGCCCAGGCCATGGCCCGCGACCGCACCTTGCCGGCCCAATTGGAACACATCCACGCGGAGCGGGGTACACCCGCAATTGCCGTCGCGGTGACCGCCGGGATCGCTGCGCTGCTGCTTCTGGTGGTCGGGGACGTGGCCGCGGCCGGGGCCGCCTCGAGTTTGATCTTCCTGGGAACCTTTGCCTTGGTCCAGGTGCTGTGCATCGTGGCACGCAAACGCAGACCCAAACACGGCGGATTCCGCACCCCGTTGTGGCCGTGGTTGCCGCTCGTGGGTGCGCTGCTGTGCGCCGGACTCGCGGTCTTCCAAAGCGTCGTGGTACCCCGAGCGGGGATCGTTGCCGCCGTCTGGCTGTTGCTTGGGGCCGTGGCGTACCTGCTGCGCTTCGGCCGGCATGCTCGCGTGCAAGATGCCTTGGCCGAAACGGTCGATGCCGATTTGCTCGAGCTGCGCGGACGCAGCCCCCTCGTACTCGTCCCCACTTCGCACCCATCCAATGCGGGGGCCTTGGTACTGATGGGAGCCTGCATTGCGCCGCCGCGCGTGGGGCGGGTCCTGATGCTGAATGTGGTAGCCCCCGCCAAAAGCCAAACACCGGAGGCCTTGCTGCAGTCCTTGGACGTGTCATCTGGGGTCTTGCGCGACTCGATGCTCGCGGCTCTGCGTGCGGGGGCGCGGGCCGAAGCTCTTACCACGGTGGGTGTCGAACCCCTCGCCGAAATCGAACGAGTGGCACGCCTGTACCGTTGCGCCACCCTGCTGCTGGGCATGAGCGAGCTCTCCGACTCCGCGCTCCGAGGTCGTTTGGAACAAATGGCCAGCGGCCTCAGCTGCAACATCGCTTTGCTGCGGATTCCGCCACTCTGGCGCCCCGAGGGTACCCGCCGGGTGCTCGTGCCCGTCCGCGGGGACGCCACCCACAGCGCCCTGCGCGCGCGCTTGCTGTCGAGTCTCTTCCACCGGGCTGCCCCCGAGATGGAGGTGACCTATCTCCTGGTGCTTCCCTCGACCACCCCGCCCAACATCCGCGAGCGCCGCGAACGCTCGTACGAACGGTTGATGCGCGAGGAAGCGCGCGCCCCCTCCGTCGTTCGGTCCGTGCTCTCGGATGACGTGGGCGCGGCCATTGCGGAATCCGCCGCAGAATGCGACTTGTTGGTGCTAGGCCTTGCGCGCATCGACCGCTCGCAGCGTTCTTTCTCCGAAGTCACCCGCAAGGTCATCGCCATGACCGAATGCGCAGCGATCATCCTCAGCGAGCGTTAGCACCCCAAGCGCTGGAGCTACAGACCTGAGGCCCCGGCTAGCGACTTTCGAACCCCGCGAGGTTGGAGGCGATCACTCGCTTGAAAAGGCGAGCGTGGTGCGCGCCCAATTCAGCTCCAGGGGTTTTGCCGGCAACTGGATGCGACGCTTGACCACCATGCGCTCTAAGTCCAGTTCGCACAGCCAATTGCCGTGCTGCAGACCGACAAAGGCACGCTCACCGGGGGTTCCGGCGTCGGCGAAGATCAAACCGCTCGGCAAGGGCGAGTTGCCGCGTTTGATGGCGCTCAAGTCCACACCGCTGGAACCGCCCCCCTGCCCTTCAGCACCTTCGGTATCGTCCACACCCAAATCGATCTCCCCAATGGCTTTGTAATTGGAGGTGTTGTAGACCGAAATGGTCCCTGATAGATAATTGGTGCAGAGTGCTTTCTTACCGTCGTAGGTGAAAACAATGTCGCGTGGCAACGCACCGCTGGCGAATTCCAAACGTTCGTGTTGGTCTTCGGTATCGATGGCGATGATGCTGATCGAGTTGGTCGATTCGTTGACCGCCCACAACTCTTTGCCGTCCGGGGAAAGTGCCAAGTCCGCCGTTCCGCCCGCGACGGGGATTTCCTTATGGAGTTGACGGCGCGAAACATTGATCACGCTGATCGACCCCGAATCGGGGTGCGAGATGTAGACAAACTTGCCTTCCGGTCCGACCACCAAATCCCGAACTCCGTCCCCGTGAAAGGGGGCTGCGCCGAGGACTCGACCCGTACGAGCGTCGACAAAGACCAGGCACTTTGTCGCCTCGCAGGCAGCTACCAATTGCTCGCCTCCGGGGAGAAATGCGACCGCCATCGGCTTGAAAAACGTTTGCTCGCCCGCGCTCAATCCCACCTTGCCCTTGAGGTGAATGGTGCGGATCACTTGGCGCGTGGTGGTGTTGACCAACGATAGGGTCGAGCCTGCGGCCACCCGGCCACTGTTGGGAACCACGGCCCGATCGCCCTGTTCCGAGACAGCCAAGTCGGTCGGACCGTCGCCGACCCGGATGGTGGCATCGACGCGCCCACTGTCCGCATCCACGATCAGCAGGAGCCCCGACTCCTGACTCGTGATGAGTAGGGAGAGCGGAGCCTGCTGGGCCCTAGCCCCCCCGGCGAGCAGGGGTAGCAGAAGGATCATGAAGCAGCGGAACGGCATGGGGAGCTTGGCAACGGGGATGGCGACCTACCCCGTTGGGACCAGGGGAGGGAGCCTGGGCTTCCATCGACCTGCGCCCGGCATGGGGTTCAGGGGATTTGGGGATTTTGTAGACGCTCGCAGGCTGGGACGGGGCTTGCTTGGGGCCAACGACCCTTTCTGCGTGAATATTGGGCGTAGTTCAGACCATTTCTTGTCCGTCAGTCGACCAACTGTTGCCCATCTGTTGCCCAACTGCAAACCATCCATTTCGCATCGTTTTTTCACAAAAGAACCCAATCGTAAATTGATTTTTAGCCATAGCTCGCCTAGCTTGATTGGCACAAATCTCCGAGCAGCTCATCCCGTACATGCGCGCAAATGCCTGCATAGGCTGCTCTGTCGTCTAAGAAAAGGTTCCCATCGTCATGGCAAAGAAAGGCGCCCGCCGTATCCGTCGCTCCCCCGAAGAGCTGATCGCTGACCTGAAAAAGAAGATCGAGGAAGTCGAGCAGCGAGCTGCAGCCAAAGAGCTGAAGCAAAGCGGTTCGATCAAACGCACCCTCGGCATCGTCCGCAACATCGATAAAGCCCTGGAAGAGGCCCAAGAGGAGGGCTTGACCAAGCTCCGCCACGCCCTGGCGGAAGCCCGAGGCCCGATCGAAGGCTTCCTCTCCGAGCGCGGCGTCAAGCTGCCCAAGGCACGCGTCCCCCGCGGTCGCAAACCCAAGAAGGGTTGAGCCGAGCTTGCGGGCAGCAGGCTGCTCGCAGGCCGGCGCAAGGCGCAAGCGAGGTCCCCCCTGCCCAAGCCGATCCGGGCGGGAGTTCCCAGGAATTCCAGTGGGTCTAGGCCTCGAATGGGCTGCCAATCGGCCATCCAATCGGTCATCCAATCGGCCAAGAAAGTGGGCTCCGGCATGCGCCGGAGCCCTTTTTGATGCCCCCCCTCCCGGGGGCATTCACCACGTTAAGAGTGGCCTAGTGCGCGCGGCGGTCCCGCCGCACTAGGCCGTATCTCTGTCAACCAACCCCTCCGGTCCCAAACGCTTGTGGCCCAACAGGTCATCGATTCCCGACCCGTACTCGGCCCGCGTCTCTTCACGGAATTGCGCCCAGCCTTCCGGACTCCACACCCGAATGTCCTCGAAGTTACCCACCAAGACGACATCCCGACGTCCCTCCACGCTGCGATCCAAACCCACCTGGAGCAGCAAAGCGTCGGGGATGCGGACACGACCCGTCTTGTCGCACTTCGCGGCGCCCGAATAGGCGGCCAAGAATTGCAACGCACGCCTAGCCCGGACGCTTTCCACGTGGGAACGGCGCAAGTCCTCGACGTAACGCTCCCAATCCCGCCGCTCCCGCAGGCACAAGGAGCCATCGGGCTCCAAGTTCGCCATCAGGGAGAAGTTGGTGGCCCGGGGATTGATTTCATCCCGAAGGCCTACGGGGAGCTGGATACGTCCCTCCCCATCGAGCGTGGCAGGGTGCTCACCGATGAGGAGAAGAGGACTGGACATGGGGTAGGCAGTGGGGGTCCTGTCAGCCGGCTGGCTGTGCGGCCTGATCCTACAAAATGCCGCCGATCTGGCCAGCCCTTTTGGAAATTTTGGATCACCTCCCCCAAACCCCCACCATCTCACACCCATCCTTACCCGCTGTTTTCCACACTTCCCCCACAATCGCCCCAATCTCACCCCAAAGCCAAAACCGGCCCTGGCGACCCCAGGAAGGCCACATCCCACCCCCGGTGGGTACCAGCCCAGGACGTTTTCCACAATTCCGTGTCGCTTTCCCCAGGTTCCATAAGGCCCCGCACCGATAGGTAGGAAGTCTCAATATTCCTGGACTCTCAACCGCGATCGTCGTCCCCAATGAGCTTCCGAAACCCCGATACCCTTCCCATCGCCTACCTGGTTCGGCCCGGTCACGAAAGCACTCTGTGCTGCCTGCATACCCTGCAAACCCGCGAACTCGAGGCGGAACCCCTAGTCGGCGGGTCCGCCCCCTGGGCCCCTGGCGAGACCGTATACTTGGCTTTGGAAGCCCAAACCACGGACCCTTCTCAATGCGTCCGCGGCCGAATCACGGGCCAACACGGCGATCGTTTGCAGATCGAGTTGGCCGATCCCAAGGCATTCTGGAGTGCCGCCCAAGTCGCCCAGTCCTACAACCGCCGCCAAGCCTTCCGGGTCTGCACCCGAAACCTGCTCCCCTCCCCCACCAAACCCGCCAAAGAAGCTCTGCAGGTCAGTCTGCACCAGGGCCCGCAAGCCACCCACGCCGAGATGCTAGACCTCTCGCTGACGGGCTGCGGGATACGGATCCGCCGCGAGGGCTCGATGGCCCCGCCACTCGGCACTCTGGTCTTCCTCGAAGCCGAAGGCGGCGACCTCGACGAACGCCTACGCCTCCCCGCCCGCATCGAACGCTACCAAGAACGGGGCCGCTACCTGTACCTCGGCCTAGCCTTCGCCCGCAGCGAAACCCGCCTGTGGAAACAACTCGAAGACCAAATCGCCCGCTACCTCATGACCCGCCAGCAGCGCCTCTTGGGACGCAAGGCCGGCTAGGATTTTAGCCTGGCTTGCAACACGGCGGTTGTATGCGCCGGGGTTGTATGCACTGGGGTTGTATGCACTGGGGTTGTATGCACTGGGGTTGTGAAGTTGGGTGGTTTGGCCCACGGGAGTGCCCGTGCCCGGGTACTTCTTGAAATGTAGAAACCTTTGGGGATGCGCAATCGCGCGTTTGCAGGGATGCTGGTGGTTCCCCCAAGGAGGTTTCTATGCACGCTTTGTCCGCCCTATTGTTGGTTCTTCCGTTTTGGACCCAGGATCCGCCAGCTCCTGCCCCGAAACCTGCCCCGCCGAAACCCGAAGCTTCGAAACCCAAAGTCCCGCCGCGCAAAATCGAATGGGTCAAGGAATCCGACACCGGGGTAAAGTTCCCCGATGCGATCCAAGCGAAGCCCGGCGCGGGCTACCAGACCTTGGCCGGGGTCGGAGTGCGCGACAAGCGCTTCGTGATTTTGGTGAACGTGTATGCCTACGGCTTGTACCTCGACGAGACGGCCATCGAGGAGCACTTGAGCGATTTCTTTGCTCGCCCGACCAAGGAACTGGTGAAGGACGCGAAGTTCTTCGAAGCCTTGCGCAGCGACGCTATCGGCAAGACGTTGCGGCTCGCGTTTGTGCGCGATGTGGGCGCCAAGAAGATCCGCAATGCGTTTGTTGAGAGCGTCGAGCCGCGCTTGGAGACGGCCGAGAAGAAGTTTGGTTGGACCGACGGGGCCAAGGCTCTCGAGACGTTCCGAGGCTACTTCGCGAGCGAAATCCAGGACGGCGAGCAAATCGAGTTTGCCTGGCTACCGGGCAACAAGCTGGTGACGACGGTGGCGGGCGAGCGCAAGGGCGAGATCACGTCGAAGGCTTTGTGCTGGGCCCTGTGGGACACCTACTACGGCGACGACCCGATTGAGACTTCGGGCAAAAAAACCACCGTGGAGCGTTTGGCAGACTTGCTGTCGAAGAAGCCCAAGCCGCAGCCAAAACCGGCTCCCAAGCCGGTCGAGCCGCCCGCTCCCAACAAGGACGGAAAGGCAGCCCGCAGATAGGGTCTCAACCGCCATCCATCTCGCGACCTTCCATCTCGCGACCTTCCATCTCGCGACCTTCCATCTCGCGACCTTCCATCTCGGGAGAGGGATGGCAGGTCGAAGCCATCGGCTGCGTTGGGGTACGCGCACGGATTGGCTCGATCACCCGGAGCCGGCGTTGGAAGCCGAGGTGAGGCCGGCGGTTCGAGACCGGGTGCGGGACGGCTACTTGGACCGGAACGATCCGCTGCCTGCGGCCGCCTGGGTGAGATTCGGCGCCGGATCGAAACGCCCGGGGTTGCGGCCTTGCACATCGGGGGCTTTCGCCAACGCCTGCAACCGCTCGACGATCGTCGACAAGCCGCGCCTTTCGCCATAGCGCAGCAGGCCGCCATGGAATGGCGCAAAGCCCATCCCAAACACGGTCGCCAGATCGAGCGCTTCAGGGTTTTCGACCACGCCCTCGCCCAGGGCGCGGCAAGCCTCGTTGAACATCGCCAAGACCATGCGGTCGACCAATTCGTCGTCGCCCAGGCTGCTCACGCCGCTCGGGCGCTGGAAACTATCGAGGTCGGTGGCGAGCTCGGGCTTGCCACCCTTGTGCTGGTAGAAGCCCAATCCGGATTTCTTGCCCAAACGCTTGTCGTCGAGGAAGCGCTGCAACCCGTCGGACGGGGTCATGCGCTCGCCGTAGCCTTCGTGCAGCGAGGTCGCGGCATGGCCCGCGATGTCGATGCCCACCTCATCCAACAGCGCCAAGGGACCCATGGGCATGCCGAAGTCGAGCATGACCCGATCGAGCCGCAGGGGCTCGACGCCGCCCACGAACAGCCGCACAGCTTCGTCGAGATACGGGCCCAAAAGCCGGTTCACCAGGAACCCAGGCACATCGCGGCAGATGACCGGCGTCTTGCCCAAGCGCAAGGCCAACGCCGCGGTGCGCGTCACGACCGCATCGCTGGTCGCGTGGCCGCGGATGATCTCCACCAGCGGCATCTTGGGCACCGGGTTGAAGAAGTGCATGCCGATCACCCGTTCGGGGTGCGGCAGGTCTTGCGCGATGGCGTCGACCGAAAGCGACGAAGTATTGGTCGCCAGGATCGCGTCGTCGGCCATGTCCTGGGCCAGGGCGCCGAGCACCTTGCGCTTGACTTCGAGCACCTCGGCCACCGCTTCGATGGCGAAGTCGCACAGCCCCATGCCGATGGTGCCGGGGACCGCGTCCAAACGATCGATGGCCGCATCGAATTCGTACGCTTGGATCCGGCGCCGACTCTTCTTGACCGACAAGTCCTTGCGATGGCCCGCGAGCGCCTTGCCCAAGGCTTCGGACGAGAGGTCCGCGAGCCGCACGCGCACGCCCTTTTGGGCCAGCACCGAGGCGATTCCCGCACCCATCGTGCCCGCTCCCACGACGGCCGCGTGTTCGACGGCCGCAGGACGTTCGCCATCGGGGCCCTTGCCGAGCGCCTTGGCCTTTTCGTTGCCGAAGAAGATCGACACGAGCGCTTTGCACTCAGGGGTCACACCGAGCTTGGCGACAGCATCGGCTTCGGAGGTGGCCCAGGTCGAGTGCCGCGCCGAAGGAGCGCCCAGCACGAGCTGGATGGCTTCGTAGGGCGCGGGGTACTTGCCGCGCGTCTTGGCGTCCACGCCCTTGCGCGCCTTGCGCCCAATGAGCGCCAGCGCCAATGGATTGCGATCGACGAACACGCTCTTGAGGCCACGCGTCTTGCGCGGGCAGGGCATGCGCCCCATGGCGATGTCGCTGGCGATGCGCACCAGGTACTCGGGTTTGGTGACGCGGTCGATGATGCCCAGCTTCTGCGCCTTGCGCGCGTCGAACAATCGCCCGGTGAGGATCGCGTCGAGCGCGGCGGGCACGCCGATGCGGAGCGGCAGCCGGTGGCTTCCGCCCCACCCCGGGATGATGCCGAGTTGGGTTTCGGGAAGCCCGATGCGTGTGCTCCTGTCGTCGGTGGCGACGATCCGGTCGCAGGCCAGCGACAATTCGAGTGCTCCGCCTGGAACCGGCCCACCGACGGCGGCCACCGTGCGCGCTTCGAGCCCGGCGATCGTGTTGAACAGGTCGTGCAACTCGTGGCACGCGCGGCGGAAGACCTCGGGATCGGTGATCGACCCGATGCCCTCGATGTCGGCGCCCGCCAGGAATTGGTCGGGCTTGCGGCCGGTGAAGACGATCCCGCGGAGGCTCTTGTCCGCGCGCAATGTATCCACCACCGTCCTCAAATCGCGCACGAGCGGCGCATCGAACACCGGGAAGCTGCGATGGGGCGGATCGAAGACGACGATGGCCAGCGCGGGTTCGGGGCGTTCGACGCGCACGCAGGTGCCCGGGGCGGGCGCGTTGGCCGGCATGGGAAGCGATACGGTATCCATCAGCGGGCCATCCTTTCCAAAACGACCGCGCCGCCCTGTCCACCACCGATGCACAGCGTGGCGAGCGTGAGTTCGTGATCACCCACCTCCAACTCGTGGGCGGCGGTGAGCAAAAGGCGCGTGCCGGTGGCACCCACCGGGTGCCCCAGGGCGATGGCACCCCCATTCTTGTTGGTTTTGGCCAAGTCGAGCTCGCCCACGGCTTGGTCGCGACCCAGTTCGCGCTGGGCGAAGCTGCGGCTTTCGAAGGCGCGCTTGCAGGCGATCACTTGCACCGCAAAGGCTTCGTTGAGTTCGATCGCGCCGATGTCGGCCAGGGTGCAGCCGGCCGCATCGAGCGCCTTGGCGGTGGCGTACACCGGGCCCAAGCCCATGCGACGCGGGTCGAGCCCGGCCCAGGCAAAACTGCGGATGCGCGCCAGGGGCTTGAGGCCCAGGGCTTCCGCCCGGTCTTGCGTCGTCACGATCAGCGCGCTGGCGCCGTCGGTGATCCCGCAGGCGTTCCCCACGGTGACCACCCCATCGGGCTTCTCGAAGTAGGGGCGCATCTTGGCCAGGGCCCCCACGCTTTGGTTGTCGCGGATCGAATCGTCGTGCTCGAGCGCCGCGCCATCGCGGCCGAGCGGGTGGATCGGCAGGATTTCCCGGGCGAAGCGGCCCGCGTCGCGGGCGCGGCGGGCGCGTTGGTGGCTTTCGGTGGCGTATTGGTCGGCTTCTTCGCGGGTGACCGAGAAGTCGCGGGCGATGACCTCGGCGGTTTGGCCCATCAAGAGCCCACAGGTGGGGTCCATCAGGCCTTCCATGAGCGACACGCGCGGCTTGAGGAAGGAGGGCCGGAACGAGGCCAAGGCTCCCAGGCGTTGACCGAGGCTGCGCGCCGACATCAGCCGCGCGAACAATTGGGTCATCTTGGGGCCGTAGATGAGCGGGTATTGGCTCATCACTTCGACCCCGATCGCCAAGTACAGGTCGCCTTGCCCGGCCTGGATCGAGGCGACCGCGCTGGTCACGGCCTCGATGCCGCTGGCGCAGTTGCGCGCCACCGTGCGCGCGGGAACGTGATCGGGGACCCCCGCGCGGATGGCCATCACGCGCGCTACGTTGGCTTCGTCATGCGGCGGGCCCACGCAGCCGGCGATGACCTCGTTCAGGTACTTGGGGTCCAACCCCGTGCGCGCCAGCAACTCGCGGGCGATGCGGGCCCCCAAATGGCCGGCGTCCTCGCGCTGGAACGCACCTCCGGCCCGCGCCCAGGGGGTACGCAGACCGGCAGCCAGCACGATCGGGGGTCCGTCGTTTCGAGGGTTCATGGATGTCCTTGGGGCGGACCGGCGCCATTTACCAGTCCTCTCCCCGGCCTTGGGATGCCGAGCGCAAGCGCCGGCGGCCTCCCTTTGGGCGTCCTACCGGGTTCGGGTTGGGGAACCGGGCAGAATCCGCCTGCTGGATCTTTCGGTGGTTTGCCGGCTTCCTGGTGCGGGGTTTTGGGAAAGATTGATCGACGCGAGTGGGTGCACCTTCCTGGCTGGAGTCCGCTCGCGATGGGTACGGGAGGCGTCGGGCCGGCTCGACTTGCCGCATTGGGTGCTGGCATGGGAATTCGCAACCGTCGAGGCTCGAGACCTGGACTACTCAATTGCGATTTCCTTCTAGAAACAGGCCATCGGGTCGATGATCCATCTTCGACTGCGCATCTGCGCCTCGCACCATGGCCCTTGATTGGGCCCTACGACTGGATTTCTCCATGAGCGGCTTCCTCCTTCACTATCCCTGGATCGGGTTTCCGGCCCTCCTCATCGCTTTTCTGATCCTCGGATACACCGCGGCTCCCTATTGGGCCTTTGCCGTGCTGGGCATGATCAAGGTCATCGGCCTGGGGTTCGGCTGGATTCCGTGCACGATCCTCGGCGCCATCCTGGCGCTGCTGGGATTCCCGGCCACGCGCCAAGCGATCTTCACCGGACCGGTGCTCAAGCTGCTGGTCAAGATGAAGTTCCTGCCCGAGATTTCGCAGACCGAACGCGAAGCCTTGGAAGCGGGCACCGTGTGGGCCGACGCCGAGTTGTTCTCGGGCAAACCCAATTGGGAACGGCTGGTAGGCGAGGCCTACCCCGGACTGAACGAGGCCGAACAGGCGTTCCTCGACGGACCGGCGGAAACCGTATGCCGCATGACGAACGACTGGCAGGTCTGGAAGGAACGCGACCTGCCCGCGGAGGTTTGGGAGTACCTCAAGCGCGAAAAATTCTTCGGGATGATCATTCCCAAGGAGTACGGCGGGTTGGGTCTTTCGGGTTCGGCCAACAGCGCGGTGGTGGCCAAACTTTCGTCGCATTCGAGCCCGCTGGGCATCACCGTGATGGTGCCGAACTCGCTGGGTCCGGCGGAGTTGCTCTTGCACTACGGCACCGATGCACAGAAGGACTACTACCTGCCGCGTTTGGCGGACGGACGCGAAATCCCGTGCTTTGCCTTGACCGAGCCCGCCGCGGGCTCGGATGCGGGCGCGATCCAAGCCAACGGCGAGGTTTTCCTGGGCGACGACGGCTCGTTGCTGATCCGCCTCAACTGGAACAAGCGCTACATCACCCTGGCAGCGGTTTCCACGCTCTTGGGCTTGGCCTTCAAACTCCGCGACCCGAACAACCTCCTCGGCAAGGGCACCGATTTGGGGGTCACCTGTGCCCTGGTTCCCACCAACCTACAGGGTGTGGTACTGGGACGGCGGCATGACCCCATGGGCGTGCCCTTCTTCAACTGCCCCACCCAAGGCCACGACGTGGTGGTTTCGATCGACGCCATCATCGGCGGGCGCGAAAAGGCGGGCCGCGGCTGGTTGATGCTGATGGAGTCGCTCGCGGCCGGACGCGGCATTTCGCTGCCGGCTTCGTCGACCGCGGGCGCCCACATGGCGGCGCGCGTGGCCGGGGCCTATGCGGCCATCCGCAAGCAATTTGGAATGCCGATCGGCAAGTTCGAAGGCATCGTCGAGCCCCTGGCGCGCATCGCGGGCCGGGCCTACCTGCTCGAAGCCGCGCGGCGCTACACCCTGGGCGCGATCGACAGCGGCGCCAAGCCGGCCGTGGTGACCGCCATGGCCAAGTACAACTTCACCGAACAATCGCGCCAATCGATCAACGATGCGATGGACATCGTGGGCGGTGCGGGCATTTCGCTGGGGCCGCGCAACCTGTTGGCCCACGCCTACATGAGCCTGCCGATCGGCATCACGGTGGAAGGTGCGAACATTCTGACGCGTACGCTGGTGATCTTTGGTCAGGGCGCGATCCGTTGTCACCCCTACGCCTACAAGGAAATGGGCGCCATCGCCGCGCGCGATGTGCCCGCGTTCGACAAGGCCTTCACGGGACACATCGGTCACGTGGTGCGCAACACCTGCCGCAGCATCGTGCTCAGCCTAAGCCGCGGTAACTTTGCGGTTTCGCCGGTCAGTGGGCCCGCTGCGCGCTACTACCGCAAGCTTTCGTGGGCCTCAGCGAGCTTTGCCACCATGGCGGACGTGGCCATGGGGGTCTACGGTGGCAACCTTAAGCGCCGCGAGGCCTTGACCGGCCGCTTTGCGGACGTGTTCTCGTGGATGTACCTGGGCAACGCCGTGCTCAAACGCTTCGAAGCCGAAGGCCGCCGGCCCGAGGACCTGCCCTTCCTGCGCTGGTCGATGGACTACACGCTTTTCCACATCCAACAGGGCTTCGACGGCATCTTCCGCAACTTCGACGCGCCGCTAGTCGGTTGGTTCTTCCGGGGCCCGATCGCGCTTTGGTCGCGCTTCCAATCGATCGGGTCGTACCCGCGCGACAAGGATGGGGCCGAATTGGCGGTGGTGCTCCAGACCCCTGGGGCCCTGCGCGACCGCATCACCTCGACGATCTTCCGCGGAGAAGTCGAAGGCAACGCCTTGCACGAGTTGGAGCATGCCTTCCGCCTGTGCCACGAAGCCGACGAGGTCATCCACAAGCTCAAGGCCGCCATCCGCGCTGGCAAACTTCCACGCGAGAAGCCCATGGCCGTAGCCCAGCAGGCCAAGGAGCAAGGCATCCTCACCGCAGCCGAATTCCAGCTGCTGCACGACGCCGAAGTGGCACGCGACGACCGCATCCAGGTCGATAGCTATACGCTTGAGGAGTACAAGGCTAGCGCGGTGACCACCGAAGTCCCGGCCCACCCCGGCGAGATCTACACCTACTAGAGAACGAAGCTCACTAGGAGTTTGAGGGCCGCCTCTCCGTCGCGAACGGGGGGGCGGCTTCAATTTTTGGGATTTGGATGGACCCGCCCGTGCCCTTGGCTGGTTTGCGTCGGTCGGTTTCGAATGGCATTCCGAGGGCCGCCATCGGGTGCGGGAAACTCGACCTGGCAGCAGAAGCGGATGCCTCCCCTGTCGGAGAATGCGCCCGTGGGGTACGCTAAGGAGCCTCGCCCTTAGGGTCGCGTCCCTTACGAAGCCCATGTCGCAACTACGCCTTGCAGGTTCAGCCTGCCTCCTGCTCCTGTCCAGTGTTCTGGGCTCTTCCTGCGCCTCGATCAGCGATCCGGAAGCGGTCTGGCCGGAAGACTCCACGGGCCAATACCAACTGGCCGTTTCCACGGGCTGGGCGGCGGCCCAGGCCGACGTGGAGCTGAAGAACGGAACCGGTCCCTTGTCGAACCCGGCGCTGGGCGGCAACCCCAACGGCGCCTCCACCACCGACCTCGAACCGGTGTTCGGCTTGGGGGTGCGTTTGATGTACTACGTCGAGAACAACTGGGCCATCGGGACCATCATCGAGCATCGCATCTTCGATCCCAAGACGACGCGCCCGCTCAACGCGGACGTGGACATCGACGCGTTTGGCACCGATCACTTCATCTTCGACGTGCGCTACGTGGCCGACCCGATCGGTCAAAGCAAGCGCTGGCGGCCCTACGTGGCGTTCCAGTTGGGCTACGTCCCCGGAATCAAAGCCGACGGAACCGTCGACTACGGCAATGCCTTTGCGGGCATCGGCCAGCCCAACGTGATGGAGAACATCTCGCTCGATGGCGATCGCTTCTTTACGGCGGGAGCCTTGGTGGGCGCTTCGTACTTGCTACGCGAGGGCTTGTCCTTGGACTTTGCGCTGTTCTATGAGAAGGCGCTGGAACCGTCCTCGGGCAAGTTGCGCCTGAACCCCGTCCCCGGAGCGCCGGTGGTGGGCAGCGAGTCCACCTACGATGGCAGTCTCAAGGAAGAAGGCCTGTACGGCACAATCGGCCTCTCCTGGTACTTCTGATTCTGGCTACTGCGTGAGTTTGGCTGCTTCGGCTTGGGACGCAGGCAAGAGGCATCAGTCGTCGATGCTTTGCTTCTCTTCCATGGCGCGTAGTTCACGCCGCAGGGTCTTGAGCACGCTGCTCTTGGGCAATTCGTCCAGGAAGCGGACGTGTTGGGGCACCTTGTAGCGCGCGAGGTTCTCGCGGCAATATTCGATGACCTCCTCGGAAGTCATGGTCTCGCCAGGACGCAGCACGACGAAGGACTTGACGGCTTCCCCGCGCTTGGCATCGGCAACCCCGATGGTGGCCGCCTCGAGGATCTTGGGGTGGGCCATCAACACGCCGTCGACCTCGTCGGGATAGACCTTCATGCCCGAGCAGTTGATCATGTCCTTCTTGCGGCCGACGATGCGCAGGAAGCCATCCTCGTCCATGGTGGCGAGGTCCCCGGTGTACATGTATCCATCGCGCAAGGAGTGGGCGGTTTCGTCGTCGCGCTGCCAATAGCCGCGCATGACCTGGGGGCCCTTGACGATCAACTCGCCTTCGACCCCAAGCGGCATGTCGGTCAAGCCGTCCTCCATGTCCACGATACGGATGTTGGTATCGGGCAGGGGGATGCCCACCGAGCCGATCTTGCGCAGGCCTTGCACTGGGTTGGCGCTTGCCACGGGCGAAGTCTCGCTCATCCCGAAGCCCTCGATGATGCGCGCACCGGTGCGCGCTTCGAAGTCCTTCAACACGCTGTCCGAGATCGGCGCGGAGCCTGAAAAGCAATCGGTGAGCGAGGTCAAGTCGTAGCCTTCGATGCCCTTGAGGTGGATCAGGGCGTTGAACATGGCCGGCACCGCCGGGAACAAATTGACGCGGTGCTTGGCGAGTTGGGCTGCCAGCGTCTTCATGTCGCGCGGGTTGGGAACCAGAACCTGGGTCATACCCACTTGGACCGAAAGCCCCATGCACACGGTCAGCCCAAACACATGGAAGAGCGGCAGCGCCGTCATCATGACCTTGTCGCCATTCTCCAGCCCGGTGAACCAGGCCTCCATTTGCTGGATGTTGCAGGAAAGGTTGCGGTGGGTCAGGGTCGCGCCCTTCGACACGCCGGTGGTTCCGCCGGTGTATTGCAGGAGCGCCACATCGTCCATGCCGATTGTGGGGCGCGGCGGCTGGCCGTTCGACTTGGCCAAGAGCGGCTTGTAGAGGTGTACGGTGTCGCTAGGCCGGACTTTGGCCCAGGTTGCGGGCTTTGCGTGCTTGAGCTTCCACTTGGCCAACCAGGAGATCGGGAAGGGGAAGTAGTCCGGAATCGAAGCCAGGATGTACTGCTTGGGGTTGAGTTCGTGGCGATGTTCGCGCAACAGTTGGTCCCAAACGAAGTCGGCGGTGATGGCCACCTGCACATCGGCATCCTTCCATTGGTGCTGGACCTCGCGCAGGGTGTAAAGCGGGTTCGTCATGACGACGATGGCCCCCAGCGACAGCGCCGCATAGAACGCGATCACCGTCTGCGGCAAATTGGGCAACTGAATCGCGACACGCTGCCCGGGGCGCACTCCCAAACCGTCCAGGGCACAGGCCAACCGTCGAACCTCCTCCCCCACCTTGGCGTAGTCCAGGTGCGTCATCAGGAACTGCAAAGCGACTCGCGAAGGGTACTTCGCGCACGAACGCTCCAACATGGCGGGCAGGGTGATGGCCTCGTAATCGATCGAACGGGGCGTGAACTCGGGGTAATGTTGGAACCAGGGCTTGTCTTGCATGATGGGCACTCCAGGTATCTGCCAGCATAGCGCAGAGGCGCGCAAACCCCTTGGGCTTCCAGCGCTAGCCGGGCAGTTTCGCCGAGCTTGGGACATGCTGGGCGAGCTTGGAGGTGAAGCTTGGGGAGCGGGTCCCTACAATCGCCCCGTGCGATCCCTAGCGCTGCTCTATCCCGAATTGGTCGTCGGGACCTACTATCGGCGACTGCGGTCTGGGCCTGGAGTTCCCACTTCGGGCGGTTTGGTGATCTACACCAACCACACGAACGGATTGATCGATGGCGGCATGACGCTGTTCTTGACCGACCGCAAGCAGTCCTTTCTGGCCAAGGCGAGCCTGTTCCGGATTCCCCTGCTGTCGTGGATGATCCGCTGGGTGGGCGCGATCCCGATCTACCGGCAGAAGGATCAGGTCGACATGTCGCGCAACGAGGATTCCTTCCGGGAAGTCCACGAAGTGCTGCGCCAAGGACACGTCCTCGTGATCTACCCCGAGGGGGAATCGAGGCTGGGTTGGCGGTTGCGGCCCTTCAAGACCGGCGCGGCACGCATGGTGCTAGGTGCCGAACAGGAGGCGTTGGCGCCGGGTTCGATTCGCATGTTACCGGTCCTCTTGCTCTACGAAGAACAGGAGACGTTTCTTTCGCGGGCGCACCTTTGGACGGGAGAGCCCTTCGATGCGGGGGAATTCTTGGACCTCTACGCGCTCGACGAGCGCGAAGCGGTGCGTGGTTTGACCGCGGAAATGCAGCGGCGCTTGGAGTCGATGACCATTCCCGTGGGCGACTCGACGACGTTCCAAGGACTGGTCGAACTGGATCGCATGCTTGCCGGTGGGCCCGAACAAGCCCCGGCAAGGTTGCATGCCTTGGGGCTCCAGCTCCAGGCGTTGACTCGCGAACAGCCGGCCTTGGCGCATGAATTGGTGGAGCGCGCACGCACGCTCGGAACGGGCTTGGCCCGCCTAGGACTGGAAGGCTACGACTTGGTGGAAGGTGGCTTGCGGCGCGGCCTCTCGCTTAGGGCGCAGGCCTTGGCGACGTTGCTGCTGGCCCTGCCCCTGGCGGTCGTCTGGGGGCCACCGGTTGCGTTGGCGCGCAGCGTTGCATGGATTGGGCGCAGCACCGCGGACAAGCTGGTCACGGTCTCGGTGATTGGGTCTTCGGTGTTGGTCCCGCTTTGGTGGGCCGGGTTGGCCGTTTGGGGTCGAGTTCCGGGACATTTGGGCATTCGTTGCGGCTTGGTAGGGTGCTTGGGACTATTGGGCCTGAACGCAATTCGAAATGCGGGAAGGCCTCGACCCATTCGGAGGGCTTGGACCCTGTTGGGCCTCCAGGGCCACCGCAAGGCTGTCGATAGCCTTTGGAACCAGAAACGGTCGCTTTGCCAGGCTTGGCAAGAGGCCGTATGGAATCCTGCGGTCCGCATTCCGTTCGAAGCCCCTCGACCTGCCACCGCCCCCCCTTTCCAACCTTGACCATGCGCTTTGCCACCTTCTTCGGGCTGCTGCTCGGATCGCTCGCCCTGCCCGCGTGCTTTGCTCCCACCATCGACGCCACGGCGCGGTGGATTCAGTTGCAGCCCAAGGGAGAAATCGGTATCGCCGACTCGACGGTCACCACACGCAACTCGCTCGACGACTTGGGCTTGGGCAGCAAGGAAGGCATCCCGGGGGCCATGGTCGATTTCCAATGGGGCGGGCCTCACCTTTCGGTGAGCACCCAATCGGGCAGTTGGAGCGGCAGCGGCACGTTGCAAGCCGAATTCTCCAACAACGGCACTACGATTCCGATCGGGACCGACGTGGACTCCAACCTGGATTTGGCCATCCACAGCGCACTCCTCACCTGGGACTTGCTTCCCGGTGACGCAGAACTGGGCTTTGGCTTCGGGGTCGATGCGCTCGACCTGAAAGGCAGCTTCCAATCCCAAAGCTCGAGCGACCGCATCGACTTCGATGAAACCATCCCGATCCCGGTGCTCGCAATTCGCGCCAATGTGCACATCAACTCGTTCGAGTTGGGTGGATCGGCTGCGGGGTTCAAGATCAACTACAACGGCGACGACGCCCAATTCCTCGACATGGATTTGATGGCCCGCTACCACTTCATCGGTGGCTCCAGCCGGGCCTCCGGAAGCCTCTTGGTGGGTTATCGCAGTGTTTCGCTCAAAGTGAACTACGAGGGCGATTCGGGCGAGCAGGTTGATGCCGACCTCGACTTTACGGGGCCCTTCGTGGGCGCCCAGTGGAGTTTCTAGGGTAACTGACTGGGTTTCGTGTGGAAGCTCCGCCAAGAAACTCGGGGTGAGGTGCCACCCGGAGCCCTACCGGCCGGTCTTAGAGTCGTTCCCCCCAAGCGGGGCCCTCGACCAAGACCCGTGCCATGTTCATCCCTCCCT
>JACKHT010000007.1 GCA_020638855.1 Planctomycetota bacterium
GTCACACTGGGACTGAGACACTGCCCAGACTCCTACGGGAGGCTGCAGTCGAGAATCTTCCGCAATGGGCGAAAGCCTGACGGAGCGACACCGCGTGCAGGATGAAGGCCTTAGGGTCGTAAACTGCTGTCACGCTATAGGAATGGCGCAGGATTAACAGTTATGCGTTTGACCAAAGCGAGAGGAAGCACCGGCTAACTCCGTGCCAGCAGCCGCGGTAATACGGAGGGTGCAAACGTTGTTCGGAATCACTGGGCATAAAGGGCTCGTAGGCGGTCCATTAAGTCAGGTGTGAAATCCCCCGGCTCAACCGGGGAACTGCACTTGATACTGGTGGACTAGAGTATGGTTGGGGTGAGCGGAACTCCTGGTGGAGCGGTGAAATGCGTAGATATCAGGAGGAACACCGGTGGCGAAAGCGGCTCACTGGACCATTACTGACGCTGAGGAGCGAAAGCTAGGGGAGCGAACGGGATTAGATACCCCGGTAGTCCTAGCCGTAAACGATGTGCACTAGGCAGGGGAGGCACCTATGGCCCTCTCTGCCGTAGCTAATGTGTTAAGTGCACCGCCTGGGGAGTACGCTCGCAAGAGTAAAACTCAAAGGAATTGACGGGGGATCACACAAGCGGTGGAGCATGTGGTTTAATTCGAAGCAACGCGAAGAACCTTACCTGGCCTTGACATGTACGGATTAGTCCTGTGAAAGCAGGGTGACAGCCCTTCGGGGTCGGAACGTACACAGGTGTTGCATGGCTGTCGTCAGCTCGTGTCGTGAGATGTTGGGTTAAGTCCCGTAACGAGCGAAACCCTTATCGTTAGTTGCCAGCGCGTAATGGCGGGGACTCTAGCGAGACTGCCGTTGTTAAGACGGAGGAAGGTGGGGACGACGTCAAGTCATCATGGCCCTTATGGCCAGGGCTACACACGTGCTACAATGGTTTGTACAAAGGGTTCCAAGACCGTGAGGTGGAGGCAATCCCATAAAGCAAACCCCAGTTCGGATTGCAGGCTGAAATTCGCCTGCATGAAGTTGGAATCGCTAGTAATCGCGTATCAGCCATGACGCGGTGAATATGTTCCTGATCCTTGTACACACCGCCCGTCAAGCCACGAAAGCGGGGAGCGCTCGAAGTCGCTTTGTCTAACCTTCGGGAGGACAGCGCCGAAAGCGAGTTCCGTGATTGGGACTAAGTCGTAACAAGGTAGCCGTAGGGGAACCTGCGGCTGGATCACCTCCTTTCTAACGGATCTAGTTAGACGTTCGAGTCGTGCCACGGCACGCCTCGGATGAACGACATAGGTGTTCGCACAAGTGTGAGAGGGTCATCCTCCTTCCACCACGCCGGCCAGGCTCGGATACGTCCGCAGCGCCGACGCGTGGATCCCATTGGGCCTGTAGCTCAGTTGGTTAGAGCGTCCGCCTGATAAGCGGGAGGTCCGTGGTTCAAATCCACGCAGGCCCACCACCTCATTCTGCGCCTCGTGCGGGGTCGGGTGGTTGCTTCGACGACTGGCGATCCTCGAGATCGCGCGAGCCACGGCCGGGTCAATGGGCTCGAGTGCGCGCCGCTCCGGAAGTCGACCCTCGGACCGAGGGCACTCCAATGGGGGCGTAGCTCAGCTGGTAGAGCACCTGGTTTGCAACCAGGCGGTCGTCGGTTCGAATCCGGTCGCCTCCACCATTGGAGCGCCGGACGACGCTCGAGCAGAGAAGAGGAAGGGTCATCCAATCAAGGAGCTCCCGAGTGGAGCTTCTGGATCTTTGAAAACAAGGTGAACTGGAATTGTGGCAACTACGATGAACAAGAGCGTGGTTAAGCTACTAAGAGTGCATGGTGGATGCCTTGGCGTCCAGAGCCGAAGAAGGACGTGGCATAGCTGCGAAAAGCCTCGGGGAGCCGTTAAGCTGGCTATGATCCGGGGATCTCCGAGATCGGGAAACCGACTAGGATTCATCTCCTAGAGGCGCGAAAGCGTGGGGAACGCAGGGAACTGAAACATCTAAGTACCTGCAGGAAAGTAAAGAAACATCGACTCCCTCAGTAGCGGCGAGCGAACGGGGACCAGCCTAAACCGGTGTAGTGTCAAAGATGCAGCCCTTGCTGCACCGGGGTCGTGGGATCTACAGGCCGACTGCATTAGGCCAAGAGAGTTACAAAGTACTTCGTTAGTGGAATGGCGTGGGAAAGCCAGCCGTAGAAGGTGATAGCCCTGTATGCGAAAGCGAAGTACCTCTCGTAGTCATCCCGAGTAGCGCCAGACACGTGAAACCTGGTGTGAATCCGGGGGGACCACCCCCCAAGGCTAAGTACTACTGGACGACCGATAGCGTAATAGTAGCGCGAGCGAAAGGTGAAAAGAACCGCGGTGAGCGGAGTGAAATAGTACCTGAAACCATGCACTTACAAGCTGTCGGAGACCTATGGCCCTTCGGGGCAATGGTTGACGGCGTGCCTTTTGCATAATGATCCGGCGAGTTACTCTGTCTGGCAAGGTTAAGGATCTCAGGTCCGAAGCCGAAGGGAAACCGAGTGTTAATAGCGCGAATCAAGTCAGGCGGAGTAGACCCGAAAACGAGTGATCTATCCATGGGCAGGTTGAAGCGGATGTAACAGTCCGTGGAGGACCGAACGGGTATAGGTTGAAAACTGTTCCGATGACCTGTGGATAGGAGTGAAAGGCTAATCAAACTCGTAGATAGCTGGTTCTCCCCGAAATAGCTTTCGGGCTAGCGTCTGGTGATTAGTTAGCGGGGGTAGAGATACTGATTGGGATAGGGGCCCCTCGGGGTACCCTACTCAGCCAAACTCCGAATACCGCTAGCCGTATCCAGGCAGTCAGTCTATGGGCGATAAGGTCCGTGGTCGAGAGGGAAACAACCCAGACCGCCGGCTAAGGTCCCGAATGTGCGCTAAGTGCAGTGAAGGAAGTGAAACCTCTAAGACAGCCAGGATGTTGGCTTAGAAGCAGCCATCATTTAAAGAGTGCGTAATAGCTCACTGGTCGAGAGGTTTTGCGCCGAAAATGAACGGGGCTCAAGCGCACAACCGAAGCCGCGGCTTACATAGTCTTGTTGAGACTATGTAGGGGTAGGGGAGCGTTCCAAACGGGTGAAGGGTGACGGTAACGACACCTGGACGTTCTGGAAGTGATTATGCCGGAATAAGTAGCGATAAAGCAGGTGAGAATCCTGCTCGCCGTAAATCCAAGGTTTCCTGGGCACGGTAAATCCGCCCAGGGTTAGTCGGACCCTAAGACGAGGCTGAAAGGCGTAGTCGATGGACGACAGGTTAATATTCCTGTACCACCAATTTCGCGTTACTACCGATGGGGGGACGCGGGAGGGAAGGTGATCGCACTGCTAGATATGTGCGTACAAGCTCGAGGGTGGCGCGTAGGCAAATCCGCGCGCGGAATCCCGGAAGTGATGTCGAGCCCATTAGGGCGAAGTCATTGGACTGACCGCCTAGAAAATCCTCTAGGGAGTTGAATTGGTGTCCGTACCTAAACTGACACAGGTGGATGGGGTGAATATCCCAAGGCGCTCGAGAGAACTGTTGTTAAGGAACTCGGCAAATTGACCCCGTAACTTCGGGATAAGGGGTGCCCTTATTGGTGTAGATATTTACGATCGAAGCTGATGAGGGCCGCAGAGAATCGGTGCAAGCGACTGTTTACTAAAAACACAGGTCTGTGCTAAGTCCTAAAGACGCTGTATACAGACTGACGCCTGCCCAATGCCGGAAGGTTAAGAGGAGGGGTTAGCTTCGGCGAAGCTCTGAATTGAAGCCCCGGTGAATGGCGGCCGTAACTATGACGGTCCTAAGGTAGCGAAGTTCCTTGTCGGGTAAGTTCCGACCCGCACGAAAGGCGTAACGACTTGCACACTGTCTCAACAACAGGCTCGGCGAAATTGTAGTTGTGGTGAAGATGCCACATTCCCGCGTCAAGACGGAAAGACCCCGTGAACCTTTACTATAGCCTAATATTGAGGCTAGTTATGTAGTGCGTAGCATAGGTGGGAGACGTCGAAGCTGGAGTCTCGGCTCTGGTGGAGTCATTAGTGAAATACCACTCTCTGCATGATTGGTCCCTAACGCGATACCTTGAATCAGGGTCGCGGACAGTGTTAGGTGGGTAGTTTGGCTGGGGCGGTCTCCTCCAAAAGAGTAACGGAGGAGCGCGATGGTGCACTCAGTACGGTTGGCAATCGTACGTAGAGCGTAAAGGTATAAGTGCGCCTGACTGCGAGAGATATAGCTCGAGCAGACACGAAAGTGGGCCTTAGTGATCCGGCGAATTCCGAGTGGAAGGGTCGTCGCTCATCAGATAAAAGGTACTCCGGGGATAACAGGCTGATCTCCCCCAAGAGTCCATATCGACGGGGAGGTTTGGCACCTCGATGTCGGCTCATCGCATCCTGGGGCTGAAGAAGGTCCCAAGGGTTTGGCTGTTCGCCAATTAAAGCGGTACGTGAGCTGGGTTTAGACCGTCGTGAGACAGGTCGGTCCCTATCTGGCGTGGGTGTAGGATGATTGCGGAGGTATTCCCCTAGTACGAGAGGATTGGGGAGTACGACCCTCTGGTGTACCAGTTATCACGCTAGTGGTACGGCTGGGTAGCTACGGTCGGAACGGATAAGCGCTGAATGCATCTAAGTGCGAAGCCTTCTCTAAGACGAGTCATCCCTATCAGACCCCTGGGAGACTACCAGGTTGATAGGCCGGCGGTGTAAGTGCAGCAATGTATTTAGCTTACCGGTACTAATTGGACGATCGGCTTAACCACCTTCTCCTATTCTGGAGCTTCGGCTCCCGGATGGCAGAAGGTTAGCCTTCTAGCCTAGCGGCTTCGCTTATGTTCTAATCTACCTTACCTCCATCGAGGTTCGAAACGGCAGTCATGCTGTGGACCTCGACCCGTATTCCTGGTGACTATAGAAGTCTGGCCATACCCGTTCCCATCCCGAACACGGTCGTCAAGCAGACTTCGCCGATGATAGTGGCAACGCGAAAGTAGGTTATCGCCGGGGCTTCCTAGACCCCCCGAACGGATCCGTCCGTTCGGGGGGTCTTTTTTTGTCGGTAGATCCAGTGGAGCCCAAGCCAGGTGTGCCGCAACAACGCGAATGGTGGCCACCGGTCGCGGTGGAGCCCGGGCCTTTGCATCGGAGGTCCTGCACCGAGAGACCACCGCTCCCAGTCAAAGTCCGCTCGAGGGTGATTCGTGCTGCTTGCATCGGGGCTTTCCGGGCCCGAAAGGATTCGTGAACGACTCGGTTGCCTGGGTTCTGCGGGTAGGATGACGCGTATGTCGTCCCAAGATCCCGCGCCCCAAGATCCAACGACCCAAGATCCAACGACCCAAGATCCAACGACGAACGCCGAGATGCAGCTGGCGGGGTACTTCGCCAGGTACGAACCTGAGATTGGCCAGCTTGGGATCGCTTTGCGCGCTAGGCTGCGCGATCGTCTGCCCGGCCTGTTTGAGATCGTGTACATGTACGAGTCACAAGGTTCGCTCGTGATCTCCTACTCGCCAACCGAGAATGGATACGAGGGGCTATGCGGTATCGCGCTGTACCCAGAGGGGCCCAAGCTGTTCTTTGGGCAGGGGGCTCGTTTGTCGAAGTCGGATCCGAGCAAGCTGCTCAAGGGGCGCGGCAAGACGGTGCGTCATGTTTTGCTGAACTCGGTAGAGGACTTCGAACGTGCGGAAATCGAAGTCTTGATCGCGGCCGCCGTGGAGCTCGCGAATCTGCAGCTAGATGCGAGTGCGGAGGGGGCCGTGATCCTCCGAGCGGAAGCACAAAGGAAGCGCGCAGGGCGCTCGATGAAGGCGGAAACGCCAACTTCGACCCGCCGAGCGAAGAGGCCCGGCGCCGAATAGCTCACGGTTTGTACGCCGGGCAGCACTAGCATCCGTGCCCCCATCTCAAACCAGTGTTGCCCAGGAAATCGTGGGGGAATGGACCTCGTTGTTTCGCCATCCGGGTCGCGAGACTTGCCTCGGGTCCACCGCTTTGAGTTCCAGTCCACCGCTCCGAGTGGGAGGGACTGGGATAGAGCCCGAACCAAGAGGCCTTAGAAAGAGGGCCACAGAGAGTGCGCGCCAAGAACGGGAGGCAAAAACGAGTGCAAAGACAGAGCCCAAAAAAAGAGCCCATAAAAAGAGAAGGAGAGCCACCAACATGCGGCTCTCCCTCTCTAGCGAGCAGGGAAGGGAGGAGGCTGCTCGCGAGTTCGGTCCGGGGGTTAGAGGCGGCGAACCACCGCGGTCACCACGCCACGGATTTCCACATCGTCCAAGTAAATCGGCTGCATCGCAGCGTTGGCCGGCTGCAGTCGGATCCTTTCGGTGGTGGCTTTGGAGCCGCGCTTCGCAGGGACCTTTTCGCGGTAGAAGCGCTTGAGGGTGGTGGTTCCATCGGGCAGAACCGCTACGACGGTTTCGCCGTTGTGGGCTTGGCTGCGGCGTTCCACCAACACCAAATCGCCATCCGCGATCGCGTCCTCAATCATCGAATTGCCTTGCACCCGCAGGGCATACACTTCGCTTCCGCGCGGCACCAAATCACCCAATTCGAGCGTTTCGGGGTTCTCGGTGGCTTCGATGGGGGCACCCGCTGCGATGTTGCCGAGGATGGCAAACGAAGGACCCTGGTTCGATCGCTCCGCTTCGTCGTCATCCACCAACTGCAGGCCACGGCTCACGCCTGGCGCCGCGCGCTTGAGTACGCCTTTGCGTTCTAGTTCGGCCACATGGCCGAAGATCGTGACCTTGTTGACCCCGAAGTGGCTCGCGATTTCCTCGAGGGTCGGACTGATGCCCTGCTCTGCGGAGTACTCGCGGAAGAAGTTCAGGATGTCGCGTTGCCGCGCGGTAAGGGGAGTGGCCATGTTCGTACCCTAGAGCAGGAAGGTGCAGGCGATCAAGGAACCCATCAACAAGTATCCGGCAACCATGGGAACCCAGGTAGGTTGGGGTGCTTCCGTGGGGTTCGGTCCCAGCTCGATGTGGGCGTCGGCGCAGGGTTGGAGATACTCGGGGATCGCAGCGAATGGTGTGCGCGTTGAGGGAGTGGAGGGAATGGGAGTGGAGGGAATGGGAGTGGGGGCCAGAGCCAGCGCCAGGTCCGCGGCCAGGGCCTTGGGCAGGGAGGCCATGGTGGAGGTGGGAGTGGACCACCGCCCTGTCTGCGCCGGAGCGGTCGTCTGCGAACTCGGGCCATCCAGCTGGATCGCGTCGTTCACGACAACCGAGGGGAGGGAGGAACCTCCGGCGAAGGGCAAGGCGGTGGCCAATCCGAGTCGAGCAGCCTTACGACGCAATCGGTTTCGACCCGGGCGGGCAGGGTTCCCGGCCGGCTCCGCCACTTTGGCGGTGACTACGGTCGAATCGTACCGAAGGGCGTCGTTGGGGATGCTCGGCCCCTGGGCAGTCTTTTGGGACTGCGCCTTGGCAACCACTCGAGCGGAGTGTCGTTGGCTGGCGAACGCTGGAGACGTGCCTTCCAAGCCTTCGAAGAGGTTGCCGGATGCGGGGCGGGAATCCGATGCGGGGCGGGAATCAATCGCCTCACACGCCTCCAAGGGACTCCACATTTTGGGTTGGCCCGCATTCGTAGAAGCCCGGTGGGAGGGGGTCGACGGTGCGTTGCTATGGAGAAGGAAGAGTCCCATGGAGGTGTACGGTTTGGGGGTCATCGGGGAGGAGGGTCCGGGACGGCGAGGCAGCACGCCCCGGACCAACGAAGAAGACCTAACAGGTCCCTAATGTATCGCGGCTCTCGACCCGAACAGGACCCAAACTTCGATGAAATTGGCGTCCATTCTGCAACTCCAGCAATGGCAAGGGGTTAGGGGGGTGTTAGGGATGGGAAGTCGTTCGCGATCGAACCGGGTGGTGGAGCGGCTTTCGCCCGGCGAGCCGCCCGCGCCCCCGGTCATTCCACTTTGCGAGCCGCCCAATTCACAGCGGGTCCGCCTGGCGCACACCCATTCCACGGCCAAATGCGTTCCCTGAGGGGTATAGGGCGGTCCTGCCCGGGGTTACGATGGCGCGCCTATGACCCCTTTCCCCTCCAGCCGTTTGGAACCTTGCCCGTTGCTTCGGTACCTGGCTGACTTTGACCCCCTGCATGTCCCGCACTACCGGTTCGATGTGGTGGTCGTGGGCGGGGGAGCCTCGGGCGGGTTCGCCGCGCTAGGCGCGGCCAACGCAGGCAAGAGCGTCGCGGTCGTGATGAAGGGACCCGCGACGGCCAGCAACACCCAATGGGCCAAGGGGGGCATGGCCGCCGTGCTCGATCCCGCCGATTCGTTTGCAACCCATCGCGATGACACCCTCGTCGTGGGTTGTGGGCTGAGCGATCCGGAGGTGGTGGAGCGGGTGGTCGAGGGGGGACCCGCAGCCCTCGCACACATGGAAGCCCTCGGAGCTCAGTTCGATCGCGACGCCCAAGGCCACTTGGCGCTTTCGAAAGAGGGCGGCCATTCGTTTGCACGCATCGTGCACGCCGACGGGGACGCCACCGGCTTCGAAATGCAACGGGCGATCACCGCCGCATTGGTCCGCCATCCGCGTGTGCGCATGTTCGAGCACCACTTCGCAATCGACGTGTTGACCAGTGGCGATGGCAACGTTGAAGGGGTGTTGTGCTTGAGTGATCGCCACGAAAAAGTTGCCTTCGCGACCACCCAGGTCGTACTGGCGACGGGTGGAGCCGGGCAGATCTATCGCGAGACGACCAACCCCGAGATTGCCACGGGCGATGGCTTGGCCATGGCGTTGCGCGCGGGCGCTATCTTGCGCGACACCGAATTCGTGCAATTCCACCCGACCTGTTTGTACATCGCCGGTGCGGCGCGGATTTTGATCAGCGAAATCGTGCGCGGCGCCGGTGGCATCTTGCGCGACCGCAACGGGTACCGGTTCATGCCCGATCACCACCCCGACGCGGAGCTCGCCCCGCGCGACGTGGTCAGCCGGGCCGTGTTCGAGCAGATGGTCCGTACCAACGATACCAGCGTCTATCTGGACCTATCCGAGCTCAAAGAGAATCCGCACAAGGCCTTCCCCGCGATCAGTCGCCACTGCAGCTTCTTTGGCATCGACATCGCCACCGACCCCATCCCCGTGCGCCCCGGCGCCCACTACATGGTCGGCGGCATCAAGGTCGACCTGGATGGAAGGACTTCGGTCCCCGGCCTGTGGGCCGTGGGCGAGAGTTCGTCCACAGGATTGCATGGGGCCAATCGCATGGGTTCCAACTCCTTGCTCGAGGCGCTCGTCTTGGGCGATGCATGCGGCAAGGCCTCCGCCAAGGAAGCCAGCTCCGAGCCCCCGCGCGGGTTGACCGCTATCGCAGCGCGTCCGGACGCCGATGTCCCCGATGGTTTCCGCCTCAACGTGGGCGACTTGACCTACTCGCTCAAATCCACCATGTGGCGCCAAATGGGCGTGTTGCGCTCGGGTCCGGTTTTGGAAGAACTGCAACACCAGCTGCGCTTTTGGATGGGGGCTTTGCTGCGCTGGCCGCAGGAAGGCGTCGGCGTCTGGGAGCTGCACAACATGTTGACCGTTTCGCGCATGGCGACCCTGGGTGCCCTCGAGCGCCAAGAGTCCCGAGGCGTCCACGCGCGCACCGATTTCCCCGATTTCAGTCCCGATGGGCCCTACCATCTGGAGATCACCCCCCAAACCGACGCCGGTCACATCCTTGGCGTCCGCGTTCGCCGCTGCCCGTTGCATGCGGTGCAACAACCCTCATGAGCCACCCCGCCGAATCGACCCAGACCCACCGCGACCGAGTCCTGATTTGTGGCGTGATCCTGCCCGGTCATCCGCAAGAGTTTGAAGGCGAGCTTTCCGAAGTGCGGGCCCTGGTAGGGGCCGCCGAGGGAGAGGTCGTGGGTGAGGGGCTGATCCAACGTCGCGAGCGGCCCAACTCGGCCACGCTGATGGGCAAGGGCAAGGTGGAAGAGGTCCACCAGGCCATCCAGCGCTACCAGCCCGATGCCGTGGTGGTCGACAACGATCTGACCCCGGCCCAGGGGCGCAACTTGGAGAAGGCCTGGGGGGTGCGGGTGATCGACCGCTCGGAGTTGATCCTCGACATCTTCGCCCGCCGAGCGCAGACCCGTCAGGCAAGCCTACAGGTGGAGCTCGCCCAGAACGAGTACATGATGCCCCGCCTGCGGCGCATGTGGACACACCTGGAACGCACCGAGGGCGCGATCGGTACCCGGGGACCGGGCGAAACCCAACTCGAAACCGACCGGCGCTTGCTCAACAAGCGCATCACCGACCTCAAGGCCGAGTTGGCCGTGATCGAGCGCCGCAAGCAACGCCAAGTCCTCTCGCGGGCCGGCCAATTCACCGTGGGCTTGGTGGGCTACACCAACGCCGGAAAGTCGACCCTGCTCAATCGACTGACGGGTTCCGACGAGTTTGCCGCCGACATGCCCTTTGCGACGCTCGACACCCGCACGCGCAAGTGGGTCCTTCCCGATCGACGCGTGGTGCTGTTGTCGGACACGGTTGGTTTCTTGCAGCGCCTGCCGCACCATTTGGTTGCCTCGTTCCATGCGACCCTCGAAGAAACCCTCCAAGCCGACTTGCTGTTGCACGTGGTGGACGCCTCGCACCCCGATGCCGGCACCCAAATGCGGGCGGTGGATGACGTGTTGGCTTCGCTATCCCCGCGCCTGGAGCCGGGGGTCATCGTGCTCAACAAGATCGATCGGTTGGAGGACCCGCTGCAGTTGCATTTGCTCTTGGGGCAGACCCAAGCCGAAGTCGTGCACGTATCGGCCAAGAGCGGTGCGGGCATCGATCGCTTGACCGAAGTGGTCCAGAGCTTTCTCGACGAGCGCTCTTCGACCGTCGACGTGTTCATCCCGGTCACCGACGGTCGCACCATCGCCATCGTTCGATCGATGGGGGGCGTTCAGGAAGAAGAGTGCTTGGAAGAAGCCACCATGCGCTTCCGGGTGCGCCTGAGCGCGGGAGCGCTGGGGGTGCTGCGCCAGCGGACCCACGGAACCGCCCACTTCGAGCTGGTCGGTTGACGGGGCCCCTGGCGCGCCCGAATTCGGGTGCAGGCCGTTGCTGCGCTAGGGGAGCCGAACGCTGGCCGGTGGGAAAAACTTTCCGAACCCTGCCCTGCTAGGTGGGGCGAGGCCCCACACGCGAGACCCTGGCCTGCCGGGCTCAATCTGGGCGGTCGTTTGGTCGATGGGAACCCGATCGGGTCCCCCGACACCTGCCCCCCGTGAAGGTTCCCCTCGTTGCCCTCCTCCGCCGTTTCAAGGCTGCTCGTTCGGTAGGCCTGCGGTCCCTCTTGGCGGCCAGTGGCGTGATGTTCGTCCTGGTGGTCTTGGTGACGGCGTTGGCCTATTGGGACGCGGCAGCCCGACAAGGCAAGGACCTAGATGCCTTGGCCCAATTGGCGGTCGCCAATCTGCCGCCGGGGATGAGCTCCCAGGAGTCGATTCCTGAAGAAGTGCTCTCGCAGTGGCGCGCATTGCGCGCGGATGCGCGGCTAGGCGGATTGATGGTCTACGCCGAGGACATGCGCCTCGTCTATGGATGGAGTTCCGATGGATCCGAGTGGCCCGAACGCTCGGAGCGGATCCAGGCGGCTTTCAAGGCGTCACCCCAAGCCGCATCGCGGCCGATCGAATTCGCCGACGGCGTGGGGAGCTTGCACTTGGTGGCCAAGCCCGAGTCTTGGGCCGAACTACGCCAATCGTGGGCGTTGTTTGGGGTCCGCATGTTCCTGATCGGTATCCCGATCCTGCTTTGGCTGGTGCGTAGCCTACAGCGACAGCTGCTGCGACCCGTCCACGACATCGTGCGCTTGGCGCACCAGGTCGTGAGCCAAGGGAGCTATGGAGAACGGGTCCGAACCAACGGCGACGAGAACACCCAGGAATTGGCGGACGCGTTCAACCTGATCCTGTGGGAGATCGAGAAGCGGGACCGCCGGCTGGCCAGGACCCTCGAAAGCCTGGAACGCGACGTGGAATCCCGAACGGCCGAACTTGTGCAAGTCAACGCGGAGCTCACCCGTTCGCGCGAGCTGGCGGAAGCCGCGCTGGTTGCCAAGTCGGAATTCCTGGCCAACATGAGCCACGAGATTCGGACGCCGATGAATGCCGTGGTGGGGATGTCGGCCTTGTTGCTCGAAACCGATTTGGACTCCGAGCAAAGCACCATGGCGGGCAACGTCATGCGCTCCGCGCAGGGTTTGCTCTCGATCATCAATGACATCCTCGACTTCTCCAAGATCGAGGCGGGCAAGCTGGCCCTGGAAGAAGTCGAATTCTCCCCGCGCCAAACGATCGAAGACACCTGCGACATGGTGGTTCAGGCAGCCCATGCCAAAGGCTTGGAGATCGCGACGTTGATCGACTCCAGCGTCCCCGAACGGTTGTACGGAGATCCGGTTCGGGTGCGCCAGATCGTGTTGAACTTCGTCAACAACGCCGTGAAGTTCACCGAGCGGGGGGAGGCTATCGTGCTCCTGTCCGCCGAACCCGATGGCGAAAATGCCTATCGCCTGATCTTGCGCGTGCGCGACACGGGCATCGGCATCCCCAAAGATCGCATGAACTCGCTGTTCGAATCGTTCTCGCAGGTGGACGCCTCGATGACGAGACGCTACGGCGGCACGGGACTGGGGCTGGCGATCACCCACCAGTTGGTGGGCATGATGAACGGACAGGTGGGGGTGGAGAGCCAGGAAGGGGAGGGGTCGACCTTTTGGGCGACCATGCGTTTGCGTCGGGCACCCGCTGGCGCGGTGGGCCCGCCCCAGGTCCCCGAGTACCTACCCGGTCTGCGCATGCTGGTGATCGAGGGCAATCGGGCCGTGGGCAGCATCCTTTGCCACGAATTGGAGGGCCTGGGTTGCGCGACCAACCAGGAGAGCACGATTTATGGGGGCTTCGAGGCCCTATCGCGCGAACCCTTCGACCTGGTGTTCTTGGATGCATCGCTGCCAGGTCGCGACGCGTTCTTTGGGGCCTTGCGAACCCAGGAAAACCTCCAGCACCTCAAGTTGGTGCTGCTATCACCCGCTTTCCGGCGCGTGGTCCTGCAGCCCTCCGACGAAGTCTTGGTGGCGGCGCATTTGGACAAACCCATGAAACGCGCCGGCCTGCTGCAATCCCTCGCGAAGGCAATGGCGGCCGCTCCCAGCACCAAGGTCGAACCCAGCACCCCAGCGGATCGCGCGGGCTCGCTGTTCGCGACCGAGTTCCGCCAATGGGTGCAGATCCTGCTGGTGGAGGACAATCCCACCAACCAGCAACTCATGCAATTCATCCTGGGCAAGGCGGGGTATGGGGTCGAGGTCGCCAGCAATGGTTTGGAAGCCCTGCAAAAGGTTGCCGAACAACGCTACGACGTGATCTTGATGGATTGCCAAATGCCGGAGATGGACGGCTTCGAAGCCACCCGCCGCATCCGTGGCATGGAGGTCTCCCAAGGCAGCCATACGCCCATCCTGGCCATGACCGCCAACGTCATGCAGGGTTATCGCGAGCGCTGTTTCGAAGCCGGCATGGATGACTACATCTCCAAACCGATCCAGCCCAAGGAGATGCTCGCTTGGCTCGAAGGCTGGTTGCAACGCGGTATGAAGGCCTCGGGGCGCATGGCTCAGGCCCAAAAGAACGCAGACGAGCAAAGGTCCCGCAAGATCCAAGCGGTCGCCCCCGCCAGCGCAGCTTCCGCGGAGCACGCGTTCCAGGGGGCCGCTGGCCAGGGGCAAAGCGAGTCCTTGGAGCCGCCCGCCCCCTTGCCTAGCGCACACCACCCAGCCGGGCCGAACGCGGCCATCGATCCCACCATCCTGGAGTGCCTGATGGAGGATGAGGTCGGCAAGGAGTTGGCCCTCGAGTTGATCCAATCGTTCACGACGCGAACCCCGGAATTCCTGGACGAGATCGATCAGGCCGGCCAGGCGGGGGACTGGGAAACCGTGGCGGGGCTTGCGCACAAGTTCGTGTCGACCAGTGGTAGCGTGGGGGCCGTGGGCTGCGCCAAGGTCCTCAAGCAGCTCGAAGCGGCTTGCCGACTGGGCGAACTCGACGAGGTCCCTAGTCTGCTGTTGGGGGTTCGCGCGGAACTCGATCGCGCGCTTGCTGGACTAGAGCAAATTCCGCTCTAGCCCCAACCGATCGATTCCCCCTAGCGTTCCTCGGGGAACAGCACTTCCAGGCTAGGCAGCGCGAGCACCTGGCCCTGCTTGAGCACGTTCGGGTTCTTCAGATCGTTGTAGACCGCCACCGCGGTCAACACTTTGGGTTTTGCGTTGCCGTAGCGTTGCATGCAAATCGTGCCCAGAACCTCTCCTGCTTTCACCACGTGGGTCACGTCGGGCTCGATGTCCGGTGCAGGGGGCGGTCGTTGGGGCTCGTCCTCGGGGGGCAGCACGTCGCTGGGGCCCTGCAGATGGATGGGGGTTGCCATGGGCTCTGCGCCACTTGGCCGCCCCAAGACCAGTTTGACCCAACGATCTTGGCCAGCGGAGCCTTGGAACGAGATGCCCTGTTCGTACTCTCGCTTCTGTTCGAGGCGGCGAGTGATGCCCTTCTGCCAAAAAGCTGCCATCAGGAACAGCGACAGGAGCACGGAGAGTCCGAGGAAAACACGCATGGGAGAGGCCTCAGCCTAGCCCAAGGGGCGCCGAAACTCCACGAGGGCCGGTGCCCTGGCCCCGCATTCCCCCAAAATGCAAGGCGCCCCGGCACCCCAACAGTGGGGGGCCGGGGCGCCCAAGCAGCGAAACCACGCTCAGGCGGAGGTGGCGCCCTTGGCGGTCTCCGACTCATGCCCCGTATGGGATTCCAGTCCCTTCCGGCGGCGGGTCTCCAGCCATACCAGCGCGGGGCTGGCGATGAACAGCGACGAATAGGTTCCCACCATGATGCCTACGAACATGGCGAACGAGAAGCCTTCGATCACGTTGCCGGTACCCACGTTGAAGATGAACAGCAACGTCACGGTGAACAACGTGGTCAACGAGGTCAGCGTGGTCCGCGACAGGGTCTGGTTGAGCGAACGGTTGACGATGCTGGGCATGTCACCCTTCATGCGTGGAAGGTTCTCGCGCACCCGGTCGAACACCACGATGGTGTCGTTGAGCGAGTAACCGATGATGGTCAGGAAGGCGGCGATCATCGACAGGTCGATTTCCACGCGCACCCAACCCGTCCATACCATGACCCCGATCGCACCCAGGGTGAGGCTCACGTCGTGCACCAACGCCACCACGGCCGCGAAGCCATAGGAGTACTCGGTGAAGCGCACGCGGATGTACATCACCGCGGCGAAGAGGCTCAAGATGATGGCCAGCACGGCCTTGTCGCGCAGTTCCTCGACCACTTGAGCGCCCACCGAGCTGAGCTCGGAGATGGGGCTCGTAAGGGTGAACAACTGCTTGTCCCGGTCAGCCAAACCGTCGAGCCCCGTTTGGATGTCGAGCTCGACCAAGTTGGCCGCCTTGCCGCGGGCCACCCGGCCCTGGAAGGTGTAGATCGAATCGGTCCCAGCCAACAAGGTGACGGTCGGATCGGTCACGTTGCACTGGGAAGCCAAGGCTTCGGATACTTGAACCGGGTCGTGGGGGACATCGAAGTACAACTTCCCGCTGGCTTGATCGCCTTCCACGGTGACGTCGACGGGGCCCTTCTGCAGCACCGGCGCCAAGTAATCCATCACGTCCTGACGGATCGAAGTCTGGTCGGCATTGGCCGTTTTGGCCAAGATGCGGAACGAACGGTAGCCGGTGGTCGAGTCGCCGGAGTTGAGGATCGGAACCACTTCGACCGAGCGCGTGAACACGTTTGCCTCGGCGATTAGGTTGTTCTTGGCCGGGTCGAACATGGCCCGGATGCTATCGGTCAGCTGGGGTTCCTCGGTCACGATCGTCATGGTCGTGCCACCGGTGAAATCGATGCCCAGCTTCTTGTTGTCATCTTCGGAGATGAACAACACCAGGCCCAACACGATGAACACCATCGAACAAGCCACGGCCACTTTGGTCTTCTTGAGGAAGTCGAAGCTGGTTTCGGTGACCGCGCGCCGCATGTTCCAATTGGCGACCCCGCGTTCAAGCGAGTAGTGCACCAATACACGGGTCAACACGAGCGCTGAGAGCATCGAGGTGATGATGCCGATGCACAACGTGGTCGCGAAACCGCGCACCGGGCCCGAACCCACCTTGTACAGGATCAATCCCGTGATCAGCGTCGTCAAGTTGGCGTCGACGATGGTCGAGGTGGCGTTCTTGAAACCATCCCGGGCAGACTGCAACGGCTTGCGGCCCTTGAGTTGTTCCTCTCGAATCCGCTCGTAAATCAGGATGTTGGCGTCCACCGCCATACCCACGGTCAAGATGATACCCGCAACCCCGGGTAGGGTCAGGGTGGCCTGGATGAACGACATGGCGCCCAGCAGGATGACCAAGTTGTAGAGCAGCGAGATCCCGGCCAGGACCCCTAGCTGGCGGTAGTACACCACCATGAACAGCAACACGACAAAGAGACCGGCGGCGGCACTGCCGAAGCCCCGCTTGACGTAGTCGCTACCCAGGGTCGCACCGACCGTTTCCTGGGCTTCAAACTGGGGTTTGATGCGCAGCGAACCCGAGCGCAGGATGCGCACCAGGTTGTTGACCTCCTCCGAAGTGAAGCCGCCCGCGCCACCTTCGATGATGCCCTCGCCTTGCAGACGGCCGTGGATTTCGGGGAAGGTTACGATCTCGTCGTTGATGACGATCGCCATGCGATCGCCCTTGTGTTCTTCGGTGAAGTCGCCGAATGCATCGCGCTTCTCGGGAACCGACGCGAAACCAACCGCGGGCAAGCCCATCTTCGACTGGCTCTGGAAGAAGTTCGGGAAGTCGGTGCCGTCGAAGTGATACTTCGGGTCGGCGTCCAAGACCAGGGGCTGGACCAAGTCCATGAACTTGGCTTCGGGGTTGGTGGTGGTCTGGGGGAACCAGCGCAGGCGGCTCACGGGGCCTTGGCGATCGGCCAACAGCGCGTTGTAGTCGCGGATCGAAACGCCGGGGTTGGCTTCAACCCACTGCTTGAGGGCTTCGCGTTCCTTGTTCAGGTCGGTTCCGGCCAGATCGGTGGCCTTGGCTTCGATCAGGAACACCATGCTGCCCGTGTTCTCGATCAATTGGCGCCAGGGATCGGAAGCCTTGAGCAGGATGGAGGCACCTGCGGGGTGGGCTTCGATCTTGGTCTGGTCCCAGCCGCGCTCCAGGCCTTGGAGACGGTTGCCCACGCGCTTGTTGTAGCGGAAGCGCTCGCCGTCGACCTCGCACAGACCGCCGGTGGCGGGGAATCCGTCGTAGGCGGTTTCCAACTCGGCGGCGTTCTTGGTCGGATCCTTGGCCAAGTACAGGGTGACGTCGTCGACACCCATGGCGGACTCCAGGGGCATGCTCACCGAACGGCGGGTCGCCGAGGCGCTACCCGGGAGTTCGATGACCACGCGGTTGTTGCCCTCCTTGCGGATGACCACACCCTTGACGCCCTGCGGGTCGATGCGCTCGAGCCAAATCCCGATCAGCTCGTTCATGAGCGCGTCGGGGTTCGCGGCTTGTTGCTCGGTGATGGTGCCTTCTTCCAGCGCCTTCTTGAAGTCCACGCTGTACACCAGGCGGGTGCCCCCCTCGAGGTCGAGCCCCATGCGGAACCCGAGGAAGTACAGGGCTACCACCGATACCGCGAACAGGGTGAAAAGAGTCCAGACCTTGCGGCCGATGTGGTCAACCATCACTGGGGTGCGCCGTCGGGCGCGTTGGGGAAGAAAGGGGTTGCTTGGAAGGGCAGCGCCAAAGCCCCCTCAGGAGGGCCTTGGCGTGTGATTTTGGGGGCCCAGGACTGGCCCGTCGGAATGGGGGAAATCCTGGTCCCAGGCAAGGCACTAAGCCTGCGCGTCGTTGGCCAGGCCCTGGCGACGGACCTTCTCGGCTTCGCGGTCGCGACGGACCTTCTCGCCCAGCAATTCCTTGACGCGGGTGCCTTTGCCCACGCGGTCGCGCAGGAAGTACAGCTTGGCGCGGCGCACATCACCACGGCGGGTGATGACCACGTCTTGAACCCGGGGGTTGTGCATGGGGAAGGTCCGTTCGACGCCTTCACCCTGCACGATGCGGCGCACGATGATGTTGCGACGGATCCCGCGGCCCTGCATCGAGATCACGGTGCCGCTAAACACCTGGATCCGCTCCTTCTCGCCTTCGCGAATCAGGTAATGCACTTCCACACTATCACCGGTGTGTACGGGCGGCAGTTGCTTCTTGCCGAGTTCACGTTCGAGTTGGTCGATTACGTCCATCGCAGGGGGGGCTCGCAGGCCAGTTGGGGCGTGGTGGCACGCCAGATTTCGTTGCTGGGGGCGGAAGGGCTTCGCGCGTCTTCCGTGGGAGTTGGGGTACTGGATCCAGAGCTTAGAAAGCTCCGTTGTTCGGTTGGGTGGGGTGGGACCCGGGCGTGGGGCGCGCCTGGGTTCGGGCTTGGGCCTGTTTCCTGCGCCATGCGTCGATTTGGGCGTGGTCGCCGCCCATCAACACTTCCGGCACCGCTAGGCCGCGAAAGGTTCGCGGGCGCGTGTAGTGCGGGTGGTCGAGGGTTTCGCCATCTTGGAACGAATCTTCTTGGGCCGAACGTTCGTCGCCGAGCGCTCCGGGCACGAGCCGCGTGACCGCATCGACGATGCACAGCGCGGGAAGTTCGCCGCCGGATAGGACGAAGTTGCCAATCGACACGCGTTCGATCTGGTGCAGTTCGAAGATGCGCTCGTCGAAGCCTTCGTAGCGACCGCAGAGCAACAGCAAGCGCGGTTCTTCAACGAAACTTTGTGCCATGGGTTGGGAGAAAGTCGCGCCGCTTGGACAAAGGGCCAACTTGCGGTGGGGACCCCACTCGCGTTCGATCCACTCGATGCTTTCGACCACGGGCTCGGGGCGCAGCACCATGCCGGGACCCCCGCCGAACGGGCGATCATCCACGCTACGGTGGCGGTTGCGCGTCCAATCGCGGAAGTCGATCAGGCGGGTTTGCACCAGGCCACGACGTCTCGCCAGCCCCAAAACACCCACATCCAAGTAGGGTTCTAAGGCTTCGGGAAACAGGGTAAGGATGGTAAAGAGCGGCATCTCGCCCCCTTGCAAAGGCCCAGCAGGGTAGGTCTGGGGCGGCCCTACGTCAAGGTTTCCCCCGGCCAGACGACCTATTCATAAGGAAGCGAGGTTCTTGGGGGCCGGCCCCACGCCCCGAGCCTTGCAAACCCGGCCGAAACGGGCGAGGAATTGGCTTCCTGGGCCGCTATGGTACAGGTCCGCCCTGTCTCCAGACCCCCCCCGCCAACCCCTTGTTCACTGGAATCATCGAAGCCTGCGTCCCGGTCCTCTCGCTTACGCCCGTGGGCAAGGGAGCCCGCCTCGTCTTGCAGCGGCCCGATTTGGCCGATTGGGACCCCGAGGTGGGGGCCTCGATCGCCGTGGCCGGGGCCTGCCTGACCCTCGTGGGCACGGAAAGCGGCCCTGCTGGGGAGGCGGGAATGGCCTTCGACCTGTCCCATGAGACCCTCGTCCGGACCCGTTTGGGCCAGGTGAAACCCGGCCAGCGGCTCAACCTGGAGCGTGCGCTGAAGTTGGGTGACCGCCTGGATGGTCATATGGTCTCCGGTCACGTGGACGGCACCGGGGCGGTGGTGGGCATCCGCTCGTGGGGGGACGGGGGCAAGGAAATCTCTTTTGAGGTGCCCGCAGACCTCGAGCGATTCCTGGTGGACAAGGGCAGCATCACCCTGGACGGCATCTCGCTCACGGTGGTGGAGCCCCACGGACTGCGATTCCACGTGGCGTTGATCCCGCTCACCTTGGCCATCACTTCGTTGGGCCAAGCCCAAGTAGGGGACCCCATCCACGTGGAAGCGGACTTGGTGGGCAAATGGTTGGATCGCCTGGCTCACCCGTCGGTGCCTGGCTCGGGCCAGGGGAACTCCCCCTGGCCGGTCGAGTCCTGATCCACTCGAAGCCCCGAGCTCCCAGAAACCCCGAGCTCCCAGAAACCCCGACCCCTTAGAAACCCCGAACCCCTAGAAACCCCGGACCCTTAGAAACCTTGGAAGCCGAGCGATAGGAAGGCGCTGATCGGCGCGGCCTCGCGGGCTTCTTCCAGGGTTCCGGTGACGGTGGCCAAGGCGCGTTGCAGCTGGTCGTAGATGTCGGAGGAATGGATCAGCTTGGCGATGGTGCCGTTGCCCTCGGAGAGGTCCTTGGCGAACTTGGCCAAGTCGGTCATGGCGGACTGCGCCGAGTCGTACAGGTCGCCTTCGAAGATCAAGCGGCGGATGGTGCCGTTGCCCTCGGTCAGCGCCACCGACAGCGACTTCAGGTTGTCGGCAACCGTGGGATCGGTCAACAAGCGACCGATGGTGCCCTCGCCCAGCCGCAGCCGGCTGGTGACCGCCGAGATGTCGTCGAGGGTGGTACGCACCCGTTCGGCCGTGGCTTCGTCGTATAGGAGCGCACCCACCGTGCCTTTGCCGGCGCGCACGTCGTCGAGCACCGCGCGGGCGTCGGTGACGAACGCATCCAGGTTGGTACCCAAGGTGGAGAGCTGGTTGTAGACCCCGTCTTCTTTGATCAGGCGCGAAACGGTGCCATTGCCGTCGCGGATGTCGGTGGCGATCGCATCGAAGCGTTCGAAGGCCCCGCGCACCGAGCTCACGGCTTGGGTCAGGTCCGTGCGCAAGGTCTCATCGGAGAACAGGGCGCCCAGGACGCCCTTGCCCGAGCGGGCTTCGGCCATCAAGCTGGACAGGTCTTGGAGCGTGTTGCGCAGCGGTTCGCGGTTTTCTTCGACCATCTTGCCCACCGCGTTGATCGGGTTGGGCGGCACCGTGCCGTACAGGTCCCCTGCCGGTTGCAATCCTTGCGAAGGGTTGCCGGGCTCGATGCGCAAGACCTTGCCCCCTAGGATCGACGCGTCTTCGATCGTGATGGCATGGTTCTGGTAGAGCGTGACCTTTTGCGTGAGGACCAAGTCCGCCTGGATGCGGCGCTCCCCGCGTTCCTCGCGCGCGTCGTAGCGCAAGCCTTCGACCTTGCCCCAGCGCATACCCGCCACCAGGATCGCGTCACCTTCGCGCAGTCCGCCCGCATCCTCGAAGTACACGGTGATCTTGTGCTTCTCTTGGAACGGATTGAAGTCCGCCCGGAACAGCGTGTAGTAGCCGAGCACGCCGATCGCGGCCAGAAAGAAGAGTCCGAGGATCGTATGACGCTGGGGAGACATGGCGGCTTGCTAGTGGGGGGAGCTAGATCCCAAGGAAACCCTTGAGCACGGAATCTTGGCTGTGGAAGAACTCGTCGACCGGAGCGTGCACGTGCACCTTCCCGTCGTAAAGGAAGATGACCTCGTCGGCCACCGTCTTGATGCATTCAATCCGGTGTTCGACCACAAGCGAGGTCACGTTGAGGGTTTCGGAGACCTCGCGCATCAGGTGGTTGATGGAGCGCGATATCTCCGGATCCAAGCCCGCATTGGGCTCGTCGTAGAGGATCAGTTCGGGGTCGGTGATCAGGGCGCGGGCAAGTCCCACGCGTTTTTTCATGCCGCCGGAGATCTCCGAAGGGAACTTGGCGCCCGCATCGGGGATGTGGACCAGGGCGAGTTTCTCCTGGACCTTGGATTCGATTTCGGACTTGGAGAGCTTGGTGTTCTCCTGCAGGGGCAAGGCCAGGTTTTCGGCGACGGTCAACCAGTTGATCAGCGCCCCCTCTTGGAATACGTAACCGATGCGCTTGCGCATCTCCTGAAGCTCCTCGCGGGTGACTTCGGCCAGGTCGCGGCCCATCACTTCTACTTTGCCCTGGTCGGGGCGCATCAATCCGATGATGTGGCGCAGGGTGACCGACTTGCCGGTTCCCGAGCCCCCCATGATCCCCAAGCAGCGACCCCGCAGGAGCTCGAAGCTCACACCACGCAAGATCTGCTTGCTGCCGAAGGCTTTGTGCACATCGGTCAGCCGCACGACCACGTCGTCGTCGGATTGGGGGGCTTGGATCGATTCGGCGCTCACGAGTAAATCATCCAGGTCAGGAAGTAGTTGGCGATGATCGTGGCAATGATCGAGTCGCGGACCGCTCGACTCGTGGCACGACCGACGCCCAAAGCGCCACCCTGGGCGGCCATCCCTGCCGAGCAGGACACGATGGCGATCAAACCGCCGAAAATGAACGATTTGAACAGCCCCGCGTAGACATCCTTCGGAATCGGGATGAATTGGGCCTTGGTCTGCAGGGCCGAAAAGGCGGTGTCCCAATACATGCCCCAGCTGACGTTGAGTTGGGCTACCGAGATGAAGCCGCCCCCCAAGATTCCGACCGCATCGCAGAAGATCGTGAGCATCGGGCACATCACCATCAGGGCCAACACACGCGGCAAGACGAGGAAGGAAACCCGGTCGACCGAAAGCACCTCGAGCGCGGTCAACTCGTCCGAAACGCTCATCGTTCCCAGCTCGGCGGCCAGCGCCGATCCGAAGGTGGCGGCCAGGATGATGGCCGTCACGAAGGGACCCATCTCCCGCGCCATCGAAGTGGACACGAGGAAACCAAGCTGGTCCTGCTGGCCAAAGCGGGCCAGCTCGACCCCGGTCTGCATGGCCAGGATCATCCCGATGAACAGGCCCACGAGCAGCACCACGTGCACGTTGCCAATCCCCGCGCTGAACATCTGGCTCTTGAACCAACGCATGCGCCGCGGGAGGTGGTGCAGCCGCATCAAGACCGCGGCCAACAACAACAGCCGTCCGGCGGTTTCGTCGCAGAAGTCGCGGAAGAACTTGCGCTGCCAAAGGAGGTACGCCAAGACGAGCGCCAGGGCGATGATCCAGGCGTCTTTGGGAAGCGAGTCGAGGGCGGCGCAGGGCATGGGGGAAGTTCTCACGCAGTACCCTACGGAAGGCGGTTTCCGACCGGAACCGCCGATTCCATGTTCTCCAGCTCCGAGGGGGTACGCTCCAGGGGCCATCCCGGACCGGGGAAGGCGGGGGTCATCAGCCCGCTGTCTTGACCAGGACCCGAGCGCCAGCGGATCAGCCCGAACAGCAGCGATGTCTCGCCGGTGGGCTGTCCCTGGCGCAGGTACGAGCGGTGGGCCCACAGCCCAGCCAGCGAGCGGCGATCCTCATCCAAGTCTTGTTCGCGCCGCCAAAGCCCCAGCCATGAGCGCTGGTGGTAGCGTTCGAACTCGCGGGTCTCGGTCCACAGCTCCCACATCCACGAGTAGTGCTCGTCGACGAACTCCATGCGCCAGAAGGGGTTGAGCGCGGGGAAAGCTCGCAACACCTCGGCGGTCTCGCGATTGTGGTAGGTACGGTACAAGGGCCAAAGCTTGTGCCAAGTCGTGGCGAGCCCATTCTCCTTGGAAACCCGGGTCCAGCCGTGCCAGATGGGGAACAAGTAGCGCGTGAACTTGGTGAACTGCGCCGATTCCTCCAAGCGCACGTTGTAGAACGGCCAAGCGAAGTAGCGCGAAGTCAAACCATCGCCGCGGTAGTACGAGTAGAACGGCCAAACTCGACGCCGGACCGCCCGCTCGGGGTCGCCCCCTTGGAACACCACCAAAGGCCAAGGTCCATCCCAGGCCCAGAACCCGCTCTTGGGATCGGTGGTGTACCCAAAGAAGGGCCACAGGACGGTCCAAGAACGTGCTTCGCCGCGCCTCGATTGTCCGTACAGGGGCCACAACATCCACGCCCTTTGTTGGCTCGCTTCGGGCTTGCTCAGCCCGTTGTGTTGCCAGGTGAAGAACGGCCAAAGGGCGGACCAGCGGTTGTAGCGGCCTTCCCATTGGTTGTGGATGACGAGCGGCCAAATCCTCCACGCGGGCCCACCGCTTCCCCGGGAATACGAGAAGAAGGGCCACAGGAAGTGGTAGGTCGTGCGCCCGTAGCGCTGGGTGCGCGCGTAGAGCGGGAACAGCACGAAGTCCGCCCGATCGAACGAGAAGAAGTGCTCGACCACGCCCCCGAAGGGGAACCATGCCCGCACCACCCGTCCATCGAGCGTCTTGGCCCAGTAGATCCCCGGTAGGGTCAACAGCGACCAAGTCACCTGCCCATCCGGATGGGTCTTTTCGGCGTAGCGCGTGACGGGCAGGATCTGCGTGACCGATTCGGTCGGGCTCAACTTGCGCGTCCCGAAGGGCGGCAAGATCCACGAAAAACTTCGTTCCGGGCCGAGCTTGCGCCACGAATAGAAGGGCCGCAACGACCAGTACTTGACTTGGTCGCTGACCCCCTCGAAGCGCACTTGGACCATGCCCCCCGCCAATTCGATTTCCGAATCACCGCCCGCCAACGAAAGGTGGGTGAAGAAGGGGGCCAAGTGCCGCTCGGTCCGCGGGCCGGCGCAGCTAGCCAGCAGCAACACCCAGCCCAGCCACCAAACTCGGCGCACAGGTACCGACCCAGCGCCGAAGGGCAGCGGGCTGTGGGGCGATTCGGGCGAATTCGGTTGATGCATGGGGGTCCCAGCCAAGCTGCAAGGATCCCAAGCCGCAGGGGGGGAGTGCAAGCCAGGGCCCGCTCATTCTGCGGGATCGGCCCGAGCGGGGCCAGCGGCTGGACCCAAGCGGTGCGTCGCCTGACCACGCAAGGTGCAAAGGTTTCGCCCTGCGGAAGCTTGGGGTTATGATCCCGAGCCCCGGCTTCTGCGCCGGCACGAACATGAAGACCTACCTCTCGGGAATCCAGCCCAGCGGCCGGCTGCACCTGGGCAACTACTTCGGCGCGATTCGCCAGCACATCGCGCTGCAGGAACAACCAGGGGAGCATTACTACTTCATCGCGGATTACCACGCGATGACCACCGTGCGCGAGCCTGAGCGGCTGCGCGAATTGGTTCGGGATGTCGCTGCGACCTACCTCGCGCTGGGGCTCGACCCCCAAAAGGCCGTTTTGTGGCGCCAAAGCGACGTTCCGGAGGTTTGCGAGCTTTCCTGGATGCTCTCGACCGTGACCGGGATGGGGCTCCTGGAGCGGGCCCATTCGTACAAGGACAAGCTGGCCAACGGCTTCAAGCCCAGCGTGGGTTTGTTCGCCTATCCGGTGTTGATGGCTGCGGACATCTTGGCCTACGACGCGACCCACGTGCCGGTGGGCAAGGACCAGGTCCAGCACCTGGAAATGACCCAAGACATGGCGGGCTACTTCAATGGGGCCTATGGCGAGGTCTTCGTGCGCCCCGAAGCGCTCTTGGCCGACAACGAAGCCATGGCCAAGGTGCCCGGGCTCGACGGTCAGAAGATGAGCAAGTCCTATGGCAACGACGTGTGGATCTTCGAGGAGGGCAAGGCGCTCAAGAAAGCCGTGGGGCGCATCCCCACCGACAGTCGGCCCCCCGAAGAACCCAAGGAACCGCGGGAACTCCTGCTGTTCGACTTCTTGGGGCTCTTCCTTGGGCCTGACGAGCTGGCGGATTGGGAAGCGCGCGTGCGGCGGGGAGGACCCGATGCTCCGGGCTATGGCCACCTCAAGGCGCGCTTGATCGCGGCAATCGACGAGTGTTTTGGCCCGGCGCGGGAGCGACGCAAGCAACTCTTGGCCGACCCCACGGAGATCGATCGCGTGTTGGCCCTGGGGGCCGAGAAGGCGGGGCCTAGGGCCCGCGCCACCCGGGATCGCGCCCTGCTGGCCTGCGGCCTGCGCTAGGCCCGCTGCGCTGGGCGTGGGCTCTGGAGTGCGCCGCAAATGCAAATCTGGGGCTCGAACCGGCGCTTGTGCGCGGTTTCTACTCCGGGATGGGCGAGTTTGGCACCATGGCGAGGGCCTAGGGGCCTCCGCCGCACGTCACCCCCTGTTCCCTTTGATCATGCATCGACTTCCTTCGATCCTGCTTGCCGTTTTCCTCGTGGCCTGCCATTCCACCCCGCGCGGTGGAGAATCGGAACCGGTTCGTCCCCGGGCCGAAGCCCCGCGGGACCCCGAACCCGGGGCTGCCCAGGAGGCCAACTCGCCGCGCCCGCTCGATCCCGAGTTGGAGCCCTGGACCGATGCCTTTAGCAAGAAGTGCGTGCTGCTGGCCCGTGATATCGTGGTCGAAGGGCCCCCCGGAATGCTGGTGCACAGCGCGTTGACCTCGGACGCCACCCGCTACGTCGTGAAGAACAAGACCACCGAACGGGGCTTCGAGCAGTTGGCGGTGGCTCGCCCGGATGTGGGGCGCGAAGTCCGCTGCCAACTCGACCAATGGGTGCTGGCCGCCGAGAACAGCGTCCTGGTGATCGAACGGCCTGGGCCGTGCCCGGTGCGCGTGATCGCAACGGGGGCCGCCGTTTGGCGGGACATGGATGGCAACGAACAGCGCGACGAAACCCTGGAGTTCCTTGGCGAAAAGCCCTAGCGAGGTGCGCCGGCGGTCCGGCTGCGCGAGCCTCTGGCCCGCGGGATTGGTTTTCGTGTGCCTGTTGGCTGCCTGCACCTCCGGGCCTCGTCCCTGGCGGCCCCTGTGGCGGGTGCCTTACGGCTACCTGCCCATCCCCGATCGCTTGGAACTCGAACGGGCGCGCAAGGATATGGCGGGTGAGGACTTCGCCGAAGCGCAACGCAGGCTGGAGAGCCTCGTCTCCCGCTACCCCGAAGAACTGGACTTGGGCTTCGCCCTGCAAGACCTGCGGCGGGAGATGCTGGCGCGGGGGCTTTGGGAGCCGCCCACCGGAGCCGCCTTTGAGCCTTCGATGGCTGCGAGCGAGGAAGACGCCGTCGAAGCGCCTTTGCGGCTGAATGCGGAAGCCCAGCTCTCACGCTTCTACGCGCAGGAATTGACCCGCGCCCCTTCGGTCCCCAACCTGATCCTCGCGGCCCGAGTGCAACCCAACGCCGAGCAGGCGGTGGCGTGGCTGGACCAAGCGTTGGCCTTGGATCCGGCCTGCGCCTGGGCCTACTACGGCAAGGCCTATGCCCTATTGGGGCTGCGCGATCAGTACCGCTGGCGCAACGCCCGCGAGGCGCTCGAAGCTGCCCTCACCCTGGATCCCAGCCACCTTTTGGCGCGCCGCATGGAAGCCTGGATGTTGGCCCAGGAGGGAGCCGGCGAACCAGCGGCCATCTCGCTCGAGCGTTGGCTGATCGCTTCCGAATTCGACCCGCGCGTCGACCGGGCTAGCCGCGTGGAAGCCCGCCTGGATTTGGCGCGCGTTTGGTTGTCCATGGGCCAAGTCGACTTGGCCTTGCGCGAGTTGAACTCGCTCGAAGGGGAACCCCTGGGGCGGCCGCGGCGGCTGATGTTGTTGGCGGTGGCTTTGACCGAGAAGAAGGACTTGTCCGGGGCGCTCGATGCGGTGCGCCGCGCGAGTTTGATCCCCGACGTAGGCGTCTTGCCCTGGGTGCAAGAAGCCCTCTTGCGCGAATACTGGCTGGAGGACCCGCAAGGCGCCCTCGTGCTTTGGCAGCAGGTCTTGGAGGAAGCCGAGCAAGGCAGCGATCCCGCGCTGATCTTGCAAGCGTTTCGGGCGCGGGTAGTACTCGAGCGCAGCGCTGCCCAGCTCCAGCAAGATCCGTCCACCCCGTTGCCCAACCCCTGAGGAGAGTCCCATGCGAGCCGTGGTCCAACGCGTCCGCCATGCCCAGGTACGAGTCGCCGACGAGATCGTCGGGCGCATTGGTCCGGGAATGTTGATCTTGCTCGGCGTGCTCAAGGGGGACGACGAAGCGATGGCCCAGCGCCTCGCCGAACGCATCGCGCACTTCCGCTTCTTCGAAGACGCGCAAGGTCGCATGAACCTCTCGGCCCTGCAGGGCGTGGGGCCGGAGCCCTTGGGCGTGTTGCTCGTCAGCCAATTCACCTTGGCCGCGGATGGGCGCAAGGGCCGGCGCCCTTCGTTTGATCAAGCCGAGGATCCCGAACGGGCGCGCGCCCTGATCGCCCATTTTGCGCACCGCCTGGAGTCCCTCGGGCTCGCGGTCGAACAGGGGCGCTTCGGAGCGGAAATGCAGGTGGAGCTTTGCAACGACGGTCCGGTGACCTTTGCGCTCCAAGAGGGCGCCTAGCCGGGCAGGACTCGCCCCAGGCCGCGTTCCCTGCGGGCATGGGTGCACGGCCCCGGTCCACGCCGTGGGGCTTTTTGGGGGCCCGTCTCCAAGCCAAGGGACGGTCACAACCCGTTGCTTGACACAAGGATACAACTAGGAGAGGATTTCCACGTCACCCCGCTGCCCATGATTCCCGAGTCGCCCAAAACGATCACCAAGAAGGAGCTCGCCAATCGCATTGCCGAGGCCCTCGACCAACCCAAGGTGGTGGTCAAGGAGATCTTGCAGCGCTTCTTGGAAGGCATCATCGACGAACTCGCTGCGGGCAACCGCCTGGAGTTTCGCGAGTTCGGGGTGTTCGAAGTGCGCGAACGCGCGCCGCGCAGGGCCCAGAACCCGCGCACGCTCGAAAAGGTCGAAGTGCCCGCCAAACGGGTGGTGAAGTTCAAAGTCGGCCGCATCATGCGCGACCGCGTCTGCGACGAACCGGCGCCCGCTCCGAAGCCCAAGCCCCAGGCCGCACCCAAGTCGAAGGCCTGGCAAGAACCCGAGAGCCCCAAGCAGCCGGAACCGCCCAAGCCGCCCCCGTCCAAACCCGATTCGCCCTTCTAGCGGGGTGGCCGGTCGGACGCCCTTCCGATGGGAGTTTGGGGCCTTCCCAGGATCTCGCGTAGGCCCGGCTCAAGCCCTTCCGCGATCACCTCGTGACCGCGCCGGTTGGGATGCCCATCGCCCACGTGCAAGCGTTCACCGGCCAGCGTGTGCGACAGCATGACCCCGTCGATGGGGAGGACTTGCAGCGCAAGGCTTTGGCTCGCTTCGACCAACGCTTGGGTCAAGCGCGATTGGAATTCGGGGCTATCGGCAGCTTCGGGGCGCGGAAAGCGCGGCTCGTAGAGATAGCGGTCGTGCTTGTGGGCGACGGAGGTCACGACCAAGGGGACCCCTCGCTCTTGGCAAGCTTCCGCCATCGCTTGTAGGGCATGGTGCGCGGGTTGGTCGGCCGCCACGATCCAATGCGAGGCCTCCGCCACCAGGGCGCGCTCCTGGTCCCCGGGGTCGTGGTAGGGGATGGCGTCCAAGTCCAGCACTTCGCCCGGGTCCAAGGCTCGACCGGTGCACACGTAAGCCAGCGCGGAATGGGCCAACAGCCACTGGTAGGCGTGCTTGCCTTCGCTGCGCCATCCGCCGATCTGATCCATGCCCGCCGGTCGCTCCACGCGCCATCGGTCGCTGGCCACGTCCTCCAGCACGAAGCGAGGCTTGAGCATGCCGTATTGTTCGGTGGTCTGCGCCTCGAACAGGTCGTTCATCACCACGCAATACAACACCAGGTCGGGTTCGTACGACCACCCGTTGCGCTCGAGGTTCCAGTAGTGCTGGTCGGTTCCGTAGCCGGGGACGGCCAGATTGATCACTTCGACCCCGGGGCCCAAGCGGGCCTCCAGCAAGTCGGTGTAGCGTTCTCCGTTGTCCACGCCCCAGCCCCATGTCACCGAGTCACCCAGGACCACGATACGCTTGGAACCCGCCGGTTTGACAAGGCTGCGCTCTGGATCGCGGAAGCCTTCGCGGTTGATTCGCACCCGATAGTCGATGTTGCCATCGTGGATGTGCCCGGTGGCGCCGGGCCGGTTGGCCCAACCCAGGGCCCGATCGAGCCTTCCTACGGCCTTCCAATTGTTGCCCAGGTAGCGCCCTCGCACAAACGACGGCCCCAACCAAAGGGTGGCGGCCCCTTCCAAAAGGAGCCCCAAGGCCAGGGTCACGCCCAAGATCAAAAGGAGTTTTGTCCACGGTCGCGTGCGGCTCGATCCGGGTTGGGGGGAGGCAGGCTTCACGCGGGCAGCCTAGCAGGTGCCGCCGGCGAGCGACATAGGCCAAACAGGGGGTTGCCCCGAACGTCGCGGGCAGGCTACAAGCGGGCCATGCAACATCACGACCCGATCGCCGCCCTTGCCCGACTGCACCGCGAATTTGGCGAACATGGCGGGGTCAATGTGTCCATTGAGCCCAGCACCACGTTCACGGTGCTCGATCCCGCCACCATGCCTGCCATTTTTCAGGGGCAAATCGGCCATGACGCTGGTGGATGCTACCTGTATGGGCGGCACTTCAACCCGACCGTGGTTTCGCTTGGCAAGCAACTCGCGGCCCTAGAGGGGGGCGAAGCGGGCTACGCCACGGCCAGTGGTATGAGCGCAATTGCGTGCACCTTGCTGCAGTATTGCGATGTGGGCGACCACGTGGTGGCGAGCGATACGTTGTATGGGGGCACCTACGCCTTGCTCGAAACGTTTCTGCCGCGCAAGGCTGGGTTGCGGACCGACTTCGTCAACACCAGCGACTTGGCGGCCGTGGAAGCGGCCATGACCCCGGGGACCAAGGTGCTCTACGTGGAAGCGATGTCCAATCCTATGCTGCGCGTGGCGAACATCCCGGCCTTGGCCGAGATCGCCCACCGCCACGATGCGATCTTGGTGGTCGATGGGACGTTTGCTCCGCTGATGATGAGCGCCATTCCTTTGGGGGCCGATGTGGTGGTGCATAGTCTGACCAAGTTCATCAACGGGGCCTCGGACATCATCGCGGGGGCGATCGTGGGGCCGGCTACGCTGCAGGGTGAGTTGATGGACTTGCATCATGGCGCCCTGATGTTGACCGGGCCGACCATGGATCCGCGCATGGCCTACGAAATCAGCGCGCGTTTGCCGCACCTAGGGCTGCGCATCCGCGAGCACGCGCGCCGAGCACAATTCTTCGCGGAAAGGCTCGACGAGCGCAACTTGCGCGTGATCTACCCCGGTTTGCCCAGCCATCCGGACCATGCGTTGCTGCGCGATCAGATGAACCCCGGTTTCGGCTATGGGGGCATCCTTTGCTTGGATCTAGGGGATGCCGAACGCGCCGAGCGTTTCATGGATTGCCTACAGAACCAGGACCACTTTGGCCTCTTGGCCGTGAGTTTGGGGTACCACGACACGCTCATGACCCGGCCTGCCGCGTCCACCTCAAGCGAGTTGTCCGCACCGGCTTTGGAGCGGGCAGGCATCCTGCCGGGGTTGATCCGCATGTCGGTGGGGTACACCGGAACGCTGGAAGATCGGTGGGAACAGCTCCAACGGGCCCTCGATACCGTCCAGCCCCCGGTACGAAAAGATTTCCGTTAGGGGCTCCATAGTGAGCCGGAATTCCCGGCGATGTTCCTGGAAAACCAATCGGCGAACCTCGTTCAAGAGCGCCGATTGTGGAAGTCGAGCAGGAGTCCAACGCGCCTTGCGTGTGCTTCCAATGACCCTGCCCAAGACTTCCCACCCCGCCTCAGGTGCGCTCCACGCACGGAGATGGTCCTCCTGTGGAGATTTCTGGGCCGCTACCCTCGCAACCTCCGGGCCTAGCCAAGCCCAAGGACTGCCATGCTGAGCTCGCGCTACGACCATTCCCAGTCCTCCCGAACCTTGCTCTTGTTGGGAGACGATGATGCCCTGCGCAGCACGGCTTGCCGGGCCCTGGAGGAGGCGGGTTTTGAAGTCGTCGAGGCCCAGGGGTTGGCCATGATTCGCGATCGGATCCGCGAATGCTGCCCCGCGGCCGTTCTATTGGATCTGCCCATGCGTTGGACGGATGGTATGGATCTTTGTCGCAACCTGCGGCAATCGCTGTTGCCCAAGGATGTTCCGATCCTTGTGGTCTCCGAACAAACCGACTTGGAGACGATTCGAAGCGCCTACCAAGCGGGGGCTACCGACTTTGTGACCAAGCCGATCCACCCCGATCTGCTTGGCCATCGGGTCGAATACCTGCTGAGGTCCGCCCGGGCCCTGTCCGATCTGCGCACCATCCAGAACCGGCTCGCGCTTGCCCAACGGGTGGCCCAATTGGGGTATTGGGAGTGGGATATGAAGGCCAATCGACTCTACATGTCCGAGACGTGCCAACGCATCCTGGAGATGGACAACCCCGACCCCGAAGGGGCTTTGCACCAGTTTTTGGGCATGGTCCACCCCGAAGACCGGCGCAAAGTCCGCCGGGCCTTGCTGGCTTCGATCGAGCGCAAGCAAGACTTCCACATGAACCATCGCGTCCTTTTGGCGAAGGGGGCGGAAAAGTACCTAGGGCACGAAGCCTGCGTCCAGTTGGGCGAAGACGGGGAGCCCGCGCGGGTGATGGGCTTGGTGCAGGACACCACCGAGCGTTGGAAGGCCGAAGCGCGCGTTCGGCAATTGGCCTACTACGACAGCGTGACGGGGCTTCCCAACCGCGCCTACGTCCTGGAAAACCTAGCCCAATTGCTCGATCCCTTTCTTGCCTTGGGGGCCCAGCCGGTCCTCTTGTGCATTGGCCTGGACCATTTCCGCCGGATCAACAACACGCTGGGGTTCCAGGCCGGCAATCGGGTGCTGCAGATCGTGGCCGAGCGACTCAAAACTGCCAGCGCTACGCTGGGTCATGCCCATCCACAAGCCATTGAGGAGGATGGAGTCGCGGTTCCAATGATCGCTCGCCTTGGGGGAGACGAATTCCTCTTGGTGTTCACCCATACGGGGAGCCTGGAGGCGGCCAAGCAAACCAGCAAGGATTTGGCGCGCATCCTCGCCGAGCCGGTGATGATCGAAGGTCGCGAAATCAGTCTCACTAGCAGCATGGGTCTTGGACTGTACCCCCAAGACGGGAACGATCCCGAGTCGGCCCTGGGGAACACCAGCGCGGCCATGAACCTGGCCAAGAAGCGTGGACGCAACATGTGTCAGGTTTTTGAGCGCGAATGGAGCCAAAAGGCCCAGTTCTACCTGACCATCGAATCCGAGCTGCGCCACGCGATCGAGCAAGACCAATTCATCCTGCACTACCAACCCAAGGTGCACCTGGGGCGCAATCGGGTCCAAGGAATGGAAGCCTTGGTACGCTGGGTGCACCCCAAGCTGGGGACCATCTCGCCGGTCGATTTCATCCCGATCGCCGAACAGTGCGGGCTGATCGTGCCCCTGGGCACCTGGGTTCTGCGCACCGCGTTGGAACAAATGGCCGCTTGGAATGCCGAAGGCCTTGGGGATTTGTGTGTCTCCGTCAACGTTTCCGGGGCTCAGTTGCAGCAACCCGGTTTGGACAGCTTGGTGATGGAACTCTTGGAGTCCACGGGCGTGCCCGCGCACCAGCTCGAACTCGAACTCACCGAAGGTCTCTTGATGGAGGATACCGATCGCAGCATCGCCCTGTTGAGTCGGCTCACCCAGCAAGGGGTGGAGATTTCCGTCGACGACTTTGGTACCGGTTACTCCTCGCTGAGCTACTTGGCCAAGTTTCCCTTGAGCACGATCAAAGTGGACCGTTCCTTTGTCAAGGGCATCACCACCAATCGAGGCAATGCTGCGATCGTCAGCGCGACGATCGCCCTAGCCCACAGCTTGCGCCTGCAGGTGGTCGCGGAAGGCGTCGAAGAGCAACCCGAACTCGACTTCCTGCGCGGCCTACGCTGCGACACGATCCAGGGGTATTACTACTCCAAGCCTCTACCGGCCTCGGAGTTCGCAAGTTTCGTACGCCACTTCGACGGTCATTCGCGCCTGCGGGCTGCCTAGCCGGGAGCGGCGTCCTGAATCTTCTGGGAAGCGACTGTCTAGAAACGTACGGTCAATCCGTTGCTAAAATTCGAGGTCGTGCCCACGTCGCGGTGCCACATTTGGAAGTGCCACTCGCTCCCCGCCAAGATCAATGGGTTGCCGGGGAGCACCAAGAATGCCAACAACTCGTACCCTGGAGAACTTGCTCCGTGGACCCAATACACACCATTGGCACCGAACGTACCGATCGAATCCCACCAAGGAGCTACGTTGTAGCGGCCGATCACGTTCGGGGGTTGGACCGATAGGCACAAATGTCCAGAACCGAGGGGCAGGCCGGGATCCTGGGGTGCGCTGCCCACAAGGAGGTAGACAAACTCACCCGGGGGCCCTTGGTTGGCCTCCACAAAGAGTCGAGGGGGGCTGGTAGTCGGTAGGAGCGTCCCCATAAGCTGGGTCGAAAGCCCCGTGGAGTTGGGGTCGGAAGGATCGCAAAACGTCGAGAATTGGGGTGTGTAGTCGATCACCAATTGTGGCCGGGACACAGGAGCGATGGCTTCGCGTGACCCCACGGCCACGGCACTCCCGGTGGTTCCTTCGGCAATGTGTTTGAGCAACCAACCGTGGTTGTCCCCAGGTTGGTCGAGCCATAGCTGCACATCCGCTTGCATATCGGGTGAACTGAAGGAAACGATGCCTGGGAAGCCGGCGCTACCGGTTGCAGATGCCGCCGACTGGAAGTCTCCACCCGGAAGGGTCCAAAAGGAATTGGGAGCAAACCGGTGGAGCCAAGTCGCGTCATTCAAAGTGGCGGGGGCCCCTTGCCCACCGCCTGTGCTACCACCCGAGGTAGAGTCTGAGCTGCCTTCTCCCCAACTCTCCAGTACCCGATGGACTCCCTGAGTGTAGAAGGCAACCGGCGCCCCCGTGACTTGAACGACCTGCAAATCCAAGCGCACGTTGTCGATGGTGGCACCGGGCGGAATAGCCGCGGCCACATCGAATTGCACGAGGTAGCGACGAATGGCTCCGGTTTGGGTAACCCCAAAGTAACCCCGCGGGCCGCTGCCGCTGCTCAAGGCTCCGGTCCCGGATTCGAAAAGGGTGTTGTCTTGCGTAGGGACCAAGGTCACCGTGTCGGCCCAAGCCAGGGGGGGGCAGCTAGCCAAACAAAGCAACCAGAGCAACGTGCGGCTTGTGATTTTCATGGGGGCAACTCCTGGAACTTTTGGATAGGGGCGCAGGCGCTGGATTGGGGCGCAGGCGCTGGATTGGGGCGGGGAAGCCCGCAGCCCAGCGTCCCTTCGTTTTAGCCGAAACCCTCCAAAGCGCAAGCGGACCGCGATGGGGTCGCCATGCACCGCTCTTGCATGGAGCCCGCTGGCGGTGGCGAGGCCAGCGGGCTAGGCTCAGGGCCATGCGAAAGATGCTCCCTGCAATGCTCCCCACGATTCTGTTGTTTTGCGCCGGAGTGGTGGGCGGGTGCCGTACTTTCGAAGCCTCCGTGCCCCAACAAACCCAGCGAAGCCCCGTGCCTGAAAACATCAATGCGCCCTTTCTGGACGCCGAAGTAAACCCCGACGACTGGAGCGAGCGTTGGGAGGTCGAGAGCCGGGAGATCTGTGCTTGCCGCGAAGCGGTGGTGGCGGCCCTGGATCTGACGCCCGGGCAAGCCGTCGTCGATGTGGGGGCGGGGACCGGCTTGTTTGTGGCACCTTTTTCGGCGGCCGTGGGGCCGCAGGGGAAGGTCTATGCCGCCGACATCTCGCCTGCTTTCGTAGAGCACTTGCAGCAACGGGTCGAGCAGGCAGGGTTCCGCAATGTTCAGCCCTACCTCTCGAAGGAACGCTCGGTGAGTCTCCCCCGTGCCAGTGTCCAGACGGCCTACGTGGGGGATACCTACCATCACTTCGAGTACCACCTCGACATGCTGGCTTCGCTCTTCGAGGCCATCGCGCCAGGGGGGCAGTTGGTGGTCGTCGACTTCGAACGCATCCCCGGAACCTCGAGCGAGTGGATCCTGGGGCACGTGCGGGCTGGCAAGCAGGAAGTGCGCGCCGAAATCGAGGGCGCCGGATTCCGATTCGTCGAAGAGGTCACGATCCCGGGCTTTCAAGAAAACTACCTGCTGCGCTTCCTGCGGCCCTAGGGTCCATCGATCGCGGGACCAAGGTTGTTTTGCGACTCGTCCCCCAACCTTCGCGCCCCAAGGACCCGCCGGTCCCTGGGGCGTGGTCGTTCTAAAGGACCCGATCGAGGTCGGCGATCAGGTCGTCGATGTGTTCGATGCCCACGGAGAGGCGCACCAAACCGTCCTGGAGCCCGGCTGCATGGCGCACCGCTGCAGGAATCGAAGCGTGGGTCATCGAAGGCGGGGTTTCGATCAAAGACTCAACGCCACCGAGCGACTCCGCCAGGGTGAAGATCTTGGTCGAGCTGGCCAGCCGGTTGCCCGCTTCCACCCCGCCTTTCAGTTCGAACGAGACCATGCCACCGCCGGTCTTCATCTGGCGCTTGCACAGGTCGTACTGGGGGTGGGTCGGCAAGCCCGGGTAGTGCACGCGGTCCACCGCTGCATGGCCTTCGAGGAACTGCGCGATGGCCAAGGCGTTCTCGCTGTGGCGGTCCATGCGGATGGCCAGGGTTTTGGTGCCACGCATGACCAGGAAGCAATCCATCGGCCCCGGGGTTCCGCCGACGGAGTTTTGGAAGAAGGCCAACTCGTCGCGCAGGGCGGTGTCGTTCACGATCAAGGCCCCCGCGACCACGTCCGAGTGGCCGCCCAAGTACTTGGTCAGCGAATGCAGCACCACGTCGGCTCCCATTTCGAGCGGCCGCTGCAGGTAGGGGGTCGCAAAGGTGTTGTCGACCACCAACAGCGCGCCCCCCTTGTGGGCGATCTCCGCGCAGGCGCGGATGTCGGTTAGGCGCAGCAGGGGATTGGTCGGGGTTTCGATGTAGACGTAGCGCGTGCGCGCGTCCACGGCGTCGCGCACCTCGTCCAAGTTGGCGCTGTTGACGAACACGAACTCGATCCCGTAGCGCTCGAAGACCTTGGTGAAGATGCGATAGGTGCCCCCGTACAAGTCGTTGGCGGCGACCACCTTGTCCCCGGGGACCAAGCGGTCGAGCAGCGCGTTGGTGGCGGCCAGGCCCGACGAGAAGCACAGCCCGTGGCGACCTCCCTCGAGGCTCGCCAGGTTGATCTCAAGCGCGGTGCGCGTGGGGTTGTGCGTGCGCGAGTACTCGTACCCGGCGATGGGCTTGCCCGGAGCCGTTTGGGCGTAGGTGCTGGTCATGTAGACCGGGGTCATGACCGCGCCGGTCTGGGGATCGGGGGCCTGGCCTGCATGGATGGCTCGGGTTTCGAATTGGCCTTGGAGGTGGGAGTCGCTCATGGGGGTGTCTCTGGCAATTTGGGGTTTGGCGGCCCCGAGTGTACGGCCTACGCTACGCGCCAGCCATGGCTCCCTCGACCCGTCCCCCGCTTTTCGCATCGACCCAGACCCGCGAGGCGTTTGCCTGGGATGTGCTCGACTGCGACGAAGTGCTCGGGCTGTTCTTGCCCTTTTGCGCTTCCAGCCTGGGGCAGCGCGCCTTGGCTGAGTGTGTGCCGCGCGAGGCGGCCGATGCCCAGGCAGGGCTCGAACGGCTGCGCGAGATGCAAGCCTTGGTGCGCGCGGGGAGCCCGCCCAACCTAGCCGGCTTCGCCGATCCGCTGCCAGCGGATCCCATGGACTTGCGGACCTACGACGAGGAGCGCTTTGCCCTCTTGCGGGGGTTCCTCGATGCGGCGCTCCGCTTGCGGCCCTGGTTCGAAGAACGCCGGGACTTGGCCCCCGAGTTGGCTGCGCTGGTGGTCAGCATTCCCGACGTGGCGCCTATCCTCGCGCGCATCGACCAAACGGTCGACGAGCGGGGGCGGGTCCGCCGCGAAGCCTCGACCTTGCTCTTGGGGCTCGATCAAAAGATCGATGCCCTGACGGCCGAACGCACGGCGATTCTGCGCACGGTTCTGGCCCGTTCGGAGGTGCGTGCGGTCCTGTCGGACAACGTGCTCCACCGGCGGGGTGGGCGGCCCGTGTTGGTGGTGCGCGCCAAGAGCGCCGGCCGCATCCGGGGCATCGTGCACGACACCAGCCAGAGCGGTGAGTCGGTCTTCATCGAGCCGCGCGAGGTGATCGAGATTGGCAACCGCTTGGCCGCCGCCGAGGCCGACCATGCGCGCGAAGTCCAGCGGGTCTTGTTCGAGCTCACGCGCAGCATCATCGACCGCATTGACCGGGTGCACACCGCCGCCAGCCTGCTGGCCGAGGTGGAATGGGCATGGATCGGAGCCGGTTTCGCGAAGGTCTACGGTGCGGTGGCCGCTAGCCAAGGCAAGCCTACCGAAGGCTCCCGCGGGCTGGTTCTGCGCCAAGTGCGGCACCCGCTGCTGCTCGACCAAAAGCAAACCGGCCAGCTGGCCGAGGTGGTCCCGATCGACCTGCGCCTGGGCGACAGCTTTGACATGCTGATCATCACCGGGCCCAACACCGGCGGCAAGACGCTGGCGCTCAAGACGGCAGGTCTGTTCAGTGTGTTGACCCGTTTGGCTTTGCCTGTGCCTGCGGCCGAGGGGACCCAGATTCCGCTGTACAGTGGGATCTGCGCCGACATCGGCGACGAACAAGAGATCCGGCAAAACCTCTCGACCTTTGCCTCGCACCTGGTGCGCATCCGGGCGGGGCTTGAGCGGGCGGATCCCGCGACCCTGGTGCTGCTCGACGAGTTGGGTGGGGGCACCGACCCCGAAGAAGGGGCCGCCCTGGGCGAAGCCGTGCTCGAGACCCTTTTGCGGCGTGGCGTTCCGACCTTGGTTTCAACCCACATCGGACGGCTGAAGGAGTTCGCCTTCCGCCATCCTCGGGCCGAAAACGCCTGCACCGAGTTCGACCTGGAAACGCTGGCCCCGAAGTACTCGCTGCTGCTCGGAACCCCCGGCGAATCGGGCGCTTTGGTCATCGCTCGACGGTTGGGTGTGCCCGAAGAGGTCGTGGCCTTGGCCGAGGCCCGCATGCAGCGGCGCGACTCGGAGCTGCTCGAGCTGATGGGGGATGTGCGCAAGGCGCGCGTCGAGGCCGAGGCGACCCGCAAGCACGCCGAAGCCAGCCTCGACGACGCGCGCGCCACCGCACTCGAGTTGCAGGAGCGGGCCCAGGAGTTGGAGCGCCGTAGCGAGCAGCTCGAGAAGGAAGCCCAAAAGGGGCTCGAGGAACGGCTACGCGACGGCATGCGCAACCTCGACCGCGCGCGGACGTTCCTGTCGCAGATGCCCAAAGAGGTGGCCCAAGCCTTAGGTACGCTGCTCGACCAACTGTCGGCGGACCTGTCGGGCGCCACCCTCACCGACCGGCGCCAGTCGTTCATCCAGTCGCTGGGCAAGGGTTCGCTGGTCTACCTACCGCGCTACCGCCAGCGAGTCATGGTGCACAAGGTGGACCGCGATCGCCGCATCGTGGTCTGCAAGCTGGGTTCGATGAAGATCCAAGTGCCCTTCGACGAGGTCACGCCCTACGAGGCACTCTAACCCGGCGGTTCCCGGGCTGCCGAGGAGCGGGAAGCCAGCCCCACGGCCCGGGTCCCGGGCGGTTGGTGCGAGATCCGCGCGGCTCGAGTGGGTACCATCCGCCCATGCCCCACCTCCAGCACCTCTCCCTGCACCAACTGGACTTGGAAAGCCTCGAACGTGGGCGTCTCCATCGCATCTGGCTCCACGTGGCCAAGAACGGGATCGGCGAAGCGATCCGGATCCCCATCCTGGTGGCGCGGGGCGCCCACGAGGGACCGGTTTTGGGCATCACCGCAGCGATCCACGGCAACGAGCTGAACGGGATTTCGGTCATCCAACGCCTGGTGGGGGGAGTCGATCCCAAGCAACTCAGCGGGACCCTGGTGGGGGTGCTCGCGGTCAACGTGCCCGGCGTGCTCATGAAGCAACGCCAATTCAACGACAACGTCGATCTGAATTCGATCGCACCGGGCAAGCCGGTGGGGCGCGGCAGCGCGGTCTACCTGCACCGCTTCATCGATCGCGTCATCCGGCAGATGGACTATCTGATCGACCTGCACACCGCCAGCGTAGGGCGGGTCAACTCGCTCTACGTGCGCGCCAACATGAACGAGCCCGAAGCAGCCCGCATGGCGCGTCTGCAGATACCCGAAATCATCGTCCACAACCCGCCCAACGACACGACCTTGCGCGGTTCGGCTGCGGCGCTCGGCATTCCGGCCATCACCGTGGAGCTGCGCAACCCCAGCCGCTTCCAAACCCGCACCATCGAAGACGGACTGGCGGGGGTCCAAAACGTGCTCTTCGACCTGGGTTTGCTGCCCGGCACGCCGGTGATCTCCGAGGAGGAGACCGTGCTCTGCAACGGCTCCTACTGGACCTACACCGACGAAGGCGGTCTGCTCGAGGTCTTCCCCCAGGTCACCGATCGGATCGCCAAGGGCGACCCCGTGGCTGAAGCCCGCACGATCTTCGGCGAGGTCAACAAGGTTTTCTACGCCCCCGAAGACGGCATCGTGGTGGGCCGCAGCATCGATCCGATCAACCAAACCGGCAGCCGCATCCTGCACATCGGCCGCAACCCCCAGCCGATTTCCTGCGCGGTCGAGCCACGCTGACCCCAATCCCGGGAGCCGACTCGGCGTCCGCAGGTGGAACTGCAAAGCGGCAACCGTACGTTGGCTCAGGTACCTCACAATGCGCGTAGGGCCCATGCAAGCGAGCGCAGCTTGACTCCGGAAGCATCGGAGCCAAGCTGCGCGTTCCTTTCCTTTGGTTGGTCCCAGACACGGACGCCTGGTCGAGTCGCCAAGGTCAGGGAATCAGCAGGACGGTCAAACGGTTGCTGTACAGGGCCACTCCACCGTTGGGATTGCGAACGACGAAGCGCACATTCAGCTTGGTGGTAGCCAAGATCGTGCCGGCTGGAATCTTGATCTGCGTTTGGGCAAAACCCAGGTCGTCGAAGGAGCCGCCTAGGGTCGGGAGTCGGAAGGTTGCTGGCGATCCCACCGGGAAACTCCCCATCGCGCCTAGGCTCCAAGCCAGACCCGCATGGTCTTGGCCGCCGAACAGCGTGAAGTGCACGGTCGCGCCGGCGCCCGCGCCAACGACTGGGGTGTCGGTGGAGAGCGCCAGCGGGTTGCCGCGCCATTCCAGGGCCTCGGTTCGTCCGGTCACCGAGTTGCTGCCGTAGCCCACGATGGTGACCGTGCCAAAGCCATCGATGTCCACATCGGTCGCCCTATCCCAGGTGAAGCCCGCAGGCGCGAAGCTATGCAGATCGAGCGCGCTGGAGGCCGATCCACGCCAAGCCATCGCGTGCGAGGATACGCCTGGGAAGGCGGCGAATCCGACTTGCAGCCCATTGCGAGTCGCCGTGCCTTCCGAACTCGTCGCGCCCGTGGGGTGCAGCGATACAAATGCGTTGCCTGTCCCACCCCACAGCCCCGCCTCGTTGTGTCCTCCGATGGCCACGCGGCCGGCTTGCAGGCCAGAATGGGCATCCTGGATGAAACTTCCGTTGCTGGGGGAAGGCGCCACGTTGGAAGATTGCCAGCTTTGGTTGGTATTGCGCTGCCACTTGACGGCATCGTAAGGGGTGCTGCCAAACCGAACCCCGAACAGCTGCTGGTTGTCGATGGCACCAACATTGCCACCGCCGCCCCCAAAGTCGCCACCGGAAGCCACAAACGTGTAGTCAAAAGGCGTGCTCGAGTCCCAGTAGACCCCATCCACGGCAATCGAATGGTCCGCGTCGTACAGGGCCCAGCCCACGTGATGCACCCCATCGGTGTTCGTGATCTGCCCGACTTCCCAGCCCTGCGGTTGCAATTCGGTGAGTACGCCGGCGGCATCCCAGGCGCAAGCGTGCTGCTGGTAGCCGGTACCCTGCGGGGTCCAGTACGGCCACCAGAACCAACCCACTTTGGCACCTGCGCGCATCGCGTTGACGGAACCACCGATCGAATTGGGCGGGGTCATGTCGGTGGCGCTGCGAGCTCCATCCCAAACGAGTGGGTGATACTGGGATTGGAATCCGGGGACGGGATACAGTCCGTCACCGGCGACTTGATTCCGATCCACGGCCCAGGCGCGCGACATCTCGGCACCGGCCGGGTGCAAACTGCGGCTGCTCAGGTTGGAGGGGAGCCCCGGCGCGGCTTGCAAGCTCAACCCAGCGGCGGTGCTCGAGATCGACCCACAGGCATTGCTTACTTCGCAGGAATAGGAGCCTTGGTCGGCTGCCGAAGAGCCCAAGATTCCGAGTACGGCGGTGGTGGCCCCCGCGACCCAACTGCCACCTGCTTGCGGACCGTTGATTAGGTCGACCCCGTTGTGCCGCCATTGGTAGCTGAAAGGACCGGCGCCGCCAACCACCACGCGCATACCAACGGGTTGGCCCAGAATCGAATTCACCGATCCGTCTTGAAGCTCTACTTGCGGGCATTGCGGGGTCGCCAACTTCTCGTTGACTCCCGTAGCCCCCGAGTCGGTGCTCCCCCCAAAGACGTAGATGCAATCGTCCCCTGCCAGGACACAAGCCGCTCCCGAACGGGCCACGCTGAGGCTAGGCCCCGCGTGCCAAGAGGTCGCCCCTGCGTCGAGGATCCAGGTACTCGACTGCGCCGTGCCATTGGTGCCGCCGATCACATAGAGCCGTTGGTCGACACCCAAAACCACTCGGGCGCCCGACAGGGCCAGCGGCAAGTCGTCGATCGCGGTGTCGGACCAGGATTTGCTCGCGACGTCATACTGCGCCACATTCGCGGTTCTGGTGCCGGTCGCGGTGAACCCGCCCACGACCACGAGGTGCCCCGCGCCGTCGTAGGCTGCTCCGGCGTCTGCCACGGCTGTGGGGAGCGGCGCCAGCACCGTCCAATGGTCGACGCTGGCGTCATAGACTTCGACGCGATTGCGGTTGGGGTTGCTGCCGCTTGCGCTGGCGCCCGGTCCTCCGCCTATCGAGTAGATCAAGCCATCGTCGTCGGTGGCGATGGCGAAATTCTGTTTGGGGGCCTGCGAGGTGCGCGCGGCAAAACCTCCGTTGTTGCCATCTGCTTCGGTCCAAGTGTAGTAATCGCCTTCGGCTCCACCCGTATCGGCCCCGCTGAACACCAACAGGTTGCCGCTTGGATCCATGGCGACTCCGCCATCGAGCGCACCACCTTCCAGCGGCATCGACAACGCGGCTAGATAGTCGTTGGATGGATCGTATTTGTGCACGGGGGCATTGCCATCGACATCCAGCGGTGTGCCCCCAACGATCCAGATCACCGTCCCATCGGTCACTGCGGTGGCCCGCTCATGACCTGCGGAGCCAGGGAAGGGAGTCACCGTTTGCCATGTTTGCGCAAAGGTGAGCGAGATCGAACCTGCGATGAGGCCAGCGAACACTCCTGTACGAGGCCAAATCAGCATGAGGACCCCTTGGGTGGTTGCCTTGCCGGGGCGCCTGACAGGAATCCTGATAGGAAACCTAACAGGAATCCTGATAGCGCGAACCCCAGCACTCGAATCGTAAGGGGGGCAAGCGGATTTCGATAGAGGACCCTGGCTCGGTGGTCGCCCATGTCCCGCACACGGCTAGCCCATGGAAGTCATGCCCATAAGAAAATCCCTTGCAGGCCGAGTTGACCTGCTCCCAACCCTAACCAAGGGGCTCGCCGGCAGGCAACCGGTGCCCTCCAACTCTCCCCATTGGGTGGTCGTTGCCCCTCAGCGATCTAGAGAAGCGGAGTCCCCCCATCGGTGAACATCGTTCTAGTCCCTAGGCGGCGACCTCGCTCACCCAGAGTTTGCCCCGCGAATCAGATCCCGATGGCGCTGGATGTTTGCGGCGAGAGGACAGATTTCGCTTTGGGCCTCCTGGGCTGGTAGGGGAACGGGCTAGAGGGCCCGCTCCATGGTGCACCTAGGCGCCGTGCGCTGCGGGCTGCCGCAAGGTGCGCCATGCCCCGGCCGACCTCGGGAAATCGGGAATTCCTGAGACCTGGGCGTACCTTCCAACATGACCCCTTCGATCGCATTGTATGGGCTGGCTGGGACCGAAGTCGGCCCGACCCAAACCGATGTGCCCGGCCAAACCTGGAGCAAAACGTGATGAATGCGGACGGAGCGGGATATAGCCTACGCCACCATGCTTGGGTCAGAACTGCTAGCGTGCCGAGCGGTGGCCTTCGGGTGCTGCGCGGAGGCAATTGCGGTCGGCGGTTGATACCCTCTGCCCGTGGTTCCTTCTGCCAAATCAACCCGACTTGCCCCGGTGGAGGCGCTGCGGTGAGCGGTTCGCGTAGGCCCCATGCCGGTGAAGCCTCGGGCGGCCAATGGACGGACCTGGAGCTGGTTCGAGGCGCCCTGCAAGGGGATCTCCAACGGCGCCAAGCCCTAGGGACCCGGCTCTTGCTGATCCCCAGGCTGTTGCGGGTGATCAGCCGACGCCGCGGTATGAACTTGGCCGAGTCGGATCTAGAGGATCTGGCCCAGGATGTTTTCATCACCGTTTGGTCCAAGCTGGACCAGTTCGAGGGGCCAGAAGAGTTGGATCCCTGGGTCTATCGCATTTGCCAGTACCAGCTGCTGAACGTCCGGCGCAAGCTCTGGCGAACGGCCCAACGCATGGCACCCAATGGGGCGGAAGTCCTGGAAGAGGTGCCCAGCCAGGATGCCGACGAGTCTTCCGATCATCGGCTCACCCTGCTCGAGAGCGCGATATCACAACTGAACGCAGAATCCCGGGAAATCATCCAGCTGCACGGCTTGGAGGGTCTGACGTTTCAAGAAGTGGCACGACACAAACAGGTTCCAATCAGTACGGTGAAGTCCCTCTACTATCGGGCCCTAGAGCGCCTTGGCCGATCCATGGGGTTGCCCCAGGGCGAATGGGGCAACGGGGGGAGCAAGCAAACACCATGAATTGGGAAGAGAAACACCTTTGGGAGCGCGTCCTTCGCGGTGAGGTGGACATAGAGGATTCAGAAGTCGTCGCCATGGCGGCTCGATCTCATACATTTTCCGTGGAGGTGGAGAAGTTGCGACACGTTCAAACCGAGTTGGCGGGTGCCCAGCGCGACATGATTCAGATTCTCGAAGAAGCCCGGCAAGCACCCGTGCTGGACAAGGACCGGCGTCTGTTGGAGCACATTCCGGAGCTGACCAGCAAGACCTCGCATGCCCCTTGGTTGTGGGGCAAACGGAGCAAACTCTCGGCACTGGCCGCGCTGCTCGTGGCTGTCCTAGGATTTGCCTGGTACCAGAATTCAGGATCCCGCGAAGCGCAGAATCCCGGGCCGGTCCTGGGCGGATCCGCTGCGATCACCTTGGTCGCGCCCAAAGAGGGGGCCACGAGCCTGGAGCACTTCGAGTGGCAAGGAGAGCTGGAATTTGGATCTTGGTACGTGGTGCACGTACTAGACTTGGAGACGCAGGAGGAAGTGACCTCCCCCCGGCTCAGCTCGCACCAATGGAATCCAGCCACTCCCCTGACGGCCCGGCATGTGCGCTGGTTCGTCGTGTTGCACAGTCCGTCTGGCACCGAGCCGGTCGTTTCGCCTGCGTTGGAAGTCTCGCTCTAGGCGGGTTCCTAGCGCCGGTGCAAGCCGGTGGCCAGGTGCCAGACCAAGCTGCTGCGACCCACACCGCCGCCCATTCGCTGAGCAAAGCCGAGCTGCAAGCCATTGCCGAGCGCTTGCAGGGTGCGGGACGGCTCAAGGGGACCGTACCCAGCGCCGAGATGGTGCGCACCTGGCGTCGCTTGGCCGAGGACTGTCAACCCGCAGCCGACACCACCGGTGAACCCCAGTGGATCTACTACCTGATCGCGGAACTCGGAGTCGGGACGGCGCTCCAAGAAGCGGGTGAGTGGAAGGCGTCTGCCGAGCATCTGGAAGCGGTCCTGGCCCATGAGAATGGGCTCGCGCCAAGCTGGTGGGCCCAGATGCATGCGATTGCGGCGGAGAGTTACCTCATCGGCGGCCTGCTGGGTTTGGCCCAACCCCATGTCGAGCGCGGACTCGAGCTGGCGGACCAGGCCTTGCAGGCCGAAATCGAGGCCAGAAAGGAAACTCGGCCGAACTACTTCAACCGGGTGGGGTACGTCGAGCCCTTGCTGACGGCCGCAAAGTTCGCCCTCAACAGCGAATACGTGGATCCTGCGATTGGATACCTGGAGCGGGTGATGGACCTGACGTTTCCCGATGGATCCAAGCCTTCTTCGCGGTCGATAGGGACGGCCCGGCGGCTGTTGGCCTTGGTCTACTACCGTCAATACTTCGAGTCCAACCTCGAGAGCGACCAGCGGGTGGTGGAAGCGTACCGTTCCGCGCTCGAAATCGAAGACCTGGACCCGCGCGATCGGTTCAGTTGCTGGACGCGCCTAGCCCATCTGCACCTGGAGGCTGGCCGGTACGCGGCGGCGGAGGAATGCCTGCAAGCCATTGGGGAGGTATCCGGCAGCGAATTCCTCGATGCCTATGATCGAGCCTGGTATGCGAGTTTGCGCAACCGCTTGCTGCGCGAGCAGGGTGCGGGCAGCGATCCGACCTTTCGCCAGGCATGGAGTGAGCTTCTGGAGCACATGCGATCCACCGAACGGGATGGGGGAGTCGGCTTCTTCAACATCGGTCGGATCCGCGAAATCTCCGCAGAAGCCATGCTGCAAGCCCTCGCCAGCGACGGCATGGAAGCGGCCCTGGCCACGGTGTTTGACTCGCAAGAAGTCGGTTTCTTGCGGGCCCAACTCAAAGCCGGCCCCGGGCAATTGGCGGACCTCCGCCAGAGCCTCGAGCCCCAGGACCTTTGCTTGCTCTTCCTGGCAGGACGCAACCGCGTCCACGCTTTTGCCATCCGTGGCCAGGGAGCTATCCAACACTGGGAGTTCGAAGGCGGCCCGTTGCTACGCGAGCGTGCCACCCAATTGGCGGTCCAGGTTTTCCAGCAACCCAGCAGCGGGGAGCCGTTCGATTCCTCGCAGGCCCCCTGGGTCCATGCGGCAGCCAAGTTGCAGCAGCACCTCTTCGAAGCGGCACCCCCCGACCTGTTCCAAGGCGTGGAGCGCATTCGAGTCGTTGGGCGGGAAACCCTCTACAACCCTTTGTTGGAGCTGCTCTCCGTGGAGGGCCAACCCTTCGGTCTGACCTACGCCATGGAAGACTGGCCCACCGTGGGGGTCGGTTTGTCGCTATTGGCCAAACAGGCAGGCAGCGCCGACTCGATGGCTTTCGATTGGTTGCTGCTCTCCGACCCAACCCTGTCACCGGAAGCGGCGGCGCTGATTCCTACCCGAGAGCCCCTTGCCATGGAATTCCCCCAAGGTAAGCGCATTCTGGAGTTGCGCGGTAACCAGGCGAGCTTGGCCGCATGGCGAGACCATGCTTCGACGCAGGTCGTCCAGTTCCTGTGCCATGGGGTGCAACGCAAAGCGCCCGAGTGGAGCGCATGCTTGGCCTTGGCTGGGGATTCCTTGGTTCCGAGTGGGCTGGTGAGTGGCTTCGAGATCCTGCGCGAGACCGAACTGCGGGCCCCTCAGCTGGCCATCCTCTCGATCTGTCGAGCTCAAGCGGGTGCCGCCCGCTACGGAGATCCTTCCGCGGGTCGCTTGGCGGGTGTGCTGTTGGCCAAGGGATCCCTCGCCGTGTTGACCAGCCGCGGGGATGCCAACGTCTACCTGGTACCCACGCGCCGCCTGACCGAGGCCGTTCGCATCGAATTGGCGCAGGGTAGGCGCTTGGACGAAGCGGTGCTCGCTGCGCGCCGGCAACTGGCACAAGATCCGGACCTGGGTTCGGCCATCCATTGGGCGGCTTGGCAAGTGATTGGCCTGGGTTCATTGACCCTGGACTTGTCGCCCGATCTCTTGCTGCCCGGAGGCCGACCACCGGATCGCCGCTGGTGGTGGGGTACAGCTGGGCTGTCCGTGATCGCGCTGTTGGCTTGGGGTTGGATGAGGCAGCGGGGCATTCGGAAGGCTGCCTAAATCCATTCCGCACTACCTGTGCGTCCAAGGAGCTGACAGGGGGCGAGGACTCCCCATCGATGCCCGGGCCAAGGTGATGCGCGCTATCCATGCAGGTGGGTATCTGCTTGCCCAAAGGATCCACGGGAAGTGGCTGGAGGGAGCAGGACTCCCCCCAGCCGGAACAGGTTTCCAGTTGGAACCTCAAAACCTGGTGGGTACGCACGGAAGGTCCGAACCAAAGCAAGAACTAAGGGGTGAACCAAGAGGTGAACCAAGAGGTGAACCAAGAGGTGAACCAAGAGGTCTCGCCCAGAGGAACACGTTCCTTCGGAATGGAATCTCCGCAATCACCCCTTAGGAACCGTGTTCAAAACCGGTGCATCTCCATGGGACTCATGTCGCTCGCATCCCTATGGGCGCCGTTATCTTGCAAAAACTGCGCGCCCCTCAAGTTCTTGGGTCCAGGCGCGCCCCACCAGCAGGCGCGCCATCCCAAGAAAATGCGTGCCCATCCATCCTTGTCTTTTGGACGAGGAGAATGGGCACGCAGATTCGTGTCAATGGCTCAATAGTGTGTACGGTGGTTCGAGGCGAACCGCTGAGCAGGGCTCACTGAATCAGAGGGATGCAAGCAACCTCGTGCCCGCTCCCGTCCTTCTCGGCACCCCGGAGGCCGGAAACGGTTGGATCCTGGACGTAGAAGGTCGCCGTGCCCGATCCTGGCATTTGTGCGATCCAATTGGAGTAATCGGAGAACAGGACGGGATTCGCCGAGCGACCCAGGGCGTGGAAGGCGAAGTGCGAAGCCGGGTACACCAGTCGCACCTTTCCGGTCTGGTCCACATGGACTTGTTGGACCTTCACGAACACGATGTTGGTATGGGTTGCGAGCGACACACCGGGCACCGTCTGCGTTACGGGGAGGAACTCCGTACCGCTAGGAATGCCACTCCAGGCGACCAGCATTGTTGCGCTGGGTTGTGCCACGACTGGCGCGGACAAGCCGTTCTTGGTGAACAACGAGATCTGTAGGTGCGTAGCCACGTCGATTTGTTCCGGGACTCGCATGTCAAACGTGAATTGACCACCGGTCGCAATCTCAACCAAGTCCAAGTCGAATCCATATCGCAGCCCCGAGGTGTACAGGTGGTGATCGACCACCGCGACTTCGCGGTACAAGTGCAGCCTTTGGTTCGTTCCGGTCATGGCCAAAAGATCCAAGTCGCCGTCGCCGTCGACATCCAAAACTCCCGGACTGGTTGGAGCAACGCTCGGTACGACGCCCGGAGCGATCCTGACCAGCGATGCCGCCAGCATGGGTTGCCCAATCCGGCCCACAGGGTGGAAGTCGTACGTAGGCGTCATCGCGTCGCTGGCGAGCAAGATGCCCACGCCGTAGGTGTCCGCCAGCGAAAGGATCAAATCAAAGTTGCCGTTGCGGTCGTAGTCCGCCGTGGCCAAGTCCGCGATGCCGCCTGCTGCGGAGACGTCGATGGTCGATTTCACGCCGGTCGGGGCATACACCGAGATGAACTCGGCTCCGGCCGTGGTCCGGGTCACGACGGCCAGGAGGTCCCGCACGTAGTTGTTGCGGAAGATCCGGCCCAGGTGCGTGACCTCGAAGGCCCCCAGATTGGTGGCATACAGGGCCGGCGCGCTGGTCAGCGGGAGGGCTCGCACCTCAAGGTTCGAGCCGTAGGCCAGGGCGATTTCGGCCCCAGCCGTCGTGTCCCAGTCCAACAGTTGGAAGTCGGCGATGGGAGCGGTGGCCGTAAACGACCCATAGGAAGTCCAGGTGGTGCTGGCGCTGACGTAGGAGTCTGTAGTGCCAATCGCGTACACCGTCAAACCGTCGGTGCCCAGGCCGGTCACCAGGATTCCAGCCCCGGTGGCGCGGACTTCCAAGGCGGTGACTTCGGGCAGATTGGCGCCTTGTACGGAGGCCGTGACCCAGGTGCCGTTGACCCATTCAGCCGTTTGCAGGCCCCCGGCTTGCGCCAGGAGCAGGCAGTGCTCATCGCGATCGGCGTTGTTGGGCACGCTAACGATCGAGTTGGCCACGATCGACGTGTGGTGGATCACATCGTAAGAGTCCGGGTCGAGCAGGGTGGACAGCGTTGAGCCCGAAAGAAAGGCCACGTCCTTGACTCGGTCACCATCGAAATCCCCCGACACCATCGTGTGGAAAGGGTCGGTGATCACCGGACCCGGTTCCGGAGGAAATGCGTAGACCTCGTCCGGGTTGTCGATTACAGCGAATTGGGGCGTGGCCAGAGCTGGAGCCGCCAGGAGGAGGCCCGCGAAGAGGGTGTATTTCAAGGTTTGAGTAGGGGTTAGGGTTCCGTGGAGGTTCGTTCCATGGGAGGCTATGTCGGGACCCGACTGGAAAGTCGCAGGGAAAGCAAAATTCTTCAGCAAAACTTGGGGCAGTCGAAACGCTTGGCTTCGGTTCCCGCCTCGAAAGCACATGGGGTTCTTCTAGGTACTCCGGCGCCCGAAGCTGGGCACAGGGGGTGGTCGATCGTTTGCGGGCGAACCACCTTCCCTCGTTCTCTGCCTTGCCTCGCCAAACCAGAGTTCCTTGGCGATGCGTGACCCACCAGCTTGGCTTGGGTCGGATCGCGTTCTTACGACCACCCTAGCCGAGGGGCGGGCCAAGAGTCCTAGTCCACCCAAGCGGCAGTCGCGGGCGATTGCCTTACCAAATCCCGCCCCCCGAACTCCCCGTGCAGCGGGTTCGGGCCGTGGGGGCCTAGGCTCACGCCAGAGGCTTGGGCCCGGCCAACCCCTCGGCGACCGAAGTTTCGGGAGCCAATATCGGGCAGCAGGTGGGGCCGCTACCATGGGGAGACCCCCTGCAACGGAATCCCTATGCTTTGCACGCTGCTCCTGCCGTTCTTCCTTTCCGCTTCCGCTTCCGCTTCCACTTTCCCCTCCGTACGTACGCCTCTGCAGGCCCCCAGTGGGGTTCAGGCGCCCGCCCCGCTGCCCCGCGGGGATCGCGAGGGGTTCGAAGATCGATCGGACTTTTTCCCGGGAGCGCAGCATGACCCGGCCATCACGACTCCGGACGCGATCCTTGGTCAGCCGGTGGGGAGTCGGCTTGCGCGGCACGAGGAAATCGTTTTGGCCTTCACGACCTGGGCGGCCGAGTCCCCGCGCATCGTGGTGGGCAACCATGGGCAAACCTACGAAGGTCGCGAATTGTTGCACGCCATCATCACTTCGCCCGCGAATCAAGCGCGGCTGGCAGCCATTCAGGCGGACAACGCGCGGCTCGCGGATCCGCGTCAGGTTCGCTCGGGGGAGTTGGAAGGGCTGATCCATTCGACTCCGGCGGTGGCCTGGCTGGGGTACTCGATCCACGGTGACGAGACCAGCGGGGCCGATGCGGCCTTGGCGGTGGCCTACCACCTGGTCGCCTGCACCGATGCGGACGTCACCGGCCTCTTGGAGGACGTGGTGATCGTGCTCGCGCCAGAGATGAACCCCGACGGGCGCGCGCGCATCGTGTCGCTGGTCGAGCAGAACTCGGGGCAACGCGTCAACCTCGACTATGCCTCGATGGCGCGCGGCCGCTGGCCCTTTGGGCGCGGCAACCACTATCTGTTCGACATGAACCGCGATTGGATGGCCGGGGTGGCGCCCGAAACGCGGGGGCGTTGGAGTCTTTTGCGCCAGTGGACCCCGCAGCTGTTTGTCGATGCCCACGAAATGAGTGGGTTGGACACCTTCTTGATGTATCCCCAGGCGCCTCCGCGCCATCCGGCGTTGCCCAAGCGGCTTCTCTATTGGCAAGGGATCTTCGCCGATGCCCATGGCGAGGCCTTCGACCGCATGGGGTGGGGCTACTACACCCGCGAGTGGGCCGATGCTTGGTACCCGGGCTACTCGGATGCGTGGGGTTCTTTGAACGGAGCGATTGGCATGCTCTACGAGCAGGGTCGCAACGCGGGTCAGCCGATCCAGCGCGAAGGGGGCGAGGTGGTGCCCTACCGCGAAGCGGTGCACGGTCAAGTCGTCGCAAGCCTGTCCAACCTGGCGACCCTGCGCGCCAACCGCGAGGCGCTGCGGCGCGATGCGTTCGAGCACCGCTTGACGCAAATGCAACCCGCCGAAGGCAAAGATCGGGTGATTCTGTTCGAAGCCACCCGGCTCGGAAGCCGGCTTGAGCCCATGCTGCAGGCGCTTTTGGACCAAGGCATGGAAGTGGCTCGACTTGGGCAGGATCAGGTCGCCAAGGACGTGGTCTCGAGCCTAGGCGAAGCGAGCCCCGAGCGCAGCTTCCCGGCCGGGACCTATGCCGTGCGCTTGGCCCAACCCCAAGGGGCGTTGGTGCGCTCGTACCTCGAATTCGACCCGCGCATCGACGCGGAAACTTTGGCCGACGAGCGCGGGCGGCTCGAGCGGGGAGAGGCTTCAAGGCTTTATGACGTGACCGCCTGGGACCTGTCGCGGCAGTTCGACGTGGCGGCCTATTGGGGGACGCTCGCCTTGGGCGACGACGCAAAGCCCTGGTTGGGCATGGAGCCGACGCGTGGGAGCGTACTCGACAGGCGCGGCCGGACCGATCCGCCCTATGGCTACGTGGTCGATGGCGCGGACGATCGCAGCCTGGCCTTTGCGGGGCGCGCCATGGAATTGGGCTTGGTGGTGCACCTGGCGGACGAACCCTTCGCGCCGGACTTGGGGGTGGAGCCGCGCGAGGTTTTCCCGCGCGGTTCGCTCTTGCTGCGCCGCCACGAAAATCCGGGTGGGGAGGCCGCGTTGGGGGGCGCTCCGGCCACGGCCGACTGGAACCAGCTGGTGGCCCAGGCGGCGAGCGAGACGGGGGTCCAGGTGCACGCCGTGCGCGGTGGCCGTGCTGCCGATTTGGAACGCGCCGATTTGGGCGGGGGGCACTTTGTGTTGCTCGCTCGGCCCAAGATCGCCCTGCTCAGCGGTCCTCCGCTCAGCCAAACCGACTTCGGGGATGCTTGGCAGTACCTCGACGAAGTATTGCGTTTGCCGGTGAGTTTGCTGGCGGCGGAGTCGCTCCCCGGAACCGATCTGCGTCGCTACAACGTTTTGGTCGTGCCGTCGGGCGACGTGGGTACTTTGCTCCATAGCGAGTGGCCCGCCTTGCAGGCATGGGTCCGTTCGGGGGGCACCCTGATCGCGATCGATGCGGCCGCCCAGGCCCTGGCGGACGGGGAATTGGGACTCGGGGATGTGCGTCTGCGGCGCGATGTGCTCGAGGACCTCGAACCCTATGGGGAAGCGGCGCGGCGCCAGCGGGAGGCGGGGACTCAGGAGCTCGACCTGGCCCAGGTATGGGGCGATGTGCCCGCTACCGCGCCCACGGCGGCGGGGGAAGCTCTCGACCAAGAAGCTACGGAACCCGAAGTCGAAGAGGCCAGCGATGACGATGCCGCCAGCGAACATCCCTTGGCCCACCTCGACAGCGACCTGCAGCGGGCCGATCGCCTAGCTCGGCGCTTCATGCCGGTGGGCGCCATCCTGCGCGCCGAAGTCGATGATCGGTCTTGGCTGACCATCGGGACGAATGGCGAGCTGCCGGTTCCCTATGCGGGTTCGGCGGTGCTGCTTTCGAGTGGCGAAGTGCCCGTGCGCTTGGCCGCGCGCGATCGGCTGCGGCTCGGGGGGCTGGTTTGGCCCGAAGCGCGGGTGCGGCTCGAAAACGGCGCGTGGCTGGCCCGCGAGGGGCTGGGCTATGGGCAGGTGATCTTCTTTGCCCAAGATCCCACCTATCGGGGATCGTGGCGCGGTACCGCGCGCCTCTTGGGCAATGCGGTCGTGTTGGGTCCAGGAATGGGCGCTCACCAGCCCAGTGGATGGTAAGTCCGCGCGTAAACTAGTCGTAAGCGACCGAGCCACCCCCCCGGGGGCTGCAACCCACCCCATGGGGCGTCCTATAGTGGGCACGCTCCCTTCGGTCCCCACCTAGCTCCCCATGCGTCACGTTCTCTTCCTGCTTGGCAGCGGCCTGCTGGCCCCGACGGCCACCCCCTCCGCCCTCCCGAACTCCGTTCTGGTCCCGCAGCCTGCCCTTCGGCCGGCGCTTCAGGGTCAGGAGGCCGGCAGCGCCCCGCGCGAAGTCATGTGGAAGGCGCCCACTCGCGCGGACTGGGACAAGCCTTGCTTGATCACCTGGCAGCGCACTTTCGACGATGCCATTGCGGTGGCGGAGGCCACCGGCAAGCCGATCCTAATCTGCGTCAACATGGATGGGGAGATCGCTAGCGAGCACTACGCTGGAGTCCGTTATCGGGACCCCGAGACCGCCAAGCTGTACGAAGCCTATGTGACCGTCATCGCGTCCACCTACCGGCACACCCCGCGCGACTACACCCCCGAAGGCGAGCGCATCCCCTGCCCGCGCTTTGGCGGCGTGACCTGCGGCGAGCACATCGCGATCGAACCCATCCTGTACGAAAAGTACTTCGATGGCCAACGGGTGTCGCCGCGCCACATCATGGTCGAGCTCGACAAGTCCGAGGTGTTCGACGTGTTCTATGCCTTCGACACCAAATCGGTCTTCGACACGCTCAAGAAGGGAGTCGAGGGGCGAGTCTTGAAGCCCAACCCCTATGAGCGCGGCGACCGCGATTGGAAGGAGCGGTTGCTCAGCCGTGAAAGCAGCGACCGGGCGTTTGTCGAACAAGCCTTCGAAGCGGCCGACGAGCCGACCAAGGTCGACATGTTGCGGACCGCCCTGGCGGCGGGGGACGCGTACAGCGGGCAGCTCATGCGCCTCGCCTTGCTCGGTGGGGGTCCCAGTGTGCACCTCGGCGGTACGGCGACGGCACGCCAGTTCGCGTGGCACTCGATGATCGAGGATCCAACCATGGGGAGCTTGCCGCTGATGGAGTCCGCCTTGGAGTTGGATCTGGACGATACCGACCGGGGAAGTTTGGTCTCGGCTTTGGAGAAACTGGGCGAGGTCGCGCCGCGCGCCAAGCAGCTCGCAACCGTGCAGCGTGGCCTGTTGTCGTCTTCGGTTTCCCCCGAGATGGCGGAACGGGTGAGCGTGGCCCAGAGCACCGATTTGGAAGCCGTTCTCGAAGAAAACCAGGCCGTCAAGGACGCGCTCGAAGCCCGCGCCAAGGAGTGGCAAGCGGGCCACGAGGGCGATGGTTCGGTCGAATTGCGCACGGCGGAGTCGTTCTTGGCTCGCGCCCTCGACGCCGATCCGCGCGCCAAACAGACCAAACTGCTCTTTGAAGACGCCCGAACCCTGGCCGCCAAAGCGCTCGCGATGGGACAGGACGGCTGGTTGGCCCATGGCATCCTGGCCCAGTGCGAATTCCGCTATGGGACGTTGGCGGAGTCGGAGGCACACGTGCAGCGGGCGGTGGACACCATGCCGACCCACGCCATGGGCCGCGTAGCGGTCGAGACCCTGCGCCTGTTCGCGCGCAGCAAGCGCCGCGCCATCCGCGATGCGATGGCGCTCGATGCCACTTGGGCCCCCGACATGCTGGCGCAAGCCCAGGCTGCCTATGGTGTGCTCGAGCACCATCCTCTTTGCCTCGAGCAGGACTGCATCACCCAGGTGGACTTCTTGGGACGCATCGGCGCCTATCCGCAAGCTGCCGCGGTCCTGGAGCGCGGTTTGGTTCGCTTCCCCGACTCCGCCGAGCTGCACTTGCGCCTGCGCAACCGGATTTTGGCGACCCGCGGAGCCACTGGCCCGGGTGGTTTGGAAGAGACCTACGCCGCGCTGCTCGCAGCACCCGAGGCGACCCCCAACCTGACCTGGTTCGCGGGCTATGCCTCGTTGCTCGCGGCCGAGTACCATCGCCGCGCGGGCGAAATCGACGCCGCGTTTGCGGCCTACGGTCGGTCGATCGAGTTCTTCGAAACCAACCAGGCGGCGTTGCCCGGCAACGGGGTCACTTGCCAACACTTCGTGGCCATTGCCCAAGCGGCGATGGCGCGCATGTCGATGGAACGCGGAGAGTGGGCCCGCGCCCACGACCTGATGCTGCAAGCCATGCAGACCGCCCCGGAGTCCATGGCGACCGTCGACGGCCTGGGATTCACCGGGGTCATGACCGCCACCACGCTGATCGCGCGGCTGAGCGAAAACGATGCTCCGGGCCTCTCGGAGGACCTAAAAACGGCGCTCGAAGCGCTGAGTGCGGTGACCCGCCAGCGCCCAGCGTTCGAAGGCACCGGTCCTAGTGGCCGGGAGCCGCGCTAGGGCCCTTGGCCTTGCGGTGGAAGAGCGAGAACACCACCGGGATCAACACCAAGGTGATGAGCGTGGAAGCGCTCAAACCGCCCACGACCGCGCGGGCCAGCGGGGCCTGGGCATCGGCGCCTTCGCCGATGCCTAGCGCCAGCGGGATCAACGCCAGCACCGTGGTGAGGGTGGTCATCAGGATCGGACGCAAGCGACGGCGACCCGCTTCGGCCACGGCCTCTTTGGCGGACATACCTTCGCTCAAGAGCCGTGCCGCTTGATCCACTAGCAGGATGGCGTTGTTCACCACGACGCCGCCCAGAACCACGCAACCAATCGCGCTCTGCACGTTGAAGGTGGTGTGAGTAAGAAAGAGCGTGATCAGCACGCCCACGGCGGCGAAGGGGACCGACATCATGACCACCAAGGGGTCGCGCAAGGATTCGTATTGGCAGGCGAGCACCATGTAGACCAGGGCGATGGCCAACAGGAACGCGATGATCAACTCGTGGGTGGCCTTCTCCTGCTCGGCATAGGTACCGGCCACGACGATTTCGTGGCCGCGTGGGCGGGGGATCGACTCGAGCTTGGATTGCAATTCGCGGGCGATCGAGCCTTCGTCACGCCCGGCCGAGTTGGCGCTGATCTTGATCACCCGTTGCTGGTTGCGACGCTCGATGACCAAGGGCCCCAAGCTAGGCGCCGAAGTGACCACGTTGCGCAGGGCGACCATGTCCCCGTCAGGGGTGCTTAGGGTCATGTCCAGCACTTCGTCGATCGAGCGCTGCTCGGCGTCCTCGAGCTGGACCAGGATGCGGTAGGAGTTGCCGGCTTGGCGGTATTCGCCCGCTGCGGTGCCCGCGAAACCCGTTTCCAAGACCGCGGTCACATCGCGCACCGAGAGCCCCACATCGGCCACCTTGGCGCGGTCGATGTGGATCTCTTGCTGGGGCGCTCCGGACTTGCGGCTGACCTCCACGTCGGTGATGCCGGGGACTTCCCGAGCGATGGCCGCTGCCCGGTCGGCCAGGCCTTGTAGCACGTCCAAATCGGGGCCGCGTACCTCGATTTCGATGCCCGCCGCACTGCCGAGGATGCGTTGCAGCACAAACGAGCCTTGGGGCGCGCGGGTACGGATCACCATGCCAGCTACCTGTCCGGCCAGCGATTGGCGCAGGGCATTCGCCACGTCCACGTTCGAACGCTCGCGATCGCGCACCGGACGCAGCGAGAGTTGGATTTCGCCCCGGGCAGAGATGTTGCTCGAGTAGCTGGGGCCGACGGTGACCACCGACGCAACGGTCTCCGGGACTTCGGGTAGCACCAGACTTTCGAGGGTGCGCGTCTGCTGGTCGACCAGCTCCAGCCGCGTGCCGACTTCCATTTCGCCGGTCACGCTGACCTCGCCCTCGTCGCTGGGGGGCAGGAACTCGCTGCCGATCAGCGGATAGAGCCCCAGGCTCGCGCCAAACAGCGCCAACGATCCCAGGACGACTGCTCCCCGGTGGGTCAGGGCACGCTGCAACAAGCCCTTGTAGCCCGTATCCATCGCATCGAAGCTCGCTTCCGCACGGTCCGCCAAGCGCGCCCACAGCCCAGTACCACCCTTGTGGGCATCGATACGGGTCAACAGCCGCGAGGCGAGCACCGGCACCAGGCTCAGCGAAACCAAGAGCGAACACACCAAGCTGAACACCACCACCAAAGCCAGCTCGCCGAACAACAGCCCCGCGATGCCCTTGGTGAAAGTCAGCGGCAGGAAGATCACCAAGGTGGTGATGGTGCTTGCCACGATGGCGCTGGCCACCTCGGAGGCTCCGTTGGAGGCCGCATCGAGCGGGCCTTCGCCCAATTCCTTGCGCCGGCGGAAGATGTTCTCGAGCACGACCACCGAACTGTCGACCATCATCCCAACCCCCAACGCCAGCCCTCCGAGCGTCATCAGGTTGAGCGTCAGTCCACCCCATTGCAAAAGGGCGAAGGTGGCGATGATGGAGATCGGGATCGCGACGGCGATCACGAGCGTGCTGCGCAAGCTACGCAAGAAAAACAGCAGCACCAACACCGCGAAACCGCCCCCAAACAGAACCGATTGCGCCACGTTGTCGATCGAGCGCTGGATGAAGTCGCCCTGGTTCGAGATGACGACCATCTGTGCCTGGGGATAGGCCTGGTTGACCCGGGCCACCTCGGCCAGAACCGCGCGCGAGACTTCGACCGTGTTGGCCGAGGACTGCTTGCGGATCGCGATCCGTAGCCCCAGGTCCCCGTTCACCCGCACGTAACGCGAAAGGCGCTGGTAGGTGTCTTCGACCTTGGCGATTTGCCCGATGGTCACCACGCCATCGCCGCGCTCCATCACGATCGTGTTGCGGATGTCGTCGAGGCTTTCGAATTCCGCAGGTGCTCGCAAAGTCACTTCGAAGCGACCTTCTTCGAGCTTGCCTGCGGGCCGGTCGAGGTTGGCATCGCGCAGCGCCCGCAGGATCCGATCGAGGGGGATCCCTAGCGCTTGGATCCGGCCGGGATCGAGGGCCACGCGCACTTCGCGGTCGTAGCTGCCCCAGGGGTCGACCTGTGCCACCCCAGGGATGCGCGCGAAGCGCAGGCGGACCTGGTCTTCCACCAGCTGGGTCAGCGCTACGGGGTCCAGCTTGCTGGACACGCCCAAAATCACGATCGGGAAGCTGGCCACGTCGAACTTGGAGACCCGCGGTCGGCTGACTCCGTCGGGGAGCTCGTCGATTTCCTGCTCGATGCGGCTCTGCAAGTCGATCGCGGCGGCATCCAGGTCGACCCCAAAGGCGAACCGCACGGTGAGCCGGCTTTGCCCCTCGGAAGACTGCGATTCGATCTCTTCGACACCTGGGACGGTCGACACGACCTCTTCGAGGATCTGGGTGACCAGGCGCTCGACCACCTCGGGGCTGGCGCCCTCGAATTCGGTGCGGATCGTGCAGGTGGGCAGCTCGACCACGGGCAGTAGGTCGGTGCGTAGTCGCCCAAAGGCCACCAAGCCCAGGGCGACCACGATCAAGGTCACCATGGTGGCGAAGATCGGGCGGCGGATGCTCGCGGCGGGTAGGTTCATGGGTTGAGACCGCCCTTCGCGATGACCACCGGCGAGCCATCGTCGCACAGTTCTTGGCCGAGGGTGACCACTTGTCCGGTGAGACCTTCCCCCGTGATCTGGACTCGGTCGCCCTCGCGAATGCCAACCGTCACCGGGGTCCAGCGCACACTCGGTCCGGGGCTGGTCAGCACGAAGACTCCGGTTTGACCGCCGCGTTGGGTCAGGGCGGCATAGGGGACCAGCGTGGCCTCGTCGGCTTGGGCGAGCTGCAGTTCGGCGCGCACGAACATGCCCGGCTTAAGGCGCAGGTCCAAGTTGGGCAATTCGATTTCGATGCGCACTTGGCGCGTAGCTCGACTGAAGACCGGGGCCACGCGGGCCACGCGCCCGGCAAAGGTTTCACCGGCATAGGCATCGGTGGTGATCCGGGCCGTCATGCCGACCTGCAAGCGTGCGAAGTCCCGTTCGGGCACCATCACCGTGGCCACGATCGGTTGCAGCGCGACGATGGAAATCAGCGGGGTGCCCGCCGACACGATCGAACCTTCGTCGACAAAACGCGCGGAGACGGCCCGCAGCGAATGAACAGGGGGCCCTTCAGCGGATCCTTCGGGGAGCGACGCGGGTTCTTCCCAGTCGGCGACGACTTGGGCTTGCTGCAAACGCAGGCGGGCTGTTTCGAGCGCCGCTTCGGCGCGCTGGACGCGGGCCACGGCCACCGCCACTCCGGCTTGATCGGCGAGCGAGGTGGCGCGGACCGAGTCCAGTTCCGAGAGCGAGGTGACGCCTTGGGCTCCCAACGATTCGCGCCGTTCCAGCGCGCGTTTGGAGTAATCGGCCTGGGCCTGGGCTTCCGCTTGGGTTGCGCGCGCCACGGCCAGGTCTGCGTCGGCCTGCAGGACGGCTTGTTGCAGCTCGGCGTCGTCGATCCAGGCCACCACTTGGCCCGCTTGCACCAAGTCCCCGAGGTCCACGGCCAAGCGCTTGACCGGACCCGTGACCCGGGGCGCGATCGGGACTTCGGCCGAGGCTTCGAGCGTGCCGCTGAAGACCCTGCGCAGGGTGATGGAGCCCTGTCCGATGTCGGCGGTCTCGACCGGCGCGGGGGGGCGCCCGCCTCCCGGGCCCGCCGAAGGGGCCGAACCGCCACCTCCACAAGCACCCAGGACCAAGAGCGAGAGCATGGACCAACGTCCATAGAGCGTGCGAGGGATCGAGAACAAGGGCAGCAGCGGGTGGGGGGAGGAAGCGTCTCGCGCCCCCACGGGGAGGGCGGCTTGCGGGCCCCAAGCCCTTCGGAGCAGGGCACGGAGCGGACGCATTGTAGTCCCAGGAAGGCGCGAGTTGGCCGCGCAAAGCAAACCAGGGGATCGATCGACGATCCCCTGGTACAGACTGGGATTCGCTAGGAACCCCCGCTGGGCCATGCCCTTACTCGGGCAATACCGTGATGCCCAATTCGCGCGAGTTGGCGCGGATCTCGGGCACATACATCGCCTGAGCGATGGCCGGGAGCCCGTGGAAGGTGCCGGGGACCTCGGCGCGCAGGGTCGAGCGGATCTGCCAAGTGCCCGCGGGCAAGCGGTCCGCGAAGAACACCTGGGCCTCGTCGCGCAGCTCGCGGTAGAGCCAACGCTGGGCTCCCGTCATGCCGATGCGGTCGAGCAAGGCCCCGTCGCCAGTGGCCCAGCGAGCGGCCAAGTCGGCGCTGTTCGGCCCAAAGCGCTTGGCGACTTCGTCCCCGCGCAGCTCCTGCGCGTAGACGTTGCCGCCCGACTGCAGCACGGTGGCCTCGAGCCCGGCGGGCTTGTTGTCGCGCACCATCAGGTACTCGAGGTCGTTGGGGCAATCGACGGTCAGCACGACTTCCAGGCGCTCACCGCTCTTCACCGTATCCCCGTCCGCCAAGAGCACCCGGTCGTAGACCTTGCCCTTGAGCAACGTGTTGCGGCCCACCAAGCGGTAGACGTCGCGGCGCACGAAGACATCGGCGGCGTGGGCTTGGATCGGCTCCTCGGCGCTGAACAGGCGCGCCGATACGGTCCAGTACAACGGTCCGTTGCCCTCGGTGCGTTCGATCAGCACGCGGTGCGCGCCCGTCGTGGGCTTCGCGATCACGAACGGTTCGGCCGGCAGCAACAGGTCTTCCCCGCTCAAACGGCGTTCCCCGGCGAGTTGGCCGTCGACCGTCACGCGGTAGGCGACCGGCTCGGATACTTCGCCACTCACCGTCAAGTAGTCGCACAGGGCGAGCACGCAGATGGCGGTGTCGCGAGTGCTCTTCCACTGGGCTCCGCGGCGGTTCTTGACCAGCCAGGTCATGGCTGGGACGACCAACTCGTTGTCCGGGTCGGCGGCCAACAGCGCGCGCAGAGTGAAAGCGGTGGCCTCGACCGCGCCCTCGGTCCAACGCCAATAGACCCCGGTGCTGCCCCAGTGGGCCGTGCGCTCGCGCCGTCCGCCTCCGGTGGTGTCGATGGCCGAGTTCGAATCGTCGCCGAAGGTCACCCCGTTGCGCAGGTTTTCGACCAGCACGGGCAATTCGTCGTTTTGGCCCATCGATTTGGCGCACAGAACCAAGAGAGCACGGCCGTAGGCGCTGAGCCCTGCGCGGCGTGCGTACACGTCGGCGAAGGCGGGGGGTAGGAACTCGGACGGTTCCTGGATGTCGAGCGCCGTGCGCACGGCGCAGGCGCTGTGCAGCAGCCAAAGCTTGTCATCGGGGCTCTGACCGGGCTCCACCAGCGCGCGTTCGATCCACTGCAGTGCGCGCTGCAAACCGGGGACCGAAACCTCCAGCCCTGCTTCCTTGGCCAGCGCCAAGGACCAAGCCGCGTAGCCGGTCATCCAGCGGTCGCTGGGGCCACCCGTCCACCAGCCCCAGGAACCATCCGAGCGTTGGTCGCCTTCCACCTTGGCCAGTCCCGCCGCTGCGGCCTCCTGGAACTTGTCGAAAGCCTCCCGTCCGAGCGGTTGGGTGCGATCGACATGGTCGAGTTCGATGCCCCCGAAGGCGGATTTCGCCACCCATTCGGGATCGAGGCCGAGTTTCTCGAGCGTGCGCATCGAGACGGCGGTGGGCACGAAGCGCGATAGGGTCTGCTCCAGGCAGCCGTAGGGGTACTGGGTCAGGTAGGGCAGGGCATCGAGCATGGTGGTCGCCACGCTGGGGGCCACGCGCACTTCCATGTGGGTACGACCCTCAACACCCGCGGGAAGGTCGAAGGTGTGTTCGATGCGAGCGTCGACCAGACGACCACTGTCGGCCACGAAGACCTCGATGCCGTGTTCGATCACCGGCAGGGTGCGCAGCACACCGTCGGAGACCTCCTGCGAGAGCGCAGTGAACCGCAGTTCGGCCGCCCCAATCGCCGTGGGCTCGACCAAATAGTCGATGCGCGCGTCGCCGTGGGGGGGGACCGTGATGTCCACACGGGTGCCCTCGGTGCGGGTCTCGCCGTCGAAGTGGCCCAGGATGCGCAGGCCCTTGGCCTCGAAGTCTACCGCGCAGGCGATGGCGGAGTCGGTGGTGTTGGTGACCAGCGCGGACACGCGGGCTTGGTCACCTTGCACCAGGAAACGCGGCATTTGCGGTCGCAGGATCAAGGGCAACTCGGTGCGCGCCGCAGCTTCACGTAGCTGGCCGAAGCGATCGCCCCGGTCGCCGGCAAAGCCATTGAGCTGCCAGCGCGTGGTGCTTTCGGGCAGCGTGAACGAGCCCGCCGCGTGGCCGCTTGCATCGGTGATCAGGCTGGGCAGCCAGAAAGCGGTTTCGCGGAAGTCGCTACGCACCGTGATGGCGGGTTGCGAGGGGTTGGCTCCGGGTTCCATTTCTCCTCCGGCCACACCACCGGTGTCAAAGGCCCGGAAGGAAACCGAATCCTCTGCGCTTTCCCTGGCTGCCTCCTCCCCCAGGACCCCAGGTCCCGGCGAGGCCGGACCGTTGGAGCTCATGGCCGCACCGGCCGGAGGTACCGTGTCGCCGGCACCCCGATAGCGCCCGCCCTGGGACTTGCTTTTGAGGGCATCGCGCGTGGCCCCGTCCCAAATCCCCGTTTCGGTTTGGACTTGGAGCTCCTGGGGGGTCATCAAGCGGCCCGCGCTGTCGAGAACCAGGTTGGTGTAGCTCCACTGGAACAAGGACCCGCCGGTTTGGACTTGGTGGTTGCGCCGTTGGCCCCAGAACAAGGCGCGCGGGTCTTCGATTTGGTCGGGCGCGATACCCAAGAGCGAACCGTCGAACAGCGACAGGGACACCTCGGCTTGCACCGGCTGGCCATCGCTGTCGAGCACCGTCACCTGAAAACTACCTTCTGCACCGGGGCGGTACGCTTCTTGGTCGAGCTGGACCGCCACATCGAGGAAGTGCTTCTTGGGCGGGACCACCAGCGCCTGTTGCACCTGGCGGATCTGGGCATTGCGAATTTCCGTCGCGGTCAAAACCACGTTGGGCACGTGCTGCTGGGTAATCGGCAAGGTCACCAACTTGACATTGCCCGCAAGGTGCACCACGTCGATCGAGAGGATGCGTTCGGCCTCGACGCTGAACAGCACGTAGCGATCGGAGGCGTCGCTCATGATCAAGATCTGCGCGGGTTCGCCTTCGGCCACGCTCGACTTGTCGAGCAGGATCATCAACCCGTCTTGGTTGTAGCCCAAGTCCATCGAATCGCTGCTGGCGACGAAGGTCCAGATCTCGGCGGTTACCTCGCCGCTGCGCGGGTCGGGTGAAATCCAACGGAATTGGTAGGTGCCCTCGGCGGCCAGGGTGGGGGACCAGGTGCCAAGACCCTCCGCGTCGGTGGTCAGTTCGAGCGAATCGACTTCCTCAAAGACGTACTCGCCGCGTTTGCGTTCCCAGTTGGGCGGCGGGAAATCCCAGCGTTGGCGCGCCGAGCGCAGGGTGTCCTGGGGCACGGGCAACCCGTCGGGGCCCGCCCATACTTCGACCCAGCGCGCCTTGTACAGGTGCAGAGTGCCCTGCACGGGCAGCGGGACATCGTTGGCGTCCTGGGTGTGCACGGTCAGCGTGGCTTGGCCGCCGATGCGGTGGATGCGGTGTTCGAGTTCGAGTTCGGCGGTGTACGCTTGACGGCGCACACGCACGGTGCCGTTGCCGGTGACCTCCCGACGCGAGGCGTCGGTGACGCGGGCTTCGATCGAGTACTCGAAGTCCGTGCCGACCCCATAGGGGGTGGAGAAGCGGAGGGTGCACAGGCCTTGCTCGTCGGTGACGGCTTCGGCGCGGCTGACTTCCTCACGGTTCCAGTAGGGGTACCTCGACGAACGCTCCCATTCGGGGGTCAGGCAGTCGCTGAACCACTGGAATTTGCCGCGCGGCGTGGGTCGCCCGTAGTAGGGCATGCGATACAGCACCCATTCGACCTTGGCACCCGCGACCGGGCTGCCGAAGTAGGTTTGGGCGCGGATTTCGGCGCGGACTTCGTCACCCAATACGTACACGTGGGCGCGACCGGAATCGTCTTTCGGGGTCGCTACGGTGACTTCGAATTCGGGGCGTTTGTACTCCTCCAAGCGGAAAAGATTGGCCCAACCCACTTGGTCGTCCCCGTCCATCAACTTCAGCCCGTACTGACCGAGGGGCATGTTGCTGCCGGTCGCAAAGGTCCCAAAGGCCGAACCAAACGCACTCAGCGTGATTTCGGCCTGGTCCACTTCGGTGCCGCGCGGATCGATCAGCTTGGCTTGCAGTTTGCGCCCAGCGGGGGTGGTGTATTCGAGCCCCGTGAACAGCCGCGCCGAGAGTTTCCACTGCACGGTTTGGTCCGGACGGTAGGCGGGTCGGTCGGTGATGACGTGCACGCGCCAGCCCTGTTCTTCCCCCGGCTGGTAGGCGGAGATCACGCCAAACGCGGGACCCTTGGGGGTTTCCACCGAGACGAAGTATTCGATTTGGTCGCGCGATTCGGGAGCTTCGATGTGCGCCAGTCCGTTTTCCGGGGTGCGGGCTTCGAACGGCAACCAAGTCCCCTTGCCCTTGCGATCGCGCACGCGGGCTTGGATGTGGACGTCGATGTTTTGCAGCGGGGCACCGGTGCGCGCATCGGTCACCCAGCTGTAGAGATCGCCTTTGGCGACCTTGAGCGTGATCCCCGCTTCGGTCACGAGCACCAGAGCTTTGGCGGTCCGGCCACCGCCTTGGGCTTCGAGCAGGTACGACCCGGCCGGGATGTCGCCGTCGATGGGCAGAAATTTGTCGACGTACTGGTAGGGGGCGTCGGGCGTGGTATCCACTTTCCAGCGCGCGCGGGGTTCGTTGCCGCGGGCGGTGAGCGATTCGAGCCACTGGTGCGCGTGGTCTTCCCGATCGTTGAGTTGTACCGCCTCGTGCAAGCGAATGGGCGTGAGGGTCAATGCGACTTCATCGATGTTGCGCACACGCAAGGAGTAGCCGACCTTGGAGCCGGTTAGGAACGCTTGGTTGACATCGAGCGAGAGCCCTTGCGCGAGGATGCGTTCGACGGCCTCCTTGGCGGCTCTGTAGTAGGTGTTCTTGCCCGCGCGGCCTGCCTGGACGATGGCGCGGTAGCCTTCCAAGGCCCTTGCAGGATCGGGTTGGCGGCTGGCGTTGCCCTCGGCGTCGCGGGTCCAAGGACCATCGTTCTCGAACCATTGCGCCTCAAACCAAGCCATGGGCTCGAAGAAGCGGGATTTGGGCCCCTGGGCCCGAATGGCATCGAAGGCCACCCGCATGCGGCGATCCCACCAGGGGCCATCGCCGAAGCGCATGCAATGCCGTCCGATCATGAAGTTCAAGCGGGCCCGTTGCTCGTCTTGGTTGGCGATCGAGAGGCCCTGCTCGAGCCGTTCCATAGGAACCCAGTGGTTGCGCTCGCCATAGGACGAATCGCCCTCGCTCCAGGCCGGCCAGCCCATTTTGAAAACGATCCCGAGCCAACGCTGGCGCGCCAAATCGATGTCGCTGGAAGCCGCCCACCAATCGAGTGCGGCGGCGTAGGGGGCTTCTCCAGCGCCAAATCCCCAACTCCGGCGAGCTTGCACGAAGTGATCGCCAAGCGCCTCCTGAGCCTCCGCCCAAACCCGGTCGCGGGCCTCCACGGCGGTTTGGTCGGGGCAAAGGGCACGCAGCTCTTCCAGGGCTGCGTCGGTTTGCGAGCTGTCGCGCGACTCGGCGGAATCCAACGAGCGTAGCCGCGAGTCCACTTCGCGGAAGGTGAGCCAGCGGCGATCCGCCCCCTCGGGGGCCGCCTCGAGGGCTCCGGCGAAGCCCTCTTGGGCCGCTTGGTACGACCCGTTTTGGAAGGCCCGTTCGGCCGCATCGGCTTGCCGCTTCCAGGCCCCTTGAGGGTCTTCCTGGGACATGGCCAAGGGGGACAGGCACGCAAGGCTAATGAGGAAATGCAGCAGCAATGGATTCATCTTGTGGGTCTGGCGTGGGTCTGGCGGTCGGCGGTCGGGCTTCCTTGGTAGGGGAACGCCCCTCCAGGGTATCGAAACTGGCCCGGAACTCGTCGGTTTGAGCCGCTCGGCGAATCACGAGGGCACCAGGCGAGTCTTCCCTTGGAAACGGAGCGGGGGCGGTGGTTCTTGGCGGAGGCCGTGTTTTTCTGGGTAGCAGAGGACCCCCCGGGTAGCCCGTCATTCCCGGTAGCCCGTTGTTCCCCCGGTTGCCTGTCATTCCCGGTTGCCTGTCATTCCCGGTTGCCTGTCATTCCCGGTTGAGGGAGGGCCAACCTCGGGTTTGGGGCCGTGGGATCGGACTCGACTCAGGAAGCCAAGAGGTGAGGGCTCGCGCTTGGTTCGCTGATTGGCTTGGAGTACGATCCGACCGTCCTAGCTGGGAAGCTGGCTAGGGCGTTGGCGGAACACGGGGATGTCCCCTGGGGGGCCGCACGAAGCGAATCGGAGCACACACCATGGAGCCAGGGGTCGGTCAATCACAGGCGCAGTCGGATCGGGTTTCCGAGGAGCCCAGTCAGGCCCCCAAGGAGATCCTGATCGTCGACAACGACGAGCGCATTGTCGAACTGGTCTCCTGGTTCCTCATCAAGCGGGGCTACGCGGTGCGCAGCGCCCAGAACTTTGCCCTGGCCCGTACCCTCTTGGCTGAGAAATCGGTCGATTTGCTGCTTTCGGACATCGATTTGGGGGTGGAAAGCGCCCTCGACGCCCTCCCGCAGTTTGATGCCGAGGGGATCTTGCCGCCCACCTTGGTCTTCTCGGGGTATCTGGACGCCCAAGCCAAGGCGCGCTTGATGGCGCTCAATCCGGTGGTGGGGACCCTGGCCAAGCCGGTCGAATTCCAGGTGCTGGAGTCCTGCGTGGCGGACTACTTTCATGGAAGGCCCATGCCGGCCTCGGGTGGGGGAAGCGATTGGGTACCCCGGACCAGCGCCGCGTCCGTGGCCAAGGCGCCCAGCGTCACCCCAATCGTTTCGCCTGCGATCACTGGCGACGAGTGGGTGGAGATCGTCCCGCCCAAAGGCTGAAGCCAACCGCTTCCAGAAGGATTCCACGGCGGAGGATCCTGGTAGGGGCCCTTTTGGAATCCCAGCTGGAATCCCAGCAGGAGTGCCAGCTGGAATCGCCCCCAGAATGCCCCAGAATTTCTGGGCAGGGCCTTGACCCGGAGGGGGCGGGCCGTAGGATGCTCGCTCCACTAGCCGCCCGGCGCGTTCCAGCCCACCAGCAGGTTCGCTTCGGAACGGAGTTGGGCGACGCTTCCGCACCTCTCGCAGTCATGCCGGAGGCCGCCAGCGTGGCTCAATTGGCAGAGCAGCTGATTTGTAATCAGCAGGTTGCGGGTTCGAGTCCCGCCGCTGGCTCCACCCATTCCCGGGTGGAGCGCTCGATTCTCTGGACTCGTCTGGTGGGGTTTGGCAACGAGCCAAACCTAGCTCCATCAAAATCCGACCGATCTCAAGGACGACACGGGAGCGCGTCGCCTTGGCTGTGCCCCTAGGGCGCGCCAGGCTTGCACGTGCGATCGTACCGGTCGCCTCAAAGACGAAGACCTCCGCCGCTCCAGCGCGTTTCCCAAACACCCGGCCCGGGCCGCCGCCATTCGATCCTTCCCATGGATCGCCTCCTCGTAGGCGCTCCGCAAGGGAAACCCGGATGGGCCCGAACGGGATGCGACCCCACGGTCAGGAGGGGAGATTCCCGAGCGGCCAAAGGGGACAGACTGTAAATCTGTTGGCTCAGCCTTCGCAGGTTCGAATCCTGCTCTCCCCACCATTCCCCCCGTAATAGGTGCCCTTAGGGGCCAGCCACGTGGGGGAAGCACCGCACGGTTCGCTAGTCTGGAACCTGCTTCTTCGTCTTGGGGAGGCCGGTAGGGGATGCCGACGCCATGGACCGACGCCATGGAGCTGTTACGAGCCGACGGGAATCCCTCCGCAAGGAGTGGAGCCTCTCTTTTCGCTGCAGTTTTGGCTCGCTGAAGTGAGCGCCCTGCTTGGACAACCCTTATGGGAGCCCCCAACGGGACCTTTTGTGGGTGCCTATTGCGGGTGTAGTTCAATGGTAGAACGACAGCCTTCCAAGCTGTACACGAGGGTTCGATTCCCTTCACCCGCTCCACCCAGCTGGTGCGCCGCGAGTCCGCTTCGCTTGTACGGAGCCCTATCTACCACGTAGGGTTCCAGTAGCTACCGACTAGTATCTACCAAGAAGAGGCCTTGAGATCGCCGATCACCGACACCCCATGTCGGCCTACCTGCGGGTAGGCGGGCGGGTGTTGGTTTCTTCGGCTGCTGTAGCTCAGTGGTAGAGCACTTCCTTGGTAAGGAAGAGGTCATGGGTTCAAGTCCCATCAGCAGCTCCACAATCAAATATCAACTAGGAGTTGCCTCCTTCGATTTCTCGTCGCCCCGCGACGGGGTCGGGTGGGTCATTCTCCCTCTCAACCCCTGCAACCCTCTAGGCGGGCTTTGGCCCACGGAAAGCAAAAGACATACCACCATGGCTAAGGAAGTCTTCGAAAGGAAGAAGGACCACGTCAACATCGGGACCATCGGTCACGTTGACCACGGCAAGACCACCCTCACTTCGGTGATCTGCCGCCACCAGGCTCTCAAAGGCCTCGCCAAGTCCATGAAGTTCGACGAGATCGACAAGGCTCCCGAGGAAAAAGCTCGCGGAATCACGATCTCGACCGCTCACGTGGAATACGAGACCCCGACCCGTCACTACGCCCACGTGGACTGCCCCGGACACGCGGACTACGTCAAGAACATGATCACCGGTGCCGCCCAAATGGACGGCGCCATCCTGGTGGTCTCCGCCGCGGACGGCCCGATGCCCCAGACCCGCGAGCACATCCTGCTCGCTCGTCAGGTCAACGTGCCCGCCATCGTGGTGTTCATGAACAAAGTCGACCAAGTCGACGATCCGGAACTGCTCGACCTGGTCGAGATGGAAATCCGCGAACTGCTGTCCAAGTACGAGTTCCCCGGCGACGACATCCCCGTCATCCGTGGCTCGGCGCTTCAGGCGGAGAACGCCCTCAACGCGGGCACCGCTATCGACGATCCGGTCTTCAAGCCGATCGCCGACCTGATGGACGCGGTCGACTCCTACATCCCTATGCCCGAGCGGGACGTGGACAAGCCCTTCCTGATGCCCGTCGAGGACGTGTTCTCGATCAAGGGTCGTGGAACGGTGGCCACCGGTCGCGTCGAGCGTGGTGTGGTCAAGGTCGGTGAGGCGCTCGAGATCGTTGGCATGTCCGACACGATCGGTCAGACCGTTTGCACCGGGGTCGAGATGTTCCAGAAGACCCTCGACGAAGGTCGCGCCGGTGAGAACGTCGGTGTGCTCCTGCGCGGTGTCGACAAGGACGCGATGGTCCGCGGCATGGTGCTTTGCAAGCCGAAGACCGTGACCCCGCACACCAAGTTCGAGTGTGAGGTGTACATCCTCTCCAAGGACGAAGGTGGCCGTCACACGCCGTTCTACTCGGGCTACCGTCCCCAGTTCTACTTCCGTACCACCGACGTGACCGGATCCGCCAACCTGATGGGGGACGCGGAGATGTGCATGCCCGGCGACAACGTGAAGCTGGAAGTGACCCTCGGCACCAAGGTGGCCATGGAAGAGCAGCTGCGCTTCGCTATCCGCGAAGGTGGCCGCACCGTGGGCGCCGGCGTCGTGACCAAGATCCTCGAGTAATCCAAGGTGCGGCCGGAAGCTCGCAAGGGCTTCCGGCCGCGTAGCCTTCTCCTCGCCTCAACATCCTGGGCGGCTCGCCGCACAGGACCCCAGCCGTAGAACGGCAACGAACGAAGCTCCCCGCCGAAGATCCCGTCTAAGGATCCCCGATGAAGATCAAAGAAAGGTACGTGTTCCTGGAATGCACCCAGTGCAAACACCGCAACTACACGACGCACAAGCGTCTGAAGGCGGCGTACAAGCTGGAGAAGAGCAAGTACTGCTCCTTCTGCCGGGTGCACACCTCGCACAAGGAGAAGAAGCTCTAGCCTTCTTCTAGGGGTTCGCCCCACCTAGGGTTCACCCCCTTACGCTCGCTGGTTCGCCAGCAATCCCTCCCGTTCCACCCCTCCCGGCCCAAGCTACCCACACCATGACCTACCGCAAGGATCAAGGACGCATGACGCGCATGGCGGCCTTCTGGTCGCTGGCGATCCTGTTGATCTACGGGTGCATGTCGCTGCACACCCAGCTGGGTGTCTCCTTTGGTGAGACGGCGACCAACTCGCTCGTGCCGGGCCTGAAGAAGATCCCCCTGCTCGGGGTGATCCCGAACATCTCGTTCTTCGTCACCGCCGCGGTGGCTTTGGGCGGCTTGTGGTTGATCAACCGCTGGCTGAACCGGGCCAAGAACGCAGACCTCTTGATCGATACCGAGCAAGAGCTGCGCAAGGTGACCTGGCCCACGATGGAGGAGACCATCAACGGCTCGATCCTGGTGATGAGCTGCGTGTTGTTCTTGATGGCCTTCTTGGCAGGAACGGACTATGTCTTGGCCGTGGTCGTAAGGAGGGTCCTGCTGGGCCACTAAGGTCCCAGGACAAACCATCATGGCATACAAGTGGTACTTCATCCGGTGTCAGTCGGGGCGCGAGAAGCGCATCCGCGAGAACGCCGAACAACGCATCAAGGTGGCTGGGCTGCAGGATGTGATCCCGCAAGTCGTGGTTCCCTTCGAGCTCGTCACCGATATGAAAGGTGGCAAAAAGCGCACCGTAGAAAACAAGCTGTACCCCGGCTACCTGATGATTCAGGCGGATCTCGATGATTACGAGCCCGCTCGCGTCGCCAAGTCCCGCCAGGTGCTGCGCAGCGTCGATGGCCTTCGTGACTTCCTTGGAAGCCGCGGCGAGCCTACCCCGATCACAGAGGAGGAGGTCCAGTCGATTCTATCGAGGATGACCGACTCCGAAACCCGCCCGCAGGTCTCCATCGGCCTCAACAAGGGCGACATGGTGAAAATCAATTCGGGTCCCTTTGATGGCTTCGATGGTGCCATTGAGGAGATTCATCCGGACAAAGGAACCGTTCGCGTGGTGGTCACGATCTTTGGTCGTCCCACCCCCGTGGACCTGAAATACTGGGAAGTAGAGGCGGTCTAAGCTATGGCCAAAGAACTCACAGCCGTCATCAAACTGCAATGCCCGGCAGGGCAAGCCACTCCCGCGCCCCCGGTGGGCCCGGCCCTCGGTTCACACGGCGTCAACATCGCCGAGTTCGTCAAGACGTTCAACGATCGAACTCGCGACCAGATGGGGATGATCATCCCCGTCGAGATTTCCGTCTACAAGGACCGCACCTTCGACTTCATCCTGAAGTCACCGCCTGCCGCTGTGCTGCTCAAGAAAGCAGCCGGCGTCACCAGCGGTGCCAAGGAAGTGGGGTACGAGGTGGTGGGCAAGGTCACCCGCGCTCAAGTGGAAGAAATCGCAAACATCAAAATGAACGACCTGAACGCGCGTGACCTCGATCACGCATGCAGGATCATCGCAGGCACGGCCCGCTCGGCCGGAATCGAGGTAGAGGGCTGATCCCATGGTGAAGCGTAGCAAGCGATACAAGCAGGCCGCCGCCGCGGTGGACCCGAGCCGGGTGTACGAGATTACCGAAGCCCTGGAGATGCTGAAGAGCCTCCCCAAGGTGAAGTTCGACGAAACCGTCGAGGTGGCCGTGCGGCTCGGGATCGACCCGCGCAAGTCCGACCAACTCGTTCGGGGCGCCGTTTCCCTGCCCAAGGGCCTTGGCAAGAACGTCCGCATTGCGGTGTTCGCCGAAGGCGATAAGGCAGAGGCCGCCAAGGCCGCTGGAGCCGATACGGTCGGTTCGGACGACTTGGCCAAGCGCATCGAAGACGGTTGGATGGACTTTGACGTGGTCATCGCCAGCCCCGACATGATGAAGCACGTCGGTCGTCTCGGTAAGGTACTCGGTCCCCAGGGCAAGATGCCGTCGCCCAAGTCGGGCACCGTCACCCCTGACGTGGCCCAAGCCGTCACCGACTTCAAAGCGGGTAAGGTCGAGTTCCGCACCGACTCGGGCGGCAACGTCCATGCTCCGGTCGGCAAGCGTTCCTTCCCGACCGAAGACCTGGCGGCCAACCTGACCGCCTTCCTCGATCACCTGGTCGCCATGCGTCCGGCCGTCGTCAAAGGCATCTTCGTCCGACGCGTGTGCGTGTCGACCACGATGAGCCCCGGCGCCATTGTCCAATACGGAGCCTAAGCCATGCCCAATCTCGTCAACCAAATGGTGGTGCGCGAGCTCACCCATGAGTTCCAAGATGCCGAAGGCCTGATCGCCGTTAGCTTTGGCGGTCTGACCGTCAAGCGCACCGAGCAGCTGCGTGGCCAACTGGCCGAGAAGGGGGTGCGCTTCCGCATGGTGCGCAACTCCTTGGCTCGGCGCGTGCTGGCCGACCGCGGGATCACGCTCGAGAAGGGCGCCCTCAAGGGCAACACGGGAATTGCCTACGGCGACCCCGAGTCCATCATCGGCGCGGCCAAGATCTTTGCCGACAAGCAGGTCAAGAAAGAGAAGCTGGTCCAGTTCAAGGGCGCCTTCCTCGATGGCGAGTCCTTGGATGCCCGCGGTGCCGAAGCGATTGCCGATCTTCCCGATCGCAACACCGCCAACGCGCAGCTCTTGGGCGTGCTCTCGGCCCCGGCTCGCAGCATCGCGGTGCTGCTCGCAGGGATCCCCAGCCAAACCGTTCGCGTCATTCAAGGGCGCGTCGATAAGGGAGCGGAGTAGGGGAGTCTTCCCCCAATCCAAACCCACCTTTGTCTACTTCTAACCGGACCGAGTCGCTCGATCCGGCCCCCAACCGAAACCTTAGCTAGTCACTACCGACTCCATCAGGAGACCCCCATGTCCGAAGAGAACGCAACCATCGAGCTCGAGCCCGCGCTCAAGTCGATCGCCGACACCCTTGGAGGCCTGACCCTTATGCAGGCGTCCAAGCTCGTCAAGTACCTTGAGGGAGAGTGGGGTGTTTCCGCCGCCGCTCCCGCCGCCATGATGGCCGCCCCGGTGGCCGCAGCCGAAGCCGAAGAGAAGACCTCCTTCAAGGTCATCCTCGAAAGCGCCGGTGGCAACAAGATCCAGGTCATCAAAGAAGTCCGCGCCATCACCGGCCTGGGCCTCAAGGAAGCCAAGGACGTCGTCGACAACGCCCCCAAGGCCCTCAAGGAAGGCGCCACCAAGGACGAAGCCGAGGCGATCAAAGCTCAGATGGAGGCCGTCGGGGCCACCGTCAAGATCGACTGATTTCCAGCCCTCGGAAGCCGTCAGAGGTTTGGCCTTACCTCGCCGCCCTGGGCAAATGCCTTGGGCGGCGGGTGCCGTTGGCCGACCAAAACCCCTGGGGTCCAAGAGAGGCCAGAAACACCCGCAGAACCGGCCCTAGCAGGTCGGCTGCTGGTATTTCCAGCCTTGTTTGGGATTTCTCGGTGGCTTTGCTCTGACGGGATCCGTATCCTGCGACTGGTCATGCCCCATGGCCAGTATCCCTAGGGGAGGGAGGATCGACCGTTCTTCAACCCCTGGGTGCCCGTACCGACCCCCCCCAGTCCCGCCCCCGTTTTGCTCCCGTTACCAGAGGCAGCCCCGCCCCTGGCCCTGCGAGTGCGAGATGAGTGGCTCCCGCTAGCCCGCAAGGGCCGGCGAAAACCCTCGATATCCATTTCTGCGCCGACCCATGCGACGAGTCGCTGGTCGGTGGTGTGGAGAGAGTCCCCATGACGACGAAGCACGGCGGCCGCATGGTCGAGCCGGATGCCCCGGTTAAGCAGTTCGGACGAGTCAAGGAAATCGTCAACCTGCCTGACCTGGTGGAAATCCAGACGAAAGCTTACGACGAGTTCCTCGCTGCCGAAGTGCCCTCTTCGGCTCGAACCAACCAAGGACTGGAGTCCTTGCTCCGGGACGTGTTCCCGATCTACTCCTACGATCGCACCATGTGCTTGGAGTATGTCGGCTACGAGCTCGGAAGGCCGCGATTCGAGGTGGATGAGTGCCGCAAGCTGCGCACCACCTACGGCTACCCCTTCAAAGTTCGATTGCGCTTGGTCAAGCCCGAGCCGATCGAGGAAGAGGTGTACCTCGGCGAGCTGCCCATCATGCTCGGCGGGGGCGAATTCATCATCAACGGTTCGGAGCGGGTGATCGTCAGCCAGTTGCACCGGTCGCCCGGTGTGGACTTCATGCTCGACACCACCTCCACGGACCGTGAGCTGCATTCGTGCTGGATCATCCCCGAGCGCGGCTCGTGGGTGGAACTGAACGTCTCCAAGAAGAGCCTCCTGTCGGTTCGCATCGACCAGTCGGGCAAGTTCTCGGCCATGACCTTCCTGCGTGCCTTGCACGAGGACATGGGCACGGACCAGGCCTTGCTGCGCACCTTCTACCCGACCAAAGTCGTCAAGAAGACCAAGTCGATGACCCAGAACGCCTTCGCCAAGGCGATCACCGACAAGATCGCGGTGGGGGACATCGTGGTGCTCAAGACGGGCGAAGTGCTGGTGCCCTCGGCCACGCCGATCCCCGAAACGGCTGCCTTGGAGATCGCCGCGGGCGATTTGGCTGAGGTCGAAGTCATCGACGGGGACGTCCAAGACCTGGACATGCTGATTGTGAACTCCTTGCACGAGGAGCCGAACATCAAGAGCCACGAGGACGCCCTGCTCAAGATCTACACCCGCTTGCGCCCGGGCAACCCGCCGCAACTGGAGAAGGCCCGCGAGCTGTTCCACGAGAAATTCTACGACGAGCAGCGCTACCGCTTGGGTCGCGTGGGTCGCTTCCGTTTGAACCGCAAGTTCAACCAGGACATCCCGGAAGACACCCAGGTGCTCAAGCCCGAGGACATCATCAACTCGGTCAAGTACCTGCTTGAGTTGCGCGATGGTCGCGGCGAGATCGACGACATCGACAACCTCGGCAACCGCCGGGTGCGCACGATCGCCGAACTGGCTGGCGAGGAATTCCGCAAGGGTTTGCTCAAGCTGCGTCGCACCGCCCAAGAGCGTATGAACCTCGAGGAACCGGACAAGGTCGCCCCGCGTGGGTTGATCAACTCCAAGACCTTCTCGAGCGCCGTGGACTACTTCTTCGGGCGCAGCGAGCTGTCCCAGGTTGTCGACCAGGCCAACCCGCTTTCGCAGCTGACCCACGAACGCCGCTTGTCGGCCCTAGGCCCGGGCGGTTTGAACCGCAAGCGCGCCGGATTCGACGTGCGCGACGTGCACCTTTCGCACTACGGACGGTTGTGCCCGATCGAGACGCCCGAGGGTGCCAACATCGGTCTGATCTCGTCCTTGGCGCTGTACGCATCGCTCGACGATTACGGCTTCCTGACCGCGCCCTATCGCAAGGTCAAGAAGGGCATCGTGACCGACGAGATCCAGTTCCTGCGCGCCGATGAAGAGCGTGGCATGGTCATGGCTCCCGCCGACGTGGAAGTGGATTCCAAGGGCAAGATCCTGACCAAGCGCGTGCTGGCGCGCCGCGACGGCGACAACGTCGAAGTGGCGCCGGAGAACCTCGACTTCGTCGACGTTTCGCCCAAGCAGATCATCGGGGTTTCGGCCGCATTGATCCCCTTCCTCGAGCACGACGACGCCAACCGGGCGTTGATGGGTTCGAACATGCAACGTCAAGCGGTGCCGCTGCTCATCCCCGAGGTGCCCATCGTGGGCACGGGTATGGAGAAGGCGGTCGCCACCAACTCGTCGATGCCCGTTTTCGCCCGCAAGGCGGGGGTGGTGGAATACGCGGACAGCCGCGTGATCCTGGTCGACGACGAGGAGTACCACCTCACCAAGTTCCGTGGCATGAACGAGCGCACCACCCAAAACCACCGCCCGGTGGTCAAGGTGGGCGATGAAGTCGCGAAGGGGCAGTTGCTGGCGGACGGCGCTTCCACCCACGGTGGAGAGCTGGCCTTGGGCAAAAACCTCTTGGTGGCCTTCATGTCCTGGGACGGCTTCAACTACGAGGACGCGATCCTCGTCAGCGAGCGCCTGGTCAAGGACGACGTCTTCACCTCGGTGCACATCGAGGAGTACGAAGTCGAAATCCGCGAAACCAAGTTGGGCAAGGAAGAATTCACCCGGGACATCCCCAACGTGGGGGAGCGGGCCTTGGCCAACCTGGATGATGCGGGCATCGTGCGCGTGGGTACCTTCGTCGAAGCCGGCGATGTGCTGGTGGGCAAGGTCGCACCCAAGTCCAAGAGCGAACTGACCCCCGAAGAAAAGCTTCTGTACGCGATCTTCGGCAAGGCCGGTGTCGATGTGAAGAATGCGTCGCTGACCATGCCCCCCGGAACCCGTGGGGTCGTGATCGATGCGCAGAAGTTCTCACGCCGCGTCAACTTGACCGACGAAGAGCGAATCAAAGCCCTCTCGGTCATCCGCGACGCGGAAATGGACTTCCTGCGCGCGTTGCGTCACTACACCACGGCGCTGCTCGAAAAGGTCAACAGCCTGCTCGGCATCAAGGTCGTCGACGATTTGACGGGCAAGGCGTTTGCGTTGGACGACACGTCCACCTACGACGAATTGCGCCGCGTCAAGGTCCTGTGCCTGGCGGCAGCCGAGGAAGCGGAAGATTTGGAGAAGCGTCGTGACGCCGCCCAAGCCATCCACGACTTCAAGACCAAGATCGACGACAAAGAGGCCGAAAAGAACAAGATCGTCAACCGGCTCAGCCGCGGGGACGAACTCCCCACCGGTGTGCTTGAAATGGTCAAGGTCTACGTGGCCACCAAGCGCAACCTTTCGGTGGGCGACAAGATGGCCGGTCGGCACGGAAACAAGGGTGTGATCAGCAAGATCTGCCCGATCGAGGACATGCCGTACCTGGAAGACGGAACCCCGGTCGACATCGTGCTCAACCCCCTGGGCGTGCCCAGCCGGATGAACGTGGGGCAGATTCTCGAGACCCACTTGGGGATCGCGGCCATGCACCTCGGCATCCGTTGCTACACCCCGGCGTTCGACGGTGCTCGCGAGGTCGAGATCGAGAACCTGCTCAAGGAAGCGGATCTTCCGCAAACCGGCAAGTTCCGCCTCTTTGACGGGCGCACCGGACAATCCTTCGAACAGGAAGTCACCGTCGGGGTCATGTACATGCTCAAACTCCACCACTTGGTGGACGAGAAGGTGCACGCCCGGGCCACCGGACCCTACAGCCTCATCACCCAGCAACCCCTGGGCGGCAAGGCCCGCTTCGGCGGCCAGCGCTTCGGGGAGATGGAAGTTTGGGCACTCGAGGCCTATGGGGCTGCGTCGATCCTCCAGGAGCAGCTCACGGTCAAGTCGGACGACGTCGATGGCCGGACCAAGATCTACGAGTCGATGGTTAAGGGCCTCAACATCCTCGAGCCGGGCACGCCCGTCTCCTTCGAAGTGTTGACCAACGAGATCCGCGGATTGGGCCTGAATATGCAGCTGCATAAGAAGGTCAGCGAAACCCTGTAGCGCACACGGCGCGCAGCCAGCCCCGAGGCTGGCTGCGCGGCAACCCACCGAACACCCCCAGCCCGCTCCTTTACGACACAACCATGTCGGATACCAAGTACAACCAAATCAACGACTTCGGCAGCGTGACCATCACGTTGGCTTCCCCCGAGGACATTCGTTCCTGGTCCTATGGGGAGGTGAAGAAGCCTGAGACCATCAACTACCGGACCTACCGTCCGGAGCGCGATGGCCTGTTCTGCGAGCGCATCTTCGGCCCCGAGAAGGACTGGGAGTGCTTCTGCGGCAAGTACAAGGGCATCAAGCACAAGGGCATCGTGTGCGACAAGTGCGGTGTGATGATCACCCACTCGCGCGTGCGCCGTAAGCGCATGGGCCACATCAACCTGGCCGCCAACGTGGCGCACATCTGGTTCTTCAAGGCCATGCCCAGCCGCCTGGGCAACTTGCTTGGGGTCAAGGTGTCGAGCCTGGAGCGCGTGATCTACTTCCAGGACTACATGGTCGTCTCGGCCGGGGATACCCCGCTCGAGGACTACCAGCTGTTGACCGAGGAAGAGTACCGCGAAGCCCGCGCCAAGTACGGCACGGAATTCGAGGCCGAAATGGGTGCCGAAGCGGTCAAGAAGATCTTGCGCCGCCTCGACCTGCAGGGCCTGTCCGAGGAATTGCGCGAAGAACTGGTGGCGACCCGCTCCCAGCAGCGCATGAAGGACATCATCAAGCGCCTGCGCACCGTGGAAATGCTGCGCGACTCGGGCAACGAGCCCGAGTGGATGGTGCTCGATGTGATCCCGATCATCCCGCCCGACCTGCGTCCGTTGGTGCTGCTCGATTCGGGCAACTTCGCCACCAGCGACTTGAACGACTTGTACCGCCGGTTGATCAACCGCAACAACCGTCTCAAGAAGTTGCTCGATTTGAACGCCCCTGAGGTGATCATCCGCAACGAGAAGCGCATGTTGCAGCAGGCCGTCGATGCGTTGTTCGACAACGGTCGCTGCCGTCGCCCGGTGCTCGGTTCCTCGAACCGCCCGCTCAAGTCCTTGACCGACATGATCAAGGGCAAGCAGGGTCGCTTCCGCGAAAACCTGCTCGGCAAGCGCGTGGACTACTCCGCCCGTTCGGTGATTGTGGTGGGGCCGGAGCTGCGCTTGACCCAATGCGGTTTGCCCAAGAAGGTGGCGCTCGAGCTGTTCCAGCCGTTCATCATCCGTCGCCTCAAGGAGCTCAAGCTCGCCGACACCATCAAGAGCGCCAAGCGCATGCTGGAGCGTCGCGATGAGGACGTGTGGGACATCCTGGAAGAGGTCATCCGCGACCACCCGGTGATGCTCAACCGCGCGCCCACCCTGCACCGCATGGGTATCCAGGCGTTCGAGCCGGTTCTGATCGAAGGCAATGCCATCCGTCTGCACCCCCTGGTGTGCGGTGGTTTCAACGCCGACTTCGACGGGGACCAGATGGCGGTTCACTTGCCCCTGTCCTACGAAGCGCAGATCGAAGCCTCGACGCTGATGTTGTCCTCCAACAACATTTTCAGCCCGGCCAACGGCTCGCCGATCATTTCGCCCAGCCAGGACATGGTGCTCGGGATCTTCTACCTGGCCAAGAACCCGGGCAGCATCCCCGACAAGCTGCCGTTGTACTCGTCGCTCAACGAGTTGTTCCTGGCGTACAGCCACGGCTTGGCCACCACCCACAAAGCCGCCCGCGTGCGACTCGACGTGGGCACGCTGGTCAAGAACTCGCGCGACGAAACCCCGGTGGAAGTCGACGAGAACGGTCGGGTTCCCGGACCCGACGGCAAGCCGGTGTACATCACGACCACCATCGGTCGCGCGATCTTCAACGACATCCTTCCGTCGGGAATGCCCTTCTACAACTACGAGTTGAACAAGGGCGCGATCCAGGCATTGATCTCCGATTGCCACCGCCTTTTGGGCCGCGATGCGACCTTGCGTTTGCTGGATGACCTCAAGGATCTGGGCTTCAAGGCCTCGACCCGTGCGGGCCTGTCCTTTGCCAAGGACGACATCCGGATCCCGACCTCCAAGGTCCAGATCCTTGAAGAGACCCAAGCCGAGATCGACAAGATCGAGGACACGTTCAACCGCGGTGTGATCACCGACGGCGAGCGCTACCTCAAGATCATCGACTTGTGGACACATGCCCGCGAGAAGGTGGGTTTGGACCTGATGAAGGTTCTCGCCACCGACTTCGACGAGACCACCGCACGCGTCAACCCGATCTACTGCATGGTGACCTCGGGCGCGCGGGGTAGCGTGGATCAGATTCGTCAGTTGGGTGGTATGCGCGGTCTGATGGCCAAGCCCTCGGGCGAGATCATCGAAACGCCCATCAAGGCCAACTTCCGCGAGGGCCTCAAGGTGCTCGAGTACTTCTCGTCCACCCACGGCGCGCGCAAAGGTCTGGCCGACACGGCGCTCAAGACGGCCGATGCCGGATACCTGACGCGCAAGCTGACCGACGTGGCGCAGAACGTGGTGATCACCACCGACGACTGCGGCGCGATGGGCAGCGTCACGAAGGCCGTGATCTACAAGGGCGACCGCATCGCGGTGACCTTGGCCCAGGCCATCCGTGGCCGCGTGGCGCGTGACACCATCATCGATCCGGTCATGGACGAGGTGATCGTGCGGGAAAACGAAGTGATCACCGAGGACATCGCGGCGCGTATCGAAGCCGCGGGCCACGAGAAGATCCGTGTGCGCAGCGTGCTCACCTGCGAAGCCGCTCTGGGCGTTTGCGCCCGGTGCTACGGTATGGACCTGTCCCGCGGCCAGCTGGCTGAACGCGGTCTGGCTGTCGGCATCATCGCCGCCCAGTCGATCGGCGAGCCGGGTACCCAGCTCACCATGCGGACCTTCCACATCGGTGGTACGGCTAGCCGGAGCGTCGAGGAAAACGAGCGCAAGATCAAACGATCGGGCAAGGCTGTTTTCCAGAACCTGCGCGCGGTCACCAACAAGGCCAAAGAAACGATCGTGCTCAACCGGAACGGCGAAGTCGTGCTGCAGGATGACCGCGGCCGCGAAATCGACCGTTACGCCATCCCGACCGGCGCCGTCATGCGCATCAAGGATGGGGACATGGTGGAAGCTGGTTCCACCATCTGTACCTGGGACCCGCACCATGTTCCGATCATCTCCGAGTTCGCGGGCGTCGTCCGCTACGAGGACTTGGTGGAGGGCAAGACCCTGCGCGTCGAGCGTGATGGCCGCCGCGGAACCCAACGCGCCCAGGTCATCGAGCACAAGGGGGACTTGCACCCCCAGCTGGTGCTCGAAGACAAGGACGGCAAGCCGCTGGCCCTGTACCCGATCCCGGAAAAGGCTTACCTCGAAGTCGAGGATGGCACCAAGATCGGCCAAGGCGAACTGTTGGCCAAGTCCTCGCGCGAAGCGACCGGTACCCAAGACATCACCGGTGGTTTGCCCCGGGTGACCGAACTCTTTGAGGCCCGCAAGCCCAAGGATCCGGCCATCATGAGCGAAATCGACGGTACGGTCGAACTCGGCGATCGCAAGCGCGGCAAGCGCACGATCATCGTGCGCGCCATGGGACCGGGCGGCGAGGTGCTCGAGGAAGTCGAACACTCGGTGCCCCAAGGCAAGCACCTGCGCGTCCACAAGGGTGATGAGGTGCGTGCCGGCGAGCCCCTGGTCGACGGCCCGTTGTACCCCGAAGACATGCTGCGCATCCGTGGCGATGAGGAAGTGCAAAACTACCTCATGCGTGAAATCCAAAACGTGTACCGCAGCCAATCGGTGCCGATCGACGACAAGCACGTCGAGACGATCCTGGCGCAGATGATGCGCAAGGTGCAGATCACCGATCCCGGTGACTCGGACTTCTTGCCCGGCGCGGTGGTGGACAAGCATCGCTTCCGCCTCACCAACGAGACCCTGCGCACCGAGCGGCGCAAACCGGCCACCGGTCAGACCTTGCTCCTAGGCATCACCAAGGCTTCGCTTTCCTCGGATTCCTTCATCTCGGCGGCCTCCTTCCAGGAGACCACCAAGGTGCTGACCGAGGCCGCCCTGGCGGGCAAGCGCGACCTGTTGGTCGGCCTCAAGGAAAACGTGATCCTCGGTCACGTGGTTCCCACCGGTACCGGCTTCCGCGACCACTATCGCACCCGCGTCAAGAAGAACATCGACTTCGGCGAGATCCGGTCGGGTTCCTCGGCGGTGGGCCTCGGTGGGGGATTGGATGCCGACATGGAGGCGCTGCTCTCCGGTTCGGTCGATCCGCTGGCCGGCTCGTTCAAGCCCACCGGCACCGAAGGAGCCAGCGCGGATCCCTTGACCGACATCAAGATCCCGCCCCCGGCCCGCGCCGTCCAGGTCCCCGATCCGGATGCGGACGAGGATGACGACGACGATTTCGACCCCCTGTAGGCCTCCCGGCCCGGCCGATCCGGCCGAATCTGGGGGGGCGGGCTTGACGCCGCCTCCCCAGCCCATAGAATCTCACGCCCCCCAAGATTGCGCGGCTCGAGCCGAGTTTGCGGGGTGATTTCCCAAGGCTCCAGCTGCCATCCCATCCGTTCACGATGCCCACCATCAATCAGTTGATCCGCAAGGGTCGCAAGAAACCCATCAAGCGCTCCAAGTCGCCCGTACTGGACGCCTGCCCGCACAAGCGGGGGGTCTGCCTCCAAGTGAAGACCCAAACCCCGAAGAAGCCGAACTCCGCATTGCGGAAGATCGCCCGGGTGCGTCTCTCCAACGGCAAAGAAATCACCGCCTACATCCCCGGCGAAGGTCACAACCTGCAAGAGCACAGCGTGGTCCTGATCCGTGGGGGTCGTGTGCGTGACCTTCCCGGTGTGCGTTACCACATCCTGCGTGGAACCCAAGACGCCTCGGGCGTCGACGGCCGCATGCAGAGCCGGTCCAAGTACGGTACCAAGCGTCCGAAGAAGTAAGGTTTCCAGTCCCTGGCCCCGTAGCAACCGACCCGAGCGATTCACTGGCAAACGCCCTATCCCATGCCCCGTAACTTCAAATCCACCGCCCCCTTCGTCAAACCCGATCCCCGGTTTGACTCTTTGTTGGCGTCCAAGATCGTCAACAAGCTGATGTATGACGGCAAGAAGAGCACCGCCCAAAAGGTGTTCTACGATGCCATCGACATCGCGGCCAAGAAACTGGCCGACGTCGAAGATCCGGTTGAGATCTTCACCAAGGCCGTCGACAACGCCCGTCCCCAAGTCGAGGTTCGCTCCAAGCGCGTGGGTGGTGCCAACTACCAGGTTCCGCGCGAAGTGAAGCGCAACCGTCAGCAGACCTTGGCGATTCGCTGGCTCGTCGACAACAGCCGTAAGAAGAAAGGCAAGCCCATGGCCCAATGTCTCGCGGAAGAGATTGTGGACGCTTACAACGGCACCGGTGCTTCGGTGCAGTGGAAAGAGAACGTGCACAAGATGGCGGAGGCGAACAAAGCCTACGCCCACTACGCTAGGTAGTTTGCACGCTAGCGGGTCCAGGATCCGCCCCAGCGAACGAATCGACCCCCTTTTCGTGCTCGACGTGGCCAGAGGCCACGCCTGCGCCGAAAGGGGGTCGCTTCGTTCGCTGGGACGAATCCTGGACCCACTAGCGCACAAACTACGGGAAGGAGTTGGGGGGGAGTGACGGGTCTGGGGTTGGGGGGATGGGATGGGGTGGGATGGGGTGGGTGTGAGGTTTGGGGGCTTGGGGGCGTACCAGTTCGGAAGTCGCGCCTATGACTTTGGGGATGCGGGATCCTTTGGGGAAAAGCTTCTGTACCGACCAGCGCACAAATTTGGTGGGGCAAGGGGTCATGTGTCCTGTGGACCTAGGCGGCAAAGTGGCAAGTGGCAAGGCGGAAGAGTGATTGGGATTGATTGGGAGCGATTGGGAGTGGTTGCGGGGGTTTGGATGGGGGGAGTGGGGGGCTTAGACTGGGGGGGTGAAGCGGCCGCATGTTTTGATTTGGCGGGACTTTCGGGAGTCCGCCAACAAGTGTTCCTTGATGCCGCTGTTGGGGCGTGAGGGGATTGAAATTCGGCATTACCGGTCGGATCGGATTTGTGATGGGGCGGGCAGGATCTTGCTCCATCCGGATGGGCCTGAGTTGCAGGCTTCGGACGGCGAAGGGGCTTCGGGGCTTTTGATTTTGGACAGTTCGTGGACGCGGCTGCCCAAGTTGTTGGAGCGCGTGGTCGGGGATCCGATTCGGCGTTCGTTGCCGCGGTTGGTGACCGCCTATCCGCGCGAGGGCAAGTTGGTGCCCAATCCGGAAGGGGGGCTGGCTTCGGTCGAGGCCCTATTCGCCGCGCTGTGCGTGCTGGGGTTCCGCGACGAGAGCCTGCTCGACCAGTACTACTTCGCCGAGGAGTTCCTGAGGCGCAATCCGTGGCTGCAGGAGACCTCCGAGGCGTGAAGATCGACCGCCTGCGCAACATCGGCATCGCCGCCCACATCGATGCAGGCAAAACCACGCTCAGCGAGCGCATCCTGGTAGCCACGGGCAAGGAGCACCGCGTAGGCCGCGTGGACGAGGGCACGGCGGTGCTCGACTGGATGGAGGAAGAGCGCGAACGGGGGATCACGATCGCTTCGGCGGCCACCTGCGTGCCCTGGAAGGATGTGCTGATCCAGTTGATCGACACCCCGGGCCACGTGGACTTCACCATCGAAGTCGAGCGCTGCATGCGGGTTTTGGACGGAGGCGTGTTGGTGCTCGATGCGATCGAGGCGGTGCAGGCGCAAACCGACACGGTTTGGCGTCAAATGGCCCGTAGGGGGCTTCCCGTGCTGGCGTTCGTGAACAAGTGCGAGCGCTCGGGCGCGGATTTCTTGGGCGTGGCGGCCAAGGTTCGCGCGCGGCTTGGCATCCGGGCTGTGGCCGTTCAGTACCCCGTCGAAGAAGAGGGGCGGCTTGTGGGGATGGCGGACCTCTTGGGCCGCACGATGGCCGTGCGCGAAGGGCAGGGGGAGCGCGTCGGCATGGCCTTGCCAGAACATGTGCGGGAAGAGGTCGAAGTGCTGCGGGTCGAATTGGTGGAAGCGTTGGCCGAAGAAGAGGTCGAGCTGCTCGAGGATGTCGTGGCCGGGCGCGAGCCCGAAGTCGAACGGTTGCATGCGGCCCTGCGGCGGGCGGTGCTTGCCCGGCGGTTGCTGCCGCTGTTTGGTGGCAGCGCTTTGCAGGGCCTCGGGGTGGCGGCCCTGCTCGATGGCATCCAGCGCTATCTGCCTTCGCCCCTGGATCGTGGCGTGGTGCGCGGGGTCGACCCCAACGATGCGTCGCGCAGCCTGGAGCGCGAGCCCAGCGAGTCGGCGCCCTTGGCCGCGCTCGCTTTCAAGCTGATGGCCGACGAGCATGGGGATTCGACCCTGGTGCGCGTGTATTCGGGTTGCGTCGAGGAAGGCGGGCACGTGTACAACCCGCGCACCCAAAAGGGCTACCGCGTGCACGAAATCCGCCGCATGCATGCGGATCACTTCGAACGCCTGAGCCAGGCGGGGCCGGGCGACATCGTGGCGCTGCGCGGCCCCCATGGCATCGCCAGCGGGGACACCCTGTGCGCCAAGGATGCGCCCATCGTACTCGAGTCGTTGGAGGTGCCCGAGCCGGTCATCGCCCGGGTACTCGAACCCCAAAACGCCGAGGAGCGCGATCGGTTGCGGTTGGCCTTGGCGCGCTTGACCCACGAAGATCTGGCCCTGCGCACGCGCGAACTCGAAAGTTCCGGGCAGTTCGTGCTCGAGGGCATGGGCAGCCTGCACTTGGAGATCCAGCTCGACCGGCTCAAGCGACGCTATCGGCTCGAGCCTCGCGTGGGGGCGCCCCAGGTCTCCTACCGCGAATGCTTGACCGGGCGCAGCGATGGCCAGGCGGATGTTCGCCTTGTGGTGGGGGGCAAGGAGATCGTTGGGCGGGTTCGGCTGCGGCTCTCCGGGGGCGGACAAGGGCCCCCGCGCGTGGGCTTCGCCACGGGGGTCGCCGCCCATCCCGAAATCGAAGAGGTGTTGCTCGCTGGCTTGGCCACCGGGCCCCTCTTGGGCTACCCGCTCCTAGGGGCCCTGGTGGAGGTCTTGGAGGCCCACACCGAGGGCACGGAAGGGGTCCAAGCTTTGGTTCCAGCCGCCCGCAAAGCCCTAGAAAGCGCCCTGGAGGCCTGTCCAGCCGGGTACCTGGAGCCGCTGGTCGAGCTCGAGGTGACCGTTCCGGAGGAATTCCGGGGGGGCATCCTGGCAGATCTGGGGGCCCGCGGAGCGGAAATCGAGCTGGTTCAGTCGGACTTTGGGCACTGCCTGATCCGGGGGGCCGTGCCCCTGGCCGAGGTCTTTGACTATTCTACCGAGGTGCGTTCGCTCTCCCAGGGGCGGGCCACCTTCTCGATGCACCCCGCCGGGCACCGGGCGGTGGCGGCGGAAGTCCTCGGGGCTCGCGGTTTGGTGCTCTGATTTTCGCGACTCCGGGATCTTTGCTGGAGTCCTACCTAGGAGCGTGTCGCGAGCGGCGGAGCGCGCAATGGGTAGGGCGGCAGCGCGCGTGGTGGAGCGGGCCTGCTAGGATGGCGGAATCCGAAGTTTTTGCGGGTTTTTGCCCAAGAACGACGGATTCCTAGGAAATGTCGGTCGGCACCGTTGACGCGCCCCCGGCTGGCGGGTATTTTCCTCGCCCTTGCCCAGCGCCCGGCTGGCTTCGACGATGCTCCCCAGCGCGTCGTCGGGAACCTTGCAGAATGTCTCTGCTCGGCAACCAAATGTCGGGAACTGGGTGGCGTTTGCCCCCCTCGGTGGGGGAAGGCTGCGTACCCCCCAAACCACAGATGAGCGAGAAGATTCAAATCCGGATGGAGGCCTACGACCACGAGGCACTCGACCAGTCGAGCCTTGAGATCGTGGAAACCGCCAAGCGCACGGGAGCCCGTGTTGCCGGCCCGATTCCCTTGCCCACCCGTATCGAGCGGTACACGGTTCTGCGTTCGCCCTTCATCGACAAGAAGTCGCGTGAGCAGTTCGAAATTCGCACCCACAAGCGCTTGATCTACATCTCCGAGCCCACCCCCCAAACGGTGGACTCGCTCAGCAGCCTGCACATGCCGGCTGGCGTGGAAATCCGTATCAAGGCCTAGCCTTGAGCGCCCCTCACGGGGCGTGGGACATCCTCGTCCAATTCGACCGATAGCTCGTTCTACAGCGACGGACTAGGGCCTTTGGCTCCTGTCGCTTTTTCAATCCCATCCTCCTCTGCCGCGTGGCTAAGCGTCGAGTCCCTAACGGGCTTCGGCCACCAGGACATCTTGTCCTTGGCCCTTAGTCGAACCGGCTGGAACCCACCCACTCAGAAACTCAAGGATCATGACGCTGATCTTAGGGCGCAAAATAGGCATGACTCAGTACTTCGCTGAGGACGGCACCATCTTCGGATGCACCGTCCTGGAAGCGGGGCCCTGTGTCGTCATGCAGGTCCGCACTCCCGAGCGCGATGGCTACCACGCATTGCAGTGGGGCTTCGAGGATGTCAAGGAGAGCCGCGCGCGCAAACCCCAGCGGGTCGAAGCCGCCAAGCGCAACCTGGCCCCCAAGCGCGTGCTGCGCGAGGAACGCCTGGCTGCCGCCTCCGACAAGAATGTCGGGGACGTGCGGGCTGCCGATGCCTTTGAAGTGGGGGACTTGGTCGATGTGGCCGCCACCACCAAGGGACGCGGTTTTGCCGGTACGATCAAGCGCCACGGCTTCCAGCGGGGTCCCAAGACCCACGGTTCGATGAACTATCGTCGCCCTGGCTCGATCGGTTCTTCCGCCTACCCGGCCCGGGTTATCAAGGGCAAGCGCATGTCGGGTCACTACGGCGCCAAGCGCCATACGACCAAGAACTTGCAAGTGGTGCGCATCGACAACGAGCGTGGTTTGTTGTTCGTGCGGGGTGCCGTTCCCGGCCACCGCGGTTCCCTCGTTGAAATCAAGACCGCCCGCACGGGTGTGAAGAAGGGCTGATCCAATGCAGGTCAAAAGCTACAAAGCGGGCAACGTAGGCGAAGTCGAATTCGACACCACCGCCTTCGGTGAACAGGTGCTCTACCGCACCCTCAAGGACGCCGTGGTCATGTACCAGGCGAACAAGCGCCAAGGAACCGCGGCCACCCGTGGTCGTTCCGTGGTGCGGGGCAGCAACAAGAAGCCCTACAAGCAGAAACACACCGGGCGCGCCCGCGCCGGTGACCGCAAGTCGCCCATCTGGCGTGGTGGTGGTACGGTCTTCGGTCCGCACCCCCGCGATTTCTCCTACCACATGCCGATCAAAGCCCGGCGCGTTGCCCTGCGCAGCGCCCTGGCCGGCAAGCTGGCCGATGGGGAAGTGGTGATCGCCGACCTGGCCGGATTCGGTTCGCCCAGCTCGAAGGACGCCCGCCGCATCCTCGCCACCCTGGGGTCGCCCCGCCGCGCGTGCATCGTGACCGCGGACAACGACACCAACGTGTACAAGTCCTTCCGGAACTTCCCGGGGGTCAACGTCCGCCCCGCTTCCGACCTATGCGCGCTCGATGTCATCGCCGGTGGCTTGATCATCGCCGAGCAGGGCGCCCTGGACAAAGTGGCCGCCCGCGTGGGTCGCGCGGCTGTTTCCAAGAACCAATCTGACGCTGGAGGCACCCTGTGAGCCCGTCCGCTGAAAAGAACCGGTCCGATACAAACATGGACCGCTACTACCGCCTGACCCAGCACCCGTTGCTGACGGAAAAGGGCTCCGACGACATCCACCAGCGCAACGCGTACCACTTCCGCGTTCCTGCGGATGCGGGCAAGGTGGAGATCCGCCAAGCCGTTCAGAAGGTCTTCAACGTGCGCGTGAACTCGGTCAACACCGTTCACGTGCGTGGCAAGGTTCGCCGCCGCGGTTATGCGGTGGGGGCCAAGCCCGATTGGAAGAAGGCCATTGTGACCTTGCACCCTGAGGACGCCCTGGACGTCTTCTAGTCCCAAATCACCCAAACGACAAAGAAGCCAAGCCATGGGTATTCGCAAGTACAAGCCGACTTCCGCAGGTCGCCGTCACGGCAGCGTGCTCGATTACGTCGAGATCACGAAGACCACCCCCGAGAAGTCCCTGCTCAAGCCGATCAAGCGGACCGGCGGGCGGAACAACCACGGACACATCACCGCCCGTCACCGTGGGGGTGGACACAAGCGCATGTATCGAGTGATCGATTTCAAGCGCAACAAGGACGGCGTGCCGGCCAAGGTCCACTCGATCGAGTACGACCCCAACCGCACCTGCTTCATCGCACTCCTGCACTACGCCGACGGCGCCAAGTCCTACATCTTGGCTCCCATTGGTCTGCAAGTGGGCCAGACGATCCTTTCCGGCCCCACGGCCGAGCCGGATCCCGGCAACTCCATGAAGCTGGCCGACATCCCCGTCGGTGTGCAAATCCACAACGTCGAGTTGATGCCCGGTAAGGGCGCCCAACTCTGCCGTTCCGCTGGCTGCAGTGCCCAACTGCAAGCCCGTGAAGGTGCCTACGCCGTGGTGCTGTTGCCATCGGGCGAACTGCGTCGCGTGCACGTTTCCTGCCGTGCCTCGATTGGCCGATTGGGAAACACCGACCACCAGAACGTCAAGCTGGGCAAGGCGGGACGCAAGCGCCACTTGGGCCGTCGTCCCCATGTTCGTGGTACCGCCATGAACCCCGTCGATCACCCCATGGGTGGTGGCGAGGGGCGTACCGCGGGGGGTCGTCACCCCTGCTCTCCGAGTGGTGTGCTGGCCAAGGGCGGCCGCACCCGTCGCCGTAATCACCCGACCGATGCCTTCATCATCCGCCGTCGTAAGAAGCGCTAACCACTATGTCTCGTAGCATCAAAAAGGGTCCCTACGTCGACCCCAAGCTGGCCAAAAAGGTCGACAAGCAGATCGCCGCAGGCAGCAAGAGCCCCATCACCACGTGGGCCCGTGCATGCACCGTGACCCCCGACTTTGTCGGATTCATTTTCAACGTCCACGACGGTCGCAAGCACGTGAAAGTGCAGATCACCGAGGACATGGTCGGACACAAGCTGGGTGAGTTTGCTCCCACCCGCCAATTCCGTGGCCACACCAACAAGAAGGAAGCCCAGAAGAGTCGCTAGGCCTAGCCCTTGACAGGTATCACCATGATGGAAGCAGATTCTTACTCCGCCAAGCACCGCTACGCGCGCATCACTGCGCGTAAGGCGCGGCTCGTGGCCGACCAAATCCGCGGACGCAACTGCAACGAAGCGCTCGAGCTCCTCGAGTTTGCTCCGCAGCGCGCTGCCGCCTTCTACAAGAAGGTGGTCCAGAGCGCCGTTGCCAACGCCTCCCAGGACGAAAACGTCAACGTCAACCGGCTCTACATCAGTGGCTGCCAGGCGGACGAGGGGCCGATGCTCAACGGTCGTTTGCGTTGGCGTCCGGGCCCGCAAGGGCGCGCCATGCCCTTCGCCAAGAAAACCAGTCACCTGACGGTCATCGTTCGGGAACGCAACCAGGGAGGGGATCTCTAGATCCTTCGAACAACCTATGGGACAAAAAATCCACCCGACTGGGTACCGCATCGGCAACATTGAGCCGTGGTCTTCCCGCTGGCACGGCGGCAAGCGCAACTTCGCCAAGTTCTTGTTGCAAGACAAGAAGGTGCGCGAGCACATCATGAAGGAGTACGGCTCCGCCGGCATCCCGCGCATCGAGATCGAGCGCACCGCCGACGCTGTCAACGCCGTGATCTACACCGCCCGTCCGGGCGTGTTGGTGGGGCGCAAGGGGATCCGGATCGACCAACTCAAGGCTGAGTTGCAAGCGATCTGCGGGATCACCGTGCACTTGACCATCCACGAGGTGAAGCGCCCGGAAATGTCCGCCAACTTGGTGGCCGAGAACATCGCCGACCAGCTGCGTCGCCGCATGGGTTTCCGTCGGGCAGTCAAGAAAGCCATCCAGACCACGATCCAGGCCGGTGCCCAAGGCATCAAGGTCCAAATCTCGGGTCGTCTGGGCGGTGCGGAGATGGCCCGCGTGCTCTCCGAGCGCGAAGGTCGCGTGCCGCTCTCGACCCTGCAGGCCAACGTGGAATACGGCTTCTCCGAAGCCTTGACCACCTACGGCAAGATCGGGGTCAAGGTTTGGATTTACAAGGGTGACATCGATCGCGGCAAGCAGATCGATTACCGCGCCCTTTCCGCCCAGGGCGGTCGATTTGAGCGCAGCGCGGGTGGGGGACGTGGTCCCCGCCGCGGTGGTCGCGGACGAGGTGGTTCCCAGGGAGGCGGCGGCCGCCAGTAGGCGCCCAAAGGAGATTCGCTATGGCGTACATGCCCAAAAAAGTACAGCACCGCAAGGTGTTCAAAGGCCGCATCCGAGGCTTTGCCTCCCGTGGCAACCGGGTCGTCTTTGGGGACTACGGTCTCCAAGCCCTCGACGCGGGACGCATCACCGGCCGTCAGTTGGAAGCGAGCCGTATCGCCGCCAACCGTGCTACCCAAGGTGCCGCTAAGATTTGGATCCGGGCCTTCCCGGACCGTCCGATCTCTTCGAAGCCCGCGGAAACGCGGATGGGTAAGGGTAAGGGTGATCTGGACTACTGGGCCGCCATCGTGCGCCCCGGCACCATCCTGTTCGAGCTGGGCAACGTCACCGAAGAAAAGGCCAAGCTGGCCTTCAAGCGGATTGCCCACAAGATGCCCATCAAAGTCCGCATGGTGAAGCGCCTGCCCACCACCTAGGCCTACGGAATCCGGAGACCAACGATGAAGATCGAAGAAGTGCGAAGCAAGACCAACGACGAGCTGGATTTCGACATGGGCAACATGAAGAAAGAGCTGTTCGATTTGCGGTTCAAATCAGCGACCAGTGGTGTGAAGAGCACCGCCCAAATCAACATCCTGCGGCGCTCGATCGCCCGGGTAGAGACCATCCTGCATGAGCGTGCCCTCGGCATTCGCGGAGAGGAGCCCAAGAACTAATGTCCGACCAACAGCAACAAGCCAGCGACGAGCGCAACGCCCGCCGAATCATCACGGGAGTCGTTTCCAGCGACAAGATGGACCAGACCATCGCCGTGGTCGTCGAGCGCATGCTCAAGCACCCCAAGTACGGCAAGTACCTTCGGCGCCACAGCAAGGTCTACGCCCACGATCCCAAGAACGAAGCCCACATGGGCGACACCGTGGAGATCATGGAGTGCCGGCCCATGTCCAAACTCAAGCGCTACCGCTTGATCCAAGTGACCAATAAGGCCGTGCTGCCGATGGGAGAAATCCAATGATCCAAATGCAAACGTACCTGGACGTGGCCGACAACACGGGAGCCAAGCAAGTCCAGTGCATCAAGGTTTTGGGTGGTACCCACCGTCGCTACGCCGGCCTGGGGGACATCATCGTCGCCTCGGTCAAGAAGGCGATCCCCGGCTCCGAAGTGAAGCCCGGCTCGATCGTCAAGGGTGTGATCGTGAGGACCAAGAAGAACACGCGCCGTTCCGACGGCAGCTACGTGCGCTTCGATCGCAACGCGTTGGTGATCGTCGACGCGGAAGGGAACCCCAAGGGAACCCGTATCTTCGGTGCCGTCGCCCGCGAATTGCGCGAGCGCAACTTCATGAAAATCATTTCGCTGTCCCAGGAGGTGATCTAGTGCACGTCAAGCGCGGAGATCAGGTGATCATCATCGCCGGTAACGACAAGGGACGCACGGGCCAGGTCACGCAAGTGGACGTGGAGCGCGGTCGCGTCGTCGTCGAAGGCATCAACATGCGGGTTCGGCACAAGAAGCCGACCCAACAGAATCCCCAAGGCGAGCGCGTGGAGCTCGAGGCGTCTTTGCACGCCTCCAACGTCATGCTGCTGGACGCCAAGACCGGTAAGGGCACGCGCAAGCGGCCCACGGAGGCTTAGGCCCGGGCTCCGCCCGATTCCGGCCATACTTAGGAGGCGCATGCAATGACCCCGAGGCTCAAAGAAAAGTACCAGACCGAAATCCGCCCCGCGATCCGGGAGCAGTTCGGCCTTACCAACGACATGCAGATTCCCCGTCTCACCAAAGTGGTGGTGAACATGGGGGTCAAGGGTGCTGTGGAAAGCAAAGCCAAGGTGGAAGTGGCAGCCAAGAACTTGGCAGCCATCACCGGCCAACAGCCCACCATCCGCAAGGCCAAGAACTCGATCGCAGGCTTCAAGCTGCGCGAGGGCATGCCGATCGCCTGTGCAGTGACCCTGCGCGGGGACCGCATGTGGGAGTTCGCCGACCGTCTGATCGCGGTGGTCCTGCCGCGTATCCGTGACTTCCGCGGAGTCAAGGACAAGCTCGACGGACGTGGCAACTACACCATGGGTTTGGCCGAGCAATCGATCTTCCCCGAACTGACCTACGACCAAATCGACTTCCCCCAGGGCATGGACATCACGTTCGTCACCACGGCGGAATCCGACGACCAGGGCTACGCCCTTCTCAAAGCCCTCGGCATGCCTTTCAAAAAGCATGACCAGGACGAAAACAACTAGCCCCAGCCCCCTTCCAAAGCCCTCACTCAATGGCCAAAAAATCCATGATCGCCAAGGCGGCCCGGGAACCCAAGTTCAAGGTTCGCGGCTACACCCGCTGCACCTTCTGCGGACGCCCCCGCGCCGTGTACCGCAAGTTCGGTATCTGCCGCATCTGTCTGCGCGAACGCGCCCACCTCGGCCAGATCCCCGGAATGCGTAAGGCTTCCTGGTAACTCGACGGATACGAACAGGAGACCCATCCCATGATGACCGATCCCATCGCCGATATGCTCACGCGTATCCGCAACGCCAACTCCATCCGCCAGCCCAAGGTGCACATGCCCGCCTCGCGTCAACGCGTCGGCGTCGCCCAAGTGCTCAAGGCCGAAGGATTCATCCACGACTACCGCGTGGAGCCGGGCAAGCCCTCGAGCACCCTGCACATCAACCTCAAGTACGGGCAAGAAGGTGAGCGCGTGATCCGCCGGATCGACCGCGTCAGCAAGCCCGGCCGTCGAATCTACGCCGGGGTGGCGGACTTGCGTCCGATCCTGCGCGGCCAAGGCATCTGCGTGATCTCCACCCCCAAGGGTGTGATCTCCGACCGCCAAGCGCGCGAGCTCAAGGTGGGCGGCGAAGTCCTGGCCACCATCTACTAGACCTCCGTCGAATCTCCCGCGAAGGAATCCCTCCCATGTCCCGTATCGGAAAAGCACCCATCTCCATCCCCGGTGGAGTCACCCTCGAATCGAAGCCCAACGCGCTTTCGGTCAAGGGCCCCAAGGGCACCCTGTCCATCACCCTGCGCCCCGAAGTCAAGCTGGTGGTCGAAGGTCAGGAAGCAAAGGTCGAGCTGACGGGATCCGGTCCCGCCCGCCAGGCCCGCGCCTACCACGGCCTCACCCGGGCCTTGGTCCAAAACATGGTGCTGGGCGTGACCCAGGGTTTTGAGAAGCGCCTCGAGATCGTCGGGGTGGGCTGGAACGCGAAGGCGGCCGGCTCCAAGTTGGTCCTCAACATCGGCTTCTGCCACACCGTCGACCTCGACATGCCCCAGGGCGTGTCGGTGGAAACGCCGGCCCCGACCAAGATCGTGCTCGCAGGAGCCGACAAGCAGGCCGTGGGGCAAATTGCTGCCGTCATCCGCGCGGTGCGTCCGCCCGAGCCCTACAAGGGCAAAGGCATCCGCTACGAGGGTGAATTCGTACGTCGTAAGTCTGGCAAGAGCTTCGGATCCTAAGCCGTTTTCTGATTTCCTTTCCCGGTTCCATCCCCATGAAAGCCACGATTGCCCTGAAGAACGAACGTCGCAAGCGCCGCGCCGCGCACGTGCGTCGTTTGATCCGCGAGCGCTCTACCCTTCCCCGTCTCTCTGTGCACCGTTCCAGCAAGCACATCTCCGTGCAAGTGGTGGACGATGTCCAAGGACACACCCTCGCCTCCGCCACCAGCACGGCCAAAACCGTGCAGGCGGAGATGAAGGGCAAGACCAAGAGCGATACGGCCCGATTCATCGGGGCGGAAATCGCCCGCAAGGCCCTCGAGGCCGGCGTCACCAAAGTGGTTTTGGATCGGGGTTTCTCCCGCTACCAAGGCCGAGTCAAGGCCCTGGCCGACGCCGCTCGCGAAGCTGGCCTGAAGTTCTAAACCGACCATGAAACACAAAATCCAATACATGGACGCCGGGGAGATCGGCGACATCGAGAACCTCACCGAGCAGTTGATCCGCGTCAACCGCTGCGCCGCAGTGGTCAAGGGGGGGCGCCGCTTCTCCTTCGCCGCCTTGACGGTGGTGGGGAACCGCGGCGGCATGGTGGGCTATGGCTTCGGCAAGGCCCGTCAGGTCCCCGGAGCGATCGAAAAGGCCGGCAAAGACGGACGCAAGCACATGCAACGCGTTCCCCTTACCGCCTGGGGCAGCATTCCCCACGAGGTCATCGGTGAGTACTGCGCCGCTCGCGTGGTGCTGATCCCGGCCTCCGAAGGTACCGGCATCATCGCGGGCACCTCGGTGCGTGCCGTGGCCGAGATGGCGGGCATCAAAAACCTGCTTTCGAAGGCCTATGGCTCGACCAACCCTGTGAACATGGTCAAGGCCACCCTGGACGCCTTGTCCCAACTCCGCACCTATGAAACCGTTGCGTCCCTGCGGGGCGTGCAACTCTAGCCCCAAGAGGCAAGACCACCATGGATCTTAGAACCGTATGTGCCAAGGGCACCCGCAACACCCGCGCCCGTCGTATCGGCCGTGGCATCGGTAGCGGCAGTGGCAAGACCTCCGGTCGTGGCCACAAGGGTTGGGGCGCCCGCTCGGGCTCCAGCCGCCGTGCTGGCTACGAAGGTGGTCAGATGCCCATCTACCGCCGTGTGCCCAAGCGTGGCTTCACCAACGCCCGTTTCCGCACGGACTACACGATCATCAACATCGACAAGCTCGATTGCTTCGAGAACGGCTCCACGGTCGATTTGGCCGCCATCCTGAACGCAGGTTTGGCGAGCATGAACACGGAGTTCCTCAAGGTCCTGGGCAACGGGGAACTGACCAAGAAGCTCACCGTGCGTACGCACAAGTGCAGCCGTTCGGCCGCTGAGAAGATTCAAGCCGCTGGCGGCGAAGTGATCCTGCTCGAGACCGGCAGCCAACCGGGTGGTGGAACCCAAACCGACGAGGCCTAACACAGGTGGATAACCTACTCACAAAACTGTTCAAAACCCCGGAGACCAGGGAGCGCGTATTCCGCACCCTGGTTTTGCTGGTGGTTTATCGGTTGGGTTTCCAGATTCCGATTCCCGGCACCGATCCCAAGTTCCTGCAGTCGACTGCGGACCAGGGCATCATGGGAATGTTGTCGGCCCTGTCGGGTGGTGCCATCGGCCAAACGACCGTGTTTGCCCTCGGGATCATGCCGTACATTTCGGCGTCGATCATTTTTTCGATGCTGACCAAAGTGTCGCCTGCCTTGGAAGCCATCTCGAAGGAAGGGGCAGCAGGCCAGAAGCGCATCAACCAGTGGACCCGCTTGGCGGTCGTCCCGATCGCGCTGATCCAAGCCATCCTGGTGTACACCGGCGTGTTCCTGGCGGGTGGGGCCCAGATGGTGGATCAAGGCATGCGCCACCACCACGTGGCCCTGTTCTGCATCGTCGTGTTCTCGCTGATCGCGGGCTCGATGTTGGTGATGTGGATCGGCGAGCTGATCACGGAGTACGGGGTCGGCAACGGCGCCTCCTTGATCATCATGGCGGGCATCATCGCCGTCATGCCTTCGAGCTTCGCTTCGATCACTTCGAACCCCAACTTCTGGCAGATCCTGATGTTCCTGACGGCGGTCTGGGTCGTGGTGATCTTTGCCGTGGTGTTCATGCACAAGGGCGCGCGCCGGGTTCCGATCCAGTACGCCCGCCTCACCCGCGGCCGCCGCGTCTATGGTGGCCAGCGTCACTACCTCCCGATCAAGGTCAACATGGCCGGTGTGATGCCGATCATCTTCGCCTCGGTGCTGTTCGTGATTCCGACGGTGCTGTTCAAGTGGGTCGGTTGGCATAGCGTGGAAGGGACCCTCCAGGACACCACGGGCTTCGTGCACGTGTCGTTCTACTTGGTCCTGATCTTCTCGTTCTGCTTCTTCTGGAACCGCCTGATGTTCCAGCCCGAAGAGATCGCCAACAACCTGCGCGAGCACGGCTCCTTCGTCCCTGGCATCCGCCCGGGTCAGAAGACGGCCGAGTACCTTTCCAACGTGCTCACCCGGGTCACCCTGGTGGGGGCGGCGTTCTTGGCCCTCGTGGCCGTGCTGCCCGCTTTCATCACCAAGGACTCGGGCATGACTCGCTCGATGCAGTACTTCGTCACGGGCACCTCGGTGCTGATCGTGGTGGGGGTTGCGCTCGAGTTGATGGACAAGCTCCAGGCCCAGTTGGTCATGAAGACCTACGAGGGAACCGAGGAAGGCGCCCAAGGCCAAGGCCAGGCCCGTTGGGCCCAATCCGGTAAGGGCAAGAAGCCCAGCCAAGGGGGCGCCAAGTAGCCATGACCCAGACCGTCGTGATCCTTCTGGGAGCTCCCGGAGCCGGAAAAGGGACCCAAGCCGTGCGCTTGGCCCAGGCTCTCGGTATGCCCCACGTCTCCACGGGGGACCTGTTCCGCGCCAACTTGGCGGGGGGCACGGCCCTGGGGGCGAAGGCTCGCGGCTACATGGATCAGGGCGAATTGGTTCCCGACGAGCTGGTGCTCGAGATGCTGTTCGATCGGGTGGCCCAGCCGGATTGCGGTCTCGGGTACCTCCTGGATGGCTTCCCGCGCACCCTGGCCCAGGCCGAAGCCCTCGGCCAACGCCTGGGGGAGAACCACCCCACGGTCATCAACATCGAAGTCCCCGACTCAGCCATCGAGAAGCGCATCGTGGAACGGCGCACCTGCAAGGACTGCGGGTCGATCTTCCACCTGACCTTCCACCCCCCGGCCAAGGCTGGCGTCTGCGACCAGTGCTCCGGGGAGCTCACCCAGCGCAAGGACGACACCGCCGAGGTGGTCCGCACGCGCCTGCAAGAATACCACGCCAAGACCCAACCCCTCGTGCAGTACTACTCCAGCCGGAGTGGCCTGTGCACCGTAGACGGGCAGAATGCCCAGGAAGAGGTCTTTGATGCCTGCATGGCATGCCTGGGCCGCCGCATGGAGGTGCGGCAGTAATGTCCAAGGAAGAACCGATCACCGTCGAGGCTATCGTGACCGAAGCCCTTCCCAACGCCCGTTTTCGGGCTAAGCTGGAGAGCGGTCACGAGATCTTGGCGCACGTGAGCGGCAAGATGCGGATGCACTACATCCGGATCCTGCCCGGGGACAAAATCACCGTCGAGATGTCCCCGTACGACTTGACCAAAGGGCGCATAACGTGCCGTGGAGAACGCCGTCGGAGCCCGGGAGGGCGCCGTCGTAGCAGGAGAAGAAGATGAAAGTACGCAGCTCTATCCGGCGCATGTGCGCCCAATGCAAGATCGTCCGCCGCCGGGGCGTGGTGCGCGTCATTTGCAAGGCCGACCCCCGTCACAAGCAGAAGCAAGGCAAGTAAGCCAAGCTCACCCCCGTCAGGAGAACACAAAACATGGCACGCGTAGTCGGAGTCGACATCCCCAATCACAAGCGGTTGGAAATCGGTTTGACCTACATCTTTGGTGTGGGTCGTACCACGGCCAATCAACTTTGCGCCAAACTCGGATTGGATCCGGGTTCCAAGGTGCGTGAACTGTCCGAAGTGCACCTGCGCGACATGGCAGAGCTGTTGCGCAAGGAGTACCTGGTGGAAGGGGAGCTGCGCCGGTCGCTGGCCTCCGACATCACCCGTCTGCGCGAAATCGGATGCTACCGGGGCCTGCGCCATCGTCGTGGCCTCCCGGTCCGCGGCCAGCGCACCCGTACCAACGCCCGTACTCGCAAGGGTCCGAAGCGCACCGTGGCCGGCAAGAAGTCCGTCAAGGGCATGAAGTAACGCCTGGCGTTCTGCTCGAACACCCCCGAACAACCCCCCAACCCCCTCGATCCGAAGCATTATGGCAAAGGCAGCCAAGCGCAAGCCGCGCAAGAACGTCCCCAAGGGCGTGGCCCACATCAAGGCCACGTTCAACAACACCCATGTCACGCTGACCAGCATGCAGGGTGACACCATCGCCTGGGGCACCGCCGGCAGCATGGGTTTCAAAGGAACCCGTAAGAGCACGCCCTTCGCGGCCCAGCGCGCGGCCCAAACCGCCGCTCAAAACGCGATCCGGCACGGCATGAAGGAAGTGGAAGTGCGCGTCAAGGGCGCTGGCTCGGGCCGCGAGTCCGCCATCCGCGCCCTGTCCAACGCGGGCTTGCGCGTGTCGCTGATCGAAGACGTCACCCCCTTGCCCCACAACGGCTGCCGCGCTCGCAAGCGTCGCCGCGTCTAAACCACGTCCAGCCCAAGACTCGCCCAACCAGGCCCGCTCACCCTAGAGAAAACATGGCTCGTTACACCGGACCCAAGGTCAAACAATGTCGCCGGGAGGGGATGAACCTCTTCTTCCTCGGCCAGAACAGCTCCAGCGGCAAGGTCGCCGCGCTCCAGAAGCGCGACTACCCGCCCGGAGTGCACGCCCAGAACCGTCGTAAGGTCACCGACTACGGTGTCCGCCTGCGCGAGAAGCAAAAGCTCAAGCGCGTCTTCGGCGTTTTGGAGAAGCAGTTCATGCTGTACTTCAAGGAAGCCGAGCGCCTCAAGGGCAACACGGGTGAGAACCTGTTGGCCCAGCTGAGCCGCCGCCTCGACAACGTCGTGCTGGCCGCCGGTATGTCCACGACCCTGGCCCAGGCTCGGCAACTGGTCAACCACGGCCACTTCCTGGTCAACGGCAAGCGCCTGACGATTCCCTCCTACCAGGTTCGCCCGGGGGATGTGGTATCGCCGCGCTCCAAGGAAAACACCAAGAAGATGGTCTCCGAGGCCCTCGAACTGAACAAAGGCAGCGCGGTCCCGACTTGGCTCGATGCCAACGCCGATGCGATGACCGTGACCGTCTCGGGTCTTCCCAAGCGTGAAGACTTCCAATTCCCCATTCAAGAACAGCTAATCGTCGAGCTTTGCTCGAAGTAAGGGGTCCTAACCATGCGAATTCGTTGGCGCAATTTTGAGTTACCGAGCAAGGTACAACCGGACAGGGAGAGCCTGACCAAGTCCTATGGCCGTTTCTACATCGAGCCCTTTGAGCGGGGTTTCGGCCATACGATCGGAACGGGTTTGCGGCGCGTGCTGCTTTCCTCCATTTCCGGAGCCGCGGTCACTTCCGTGCGCATCGGCGGAGCGAACCACGAGTTCGACAGCTTGGAGGGAGTGTACGAGGACATCGCCGATCTGATCCTGAACCTCAAGCAGCTGCGTATCCAGTACGACGGGGATGGCCCGATCACGTGCCGGATCCGCCGCAGCGAAGAAGGGGATGTGACCGGAGCCGACGTGGAGTGCCCGGGGGACGCCCGCGTGGCCAACCCCGCGCTGCACCTGTGCACCTTGACCATGGACCGTGACTTGGAGATCGATCTCGAAGTCCGTCGTGGCCGCGGTTACGTGGGTGCGGACGAGAACCGCGACGAGGCCCAAGAGTTGGGCACCATCCCGGTCGACTCGATCTACTCGCCGGTGCACCGCGTGCGTTTCGCCGTGGAAGCCACCCGCGTGGGCAAGTTCACGAACTACGATCGTTTGGTGCTGGAAGTCTGGACCGACGGAACGATGACGCCCGAGTTGGCGCTCACCGAAGCCGCCAAGATCTACCGCAAGCACCTGAACCCCTTTGTGTTGTACGACTCCAACCCCGAGCGCGATCCCTTGGCGGAAAGCCCGGCCACGTCGGAGTTCAACCGCAACAACCAAAAGCAGTCCGAGCTGCAGAAGCTGCTCAGCTTGCCCATCTCTGAGCTGGAGCTCAGCGTGCGCGCTCGCAACTGCCTGGATGGCGCCAACCTTCGCACCCTGATGGACGTGGTGTCCCTCAGCGAAAACGAAGTGATGCACCTCAAGAACCTGGGCAAGACCAGCTTGACCGAGATCAAGCAGAAGCTTGCCGAGCGTGGCCTGGCCTTCGGAATGAACGTCAACGGCTAAACCACCCAGCCTCAGAACCCCGTCTACCCCCTTTCCAAGCCACTACCATGCGACACCGCGTATCCGGATTCAAACTCGGTCGCACCACCAGCCACCGCATCGCCATGACCCGCAACATGGCGGCGTCGGTGATCGAGCACGAGCGCATCATCACGACTTTGCCCAAAGCCAAGGCCGTGAAGCCCTTCGTCGAGAAGCTGGTGACCCTTTCCAAGGAAGCGACCCAACACAACCGCCGCCGGGCCTTTGCCCAGTTGCGCAGCAAGTCGGCCACCGAGAAGCTTTTCGAAGTGCTCGGCCCGCGCTTTGCCCAACGCCCCGGTGGCTACTGCCGCATCATCAAGCTGGCCAAGCGCCGCTTGGGCGATGGGGGCGAGCGCGCCATCCTCGAGTTCGTCGAGCGCACTCCCAAGGAATCGGCCCCCGTCGAGTGACGTTGGCGGATAGGACGTTCGCGTCCGCCCTCCGGCCCGGTTGCCTGCAAAGGTGGCCGGGCCGGAGTTGTTGGTTCGGGCCCCACGTGGTACCCGGCATCCTCTGGCTTGGCGAGGTTCTCCGGCGGGCGGCCGGGGCCCCCCTGCGAGCCATACTCGCGCCTAAATCTGTCCTTTGCGCAGCGAAGCTAGCGAAGGAGGCGGGACGTAACTATCGAAACGGTCGAGCACCGAGCGGGGATCCTGATCGACGAGCAGCATGTCCTTCTGGGATCCTTGCACGAATCCTTGGTCCCCCGCGTGCCGTAGGAAATCGATCAGGCTGTCGAAGTACCCGGCCGCGTTGACCAAGCCCAAGGGCTTTTGGTGGTAGCCAAGGTACGACCAGGTCCAGATCTCGAACACCTCTTCCAGGGTGCCGATGCCACCTGGCAGCGCCAGGAATCCATCCGAAAGCGTGGCCATGAGGGTTTTGCGTTCGTGCATCGAGCGCGTCACGAAGAGCTGGGTGAGGCCTTGGTGGGCGACTTCCTGTTGGACCAGGGCATCGGGGATCACCCCAATCACTTCCCCGCCTCCGCGCAACACGGAGTCGGCCACCAGGCCCATCAAGCCGACCTTGCCGCCCCCGTACACGAGGCGCAAGTTGCGTTCGAGCAGGGCTTCGCCCACCGTCTCCGCGAGTTTTGCAAACGCCGGGTCGTTGCCCGAGCGGGACCCACAGTACACGCAGATGCTCTTCATGGGGGCCTAGGGTACGCTCGGGTCGTCCTGCTACACAAAGGGACTGCAAAGATTTGGTGCGCTCCTTCCAAGGGCCACCGTCCACCTGGCAGGGAACTCGAGCCGAGCGCGCTGAGGCGCTGGATCCGATGGAGACAGACTTGCCTTGTCCTAAGACCCTGCGATGGCCCTCATCGTTTCTTAACGACCACTCCCCTCAACGCGCTTCTAGCCTTATCGGGCCTGCGAGCCCATAGCGGCCGATCGTCCTTCGATCCCCACCGCCCAACCGGCGGCTCGTCTTTCCCCTAAGAGCTCGATGGTCTTCGCAAGCGGGATTTTCCTGTACTTCTTTCTGCCCCTGTTCTTGGGGCTTTACTACACCTGCCCCAAGCGCTGGCGGTCGACGATCATCGCCGTTGCGAGTTACGTCTTCTATGGCTGGTGGCGGCCGGATTTCGTCTTGCTGATGTGGCTGTCGACGGTGGTGGACTACACCGCAGGACAACGAATCACCCGATTGCGCGAGCGCGGCGAGCGGGGCAAGGCTTGGTTGTATCTGTCGCTGGTAACGAACCTCGGCTTGCTGGGGTACTTCAAGTACTTCAACTTTGGCGTCGACACACTCAATGCGATTTTTGCGCCGTTTGGAGGCCCCAGCCTGCACTTTGCGACCGTGGTGTTGCCGGTTGGAATCTCGTTCTACACCTTCCAAACACTGAGCTACACGATCGACGTGTACCGCGGATCCGCGGCGCCGGTGAAGTCTTTCCAGGACTTCATGTGCTACGTCTCGCTCTTTCCCCAGCTCGTGGCGGGACCGATCGTGCGCTACAACACGCTGGCGGACCAACTGCACGATCGCAGCCACACGCGCAGCAAGTTCTATCGCGGCATGTTGGCTTTCCAGGCCGGGATGGTCAAAAAGATCCTGGTCGCGGACATCCTGGGGGAGCTCGCCGATGCCGCTTTTGCGGGCGATGGCTTGACCGCGGGTCATTCGTGGCTCGGGGCGCTCGCGTACACCTTTCAGATCTACTTCGACTTTTCGGGGTATTCGGACATGGCCATCGGCCTGGGGTTGATGATCGGGTTCCAGTTTCCGGTCAACTTTGACCAGCCCTATCGCTCGATCTCGATCACGGACTTCTGGCGGCGTTGGCATATTTCGCTGTCGAGTTTCCTGCGCGACTACCTCTACATCCCGCTCGGCGGCAACCGCAAAGGGGTGGTACGCACCTACATCAACCTAAGCCTGACGATGCTGCTCGGAGGACTGTGGCACGGTGCCAATTGGACGTTCGTGGCTTGGGGCGCCTACCAGGGGTTCTGGTTGGTGGCGGAACGGCTATCGGGCAAGAGTTCGTTCTATGCGGGTTTTCCGCGTTTTGCGCAGATCGCGCTGACCTTCGTGCTGGTGATCTTCGGGTGGGTGCTCTTCCGCGCCGGCTCGATCGACGAGGCCTGGGCCTATTGGCAATCGCTCGTGGGCTTGGGATCCGGCCAGGGGCAGCTCGCCTTGCGACCCATCCACGGGGTGGCCGCCCTGGGCGGCGCCATCGCGTTGTGGCTCTTTCCCACCACGCAACAGCTTCTCTACCAAGCCAACCTCCGTTGGGCGGTCCCGCTCCAGGCCGCGTTTTGGCTATCTCTGATCCACCTCCACTACGTCAGCCATGTGCCCTTCCTCTACTTCCAATTCTAGGGGCGTTTCGCCCGATGGTTTGATCGAGGTTCCTCCGCCCCGCCCGACCCCGCGTTTGCGGGCCTTGGTGATCGGCGCGATCCTGGTCGCCAATGGCTCCATCGTGCTAGGGACCACGCTGGTGGATTCCTTTTGGCGCTTGCCGAAGCCGAGCTTGGTTGGGATCGAAAAGGCCGAAGACGACGCGATGCACCGCAACGCCAAGTGGTCGGATGGTTCGATGGCCAAGCTCATCGAGCATCACTTGCGGCTCACCTCCCGAGTCCGCAAGAAGCTGGCGAAGCCCTACACCGAATTCCTGTTTCGCAGCCTGCGTGAGACCGGCAAGACGGTCATGGCCGGGCGCGAGGGGATGCTGTTCCTGAAAGAACGGATCCAAACCCCCAAGGCGCCCCCCGAGTTGGGGGCCACGCGCGAGGCGGCCGTCCAAGGCGCGATCTCCCGCCGGCTTGCGGCGCTCGGGATGCGCCACATCTTGGTCCCGGTGCCGCGTAAAGGGGTGGTGTGCCAGGCCAACCTCCCGATGGGGGTGGATGCACGGCGTGCCTTCGACGAAGCGGTCGTTCCCGCGATGCGCGCCCGAGGCGTCGAGTGCGTGGACCTGTTGCCGGCGCTGGAAGGCCAGGATCCCACGAAGATGTACCTGCGAGTCGACACCCATTGGTCCACCCAGGGCATGCAGCGGTCGGCCGAGGCGGTGGCGGCCCAAACCGGGTTGCTCGCGCCGCTGGGCGAGCGCCGCGGCCACGTGCGCGAAGTCCCGGCGATCACCACGGCCCCGGTTGGAGATCTGCCTGTGCTGATGGGCATCCAGCTGCGGGAAAGCGATGCACCCACCTACAACTGTCCGATGGTCGAGGTGGTGGGCGATCGGCTGGAGACCATGCCGCTGGGTGATGCCAGCTCGCCGATCGCCCTGTGCGGCACGAGCTTCAGCGGCCACGGGCTGTTTGCCTCGTTTCTGTCACACTACTTCGGCATCGCTGTTGATTCGCACGCAATCCTAGGCGGAACGCCCCACGCGAGCTTGGCCGAAATGCTGCACGCGCGCGAAGCCAGCGGATGGCCCGAGGTGGTGATCGAAGAGATCCCGAACCACCTGGTGCAGGCGATGGCGCTCAACGTGCCTAGTTGGGTCGTTTTCCAAGGGGCGGGTGACCTGTTTGCCAGCTTTCCGCCCCCGCACACGGTGGATTTGCCCGTGTGGGACAAAATCCTCGCCACCTCCGCGCCGCTCGGGACACCGCTCGCGGTCGTGGATGGCCGGGTGGCGGCGGAAGTGGGGCCCGGCTGGCTAGGACGCAGTGGCGAAGGTGCGTTGGAGTTTGTGATCGACGGCGAGCTGACCGCCGGAGAGGTGCGGCTCGACCTGGGGTCCGACAAGGCGCTGCTATCGATTCCGTGGTCCACAGGGCGCAAGCGCGTCGTGGTTCCGGCACTATCGGAGCAAGCGAGTTCGGAACCCATCCGCTTGGTGATTGCGACTTTGACCCCCGAAGCTTCCTTTGTCCTGCACGACTTCCATCCGGTGATCAGCGCGGCGCCTTCCACGGTCGAAGCGGGAAGCGTTTCCCCGCTGGAAGCGAAGGGCGGGGGCTTTGAGCAATCGATCGCCTTCCCGCCAGGCTTGCGCTTTGGCAGGCACGATACGCTTGTGGTGCACACCACCGAAGGACGCGAAAGCGCCGAAGGAATCGAGTTGGTGGTGGAAACAACCGCAGGGGATCGCGCGGTGTTTCCCTTCCAAACACTGCATCCCAACGCCTGGATCGTGGTGCAACCGGGCGCCTTCGCGGGTTCGGAACTGGCAGACGTGCGGGTATCAGGGCGGACCGCCTCGGGTCAGCCGCTGGCAAGCTTCGTCCAATCCGCAGCTTGGTATCGTTTGTCGGTGAAGCCTTTGGTGCACTGAGCTGAGCGGCTAGATGCGCACCAGTCCCACCCGCCCCTCACCCAGGAGCTCAATCAGCTCCTGTGCCAAGCCTTCGTTGATGTTCACGCCGGCTTTGGGGGTCCGCACCCGCCGCAAGCGCCCGTCGTCGCCCGTGACTTGGAAGAACAAGGGGCGTTCGCCGCGGTGCTTGTCGAGCACCCCTTGCAGGCGCTCGAGGTGCGTCTCATCGCGCGGATCAAGCTGGATGGAGAGGCCGCCTTGGAAGACTTCGAGCGCACTCGCCAGGGGCATGATGCGGTCGACGATCAGAGCCGGCTCCTCGCCCGAATCTTCGAGTTTGGCGATGCAGAGGATCACCTGGCCATCCTCGATCGCATCGCGGTGCTCTTCGTAGGTGCGCGGGAAGACCGTTGCGGCGATCGAGCCGTGCAAGTCCTCGAGCCGGAAACGGCACATCTTTTGCCCGGCCATCCGTCCGGTCTTGACCACGAGTTCCGCCTTCTGCAGCACAAGTCCCGCCACGCGCACTTCGCTGCCACCGGGAAGGTTCGCAAAGGCCGGGATCGGGGAGGAAGAAAGCAGGCTCACCATGCCGGCCTTTTCCTGCAGCGGGTGACCGGTCAAGTAGAACCCCAGTACCTCGTACTCGAGGGCCAAGGAATCCATGTCGCTCAGGGCCTTGCTGTCGTCGATCCCGTCCGCGGCCGGTGCCGACGGATCGCTCGCATCGGCTTCGGCCCCGCCAAACATGTCGAACATCGACATTTGCCCGGTCTTGCGCGCATCGGCTGCGACCGAACCATCGGCCAAGGCCCCATCGAGTGCTGCCAAAACCGCGCCGCGGTTGTGGCCAGTTTCGTCGAAGCAACCCGCCTTGATGATCGCCTCCCAAGCGAGTTTGCCGACCTGAGCGGGATCGGCTTCGCCCGCGAGGGTATGCAAAGTGAGGGGCTTGTCCTGCGCCAACACCCGGTCGCGCGCGGCGATCAACGTGTCGGCGGCGCGCTTGCCCATGCCCTTGATGGCCCCCAAGCCAAACCCGATCACGCCCTCTTCCAGGGCTTCGAAATCCCACACCGCATGGGAAATCCCCGGCGGAACGATCCGAACGTTGGCCTTGCGGCTGTCGTCGAGGAAGTTCTTGACCTTGTCCGAATCGCCCATTTCACAACTGAAGTTGGCGGCCAAGAAGGCGGTGCGGTAGTTCGCCTTGAGGTAGGCGGTCTGGTAGGTGATGACGGCATAAGCCGCCGTGTGCGACTTGTTGAAGCCGTACCCTCCGAACTTGAGGATGATGTCCCAGACCTCTTGGGCGGTCTCGCGTGAAGCTCCATTGCGTTCCGCGCCTTCGAGGAACTGCGCCGAGAACTTTTGCATGATCTCGGGCTTCTTCTTGCCCATCGCCTTGCGCAAGTTGTCGGCATCGTTGAGCGAGAATCCGCCTAGCTCCACCGAGGCGAGCATGATCTGCTCCTGGTAGACTAGGCAGCCGTAGGTGCCCTTGAGGATCTTCTCGACGCTGGGGTGGGGGTATTGGATGGCTTCGCGACCGTGCTTGCGGTCCACGAACATGTCGACCATGCCCGACTCCAGCGGGCCGGGCCGATACAGCGCGAGCACGGCCGCGATGTCTTCGAAACAGTCGGGCTTGAGTCGCGCGAGCAACTTGCGCATGCCTTCGGATTCGAGCTGAAAGACGCCCAGGGTGTCACCCTGCATCAGCATCTGGTACGTGGCCGGATCTCCCTCGGGCAGGTTTTCGATGTCCGGAGGTGTGCCGCCCATCTTTTCGATGTTGCGCAGGGTCTTCTCGATGATCGTGAGCGTCCGCAGCCCCAGGTAGTCCATCTTGAGCAGCCCGAGTTCCTCGAGCTGCGGTGCGGAGTACTGGGTGGTGATGTCCTCGCCGTTGCGGCCCAGGGGCACGAACTCGTGGGTCGGGCGGGGGGTGATCACCACGCCGGCTGCGTGGGTCGAAACGTGCCGCGCCATGCCTTCGAGGGGCACCGAAAAGTTGAACAGCTCCTCGTACTCGGGTCCGAGGTTGCGGAAGGCCTGCAGTTCGGCATCCGACTCAAGCGCCTTTCCAAGGGTCGGCGCACCGGGGCCCGAGGGGATCTTCTTGGCGATCTTGTCGATCTCGCGCAGAGGGATGTCGAGCACGCGACCCACGTCGCGCACGACCGTGCGCGAGGCCATGGTCCCAAAGGTCACGATTTGCGTCACGCTATCGCGACCGTACTTCTGGCGCGTGTATTCGATGACCGCTTCACGCCCGTCCTTGCAGAAGTCGATGTCGATGTCGGGCATCGACACCCGGCTCGAGTTCAAGAAGCGCTCGAACAACAGGTCGTACTTGAGCGGATCGACGCGGGTGATGTCCAAGAGGTAGGCCACGATCGAACCGGCCGCCGAACCGCGCCCAGGTCCCACGGGGATGTGGTTCTGGCGTGCCCAGCGGATCAAATCCCAAACGATCAAGAAGTAGCTGACAAAGCCCAACTCTTTGATCACCTGGACTTCATGGTGCAACCGCTCGCGCGCCTGGTGGTTGTCGCCCGGGTAGAGCTTCGGCAAGCGTTCGGCCAGCAAACGGTCGAGCAGGTCGTTGGCGGACTCGCCGGTTTCGCTGACGAATTCGGGCATATGGTACTTGCCGAATTCGATCTCCAGGTTCACCTGCTCGGCCACATCCATGGTGGCCTGCAACGAGTCCGGTAGGTCCCGGAACATGTGCGCCATTTCCTCGCGCGTCTTGAAGTACAGCGATTCGGTGTCGAAGCGAAAACGCTTCTCGTCGCTGCGCTTGGCGCCGGTGTTGATGCACAGCAGGATGTCCTGGGTGTGGCAGTCTTCCGCGCGCAGGTAGTGGATGTCGTTGGTGGCCACCAACGGGATGCCGGTCGCTTGGTGCAAGCGGTACAGCGATTCGTTGGCTTTGGTTTGGATCTCGATCCCGTTGCGCTGCAGTTCGAGCCAGAAGTGCTCGGGGCCGAACAAGTCGCGCAGCCTACCAGCCAAGGCTTGGGCCTCGGATTCCTTGTCCTGCAGGAACAGTTGGTTGATTTCCCCGGCGAGGCAACCCGAGAGGCAGGAGATGCCCGCAGCGTGTTGGGCCAACAGATCCATGTCGATCCGCGGGCGGAACGAGTAGCCGTTGACGAAGGCCTCCGAGGAGAGCTTCATCAGGTTCTTGTAGCCTTCCTCGTTGCGCGCCAAGAGCGTCAAGTGGCTGTAGCCGTTGCCCTTGCGCTTGCTGTGCGACTGGTGCATCGACTGCTTGGCGATGTACACCTCGCATCCCACCAACGGCTTGATGCCGCCCTCGGTGCATTTTTTGTACAGTTCGATGGCGCCGTACATGTTGCCGTGGTCGGTCAGCGCCAAGGCGCCCTGCCCATCGGCTTGGCAAGCCTTGACCAGATCACCGATCCGGTTGGCTCCATCGAGCAAGCTGTACTCGGAGTGTACGTGCAGGTGCACGAAGTCGGGGGAGACCATGGTGCAGCGGTTTAATGGCGCAAGAGCAGGGAGAGCAGACTTTTTTGGGTGTGCAGGCGGTTGGCCGCTTGCTCGATGATCAAGCTGTGCTTGCTATCCAAGACCCGGTCGGTCACCTCCAGGTTGCGCCGAATCGGCATGGGATGCATCAGGCGTGTTTGGTCTCCGAGTTCCATCACGCTGTCATCCACACACCAGGTGCCCTGGCGGGCGCCGCGTTGGGCGGCCAAACTGCCTTTGCCGTAGGTTTGCAGGCTCCACCAGGAGCGGGCGTAGATCACATGGCTGCCTTCGGCCGCGCTGCGCAGGTCCATGCCCGTATCCAGGGTCGTATGGCGGGCTTTCGCCAACTCCCGGGCTTGTCGGAGCACTTCGTCATCCAGGTCGTAGCCGGTGGGGTGGGCGACCCGGACTTCCATGCCCGACCGCAAGGCAGCCAGCATGACCGAGTGCACCACCGCTGGGCTGGAGGGGGTGGGGGATTGGGTCCATGCGATGGTGAGGCGCTTGCCCTGCAGCTCCCCAAGCGACTCGCGCAAGGTCATCAGGTCCGCCAAGGCTTGCAGCGGATGCCACAGCGCGCTCTCCATGTTGATGATCGGGACTTTGGAGTGCTGAACCCAGGATTGGATTTGCTCGTCCTGGCGGTCCACGGCCCAGGACTTGCCAGCCAGGGCGGGACGGATCGCGATGGCGTCCACGTAGCACGAGAGCGCCGCGGCCGCATCCTTGATGTGCTCCGGCGCAACGCCGTCCATGAGGCGGGCGTCGCGGGCTTCCAGTTCCCAAAAATCCGAGGCCGCGTTGAGGTTGACCGGGTGTCCGCCCAGCTGGTGCAGCGCCACCTCCAGCGAAGTGCGCGTGCGCAACGAGGGGCGGAAGAACAACAGTCCCACGCTCAGCCCCAATAGGTCGGTACGCGACACGCCCCGCTTGAGCCGGGTGGCCAGGTCGAGCACGTCTTCCAACTCGCGGTCGGAGAGGTCCTCCAGGCGGACGAAGTGGGCGGGATTGGCGGAGAGACTCATGCCCACAGGGTACAGCTTGGCCCGCACCTACGACCAGACTCGGTTCGTGCACGACCGGGGTTTTGTCCCCTTGCGTGGGAGGGTCTGCAACGTTCCCGATGCTTCCCACCCAAGCTGCTTCCGTGGCCGTTGCTGGCAGCATACTGCGTATGAAGCGCAATACCGTTCCCTTCGGATTTTCCCTTGGCCACCCATTGGGCCCGGGTCGGAGTCCTCGCGCTCGGTGGTCTAGGCCCTAGGAAGCAGGCTCCTTCGCGGGGATCCCCAGGAATTGGGGGGAATTGGTTTTCCGGTGGGGGAGGTTGCTTGACACGCCCCGCCGACACCGCTACAAATTTGCGCCCAAGCACCCGTAGCTCAACTGGATAGAGCACCTGACTACGGATCAGGAGGTTTCAGGTTCGAATCCTGACGGGTGTACCATCCCACCTTGGATGCGCGGGATGCCCCCACGAGCCCGGGGGGGCCGTCCGGCGATCCTGGCGCGGGACCCCCCTTGAGCGGGCCCCGGCCGCCTCAACGAGCCCCGGCTGCCCCCTAAGGCCTAGGCTGGTGGAGACGTGGGGCCCCACGATCCCTGAAAACCTAGACCCTTTTTGTCCACCACGGCCGCTTGGAGCCTTGCTCCGAGCCCCGTTTGCCCCACCTGCAGCCCCCGGCCATGAGCCCCGACCCTGAGCTCGACGAGCAACGCCCGGAACGGCTCTCCGACGAGCTCTACATGGGTTTTGCGCTGGCCGAAGCGCGGCGCGCCTTCGATCGCGATGAGGTGCCCATTGGCGCGGTGATCGTCCTCGATGGTCGGGTGCTGGCCCGTGGCCACAACCTCACCCGCTGGCGGCGGGATCCCCTGGCCCACGCCGAGCTGCGCGCCCTTTCGAGGGCGACCCGGGCAACCGGGGACCTGCGTTTGCCCGGGGCGGTCGTTTATACGACTGTGGAGCCTTGTTTCATGTGCGCAGGTGCTATGGTACACGCCCGCATCGCGCGCGTGGTTTGGGCGGTGCGGGACGAAAAGTTTGGGGGTGGTGCTTCGCTCGGGCAAGTCTTGCAAGTAGCGGGTGCCAACCACCAGGTCGACTACAGTGAAGGAGTGCGGGCCGCCGAGGCCCGAGCGCTGCTTCAAGAGTTCTTTCAAAGCAAACGCATGGCGGCACGCCAGTCCCGGATTCGTTCGGGACCCGGCGCTGACATGGCGAAGGATTCCGTGGAGGAGTCCGGACAGGCCTAGCCTGCCCGGAAGCTTCCCAGTGGTGAGGTGCCGGAGCGGCTGAACGGGCTGGTTTCGAAAACCAGAGTATCCGTAAGGGTACCGGGGGTTCAAATCCCTCCCTCACCGCCATCCTCCGCCTGCGTTTGTCCCAACAAGCATGTCCCGTTTGAGGTGAGGCGCGTGGTCGAATTCGTTGGACGATCCATCGGCTGCGCGCTCTGTCCTTGCATGGGATCCCCTGGAGAGGTGTCTGAGTGGCCGAAGGAGCACGCTTGGAAAGCGTGTGTGTGGGTAACTGCACCGAGGGTTCGAATCCCTCCCTCTCCGCCACCCCTTGCCATCCCCGGACCGTTCGACGACGTCCACGATGCTGGCGGCGCCCAGGCGCATGGCGGTGGGAACAAGGGGAGGGCCCGCCGGTTCCCGCCCCCCGCATGTGGGCGTGGAAGGGCGCGCCCGTGGTCGACGATTGGCGCGCTTGGCGGTGGGTCCGGGTCCAGTGATGGGCCGGGGCCGAACCGGGTCAGGCCGGGAACGGAGCAGCCCTAAGGTCCTTGGTCCAGGCACCGGCGCCCGGGCCCTCCGGCAAGCGCGCCGTCATCGTTGTCCGGCTGGTGTTGTCCGGCTGGTGTTGTCCGGCTGGTGTCGTCCGGCTGGAGTTTTTTGCAGCAACGCAGGGCCCAAAACGTCCTGCTGGCGAACCCGAATGGGCGCGGTTCCGTATCGCCACGTGTTCTGGCGCGCAAATCGGCTATCCTGATGCCATGTCGTACTTGGTTCTGGCCCGCAAGTATCGCCCCCGGACGTTTGCCGAGGTGGCGGGGCAGGAAATCGTCCTGAACACCCTGCGTGGGGCGATCGAGTCCGGTCGCATCGGCCATGCTTACTTGTTCACGGGTCCGCGCGGTACGGGCAAGACCACCACGGCGCGGCTCTTGGCCAAGGCGCTCAACTGCGAAAAGGGGCCAACCCCCGAACCCTGTGGGGAGTGCGCCCGTTGCCGGGGTTTGGAGCAGGGTGGCGAGTCGGACATCATCGAAATCGATGCCGCTTCCAACACCAGCGTCGAAGACGTGCGTGTTTTGCGCGACCAAGCGGCGTACATGCCGCTCGCGGCGCGCTTCAAGATCTTCCTCATCGATGAAGTGCACATGCTCTCGAAGGCAGCCTTCAACGCGCTGCTCAAGATCCTCGAAGAGCCCCCCGAACACGTCAAATTCCTGTTCGCCACCACCGAGCCCCACAAGGTCCTCGACACGATCCTTTCGCGCTGTCAGGTGCTCAAGCTCAGCCTGTTGCCGGAGGAGCGCATCGTGCACCGGCTCGAGCAGGTGTTCGCCGCCGAGCACATCGACGCCGAAGCCGGCGTGCTGGACGAGATCGCTCGACGGGCGCGGGGCGGGATGCGCGATGCGCTTTCGATCGCCGACCAACTGCTGGCCATGGTGGGGGACAAACCCCGTTTGGCCGACATCGAAAGGCTGGCCGGCGAAGGCCAAGGCGGGGGTATGGCGCATGTGGTGGCCTTGATCTTGGCCGCCGACAAGCCCGCCTTGCTCCAGGCCTTGCCTCCGATCGAAGGATCCGAAGGGGATTGGCTGTCGGAATTCTTGGCGTACTTGCGAGCGACGCTGCTCGCCACCCTGTGCGGTCCCGAGGCGCCGATGTTGGAGGGCTTGGCGCTGGACGACGGCGCCCGCGCAGGTTTGGTAACCAGCGGCAAGGCCATCGGTGGCGAGCGGCTCGAAGTATGGTTGCAAGAGTTGCTGCACGCGCGCGAACGCATGCGGCTGTTGCCTTCGCACGCGCGCTTGGTGCTGGAGGTAACCCTTTTGGACCTCTGCCAAGCCGGGGAGACCGTGCCACTCGACGAGTGGATCGCGCGGCTTGAGTCTTTGGAGCAGGGTCTACCCGTTGGGAGTCCCGCACCCGCGAAGGCGACGCCCTCACCGGCGATAGGAAGCCGGCCCAGCGCGCAAGCGTTCCATGCGCCCCAGCCAGTGGCTGCGCCCGTGGCCACCCCGGCTCCCCAAGACTTGCCAGCCCGGGACATCCAACCCCAGGCCAAGGCCCCCGCCAAGCCTGCTGCAAGATCGCAGGCCAAGCCCCCAGCCAAGCCCCCAGCCAAGCAGCATGCGGCGCCCAGCGCTCGTCCCGGCAGCGTGGCCGATGCTTGGCAAGCATTCCTCAAGGAGCTCGGCAACAAGGCTCCGGCCTTGGCCGATTTGATGGGGCGGCGGGCCAAACTCGCACACCTGGATGCCCACCGGGCCGTGGTGGAGCTGCAGCGGCTCAACGACAGCGAGCGTTCGATGGCCTTTGACAAGCGCAACCAACGCACCTTGCAGGCCATCTGGAACCAAGTCGTGGGGGATGCGGTGACCCTCGACCTCCAAGACGCATCCCAGGTCGCGGACTGGAAAGAAGACCCGTTTACGACCAAAGTGGTGGAGCGATTTGAAGGCCGCGTCGAGGGCTGATCGCCCGGCGCAGGTTTCGGAGCCACCCCCTTCCCCGTTTCGACGTCCCCCCAACCCAACCATCACATGAGCGGTTCCCTCGGAGACATGGGCAACCTTTTGGCCCAAGCCCAAAAGATGCAGCGCGCCATGGAAGCGGCCAAAGAGGCCCTCGAAAACGAACGCGTCGAAGGCACCACCGGTGGCGGCGCCGTGCGCATCCAACTCACGGGCTCGGGCGCGATTTGTTCGGTGGCCATTTCCCCGGAAGCCTACGGGGCAGGCCGCGAAGGACTCGAAGAGTTGGTCCAATTGGCCCTCAAGGATGCCCAAACCAAGGCCGACCGATTGCGTGACCTGCGCATGAAGGACGTCACGGGTGGGCTCAGTCTGCCGGGCCTGTAGGCGCGCACCCCGCACCAACCACCCGTGGCCTACCCCGAACCGATCGAAGCCCTGATGAGCGCGTTTGAGCGCTTCCCGGGCATCGGCAAGCGCACCGCCGAACGCCTTGCCTTCCACGTCTTGCGCGATCCCAGCTCGATTGGGCTCGCTCGGGCCATCGAGCGTGCGCTTGCCGAAGCCAAGCGTTGCCACGAGTGCGGCAACGTGGCGGAGCAAGATCCCTGCCGCATTTGCGCCGATCCCGAACGCGATAGGGCCCAAGTCGCCGTGGTCGAAGAACCGCGCCACGTGGAAGCGCTGGAGCGGGCACGGGTCTTCCGCGGGCGTTACCACGTTTTGATGGGGGCGTGGCAGCCCGCCGAGGGCAGCGATGCGCGGCACTTGGCCATTGGCCCCCTGCTCCAGCGGGTCCAGCAGGGGACGATCACCGAGCTGATCCTGGCCACCGATCCGGATGCGGAAGGGGAGGCCACCGCCGCGCTCGTGCTCGATGCCCTCGAGTCTTTGGGGCCCCTGACCCTCAAAGTGACGCGGCTGGCACGCGGTCTGCCCGCTGGGGCGGCGCTCGAGTACATGCACCGTGGCATCATCGAAGATGCGCTGGCGGGCCGGCGCGAGGTCCATTTGCGCCCGTAGCCGGGGTCGGCCCTCAACCCACCGGGAGTTTGGGTCGATACCCCCGGCATGTCCTTTCCGGTCCTGCGCCAAGACCTCAGCGCCCGCGTCGAGCAGCGCTTCCAGTTGCAGCCGCGCATGCTGCAGTCGGTCGAGGTGCTGCAATTGGGGGCCCTGGACCTGTGCTCGTACCTGGCCGACAAGGCTCTCTCGAACGAGGCCCTCGAGCTCGAATCCGCCGTCGCGCCGCTCTCGGGGTTCGAGGGTGCCTTCCGCCCGGGCCGATCGGAAGCGTCGGATGCGCACCAAGAGATGCTCGAAAACCACCCCGGCCGCGAACCCGGGTTGCAGGGCTGGTTGGAGGAGCAGCTACTTGCCCTGGACTTGCCGGCGGGCGAGCTTTCCTGGGTGCGCTACCTCGTCTCCAGCTTGGATGATTCGGGGTACCTGTCGATGGGGGACGAGGAACTCCTGCAGGGGGCCCAGGCTTTGGGCTTGAAGGGAGGCCTAGCTGCGCTGGGGCGCGCCATCGCCCAGCTGCAAACCCTCGAGCCGCGCGGGTTGGGCGGGCGTGACGCCATCGAAGCGTTGCTGCTGCAACTGGATCCCTCCGATCCGGACTACCCACTCCTATGCGCGCTGATCGAACACTGCCTGGAGGATCTGGCCAAGAACAAGCTGCCCAAGGTCTGCCGGCGACTGGGACTCTCGAGTGCGGAACTCCTGCGGCTCGTGTCCCGGTTGGGCGACCTCGATCCCCGACCGGCGGCTCGCTGGACGGGCGAAGCGGCCCCGGGGTTGCACGCCGACCTGCACTTGCAGCGCGAGTCGGACGGATCGTTCCGGCTGGATCTGAACCGAGGGCTGTGGCCCGAGGTTCGCATCGACAAGGCCGTTGCGCTGCTCTCCCAGGACAGCCGTCAACCGGGCGAGGTGCGCCAACATCTGCGACGCAAGCTCGAGGAAGCGCGCTGGCTGGTGGAAGCCCTGGCCCAGCGACAAACCACGCTGTTGCGCGTGGCCCGCGCGGTTTTCCATGCCCAAGCGGCATTCCTCGAGCAGGGCACCGGGCGCTTGATTCCGCTCTCGATGCAGGCCATCGCCGAGGACTTGGGTTTGGCGACCAGCACGATCAGTCGAGCGGTGGCTGGCAAGTACGTCGATACGCCCCATGGCATCCTGCCCTTGCGCGCGTTCTTCCAGGCACAGGCAGGCGGGACCTCCCGCGAAGGCCTGCGCGGCATGGTGCGCACCTTGATCGCCGACGAGGATCCCGCCGCGCCGCTTTCTGACGAAGCCCTGGTCGCGGCCTTGGTGCAAGCTGGGCACCCGGTCGCCCGCCGGACCGTGGCCAAGTACCGGGGGGAGCTCGGGATCAAGAGCTCGTACCAGCGCGTCCAGCACGCATGAACCTTGGCCTGCCCCTGGCGGGGCGACTTGGAGGGACGGCCAACGTACACTGCGGCCCATGCGGACGGTGCGGATGCGGATTGCCTACGATGGGCGTGCCTACTTCGGTTGGCAGCGCCAGGACGGATTCCTGAGCGTGCAAGAAGCCATCGAAGACGCTCTGTTCGACCTTTTGGGGGACACCATCACCCTGCATGGATCGGGCCGTACCGACACGGGAGTGCATGCCCTGGGGCAGGTAGCCCATTGCCAAGTGGCCTCGAAGTTGGGCGACGACCGATTGCGCCACGCGCTCAATGCGCGGCTCGGCGGCAGCACGGTCATCGAGCGGCTGGAGACTTGTCGCGATGACTTCCATGCCCGCTTTGATGCGCGCGGCAAACGCTATGCCTACGTGATCTGGACCAGCCGCTTCAAGCCGCCCCTGGGCCACGGAATGTACCATTGGGTGCGCAACTCGCTCGATTTGGGGGCCATGCGTCAAGCCGCTGCGGCGTTCCTGGGGGAGCATGACTTCCAAGCCTTCTCCAACGCGGGGTCGGTGCGGCACACGACGGTTCGCAGGATCCAGTCCGCGCGCTTGATGGCGCGCCACAACCGGGTGGTCTTCGTCGTGCAGGGCAATGGTTTTCTGTACAATATGGTGCGCACCATGGCGGGGACCTTGATCGAGGTGGGGACGGGGCGGTTGGACCCAGAGTGCGTGAATCGAGCGCTGCAAAGCGGGGTGCGAACCGATGCTGGCATGACGGCGCCGGCTGCGGGCTTGTACTTGGTGAAAGTCTTGTACAACGAACCCGTATTTGCGGGACGCGATCGGGGCCCCCATGGGGCTCCGGGTGCATTCGACTTTTAGCTGACTATGAGCTAGCTGACTATGCGGTAGCTGGCTGGGAGCGTTTGACCGGTGGCATCGACCGTTGGCATCGACCAGTGGGATCGACCAGTGGGATCGACCAGTGGCTTGTTCTAGCGGACGCGATCATGGATTCCGCCTCAGCTTGAGACTCCAACGGATGGGAGACACGCATGGAGCTCGCGGGCTTCTTTGCTTGACGCTTTTGAGGCTTCGGTGCAGAGTGGAACTCGGCTTTCGGGGGTTGTGTGAAGATGCGAGCCTCGGACGGCCGACAGGAGAGCACTCAACGAGCGGGGCTTCATCCAAGGGGGATGGACGCCCTCCATGCGGCCCACTCTCCGGGCCCTAACAACTAGAAAAGGAGTTTCGAATGCGCAAGCAGATATCCATCCTGAGCGACACCTATCCCGCCGATACGCGCGGTTTGATCGAAAGTCGCTTGGACTCGATGCATCTGTTTGGAAATCGCCTGGACACGGTCACCGCCCGCTTGGTGCGCGACCATGAAAGCCATGCGATCGAGCTGGTGGCCGGTGCCGGCCGCGACGGAACCCTGGTTGCCCGTTCGAAGACGACGAATCTGATGCAGGCCTTGGATGAGGCCATCGACCGCTTGACCGCCCAGTTGCGCAAGCTTCACGATCGCCGAGTGGACCGCCATCGAGGCCACTAGCCCTAGGGCTGAGGGGCCACCCGTCGTGAGGCAGGGGGGTCCCTAGCCGCGAGGCTGGCAGGGCTTGAAGGCCGCTCTTGGCGTCCTTTCCTCGCCCCAAATGGGCCTCCGTGGCCTCCACGGGGGCCCCCACAGGCCCGTGAAATCAGCTTGGTTTTGTGCTATCCTGCGCCCATGGCGAAGGCAGCTACAGTTGATTGGTTCAAACGTTTCCGCGCGGGTTGTTGCAGCATTGGGCTGAAGGCCGAGGACAAGCTGGCCGCCCTCGATGAGGCCGCGACCAATATGGTCAAAGGCAAAGCCCTGGACAGTTCCGCGCTCGAGGAAGTCGTCAAAGTCCTGCGCGGGCGCGAAGCCCGGGCCACCACCGGAGTGGGCATGGGGGTTGCGATTTCCCACGTGGCCATGCCGGGCATCGACCAGGCCCTATGTAGCTTGTCGCTGCATCCCGAAGGCCTCGATTGGAGCGCCGTCGATGGTGCCCCGGTGCACATTGTCTTCTTGGTGCTACGGCCCGAGATGTCGACCCCGAACTACGATCCCGAAGACCACATCGACATGATGCGCTGGATCGCTGGGCTCGCCCGCGAAGCGGACTTCCGGGCCTTTGCCCTGCAGGCAACCAAGCGTAGCGAGCTGGTGGAGCTCCTGCGGGAGATGCAGCCCGAGCAGGCCTCCTGAGCCAAAAGGCCTGCCTACGATGTCCGATTTCGAAGCGACCGATTGCGAAAGCGGGTGTCGAGGCGAGGCGGAAATCGTCAACGCCACGGGCCTGCACGCCAGGCCCTGCCATGCCATCGCCGCCTTGGCGGGGGAGTTTGAGAGTTCCTTGCGCGTGGGCTGTCGCGACCGGGAAGTCGATGGACGTAGCATTTTGGCGCTTATGACCCTCGAAGCGGCCCAAGGCGACTTCCTACGCTTCACGGCCCAGGGACGGGATGCGAAGTCCCTCCTCTCGGCCCTGTGCGCGCTGGTGGCAGCCGGATTTCAAGAAAGGTCCTAAACCGATCCACGCAACCTGTCGACCTTCCCCGGTAACGGTCGCCGGGATCCACCGATCCCCTGTGTGAGCGACCTGCATACCCCAAAGGCGAGCAGGGAACGTGATCGGAAGAAAGAAAAGCGTGGTCGGCCTCGACCTCGGAAGTTCCGTGGTGAAAGCCATTGAGCTGACGATGGAGGGCTCCGAGCCGGTAGTCACTGGGTTCGCCCGGGCGGAAATTCCCCCCGGCGGAAGCGTTCAAGAGGCCTTGCAGCAGGTCTTTGGAGAAGGCCGGTTCCGCGCCAAGCGCGTGGTCACCGGTGTCTCAGGCCAATCTACGGTGGTCCGGTACATTCCGATGATGCGCATGAGCGACGAAGAGTTGCTTCAAGCCATCAAGTTCGAAACGGACAAGTACCTGCCCTTTGACATCCACGACGTGGTCATGGACTGTCAAGCCCTGCGCAAAACCATCCATGGCGCAAGCCAGGGCGGTTCGAACGCTGGCGATGGCACGATGACGGTTCTTCTGGCGGCTTGCCGCAAAGAAGAGTTGGAGCGCAAGGCCCAAATCGTCAAGCGCCAGGGGTTGATGCCCTTCGCGATCGACCTGGACCTGTTCGCCGTCGCCAACGCCTGGGAGCTGTGCGGCTTGCCGATGGAGAGCCACTCCGACGGTGGTGCACCGAGCGCCATCGCCCTGGTGGACGTGGGCGCGACCCGCTCGTCGGTCAACGTGTTGGCCGGCGGCGAGAGCTGCTTCAGCCGTGAGATCAACATCGGCGGTGCCGACATGACCCAAGCGATCATGCGTCGTCTGGGGGTCGAAGGCTTCGAAGCCGAGGCCATCAAGCGCGCTGCCGACTCGCATGCCACCGAAGTGGCCCTGGCCATCCAGCCCGTGCTCGAAGAGCTCGCGAGCGAACTGGCCCTCTCGATCGACTACGTCGAGCACCACGAAGGCGTGCAAGTCGAAGAGACCCTGCTATCCGGCGGAGGCATTCTGGCCCCCGGCGTCCCGCAGTACATCGAACAGGCGACGGCCCGGCCGACGCGTACTTGGAACCCGCTTGAAGCCCTGCGCGTCGACGTCAACCGCGTCGATGTGGAAGAGCTGGAAGCATGGGCCCCGTCCTTGGTGGTCGCTGTCGGCCTAGCCTCACGAGTTCAATCCCGATGATTCGCATCAACCTACTACCCGATGAATACCGGCGCCGTACGCGCATGCCGGTCAAGAAGATCCTGGCCATCGCTGGAGCGACCGCCATCAACGCCTCGCTATTCGCCTACTGGGGATGGCTGACGATGGGTGTCGCAAAGGACGTCGAGGGTCAATACGCCGTACGCAAGACCGAGATGGACGGTTTGACGCCCCAGGTGACCTACCACAAGGCGCTCGAGCACGAAATCCAACTCTTCAGCTCGCGCGAGAAGACGCTTAGCCAAATCACCATGAACCGGGTCCTCTGGACCCAGAAGATGGACGAGCTGATCGACATCGTCAACGCGGGCAACGACATCGAGCACTTCGTGTGGTTCGACGACGTCACCGCCAAGCTCGAGAACAACCGCAATGCTCGGAGCGCCTCCTATGGCACCTTCGAGGCCAACGGTCACTCGGGTTCGGAGCAGTGGAACCGCCTGGCGAACTTCCTCGACGACGTAGCCGACACCGAGCTGACGCCCTTCATCCTCGACTTCGAAACCTTGAACCGCCCGCAGGGTCGCAAGAACGAGAGCTCCGAGGACCTGATCCCGAAGGTCAACTGGGCCTTCCCCCTCAAGCTCTCCCTGCGTAGTCCTGAAGAGCGCCTTGCCTTGCGCCTCAAAGGAGAAGCCCAATGAACGACCGCAAATTCTGGACGATCTTCGGACTGATCTTTGTCCTGGCCACGGCGGGATCCGCGTATGCGATCTATGCCAAGCAGGAGAACATCACCCAGCGCCGCGACGAAGTCGCTCGCCTTGGCACCGATATCCAAACGGCGCGCAAGACGATCACGACCACGGCTTCGCTGGAAAAGGAAGTCATCGTGTTGCGCGAGCTGTCGGCCGTGTTCGAAGAAATCCTTCCCACCACGGACGGTGCCCGCAACCTGATCAAGAACTTCTACAACTACTCCCGCGAGACCGGCGTGCAACCCACATCGTTCCAGCCCCAGGCCAGCCGCACCCCGGCGCGTGGCGAGCAATCGGACTTCGATCGCTTCAGCTACACCCTGGAGATGACGGGGGACACGTTCCAGTTCTTGGACTTCATCAATCGCATCGAGACCCACTCGCGCTTCATGTCGATCCCAAGCTTCAAGCTGACCGCTGGATCGCGCAAGGAGATGGAGCAGACGGGCTCAGCGCGCCATGCGATCCAAATGGACGTGGAAACCTACGTCTACCAGCCCAAGACCGAAGCCCAAAGGGTTCCGATCGACGGGTACGACCGCAAGCGTGACCTCTTGGTGGGGGAGATCAACCGCCGCCGCCAGGCTTTGCGCTTGCAGACCTTCCAGTTCCGTGGCTCCCGTGGGCGCCGCGACCCCTGGATCGATCCGCGCGTGTCGGTGGACGAGAACTCCAACGGCCTGACCATGATCGAACAAAAGGAGAAGGTCGACGAGCTGATCGAGCTGCTCAAGTCCGCCAACGCCCAGTGGGCTCGCGTCGACGACGCCGAGAACATCCTGGAGCGCATGATGGAGAAGCGTGGTGTGATCGAAGCGATCGCCACCATCCAGGACGAACTGCGCCGCATCGACAACGATGGCCTGGTCACCTACCCGCCCGCCGCCAAGCGTTTGCAGCTTGAGGTGCGCGATCCCCTGCGCAAGCTCCAGACCTTGGTGGATGACACCAAGAGTCTCCAGGGCCCGCTCAAGGAAGAACTCGAACAAGTCGTCAACCACATGCGTACGAACATTGAAGCTGGCGACTTCCTGCTGGCCATCCAAGATTTCGAGTCGATCAAGAGCGGCTTGGAACTCGTCCAGGGAGATCCTGGTCGGATGGAGCTGGCTGATGAACTCAGGCGTTTGGCCGAAGAGGCCGATATCCTGCGTGCGTTTGGCGCGATTGACATCACGTTTGGCGGACAGGCACTGATCGAGGGGCATGCCCCGGCGGTTCTTCTCAATGGGAAGACCCTATCCGTGGGCGACCTGTTGCAGCCTGGTGTGGAAGTCGTCGCGATTCGTCCCTTCGAGGTGGACTTTGCCTTCCGAGGCGTCGTCCTGACCCGCTCTTTCTAGTCCCCCATCCACTCACAAGTCCCCTCCGGGGGGTGGAATCACCGTGAAAATCCTCAACACAATCTTGGCGCTAGCCGCCTTCACCTTTGCTGCGCCCCATGCGGTCGCGCAAGTCCCCAGTCTCGACGCTCGTATCAGTCTGAACGTGGTCGAGCAAAACCTGGCGCAAGTCGTCCAATACATCCGTGACCGTTCGGGCGCCAACATCGTGCTGCTCGAAGGCGGTGACAAGATGGTCAACGACCTGCAAATCACCGATGTGGACTGGCGCGATGCGCTGGAATACGCGACCCGCATGGCGGGCTGTGTGGTGACCGAAGACAAGAGCGGCGTACTGACGGTCACCGACCCGGTGCGCGTGCACTTTGACTTCACCGATGCCGATATCAACGACATCATCACCACGATCGCGACCTCGTCGGGCGCCAACATCATCGTAGGCCCGGAAGTGACCGGTACCCTGCGCGTGCGTTTGCAGAACGTTCCGTGGCGCGATGCCTTGGAAGAAGTCTGCCGCACCCGTGGCTACGTGGTGGTGGAGAGCAAGGGCGGTATCCTGCGCGTGGTGGATCCTTCCACCCTCGAGAAGCAGAAGGAAACCCGTTCCTACCAACTGCGCTACATCCGCCCCCGGGGCATGTACGTGCCGGTGCTGAAATCGGAGTTCGTGGCCGGACAGGAGAAGCCGCCGACCGGCCCCCCGTCCGACCACTTCACCGTGCTCGACGCGCTCAAGAAGTCGCTCTCGACCGACGGTCAGCTCGACTACATGGATGCCCAGAACGTGATCATCGTGCATGACACCCAACAGGTCCACGAAGCGATCCAGGACATCCTGCGCCGCTTGGATGTGGAACCGACCCAGGTGTTCATCGACGTCAAGTTCGTCTCCACGAGCGACTCCGACATTCTGAACCTGGGTGTCAACTACGGCGATGGTGGACCGCAAGTCTCCATCGGTGGGGGTCAAATCCCGATCGAATTGCCCTTCACCATCGGCAAGGGCGGGTTCGAGGACGGCTTCATCGCCGACCAAGCGGGCTTCGGTCCCTTCGCGGACGCCTCGGGCTCGAGCTCGGACGTGATCATCCCCGACACGATCTTCGGTTCCTTGTCCTTCACTCAGGTCCAAGCCACCCTGCGCCTGTTGCAACGCAACGTGCGTTCGGACGTGGTGCAAGCTCCGACGATCGTGACCATGGATGGCCGCCCGGCGACCATCTTCGTGGGCGAAACCGTGCGCTACGCCGAAGCCAAGTCCGAGCAGGGCCAAGCCGGTGGCTTGTCGCTGTCGGTGCAAGAAGCGAGCGACTCGCCGGTGGAAGTGGGCTTCCAGCTGTTGGTCCGCCCGAGCGTTGTCCCGGGTACCAAGAAGGTCATGCTCGACGTGATCCCCAAGGAAACCAGCCTGTCGGGAACTTCGACGAACTCGGCCCTGGCGCCCGCTGGCTTTGACATCTTCACCGTGGGCGCCGCGGGCACCGAGGGCACCATCGCCTTGCCGCGCACGCGCTCCTCGACGCTGATGACCCAAATGATGCTGGAAAGCGGTCAGACGGGCATGGTGGGTGGTCTGACCACCGACACCGAGAACGAAACCGAGACCCGCGTTCCGTACCTATCGCGCATCCCCGTGGTCGGCGAGCTGTTCAAACACCGCTCCAAGACCAAGGACAAGCGCAGCTTGTTGATCTTCCTGACCCCGACCCTGGTGCACAGCGCCGAGGACACGGAGTACATCCTGCAGCAAGAGCTGTTGCGCCGTCGTGGCAGCCTGCGCGATGAAATCGACCAGCTGATGGATCCCTCGCTTTCGAGCGGGGAGTGAGGCTCGCGCGGGGCGCGGGGGATGCTTCCCCCGCGCCCCGCAGCCATTACGGCCCCCTGCGATCGGGGGCGTCCGGGCCCACCCGGGGCAACCCCCTGCTCGGGGCAGCCCCTGGGGGGGACCGGGTGGATCGCAATCTTGGACCTTTCCGAAGAATCCGCCACCAGGCGTCGAATCCGAGGCTAGTAGAAGGCAACATACCCCCCGGGCCAGCGGGCCCCGCGCGGCGCTCCCTCCGGGGGACGCAGAGCCAAAGGGTGATTTCCACCCACCGCCCCCGCGGCCCCGTGCCGAGGGATTTCGAAGATCAAGGGCCCCCTACGGGGCCGAGACCCACAACGCGGCCCTGCGGCCGCATTGGCAACCCGATTTCGCTCCCGACCCCGATGGGGTGGCTACGGCAGGACGCCTGGGCTTATCGCCCGCCCTGCCCTTCCCCCAGGCGGCCGATGGGGTGCGAACTTTGACATGACCGAACACCAATCTCCGGAAGCCTCGCGCTCCGGAACCCAAGGGGCCCCCGCCGGACCCCGCGAACGCGAATCCCGCGCTTCCGAATTCGGCGCCGGCCTAGTGGCCAAATCCAGCTCCCCGTCGGAAAGCGGCGCTCGACCCGCGCGCCGCAAGCGTGGCGGGCGATCCAGGAGCACTTCCAAGGGCGCAGACAAGGAGAGCGAAGCTCCCCGAGAAGCAGTCCGAGAAGCGGCGCCTCGTGACCCGGAAGCCCGCAAGGATGCTTCCAGTGGAGGCGAAGGCGCCCGTAAGAAGCGTCCGCGTCGGCGCAAGGCCGCTGGCCGCTCGGCTCCGGGCGAAGAGGGCGCACGCGACCGGGAATCCTCCTCCAAGGACACGGTTTCCGAAGGCGGTGACCGGGGCCGGTCGACTTCCGACAAGAAGCCGGTCGTCTTCTGGTCCGATGACGAAGATACCAAGGCCGCGCCCCGCGAAGGTTCGGAGTCTGGCGGGAAGAAACGCAGCAAGCGCAGCCGTTCGCGCCGCAAGGTCAAGGGCAAGGAAGGCGATGCGGAGGACGACGCCAAATCCAGCGAGCGATCCGGCGAGCGGTCCCGTTCGAACAAGGACAAAGACAGCGAGCGCGAAGGCTCGCGCTCCAAGAAAACCGCCAAGAAGCGTTCGCGCCGCAAGGCTCGCTCGAAGTCGGAAGACATCGAGGACGATGACGACCGCGACGAGGATGAAGACGGCGAAGAGCGGACCAGCACCAAGGGACGCAAGCGCCGCTCCTCCAAGAAGGCCAGCAAAACGGTCGAGGAGCTGGAGGAAGAGGCCGAGGTGCTGCGCACCAAGACCATCCTGGTCAACGCTGCCGAGCCCGAAGAACGGCGCGTGGTGCTCTTGGGCGAGGACAACCGCATCGAAGACCTGTTGATGACGGCCGAAAGCCAGAAGAACCTGGTCAACGACATCTATCGCGGCAAGGTCGTCAACTTGGAACCGGCCATCGGGGCCGCGTTCGTCGACTTTGGTCAGGGACGCAACGGGTTCCTGCACACCTCGGACGTCATGCCCGTGTACGGCGAAGAGGGCTTCACCCTCGAAAAGCTGCTCACGACCCGCATGGAAGACGAGGACGGACACCCCGAATTCGACGATGAAGAAGTCGAAGACGAGGACGGCGACCACGATTCGGATGGCGAAGGCAAGTCCAGCGCCAAGGCGAGCCGCAAGGATTCCAAGCGCAAGCCGGCCGTCCAGCGCCGTAGCCGCCAGCGCCTTCCGATCTCCGACCTCTTGAACGTGGGGGACCAAGTGGTGGTCCAGGTCACCAAGGACGCCATCGGCGACAAGGGGCCGACCCTTACAACGTACATCTCGATTCCCGGCCGTTACCTGGTGCTGATGCCCTCGATGGCGCGCACCGGAGTCAGCCGCAAGATTCCCGACGAGAACGAACGCCGACGCCTCAAACGCATCCTGGCCCAGTTGGAAGCCCCCGAGGAAATGGGCGTGATCGTGCGCACCGCCGGCGTGGGCAAGCTCAAGAGCGACCTGCGCCGCGACCTGAATTACCTACTGGGCGTCTGGGAGACGTTTGAGACCAAGCTCAAAACCGGCCGGGGCCCGACGCCCCTCTACCAGGAATCCGACGTCGCCACGCGGACCCTGCGTGACCTGTTCAACAAGGAAACCAAGGAAGTCCTCGTCGATGACTTCGCGGTCCACGAGCAGATGGTGGAGTTCGCCGAGCGCCTGATGCCCGAACACGTCGAGCGCATCCAGCGCTACGAGGGACAGCGACCGATCTTCCACCACTTCGGGATCGAGCAGGACTTTGAGCAAATCTTCAATCGTCGCGTCGAACTGCCCTCGGGCGGCTCGATCGTATTCGACCAGGCAGAAGCCCTGGTTGCCATCGATGTGAACTCGGGCCGTACGCGCACGGGCAGCAACGACTTCGAAGAGATCGCGCTCAAGACCAACCTCGAGGCGGTACCCGAAATCGCCCTCCAGATCCGCTTGCGCGACCTGGGCGGCATCATCGTTTGCGACTTCATCGACATGATGAAGTCCTCGAGCAACCGCGCGGTCGAGCGGGCCCTACGCACCGAACTGTCGAAAGACCGCGCCCGCAGCAAAATGGGCCGCATCGGACAGTTTGGACTGTTGGAGCTCACCCGCCAGCGGCTAGGTCCCGGCACCCACAAGAAGGTCTTCCAAGCCTGCCCACGCTGCCGGGGGACAGGCCGGGTCCGCACCATCCAATCGCGTGCCCAGGCCATCCTGCGCCGCCTCGGATCCGCCTTGACCCAAAAGGGGTTCAGCACGATCGAAGTCAAAGCCCACCCCGAAGTGGTCGACTACATCAAAGAACACCTGTGGGACTACGTGCGCGCCCTCGAGCACCGCTTCGAACGCGAAGTGCACATGATTTCCGTGGCCGATCAAGCCGAGGACAGCGTGTTGCGCTACTTGAGGACCGACGGAAGGGAAGTGCGTCCGGGGGGCAGGCGCAAGCGATAAGACCCGATTGAGCGGTCTGGTTTGCGCGCTTGCGAACGCGGCGGGCTCTTTTCATAGAAGGCGCGGAGGGCTCCGCGCCTTCTATGAAAAGAGCCCGCCGCGTTCGCAGGCAGCCAACCAAGCGCGCTGAAGCGGACGTTCTTGCTGCGCCGTTGGGCCGTTTTGCGGTGAGTGGGGTTGGGGGGCGTAACGGCACTTCGTCCGTTTCCAGGGGGAGGGAGTGCCGGGGCGCGTAGGAGTTGGACGGGGAGGGGTTTGGGATGCTGGGGTTTGCCCGGGGCGAGGGGTTCCCCGGAGGGGGGCGGGTCGACTGTTTGGCCGCCCTGGGGCTGAGGGGGGCGGGCGGGGACCCTGCTCGGCGGGGATCTGGGGGCGAATTTTGGGGGCGGGGTTGTGGCGGAGGGGGTCCGGCGGTACCCTGCTCGGCCCTAACAACCCGCCTTTTGGCGCCTGCGGGAGGGATTCCACCGCAGGAAAACAAGGAACCATCTCTTGTACGCAATCGTTTCAGACCGCAATCAGCAAATCACCGTTCGCGTAGGCGACGAAGTGGTTTGCGACCTCATGGACATGGCCGCGCCCGGCAGCAAGATCGTTTTTGACAACGTTCTGCTGGTCGGCAAAGACGGCCAAGTGACCGTGGGCAAGCCCCAAGTCCCCGGTGCTTCCGTCCAAGCGGAAGTGATCGGCCCCTTCAAGGGCAAGAAGCTCGTCATCTTCCGCTTCAAGCGCCGCAAGAACGTGCGTCGTAAGACGGGCCACCGTCAGAAGTACACCAAGGTGCGCATCACCGCCATCCAGGCCTAGTCCCCAAGGAGCATCCAGCAATGGCACACAAAAAAGGTCAAGGTTCCTCCCGCAACGGTCGGGATTCCAACCCCCAGTTCCGCGGCGTCAAGCGCTACGGTGGACAGACGGTCACCGCCGGCACGATCCTGGTTCGTCAGTGCGGTACCCGTTTCAAGCAGGGCCACAACGTGGGCCTGGGTCGCGATTACACCCTCTACGCTTTGGTCGACGGCACCGTTCGCTTCCAAACCGGTCGTCGCGTCCACATCGATCCGATCGCCCAATAACGGGCGGTTCGCCATCGAATCCCATTGGGTGCGTTCGCGCGCGTCCTGATCGGGGGCAACCCAAACATCCCACACCAGGCCCGATGGCAGCAAGCTCTCTTGCCGCCGTCGGGCTTGGTCCGCTTCGCAAGCGCTCGCCTGCCAAGCACCCAGTCCTATGTTCCGTGACGAAGCCATCATCGAAGTGATCGCCGGCAAGGGAGGAGACGGTTTGATCTCTTTCCGCCGCGAAAAGTACGTGGCCTTTGGTGGCCCCGATGGGGGCGATGGAGGCGACGGCGGCAGCGTGATCCTGGTCGCCAACCCACAAGTCACGTCGCTTCTGCGCATTGGACGCCAGTTCCGCTATGCGGCCCGGGGCGGGCAGCCCGGTGGCCCGCGCAAGTGCACCGGCAAAGGTGGCGCGGACGTTCGTATCGAAGTTCCCGTGGGGACCCAGGTGCTCGACGCGGCGCACGGCAACATGCTCAAGGACCTGTGCGAACCCGGCATGGAATTGGTCGTGGCCCAGGGCGGCCGCGGCGGCAAGGGCAACCCGCGCTTTGCCAACGCCGTGGTCCAAGTCCCGCGCAAGGCCACCAAGGGCACCGAAGGCGAGCATCGCCGCATCAAGCTCGAGCTCAAACTGTTCGCGCAGGTCGGTTTGCTGGGCTTCCCCAACGCGGGCAAATCGACCTTCCTTTCGCGCGTGACGGCCGCCAAGCCCAAGATCGCCGACTATCCGTTCACCACCCTCATCCCGCAAGTCGGCATCGCCGAGTTGCCCGACTACGAGACCTTGGTGATCGCAGACCTCCCGGGTTTGATCGAAGGCGCTGCGGAAGGCCACGGACTGGGGCATCGCTTCCTCAAGCATGTCGAGCGCTGCAAGGTGCTGATCCACCTGGTGGATGTTTCGACCATGGCCGAGCGCGATCCGGTGGAAGCCTGGGCAGCTCTCGAAGAAGAACTCCTGCGTGCTTCGCCGGACCTGCACAGCCGGGCGCGGCTCGTCGTGGCCAGCAAGCACTTTGAAGACGAAGAGTCGGGGCCGCGCCTCGCCGAGCTCGAGCGGGCTGCCGGTGCCGTGGGGCAGCGTGTGCTGCCGATCTCGAGCGTGCTGGGTTTGGGTCTCAAGGAAGTCCTTTTGGCAGCCCGCGAGATGGTCTACGGCGCAGAATCCGCCCACTAGTCCCGTCTCGGTTCGGGACCCTCGCGCGGCAAACCGCCTAGGGCGGCTCTTGGAGGGGCGAATTCTCCGGTTCTGCTTCGGGTTCAAGCCCGAAGTGGAGTTTGGTCGATCTCGGAAGCGGAACCGTGTCGTTCGGTTCCCAACGAGCACGACCATGGATCATTCCGGCCACAAGCGTCCCACGAAACCCGAAGTTCTGCACATCCCCGATGACGAATTCAGTTTCGCCGATGTGAAGCCCGTAGCGCCCGCGAACGAGCCGCTCAGCGCGCCCGCGATGGCCATGGACCTGGAGCAGGTCGGGTCGTTGATCGGCGAAGCCCGCGGTGAGGCGGCGCCCAAGGCCCTGTCGCTGGGCAACCTCGACGAAGTCGACCTGGAGACGCCCCTGGCGGCCTCACTGGCCCACGCCCACGACCACATGTCGCAAACCGGCATGTCGCCGCGCCACCAGGTGGAAGCCTGGTTGGCGGTGATGGTGCGCTCGGAGGCTTCGGATTTGATCCTGCGCTCGGGGGGCCGGCCCTCGCTGCGCATCCACGGCAAAATCGCGTTCATGCCGGGCCAGGTTCCTGGACCCGGCCCGATGCAAGTCATCCTCGAAGGAGTCCTGGGCGAGCGCCGCATGCAAACTTGGCGCGACACCGGGTCGGCCGATGCGGCCATCCAGCTCGACGGCCTGGGGCGCTTCCGGATCAACGCCTACAAGCAAATGGGGGAGCCCGCCATCGTCATCCGGCGCATCAACGAGACCGCTCCCGAACTCTCAAGCCTGAATCTGCCCCAAAAGGAGCTGGAGTCGCTGGCGGTTCGCAAGCGCGGTTTGGTCTTCGTGACCGGCGTGGCCGGCTCGGGCAAGTCCACCACGCTCGCGGGCATGATCCAGTACATCAACCGCACGGTTGAGCGCCACGTCATCACGCTCGAGGACCCGATCGAATTGATCTTCACCGAAGACCGCTGCGTGATCAGCCAACGCGAGGTGGGGACCGATACCACCAGCTTCGGCGACGGGCTCAAGCACGCTTTGCGCCAAAGCCCCGACGTGATCCTGATCGGCGAAGCGCGCGACGCCGAAACCGTGATCGCCTCGCTCGAAGCCACCGAAACCGGACACATGGTCATGAGCACCATGCACACGGTCAACGCCGCCCAGACCATCGAACGTTTGCTGGGGTTCTTCCCGGCGGAACGCCACGAGCAGATCCGCCAGCGCATGGCCGACAACTTGGCCGGCGTGCTCAGCCAACGCTTGATTCAGGACAAGTCGGGCGTCCTGCGCCCCGCCTTCGAGCTGATGGTTCCCACCCCGCACGTGCGCGAGCTGATCGCCGAAGGCAAGACCAACGAGATGGCGCGCGTGATCGAATCGGGAACCGAAGCGGGGTTGATCTCGTTCAACCAGTGCCTGCTCGACTTGGTCCGGCGCGGCGTGGTCGAGCTGGAGAATGCTCTGGAGACCTCGGACCGCCCCGACGAGCTGCTGCTTGCCCTGCGCGGGATCAGCGCGGGCAACGACCGCAACCGGGCCCAGCCGAACACCATGAAGTCGCTGGGAGGCGCGAACGCCCCGTAGGGGCAACCGGGACCCACCTTGAGTCGGCCCAAGCGCCCTGGGGACCCCTTCCAGCACGGCTCCTGAGCCGCATCGCGGCCTCGGGGGCTGGGGACCCCAACTTCGCTAGGCCCGGGGAAGCTGGGGCGGGGTCGTTCGTCTGACTCGCGTCATCGCTAGCCACTCCAGGCTTAGCCGCTCCCTGGGAGGGCCGATCAGCGCATTTCCGGTGCTGGCGAGCCCGGGACCCAGGGGAACGCTCGCTGGGGCCCGCGCCCTGGGTTAGGATGACCGTCGAAGCGCTATGAAGGTCTCCACCGTCAACCTCCTCTCTTGGACCGCCTCGCTGGCCATCACCGCGGGTCTTGGGTTCTACGTCTACCAGTCCTACGGCCAGCTGCGCGAGCCCGTGCCCTATGCCTCCGAGGCCGACGCCGCGGGTCAGGCGCGGGCCAAGGAGGCCCTGACCAGCGCGCGCACCGCGCCGGTGCAACGCGAGGTTGGGGTGGTCTACGACAAGGACGTGGTGCCGACCTGGGTGTCGCTCAACTGGACCGGGAAGCAGGAAGTCATCAAAGACAACGGTCCCGCCAAACCGCCAGAGGTCGTCAAGAAGCAGATCAAGATCGAAGAACTGCTGCAGGTGATCTACTTCCAGGTGGATACCGGCGATGCCGGTGGAAGCCGCGTGTTGGTGCGCTACGTGGGCGAGCTGGCTTCCTATGGCAGCGCGGAGCTGCGCGTCGCGGATACCTTGCCGGCCCCGCACCAGGGCATCGCGGTCGTGGCCATCACCACCGATTCCGTCGAGTTCAGCTTCAGCGAAGAGGGACGTGCGAACGAGGTCTACACCCCCGGACTGTTGGGCGAGGACGTGATCTTCGTCGTGCCCCAGGGCGAAGAGGCGCGCGAGCAGCAGTGGGAGAAGGTCATTCGGGAAGCGGGAGTCGCCTCTGTGGACACCCGCCCCAAGGAGACTTCGATGGTGGCTCCAGGCGTGTACGTCATCGGAACCGACGACGAGCAGTACCTCAACGACAACTTCCAGTCGATCATGGCCAACGACGTGCGCACCCAGACGCGGCGCGGCCCCAACGGCGAGCGCGCGGGCATCGAAGTCATGGAAGTGCGCCAAGGTTCGTTCGCCCAACGCCACGGGGTCAACCGCGGTGACGTGGTGATTTCGATCAACGGCTATCCGGTGAACTCCGAACAGGAAGCCATCCAGTGGGCCAAGGACAACGGCGATGGCATCAGCGTCTTCACCGTGGTGGTCGAGCGCTTGGGCAGGATCGAAACCTTGACCTACCGCAAGCCCGACAACCAGCAGTGACCGGTTCCGCGCGGCAGCTTCGCCGGGCGGTGCTGTTCGACCTGGGCAATTCGAGCTGGAAAGTCGCCTTGGCGGAGTGGGGCACAGGGCCCCAACCGATGCTGCGCGAACTCGGGCGAGGTCCCTATGCGGAGCAGGACCCTTGGGCGCCCTTGGCAGGTCTGTGGGCCGAACACGGGCTGAAGGGCTGTCCGATTGCGGTGTCTTCGGTTGCGTCTGCGGCCCGCGCCACAGGGCTACGCGAGCGCCTTTCGGATTTGGACGCTGCCGATATCGCTTGGCACCCCGACCCCGGTTTGGAGCTGTGCGTGCGCAACGCGCACACCGTCGGGCTCGACCGACTCTATGCCGCCCGGGCCGCCTGGCAGCGGGTGGGCGCGCGGCCTGCGATCGTGGTCGACGCGGGGACCGCGGTGACCGTGGATGCCGTGGGTCCTGGGGAATCGCCTAGCGGAGCGGCATTCCTAGGCGGCGCGATCGCCCCGGGTCCCGACCTGTTGGCGCGCGCCCTGGCGCTCGGCGGGGCGCAGTTGTGGGCCATCGATCCGAAACCCGGCGCCCCGGCGTTGGGCAAGGAGACCAGCGAAGCGCTGGTCGCCGGCGTGGTGGTGGGATTGGAAGGCGCGGTCTTGCGGCTGGCCGAGCGTGTGGCGGCCGAAGCAGGCTTCGAAGCCCCGGTGTTGGTGCTCACCGGCGGTGCGACTGGGTTCGTGGCCCAGGTCCTGCGCGGACTCGGCTGGGAGCTGGTCGAAGATCCACTCTTGGTGTTGCGCGGACTCGCGCTAGCGCTTGGGGAGTCGGCCGATGGGGTCTGATTGGCAAACCAAGCTGCTGACGCCTCCGGGTCCTGCGGGTGTGGCCGTGTTGGAGGTTGCCGGTCCGGATGTGTGGCGGGCGCTGGCGCGGATCGGCCTCGCCGAGCGTCCGGTGGGCGCGTTGGCCTTGGCCGCGCTCCAACTTCCGAACGGACCCGGCGATGAGGCCCTCCTGTGGGTCCGCGCTGAGGAGCGGGTGGAGCTGCATGTACACGGCAGCGGGCCCCTTTTGGACGAGCTCTCCTTGGCCCTGGCTGGTACGCGGATCGACCCGGTAGGGCTCGAAGATCGGGCTTTTCAGGCCCTGGCCGCTGCGCCCTCCCGGACGGGCGCTCGGTTGATTCTGGCCCAGGCCGAAGGGGCGCTGCGGCAGCGGTTGGAGTCCCTGGCGAGCGCCGATTCCCGGTCCGCGCGAGCTGGTTTGGAAACCCTTTTGGCCCATAGCCGAGCGTGCACACCCTGGTTCAGCCCCCAGCGACTCGTGCTGCAAGGCCCGGTCAACGCGGGTAAGTCCACCTTGTTCAATGCGCTCGTCGGGTACGAGCGGGTGATCACGTCGGACGAGGCTGGCACGACCCGCGATGCGATCATCGAGCGCATCCAGTTGGGTACGGTGCCGATCGACTTGATCGACACCGCTGGGTTGCGTGCGGTCACAGCGGAAAGCTTGGAAGGGCGGGGCCAAGCCCTAGGGCAATGGCTCGCCCAATCCGCCGACTGGACCTTGTACCTCGTGCCCCCTGGCGAGCGAACGCCTTGCCCGCCAGGAGCCATCGCGTTGCCGACCCAAGCGGATCGCCCGGGAGCCCATCCCGGAGCGATCTCCGCCCGAAACGATCCAGCGGGTAGCGCCCAAGCCGTTTGTGACCTCATCCTCCCGCGCTTAGGCCTGCCAGAGCCCCTTCCGTGGGGGGAGCCCCTCTTGTGGGAGCCGGCCCAGAGGACGGACCTCGAAGCCACTTTGGCCGACTCCGATCGGAGTTGCGCGCAGGCCTGGATCACGCGCATGCTCGCCCGCTGAGACGAATGGGGATTCGGGACCGGGTCCCGAAGGGGTGGCCCGGGCGGCCCGCGAAGCGTACCCTGAGGCCCCGATCGACTTTCCCCATCGGTCCTCCCGTATGCAGTCGCCGCGCCACTTGGTATCGATCGACGATCTCTCGCTCGACGAGATCCGATCCCTGTTCGAACACGCAGACCATTTTGCCGCCGATCCGCGTGGGTTTGCGGATACCTGCCGCGGGATGATCACGGCCAGCCTGTTCTATGAGGCTTCGACCCGGACACGCTTGTCGTTCGAGTCGGCCATGCTACGCCTCGGTGGGGGCATTTTGACCGCGGCTGAAATGCGTACCTCGAGCGCCTCCAAAGGGGAGTCGCTGGCCGACACCGTGCGCGTGGTGGGGGGGGGCTACGCCGATGCCATCGTGTTGCGCCACTCGTCCGAAGGGGCCGCCCAGCTGGCGTCGGAGTTCTCGCCGGTGCCGGTCATCAACGCGGGCGACGGGGCCCACGAGCACCCGACCCAGACCCTGTGCGACCTGTACAACCTGCACGTCGAACGCGGGCACATCGATGGCCTCGAAGTCGTGTTGGCCGGGGACCTCAAGTACAGCCGCACGGTGCACTCGTTCGCGTACGCTTTGGCGCGTTTCAATGCCAACATCATCTGCGTGCCCCAGCCCGGGTTCGAGATGCCCAAGTACGTACTCCAGCGGTTGAGCGATGAGTTCGGCGTCGAGCCGCTGCGCGCCGACGTGCGCAAGTTGGGGGATTTGGCGGGCTCTTCGGATGCGGTCTACTTGACCCCGCAGAAGCCGCACCAGCTATCGCTCTTCACCGACTTGTCCGACTGGCAAGTCCAGAGCGTGGACGCGGTCTACATGACCCGTCCGCAAACCGAGCGGTTTGGCGAGGGAGACTTGAGCGACACCCAGTACATGCGGCTCGAGAAGCGCTCGATGGACGCCGACTCGCTGCGCGATGCAGTGGTCATGCACCCGCTGCCTCGGCGCGACGAAATCGACAGCGACATCGACAACGATCCGCGTTCGATCTACTTCAAACAGGCCGCGCGGGGGGTTCCGATCCGCATGGCGCTGCTCGCCACGCTGTTGGGCAAGATCCAGCTTGCGGGCAAGCCGCCCAAGGTCCAGCGGCAGGTTTGGCCGGTGGTGGCGGGCAGCAATCCGTGCCCCAACCCGTCGTGCATTTCGCGCACCGAACCGCGCCACGTGACGCCCAAGTTCACCCTGCGCAGCCGCACTCCGCTGGTGGCCCACTGCGCATATTGTTCACGCGAACTGGTCTTCCGCTTCGTCGGGTGCAGCACCAGCAAGCATTACCACGCTCCCGATTCGCGCGAGCTGCAAAAGGTCTTGCCCGACCACCTCGTGTTCTTGCCCGACGAGGGCAGCGCGCAGGCCTTGGCCTACAGCAAAGCCCACGCCTGACCCGCGCGGCGTCAGGCTTCGCTGGGTAGCGGTTCGCGGTAGTAGCTGCCCCGGAAGGTCGGTCCATCGCCAGAACGGGGCGGTTGCGTTTCGGCCCGTTCGACTTCCGCGGCGCAGACCTTGAACTCAGCGGTCTGTGTGACCGGATCGCCCGCGTCGTTGGTGAGCAGGTTGGCCCGTGCTTCGGGGAAGTGCAACGGCATCCAGATCGAACCACGGCGCAGCTGCGGGGAGAGGATGGCGCGACAGGTGACTTGCCCCCGCCGGGTTCGTACGGTGACCATCTCCTCGTCGGCGATGCCGCGACGCTTGGCATCGCGCGGATGGATTTGGATGAAGGCCTCGCCTTGTTTGGTGAACAAGCCTTCCTCGCGCCGGGTCTGGGTGGCCGCGTTGTAGTGGTAGAGCGTGCGTCCGGTAGAAAGTACCAGGGTGTATTCGTGGTCGGGAAGTTCCTCGGAAGGGCGGTAGTGCACCGCGGTGAACAGTCCCTTGCCGCGCAGCACTCCGTTCTTATGGAGGTAAACCGTGCCCGGATCGTCCTCGCTCACGCAGGGCCATTGGATGCCCGTCTTGCCGGCCAGGGTTTCGCGTTCCAAACGCGCGTGGGACAGGCCCGCAAACTTCGGGGTGTCCTTGACCATTTCGGCGTAGACCTCGGCGGCGTCGGCATAGTGCCACTCGGCTCCGAGCGCTGCGGCCAGGTCGCGCAAGATGATCCAATCCTCGCGGGCTTCTCCAGGGGGCTGGACCGCCCGGCGCACGAGTTGTACGCGGCGCTCGGAGTTGGCGAACACGCCTTCCTTTTCCGCGAACACGGTCGAAGGGAAGATCACATCGGCATAGCGTGCGGTTTCGTTGAGGAATGGCTCTTGCAGCACGAGGAATTCCATGCTGGAGAGGCCTTCTTCGACCTTGGCGACGTTGGGTTCGGAGAGCACGATGTCCTCGCCCATGATGAACATGCCCTTGAGTTGCTTGCCCAAGGTCTTCATCATTTGGTTGAGGTTCAAGCCGGGCTCGGGGGGGAGTGGCACGCCCCAGGACGCCTCGTACTTGCGCCGTACCTCATCGTCGACCACCAGCTGGTAGCCAGGGAAGAAGACCGGCGTGGCGCCCGCGTCGTTGGCTCCTTGCACGTTGTTTTGGCCACGCAGTGGATTCATGCCCGAGCTGGGTTTGCCCAGGTGCCCGGTCATGAGCACCAAGTTGGCCAAGGCGTACACGTTGTCCGTGCCGTGGCTGTGCTCCGTGATGCCGAGCGTGTAGTAGATTCCGGCACGCTCGGTGGTGGCGTAGGTGCGGGCGGTCCAGCGGATGTCCTCCGCGGAAACCCCGGTGACTTCCTCCGCCTTTTCGGGGGTGTAGTCGCGCACCGCTTCGCGCACCGCCGCAAAGTTCTCGGTTTGGTTTTGGATGAAGTCGTGGTCGACGAGATCCTCGGCGATGATCACGTGGGCCATGGCATTCAGCAACCAGACGTCGCTGCCGGGCCGAATCTGCAGATGCTTCTTGGCCATGGTGGTCATGAAGATCTGCCGCGGATCGGCCACGACCATCGTGGCACCGCGGTGCACGGCGCGCTTCATCTCCATGGCGATGATCGGGTGGGCTTCCGAAGTGTTGCTCCCGATCACAAACAGGAAATCGGCATCGCGGATTTCCCCGATCGAATTCGTCATCGCGCCCGCACCGAAGGTTGTGACCAGACCGGCCACGGTGGGGGCGTGTCATGTTGCCGCGCATTGGTGCACGTTGTTCGTTCCGATCGCCGCGCGCGCAATCTTCTGGACCAGGTAGTTCTCTTCCACCGTACAGCGCGACGAACTCACGAATGCCAAGGCATCGGCCCCGTGGCGTTCGCGCACCCCCAAGAGCCCATCGGCTGCCCGACGCAGGGCTACCTCCCAAGTCGCGGGGACCAGTGCGCCGTCGGCCCCGCGCACCAAGGGCGTGGTCAGGCGGTCTGCGTGATGGATGAAGTCGTAGGCAAAGCGTCCTTTGACGCACAGGTTGCCGTCGTTGGTGGTCGTGCCAACGGGAGGCGAGGTAACCTTGACCACTTCGCCAGCTCCGCCACGCGCGGAGGGGTCGATGTTCAAGTCGAGCTGGCAGCCCACCCCGCAGAAGTTGCAGGTGGTCCGTACCTTGACCAGTTCGTCCTCGTGTTTGCTCTTCCGTGCAATCGGTCGCTTCTCCGCCATCGCCCCGGTTGGGCAGGTGTCGATGCAACCCCCGCACATCTCGCACGAGCTGTCGAGCAGCGAGCGCCCGTCGGCGGTCGAAATGGTGGTCTCCGCTGCGCGGCCCGCCAAGGTGATGGCGCTGACCGATTCGATTTCGTCGCAGTAGCGCGTGCAACGCGCGCACAGGATGCAGGCCGCCGCATCGAAGTCGATGTAGGGGTTGGGGTCTTCCTTGCGCTCCGCCCGCAGCGAGTCGAGCTTGGGCCAATCGGTCGGGGCCGCATAGCGCTCGGCCATTGCGAGCAATTCGTCGGGCCGCTTGCGCTCGCGCATGGCCGCTTGGTCCGGATGGTCGGTCAGGTACAGACTCAAAAGACTCTTGCGGTGCCGATCGACACGCGCGGACTCGACGGTGACTCGGGCCCCCTTGCTGGCGGGGGTGGCGCAGGCGGGTAGCAGGCGCCGGGAACCCTCGACTTCGACCAAGCACGTGCGGCAGGCGCCAGCGGGCTTGAGGCGCGGATCGTGGCACAGGGTAGGGATTTCCTTGCCATGCCGGCGAGCCACCTCGAGCAGGGTTTCGCCGGGTTCGAACGCGACCTCTTGGTCGCCGAGCCAAAGGGTGGGACGTTGGGTCATGAGGGGGAGCCCGTCGCTTGGAAGTCCTGGGGGAAGTAGCGCAGCGCGCTGGTGAGAGGCAAGGGGGCGGCCTGCCCGAGGCCGCAGATCGAACCCTCGTTCATCTGCCAGGCTGCCTCGGCGACCTGTTCGAGCGCCTCGCTGCCCAAGCTCTGTTGGATGCGGCGTTCGACGGCTTCCTTCAGAAAACGGGTTCCGATGCGGCACGGGGCGCACTGTCCGCAGGACTCATCGGCGAAGAAGCGCAGTTGTTCCAGGGCTGCCGTGCGCATATCCACGGATTGGTTGAGCACCACGACTCCTGCCGACCCCAGCATCGAGCCTGCCTTGGCGAGATGACCGTAGTCCAAAGGAAGTTTGCGTTGGTCGGCGGGTAAGAAACCCGAGCTGGCACCGCCTGGACTGAAGGCCTTGAGTTCGCCCACGTATCCTCCGGCGGCCTCGACCAATTCGTCGAGGCAGACCCCCAGGGGCAACTCGTAGGTGCCCGGTTGGACCACATGACCGCTGATGCAGTACAGCTTGCTGCCTGCTTCGGTGCGCCCCAAGCCGCGGAACCACTCTCCGCCACGGTGCACGATCGAAGGGATGCAGGCGATCGTTTCCACGTTGTGGATCAGTGTCGGCTTGCCCCACAGGCCCACTTGGGTGGGGAAGGGTGGCTTGAGCCGCGGCATGCCGCGTTTGCCCTCGAGGGCCTCGAGCAGCGCGGTTTCCTCGCCGCAAATGTAGGCGCCGTGTCCAGCGTGCAGGTGGAAGTGCAAGTCGTGACAATCGGTATTCGTTTGGAATTGCGTGATGGCCTGCTCGACGCGTAGCCAAGGCAGCTCGAACTCTCCGCGCAGGTAAAGATAGATCTCGCGGGCGCCGATGGCTCGGGCGGCAATCGCCAAGCCTTCGACCACCAGGTCCGGTCGGCGTAGCAACACTTCGCGGTCTTTGAAGGTTCCGGGTTCGCCCTCGTCGGCATTGAGCACCACGTAGCGCGTCGGGTCTTGCTCGCCGCGCACGGCTTTCCACTTGATGTGCGCGGGAAACCCCGCGCCCCCGCGTCCTTGCAGCCCCGAGGCTTCGATCTGCGCGATCAAAGCATCGGAACCCAATGCCTCAGCCTTGGCCAACGCCGCACCCGAAAGGTCTTGGGGGCCTAGGAGAAAGAGGGCCTGCGAGCCCAATTCCTGCGCGGTCACGCCCACATGCCCGTTCCAGCGCCGTTCGGCCGCATCGTCGGCATTCTTGGCCGCCACCAAGCGGGTCCAATCGCCCCCAGCGGCGTCCACATCTTGGTGGGTGACCTCGACCAGGACGCGCCGGTCGCGGAGCACGGCAGGGGGTGCATCGCAAGCGGCCAAGCAGGAACAGCCCTTGGCGGGTAGGCCGCTCGCTTGGGCGTGCTCCAGAAGGGCTTGCGAGCCAGCGAGTTGGCAGGAGAGGCCGGTACAAACGCGGACCTTGGTCGCGGGGTCAGCGAGCAGGTGGAAGAAGCTGCTGGTGCCGTACACGTGGGCCTCGGGCACGCCCGTGGCTTCGGCAACCTGACGGCTGACTCCCGGGCGAAGACCTCCCGCTTGGGCGACACGATCGGGGGTCTCAGAGCGCGGCGGCGGAGTCTGCATGGTCCCAGGGTACTTTGGATGGCGAACGCCGGGTAGGGGA
>JACKHT010000008.1 GCA_020638855.1 Planctomycetota bacterium
AGCCCGCCACGAAGCCCACCGGTAAGCCCACCGGTAAGCCCACCGGTAAGCCCACCGGTAAGGGGATGGGTGGGGATCCACTTTGAACCCAACCGAGCCTGAACCGTTGGACCCGGAGTCCATGGACTTCGCTCCCGCCACCTCTGACCCACTCGGCGCCCTGGCCCAGGGGGATCGGAGGCCGTTTGAAGCCTTTGTCCTGGGGCAGACCCCCTTGTTCTTGGCTTACTTCCGGCGGCTCGGGGCGCGGCCCGAGGATGCCGAGGATCTGACCCAAGAGGTCATGCTGCGGCTGTACCGCCATGCGGAGGCGTACCAGGGCCGTGGGCGCCTGGAAGCCTTTGCCTTTCGGGTCGCCCGCAATGCATGGATCGATCACTGCCGGCGTGTGGCGGTCAGCCGTACCACGGCCCTCAGCCAGCAGCGGGAGGGTGCTGCGCCGGTCGAGCCGGAAGCCCGGGGGGTGGATCCCGGCGAGGTCGCCAGCCTGCAGGAGGAGGAATTGGCCCTGTTTGAGGCCCTTGCGGGGCTGAGCGACCACCATCGCGAGGCCTTCCGTTTGGGGGTTCTTGAGGGCCAGCCCTACGCCCAGGTGGCGGCTCAATTGGGGATTCCTGTCGGGACGGTCAAGTCCCGGGTCTACCACGCGGTGCAAAAACTGCGCGAACGATTGAACCCCGGGGCGGGTCCTCCGTTGGGAGGAACAACATGAACGCCCATTGGGATCGGGAGGAATTCTTGGAGGGCTTGGCCTTGGATCTTTGCCTGGGCCATGCCAGCGAAGAATCCCTGCGGGAAGGCAAGGCGGGCCAGGAATTGGCCCGCCTCGAGGCCACCCTCGGCGACCCCGCGTTCCAGGAACGTCGGCTGCAAATGAGCGCGTGGTTGGAAGGGACTCGGAAGTCGCTGGCCGACTTCGAAGGGACCCAATCCGAAGCCGCCGCTCGGGTCACGGGTCGGATCTTCGACGAGCTGTCGACGCCTTTGCGCCGGCGGGCACTGGGCGGGCAGGCACTGGGCCGGCAGACACTGGGCCAGCGGACTCTGGCGCCGGTCGACGCGCCTGGCTGGCGGGGGGATTGGGCTTTGTTGCGCGGATTTTGGAATTCCCGCTGGGCCGCCTCGCCCATGCTGCGCATTGCAGCCGCCAGCCTGTTGGTGCACCTGATCGCCCTGCCGGCTTTGGCGGCATACCTGATCTGGCACGAGCCCGAACCCGTGCGCATCACTTGGAGTGTGGGCCCGCCGATCTTGCCCCAAACACCCGAACCGGTGGCTCCGCCTGAAGAGCCAGAGGTGGATTCCGATTTGTGGTCGGATTTGGGTTTGGAGACCGACAACGCCCGTTCGGTGGCGCGCTACACGTTGACGCACTTGCCGACATTGCCCGCGTGGGGCATTCGTTCGGATGACTTCGGATTGTATTGGCGTGTGCGTTTGGCACGGCTTTCCGGCACGCCTCCTGAACTCACGCTCCCGCCTAGCACAGCGCTGGGCATGTGGCGGGTCTTGGCGCTCGAATTGGCGTTGGATCAGTTTGTGCTCCAGCCCGACCGTTCGATGGTCTGGTCGGAATGGTTGGAGCCGGTGGAGCGCTGGGTTCGTGATGGGGCCCCCGTTGCGCAGCGACGCTTGGGGCTGGCTGCCTTGGTGCGAGCACAGTCTTACGGTTTGGGTAGGGTCAAGAAGGACCTGTTCGATGCGGCCGACGCGCCTTTCGGGAATGGGGCCTTGGAGCCCGGGCCCCGCGTGGAGGCTCCCTTGGACGCGGATTGGATCGCGTTGATGGAGGCTGCATCGATGGAGGCTGGATGGGTCGACTCTGGTCAGGCTTGGACCGAGGGCAGCACGGATCTGCGCGCTTGGCTCTTGGCCCTGTAATCGGACCAGGTGGCCGGATGCTCCCTTAGCGGGCGCTGGGGATCGGATGCCACCGGTTGGCTTAGCAGAAAACGTACCCAGGGGCAGCAAGCGGGGGGAGCCCTGGGAACGGCGGTTCTTTATGCTGGGTGCCATGCACCTCGCCGCGCTTCTCTTCCTGCTTGCGTTCCAAGACACTCCGGCCCCGGCTTCGGCCCCGCCCCAGACCGCGGAGCCCGAACGGTGGGCCCTGAGCCTCCCCGAGGCGCGCGCCCTGGCCCTGCGAGGCAATCTGGATTTGCAGTTGGCCGAAGAATCGGTCCAGCAGGCGCACTTTGGGTACATGGGATCGTTCGGTGCGTTCGAGTGGAACTTCAAAGCTCAAGGTTCCTACACCGACTCCACCCGTGAAGTGACCTCCTCGTTCCTGTCGGGTGGTAACGTGATCAAGAGCCAGAACGATGGCTTGAACTTCACGTTCGAGCGGCCGCTGCAAACCGGGGGTTTGTTCGATGTGACCTTCCGTACGAACATCGAAACCACCAACGCCGCGATTGCCGACGCCAACAAGCAATCGAGCGACGAGTTGGCCCTGTCGTTCACCCAGCCGTTGTTGCGCGGGCGCGGCAGCGACTACGCCGCGGCGGCCATCCACGAAGAATCGCTGCGCTGGCAACAGCAGGTGGAGAGCTGGCGTGGCACTCGCCAAGCCACCCTCGCCCAGGTCGATTTGGCCTACTGGGATTTGCGCGCGGCCAGCGATGCGCTCGAAGTGCGCCAATCGGCGGTCAACTTGGGTACAGCTTTGAGCGAACGCCGACGTCAGGAATTGGACGCGGGCGTGGGCACGGAATTGGCCGTGATTGAATCCCAAGCCGAACTGGCCACCCGGCGCGAGACCCTGCTCGCAGCCCAGAACCTGCGTCGGCAGCGGGAAGACGAGCTCAAGACACTGATCCTTAGCGCCAAGGATCTCGGGCTGTGGGAGCGGGCCGTTGACCCAACGGACAACTATCCCAAGCTGGAGTCCCAGGTGGAATTGCCCTCATGGCGCGAAGTGCTGGCCACGGCCCTCGACCAACGCTCGGATCTTCGCCAATCGCAATTCGAAATCGAGTTGGCCGAGATCGCCAAGTCCAAGGCCTATTCCGAGCGATTGTCCGGCCTGGACTTGGTGCTGCGGGCCAGCGCCAATGCGGTGGATCCAAGCTGGCGCCGCAGCGTGGCGGATACCTTGGATTGGGAAGCACCGGTCTACAGCGCCCAACTGAGCTACGACATGCCGATCGGGAATGTGGCCGCCCGTTCGAAGGTGAAACAAACCGAGTCGGCCCTGCGCAGCGCTTGGATCACCTGGGAGAAGGCCCAGCGCGATGTGGTGGCCGATGTCCGTGCTGCTGTACGCGAGGTGGCCTATCGCAGCGAAGCCATGACCGCGGCCGACCAGAGTCTGGACCTGGCCCGCCGTCAGCTCGACCAAGAAGAGGCCCGCAACCGCGAAGGCCTGTCGACCAACTACCAAGTGCTCGAAGTCCAACAAGCCTTCGTGGAAGCGCTTTCGACCCAGCGTCAGAGCCGCGCGGAGTGGGCCAAGGCATGGGTTGCGCTCGAACGCGCGCAAGGGACCTTGTCCCCCGAGGGGGGCGCGAATCCCGGAGAAAGCGGTGACCGCCCGCGTTAGGGCCGATAACCAATCTTTGATTCTATGCCTGTCTGTTCTTCGCCATTCCTTCCGCATTCGCATACCCAAGGCCCTGATTTGAGCGATCTTGCACACCCTATCCGCACGCTTCCGCACACCGCGCACCCAGGCCGGCGCGGGGCTTCGCGGGTGATTCCGCTGGTCGTCGCGGCTGCTTTGGTTGGTTTGGTCGCATGGGGTTGGCAGCGAGGCAAGCGTGAGCAAGGACCTGCGCCGCAAACGACCGAGCAACGCTACCTGGAGGATGCACGCATCCAAACGTTGCTGGTGGATTGCCAGATTGGCCGCCCGTTTGACGGGGACACGACCGACCTGATGGACGTGATGGTGGGCAAGCTGGCCGATGGGCAATTGGACGTGTTGCACCGCTACAAGGCGGCTCTGGCCGACCGAGGCGCTGCGGCGATTCCCGCGCTCACGCGGCTTTTTGAGAAGCTGTACAGCGAGCCTTTCGGGTCACCGGTGCTGCAAAACCTGCTCTCGGTGTGTGCCCTGATGACCACCCCGGCCGGGTTGGAATTGGGGCGCAGCGGTTTCCAGCACCCGCGCGAGGACGTGCGTTTGGCGGCGCTGGATGTTTTGGCCGCCCACGGGGAGCCGCAGGACTACGAGGGCATCAAAGGGTGGCTGCCGATGGTGGGCAACCTGCCGGTGGTCTTGGATTACCTGCGCGCCATGGTGCACTGCGATCCGGACGCCTACGTGCGCGATTGCCTAGCGTGGCTGGACAGCGGCGAATACATGGGCATCTGGTTCCACATCATGCCCTTGCTGCCGGAAATCAACGACCTTGCCACAGCCCAGCGTTTTGCGCGCAAGGCCATGGAGGAAGAGACTCCCCAGGAAACCCGCGCCGCCATGTTGGCCCCCGCGGCCCGACTCGGCGACCCGGAAGCCGAGGGGGAGTTGACCAAGCGGCTCAATTCGGACATCGATCAGCGCGTCCTGTTGGCTTTGACGGCCGCGCAGAAGAATGGGCTGGAGTTGCTAGTGGTCCCCGTGCTGACCTCGGATTCAAGACCTGCGCTGCGCCAGCGGGCGGCGGCCATCTTGGCCGATGGAGCGCACACGCAGGAGAGTTTGGTTTGGCTCAACGAAGCACTTTCGGATTCGGAGCCTTCGGTGCGCGAAGTGGCTTTGGGTGGCCTCCTAGCTAGGAAGGATCCGGAAGCGGTGGCCCGGGTCGTGCTGAACCTGAGCAAGGGCACCTCCGAACGCGAGAGCGCCATCGCTTCGCTGACCGGCCATTGGGACGCGGACGACGAATTGCCGACCAAGGCCTTCGAGGTGTTGAAGCATGAATACGAGGCTTCCACGACCCCTTTGGCCAAGGTCGAGATCCTGAAGGTCATGGGGCGAGTTCCGCTCCAAGCGGCGGCGGAATTCCTTTTGGGCCATGCCCAAGACCTCCCCGAGCGTGTGTCCGGGCTGCCGCCGTTCCGCTGGGTGGCGGGCCACGCTTTCAACGCAGGGGAGCCGGGAATGCGCGCTCTCTACGCACACCTCGCCCAGGAAACCGATCCGATTCGGCGGTTGGACTTGATCGGAATGATCTGGCAGGACAAGAGCCCGACCAGTGAGGAGATCCTGATGGCCGTGCTGACCGACCCGACGAAGGACCCCTATGAGCGTCTTTGGGTAGCCGATCGCCTCACCTTGGTCTCGGATCCAGAGGTCCTGGCGCCGGTGGTGCGGCGCTTCTACTACGACAGCACGCACCTGCATGTTCGACCCGCCTTGCAGTGCCTCCTTTGGAGGTGGTACGGCTTGCCCAACGCTTGACCGTACGCCGCCTGGGTCTGCACGCCCAAGGGCTAGCGTTGCAGGTTGAGGCGGTAGGGGGTATCCCCAGTCACACCCGGGCGGGTGGGTTGTGCGTGCAGCGTGCCGCCGCGCCCGTTCGGCTGCCAAGTGAAGCGGTACCCGTGGTAGAGCACGGCCTCGCCTTCGAAGCGAGCATCGCCCAGTCGGTGTAGAAGCAGGGCTTTGGGCTGCATCCAGGCCGCTAAAGTCGTGCTCGGCCAGTCCTCGCTCTGCTGGATTTCACGAGCCATCCAGCGCATCGCGACGCGCGCATCCTCTTCGCCGCCCTGCAGCAAGAGGCCGCGAAACACCCCAAAGCTCACCAAGAGCGCCAGAATCCCGCCGAGTCCCAGGGCGCCGTGGGAAAACTTCCAGCGGCGGGTCAGCGCGGGGAGCGAGGTCGTTCGGGCTTGGGCGATTTGGGATTGCATTCGGCTGCCTTCTCCCTGAGTCTCGCTGGCGCTACCCTTGGCTTGCAACCCTTGGAGCCATCCGCTGTGGTCTGGTCCCGGGGATGGTCCCGGAACCATGCAGCTCCCGCATCCCGATCCCCACGACTTGCCTGATCCTCAGGCTGCCCACGCGCCCTGGTGGACCCATTGGTCGGCCCTGCCGCCCGCGCGGCGCGCTGAGGTGGTCGCGGTCGCCCGCACCCTGGCGGAACATGGGTACCGCGCATGGCTGGTGGGCGGAGCTGTTCGGGACCTAGTCCTGGGTCATGGGGTGGGGGATCTCGACATGGTTTCCGCCGCCACCCCCGACGTGGCCCTGGGGTTGTTTCCTCGGGCCCGAGCGATCGGCAAGAGCTTCGGAATTGTCCAGGTCGACGGGGCGGGTGAGTCGATCGAGCTGGCCACTTTTCGATTGGAAGAGGGTTATGCCGACGGTCGCCATCCCGATCGGGTGCGCTTCACCGACTCGCTCGAGCTCGATGCCAAGCGGCGCGACTTCACGTGCAACGCCCTGTACTTCGATCCGCTCGGGGGGGAACTCGCCGACCCGACCGGGGGAATGGCGGACCTGGGCGCAGGGGTGCTGCGTACCGTAGGCGAGCCGAGCGAGCGTTTTGCCGAAGATGGGTTGCGGCTCTTGCGGGTGGCTCGGTTTCTGGCGCGGTTCGATTGGCAACCGGCGCCTGGGCTCTTGGAGGCCGCCTACCAAGCGCGCGCGAGTTTGGTGGGGGTCAGCGCGGAGCGGATCCTAGGCGAGTTCCAGCGCATGGCCAATGGTCCCCATCCGGCGCGGGCCTTGTGGGCGTTGCAACAGGCGGGACTCTTGGCGGCCTCGTTCGGAGCGGGCCAGGCCGTGGACAGCCCGGCGGAAGATCGGCGGCTACCCCTCGCTGAGGATTTGGTGCAGCTCCGACCCAAGTTCGGGTTGGTGGCTTGGATGGTGCTCGGGTTGGACCCGGATTGGACCGGATTGCGTCCCTGGAGTGAGTTGCAAGCGGAGATGGCCGCGGGGCTCGAACGGTTGCGCGTGCCGCGGGGAGAACTCGCGCATACGCTGGCGGTTGCTGCAGGTTGGCGTGCCCTCTTGGCTTGGCATCTCCCGGACGACATGGCAGCCATCGTGCGCTGCTTGCGCGAAACCACGGGGCCGCTGGTGGCTCAATTGGCCTGGATTTGGGCCAAGCGCTACGGACAACCCGGCGATGCGGAACGGGTGCAAGCGTTGCGGGATTGGTTCGCGAGCCTTCCGCCGGAGCGCATCCGACCGCGTTTCTTGCCCAACGGAACCCGCTGGCAGGCGCTCGGGGTGCCCCAAGGGCCCGAACTCGGCCGCTGTTTGGCCGCCGTGGAAACGGCCGCGTTGGAAGGCCGCATCGCCAGCGAAGCCGAAGCTTTGGCCTGGTGGTCGACCCATGGGCCGAGGCCGACTTAGCTGGGCGGGAAGGCCTGGCGTAAGCGGTGCGAAAGCGCCATCCCAAGCAGACCTGCCAAGGTGACGCCGTACGCAAACCCATCGCCGTGCCAGGTCATGCAGGCAAGGCTTGCGGTGGCAAACATCAGTCGGCGCAGGCCCATTCCCATGGCCTTGCCCACGCTCCCCGGGGTCCAATCGGTTTGCGCGGCGGCAAGGCGCCAGAGCCCCCAAGCCGCGGAAACCGAGATGCCAAAGGCGCACAGCGCTCCCCACCCGGTGGGCTGGGGGCGCAGGGCAAACGCGCTGGCCGGCAAACAGGCCAGTGTGATGGCTGCCACGCGCAAGGGCAAAGCTGGGGCGTTGCCTTCGATCGGTCGGTGCCCATCTTCGAAGGGGGATAGGCGCGATATCGCGCCGACGTAGAGTCCGTAGCCGATGGCGGGCAGCCAATGGGCGAGTTCCATCGGTTGGGCACTTGCGGCCAACCCAGCCACCACACCAAAGCCTAGGTTTCCCGCGCGGCAAAGGGCCAAGGCCGCGGGCCCCGTCCAGCCACCCCGCAGGCGTAGGTCGTAAAGGGCCGCCAGCGTGGCCACCGCTCCGAGCACAAGCCCGGGAGCGAGTCCCAGGCTGAAAGCCAAGAGCACACCGATCCCCAGCAGGCAGACGGCAAATTTCAGGGCACGCATGGGAGCGACCGCTCCCGACGGGATGGCCCGCTCGGGACGCGTGAGCCGATCCTGTTCGCGATCCGCCCAATCGTTGAGCGCCATGCCGCCAGCAAACACGCAACCGCTCGCCACACAAGCGGTCACGATCACGCGCCAACCCGGAGATTGCCCTGCTCCTCCGATGGCCAAGCCGACCGCTGCGTCGACCAGCGCGGAAGGTGCGAGCGAGACCCGCGTGAGCAGCAGGTAGGGACGGAACGAAGGGCGAGCCACGGGCGACTACAAGATGCGCAGGATGTCTTGATAGGTCACGTAGACCATCAAGGAGAGGATCAGCACCAAACCCACCAGCTGGCTGTAGCCCATGATGCGTTCGGAAACCGGTGAGCCCTTGATTCCTTCGATCAAGAGGAAAAACAGGTGTCCGCCATCGAGCAGCGGGATGGGCAGCACGTTGAGGAACGCCAGGTTGACGCTCAGCATGCACAGGAAGAACAGCAGCTTGGTCCAGCCCATCGAAGAGGCCTGGTAGCTCACCTTGCCGATGGTCAAAACGCCGCCCAGGTTCTTCGGGCTGATCTGCTGGCGGAACATCTGGCGCAGGGTCATCATCGCCTCGCGCAGCATGCGCACCGAGGATTGCGCCCCGGTGGTGATGGCCTTGGCCACGCCCTTGGTGCGGAAGGTGTAGGTTCCGGGGCGGAATGCAAAACCGTAGTCCAAGACCCGCGAGGCTCCGGCGGTCGCGGCCAGCACGATCGGAGCCGTAGCGCCTGCGCGCTGGACTTCGAACTCCAAGGCTTGGCCTGATTCGGCGGCGTGGGCGGCTTGGGTTTGGATGTCGGACCAGGTGGAGGCTGCGCTGCCCGCGAGTTGCAGGACCGTATCGCCGGAAAGCAGACCCGCTTGGGCGGCGGCGCTTTCGGGCCGCACCAGAACTTGGGTGGACTCAAGATCCTGGGCCAAGGCGATGTCCTCAAACAGCGCGAAGGCTCGGTTGGGGTCGAAGGCGTCCATGTGGAGCGCCACAAGCTCGCCATCGCGCCGGACCTCCACGGTCAAGGCACCGGCCGCAGCTCCGTGCAGCGCCAGCAGCACATCGGAATTGCGCAAAATCGTGGAGCCGGCGACCGTCAGGATGCGATCGCCTTCGCGCAGCCCCAAGGCTTCGACTTCGGGCCCGGGACGCACCGCGCGGACGAGGTTGCTCGGGGGCTCGATCCCAAAAACCCGCTTGGTGCTGGCCACATCGGTCCAGGTCGGATCGATCGTGATGCGCTCGAGCTGGCCATCGCGCAGGACTTCCAACTCCAGGGGAGAACTTTGGGCGAAGTGCTGGGTCAGCGCGTCCCCCGGGGATTGCCCGGGGTACGCGCCCACAACGCGCTGGATGCGATCGCCGCTGCGCAGTCCAGCTGCGTAGGCCACGCTGTCGGCTTCGACTTCGACGGTCCAATCGGGGTCGCCCATGGGTGCGAGGCCGACCCGGTAGAAACCGTTGGTCTCATCCATCTTGGGGTGCAGCACCACTTCGCGCGCCACACTCTCGCCCGGGTACAGCATCTCGAACGTGACCGGATCCGATCCAGCGATCGCGACTTCGGCGGGGATGCCCATGAAGTCATGCACATCGCGGCCTTCCACTTTCAGGATGCGCGTGCCTTCGGGGATGCGCGCAAACCAAGCGGGCATACCCGGTTGGGTGGCGCCCACCACGGGACGCACGGCCGGAACGCCGAAGTGGTACACCAGCGGGAAGCAAACCAGCGCAAAGATCACGTTCATCACCACGCCTCCCGAGTAGATCAGGAAACGTTGCGGCACATTCTTGGCGTGCAAAGAGTCGGGAGGCGGCGGGCTTCCGTCGCGCTGGTCGGTTTCCCCGGCCATGCGTACGTAGCCGCCAAAGGGAACCAGGGCGAGCTGGTACAGGGTCCCCTTGCGTTGGAATCCCAGCACCTTGGGGCCAAAACCCAGGCTGAAGACTTCGACGCGCACGCCGCACAGGCGCGCCGCGAGGAAGTGGCCGCCCTCGTGCACGAAGATGACCATGCCGATGCCAAGGGCCACTTGAAGGATGCGGATCAGTTCCGGGCTCATGGTTTCCTAGGGGGTGCCAGGGTGGTGGTCGCCTGGTCGGAGATGGAATGCTTCGTGAAGGAACGGGCCCAGCGGTCGGCGGCCAAAAGGCCCTCCACATCGCAGGACCCGGTGGGTCGTTGGTCGAGGGCTGCGCGGCACAGGCGGCCCATATCGGGGAAGGCGATTTGGCCAGCCAAGAAGGCCTCGACCGCCACTTCATCGGCTGCATTGAGGACCGCGCCCGAGGTTCCGCCCTGGCGGATGCAGTCGTAGGCCATGGCCAGCGCCGGGAAATTCCCGTGATCGGGGGCTTCGAAGGTCAGCCGCGAAAAGGTTTCCAGGTCAAAGCCACGAAGTTGAGGCGCAGGTTCGCGGTCGGGGGCAAACAGCGCAAACAAGATGGGACCGCGCATGTCGGGCGGGCCCATCTGTGCGATGACCGAGCCGTCGACGAATTCGACCATCGAATGCACGACCGACTGGGGATGCACCACCACATCGATGCGCTCGGGTTCGAGGCCAAACAAGTGGTGCAGTTCGATGATCTCGAAGGCCTTGTTCATCAGCGTGGCCGACCCCACGGTGATCCTTGGACCCATTTCCCAAGTGGGGTGGCGCAGGGCCATGGGCGGGGTCACGCCCTCCAAATCGGCTTGACTCAGGCCGCGGAACGGGCCTCCGCTGGCGGTCAACAAGACTCGGCGCACACGGGCCAGCGACTCACCCCGCAAGCATTGGTAGACCGCGCTGTGTTCGGAATCCACCGGCAGGATTTCGCTCCCGTGGCGTTGGGCCACGTCGAGCAGCATCGCGCCCCCCAAGACCAACGACTCTTTGTTGGCCAGCGCCAGCCGACCGCCTTTTTCGAGCACCGCCATACTGGGGCGCAACCCTTGGGCGCCGACGATGCCGTGCATGGCCACCCGGAAGGGGGCCGCTTGGACCAATTCCAGGTTGGCTTCGGGGCCGGTGAACAGGGTGGTCCCAGCGGGCAGCCGGTCTTCGATGCGGCTGGCTGCCTCTGGGTCGCACAGGGCCACGAAGGGCGGGCGAAACTCGAGCGCCTGGGCCAGCAGTTCCTCCGCCGACCCGTGGGCCGAAAGCCCCACCACGGAAACCCGTTCCCGGTGTTCCCGCACGAGCGCAAGCGTCTGCGTGCCTATCGAACCGGTGCTGCCAAGCAGGAGAATCGGGAGTTGAGCCATGCGCTGCCCACAAGGGGCCCCTCAGTGTAGTCCATGGAGAGCGACCGTTGCACGATTCGACCCGGAAGCCGGAGGCGAACCCCTGGGGGAAACCACCGGAGGGACGAGCCGGGGGGAAGGGCTGCCCTCCCAGCCACCCAGCCGCTATGCTGGGTCCCCGGCCGCAATCCTTCGGCCGCCGCAACCCGGATAGGGGCCCATGGGCAAACAAACACCGATTCAATACAAAGATGCGGGCGTCAACATCGATGCCCAGAACGAAGCCCTGGCCCGCGCCAAGTCGGCGATCCGTGCCAGTTTCACCCCCGGCGTGGTGGGCGATGTGGGCTCGTTTGGGGGCCTCTTCGACTTGGCCGCGATGGGGTCCCAAGGCCACCTTTTGGTCGCGAGTGCGGACGGGGTCGGAACCAAACTCGAAGTGGCCAAGATGGCCGGCATCCACCACACCGTGGGGCGCGACCTGGTCCAACACTGCATCAACGACATCCTCGTGCAGGGTGCCCGGCCGTTGTTCTTCATGGACTACGTGGGCACGGGGCGGCTCAACCCCGAGGTCGTCAGCGACTTGATCCGGGGCTGCGCCGAAGGCTGCGCGGACCATGGGTTGGCGCTATTGGGTGGCGAAACCGCCGAGATGCCCGGCCTGTATGCCGACGGCGATTTCGACTTGGTGGGATTCATCGTGGGCAGCGTGCCGCGCGAGCAGCTGCTCGATGGATCGCGCGTTCGTCCGGGACAGCGGCTCCTGGGGTTGGCTTCGGATGGATTGCATACCAACGGATACTCGCTCGCGCGCAAGGTGGTGTTCGAACGCCTAGGGTTTGGCGTTCATGACAAGCCCGCGGCGTTGGGGGGCGAAACGACCGTAGCCGAGGCTTTGCTGGCACCCCATCGCTGTTACTTGGAGCCCCTGATGCCCCTGCTGCAGAAGGGCCAAATCGCGGCCATGGCCCACATCACCGGGGGTGGGTTGCTCGACAACCTTCCGCGGGTTTTGGGCGAGCACGATGCGTGGATCGATCGTTCTTCCTGGCCGGTACCTCCCTTGTTCCAATGGTTGTGCGAAGGCGCGGCCATCGAAGTCAGCGAAGCCTATCGCGTATTCAACATGGGCATCGGCATGGTGCTCTTGGTCGATCCGGCGCAGGAAGCGTCGATCGAAGCCGAGCTTTTGGCTGCAGGGGAGCGCGTGTATCGCCTCGGAGAAGTCCGTTCGGGTACAGGAGTCGTCCGGTGGTTGGAATAGCGGCGCTCGCTGGTTGGTTGTGGTTGCTGGTGGGCCCCAGCTCGCAAGATTCGCTGGTGGATCCCGCACAAGAAGCGGTGACCCCCGCGATCCAGGCGCTGTGCAGCGAGTTGGGCGACAGCCCCGCGGAGGACCTGGGGCCGCTTTTGCAGCGGGGGTTCGAGGTGTACGTGGCCGAGATGCGCGCCTTCCGTGCCCGATCCGCCATGCAGATCGCTGAGGCCTTGCACGACCGCGCCCGTGCGACTTGGAGCGCGATCTCGCTTGCCTCGGCCAAGCGTCGCGCCGGTGCGGATGGGGGCGGAGTGCGGGTGCTCCAGGATCAGATCGAACATACCGAGCCCGGACCCGATTGGGTGGCGTTGTACGAGGCGCTGGCCTTGGCTTGTGATGGGGCTGGCCTGCGGGAATTGCAGCTCGACGCGCTGGGCCACGCCTATGCCAAGGGCGGCACCGACGCCCAGCAGATCCTGGGGGGCTTGGCCCTGCGCGAGGGGCGCTGGCAGGAGGCTGGGCGGCTGTTCGGGGGGCTCGTGGATCGGGCGCTGGTGGGATCACGCGAACCCGAGCCCTGGGCTTTGCCGGGATGGGGGCTTTCGCTGCTCGAAACGATGCCCTAAGAGCTTGGAACCTAAGAGCTTGGAAATCGTGGGGGGTTCGCAATTGGTGGCTGGCTGCCCTAAACTGGTCTTCACTCGGCAAGGAGCCATGGGCCCAACGGCCCAAAACAGAGCGTTATGAGCAAAACGAAATCGATGGTCCTTTTGGGCAGTAGCGTGGTTCTCTTGGCTTCGGCGGCCTTGGCTTGGCAAGGCGTCGAACGTCAACTCAAGGATCTGGACCTGACCAAGTTCAGCAAGGCCCTGGGGTCCTACTTCGAAGCCAAAGCCGAGGGCAAGGGGGTGCTGGAAGCCGAGGTCGAGGTCTCCGACGAGGCCCAGGCCCTGGGGCGCAAACTGGCCAAAGCCAAATCCACCGACATCTTGGCTTTCCCTGCGGATTTGGGGCAAGCGCTCTGGCTGTCGCACGACTACCCGCGCAAGAAGTTCAAGAAGGGCAAAGTCACCGAGGTGACCTACACCGAGCGTTTCTACTCGAAGGACAATCCGCTCGAGTTCGTGGTGGCCTTGCCGAACAACTACCAACCCAAGGAACGTTGGCCGGTGATCCTGGCCATCCCCCCTGCGGACCAAAAACCTGGCCAGCACCTGGGCGAAGATTGGGAGTCCGGAGACTTCCGCGATGGGGCCATCCTCGCGGTGCCCACCATGCCCAGCAAAGTGGAAGACTGGACCGACCGGGCGGGGACGGCGGCGGTGCTCGTCACGTTGCAGCAGGTCATGGAAAACTACGCGGTCGACCCCGACCGCGTCTACCTCGCGGGTACCGGCGACGGTGTGCGCGTGGCCTTGGCCCTTTCGAGTCGCTACAGCTGGATGTTTGCCGGGGTGATCGGCCGTCGGGGTGATGCCGGCGAAGTGAGTGCCGCAGGTTTCTGCAACCTGCCCAGCTACTTGGCCGGTGGTGGCGCGCAAGCCACCGCGTTCGAAGCCAAGGTGAAGGAACTCGGGTTCGGCAACTGCACGCTGGCTCCCAGCGCCGATTTGCCCAGCCTATGGACCTGGATGCAAGCGCACCCGCGCGTGTCCTACCCCAGCAAGATCGATTTCTGGCCTTCGCTCGACTTGGTGCGTTCCAACTGGCTGGAAATCAGCCGTGGTTCGGCTTCCGAAGGGGCGCACATCCAAGCCTCGATCGACGCGGGCAGCAACACCATCACGATCGAAGGATCGGGCGTGCCCTCGGTCACCGTGCACTTGACCGACGCCCTGGTGGACCTCGACCGTCCGCTGCGCATCCTGGCCAACGGTGTCAGCAAAGAAGTCAAAGTGGTGCGTAGCCTCAAACTCTTCACCGACAAAGCATTCTTCGGACAGATCGACGCGGGCCAAGTGTACGTGGCTAGCGAGTTGGTGTCCCTGCCCGCTCAAGCGACCGAAGGCGGGGAGAAAGCGGGAGAAGGAGAGGAAGGCGGGAAGTGACCTCTTCCACGGACGCGTTTTCGAGTTCCGACGCCCCGCTGCCCCCGAAGGCGCAGCGGGGCGTCCTGCCATTGCTCGTCGCAGTGGGCCTCGCGGGAGCGGGCACCATGGTGGTCGAACTTTCGGCTGTGCGTTTGCTTGCCCCTTGGTACGGGATGTCCAACAGCGTGTGGACCCATGCCATCGGCGTGATCCTCTTGGCCCTGGCCCTGGGCTATGCCCTGGGAGCCCGTCTCTCGCGGCGCCAGGACCCGCTCGGGCCCATGGTTTGGGTGTTGGCCGGGGCGTCGCTTTGGTGCGCTTTGCTGCCCTTGCTGTGCCAGCGCGTGGCCCCCTGGTTCATGCCCAGCGGCGTGACGCTGCATGGGGCGGGCGGTCTCTTGTTCTGGGGGAGCTTGGCGAGCAGTTTGCTCTTGTTCCTAGTGCCCGCGCTGCTCTTGGGGTGCGTGGCGCCGTTGGCCGTAGAGCAGCTTTCCAAGCTGCAGGTTCGTTTGGGCCAGCATGCGGGGCAAGCGGGCGGCCGGGTTTTGGCGCTTTCAACGCTCGGGAGCCTGGTGGGCACCTTTGCCACCACGTACTACTTGGTGCCGAGCCTCGGTTTGCGTTGGACCTTTGCCCTGGCTGGCGGTTTGTTGGCGCTCGCCGGTGGACTCCTGGCCTGGGAGCGGGCTCGCGGCAAGGCCTTGGCTGGCATGTTGGGTCTGTGGGGGGTTGCGGGTTTGATTCCGTTCCCCGTGGCCAGCCCGGGGGTAGGGGAGCGCTGGCTCGCACAAGTGGAGTCCCCATACCAGTGGATCCGGGTGGTCGAGGTCGGCGAGGGAGCCACGCTGGAGCGCCGCATGGTGGTCAACGAAGCTTTCGACTCCTACCAGTCGCTATGGCGGCCCTCGCCGGGGCTGCTGGGGCCCGGGAGCTACTACGACTACTTCGCCTCGCCGGCCCATTGGGATCCCAAGCCGGGCCCTTGGCGCGTGCTGGTGCTGGGCTTGGGGGCTGGGACAGCGGTTCGCGTGCTCGAAGGCGCCTTGCCCGAGGGGATGCAGCTCGAGAGCACCGGCGTGGAAATCGACCCGGACGTCGTCCGCCTGGGCCAGGAATTCTTCGATCTAGAGCGCAACGACACCGATCGGCGGGTGTTTGCTGGCCAGGATGCGCGCCAGGTGTTACGCCGTTTGCCCAACGATTTTGATCAGATCATCCTCGACGCGTACGCCAACAACGTCGAGATTCCTCCGCACCTGTGCACGCTCGAGTTCTTCCGCGAAGTGCGCGGGCACCTGCGCGATGGGGGCTGGGTCACCGCCAACCTTTCGGGTTTTGGACTCGAGGATCCGGTCATCCAGGCGGTCAGCCGAACCCTGGCGAGCGCCATGGAGGCACCCGTGTGGGTCGCGCAATTGCCTTTTTCGCGCAACGCCATGGTCTACGCCCGACGCGGCGGCGAGCTCCCCGACCCCAGCCAGGCTGGTTTTGCCGACGTGGAAAACCGCGAGCTGGTCGCGCGTCTGCAAGGGATTCGCTTACCCGGCACCTCCCGTACGCTGGCGCCCGATGATGCTGCCGTGCTCACCGATGACGCCTGTCCGATCTTGACCCTGGAGCGTGCTTCGATCGAGCGCGGGGCGCTGGGCTGGTTGCAGCAGGTGGCTCCGTGAGCGCGCCCCTGCGGCCGCCCTACCGGCTTCGGGTTGCTTGGCTGCTGAGCGGCCTGGCCTGTGGGGTGCTGTGGGGACCCGCGTTGAGTGCGCAAGCTCCACCCGAGCCTTCGTATCTGGATCAAGGCCTATGGCGCGAGGCGATCGAGCAGGCGCAAACCCGTGCCGCCCAGGAGTCGGATGTCGCCACCCAGGCTTGGGCAGCACGGCAAACCCTGGAGGCCACCTACCGCGGCGGCGACTTGGTGGGTGCCTTGCGCTTGGCCGAAGCCGGATCGGCCCAACCAGACGACCCCTATGCCCCCTACGTGGCAACCCGCATTGCGGTGGACCTGGACCTGCCCGAGCGAGCCCAGGACCACCTGGAACGTCTGCGTGGTGTGCTGCGCGAGCAACCGGCTGGATTGGATGCGGCTGGTTGGGCTTGGTACCAATCGGCGGCCCAGGAATTGGCGGCCGAAGTCCAGGGCCGGCTGGGGATTGCCGATGCCGCCCGCGCCGCGCGCGAGCGCGCCCGCTGGCTGGTGCTGGTGTCGGGGCTAGCGGGCTTTGGCTGGGCGCTGTGGTCCTGGACTTGCCGGTTGGGCCGAGCGTAGTTCCGGTTGCGTGGCACGAGCTTCGCGAAGTCTCCAGCCGAGTAGCTCAGGCGAATCCTTCCGCCAAGAACTCCAGCGGAGTAGGCCCAGCGCCTTAGGCCAAAAGCCCAGTGGCCAAAAACTCAGGGGCTAAAAACCAAGCCACCCGGAGCAAAGGCCCCGGGTGGCTTGGGTGGAGGCGCGCGGCGCTCGGCCGCACGCTGCGTGGCAACCTACAGCAAGTCCAAGATACCGGTCTTGTCTTCCCCGGTCAGGGTCACCGTGTTGGCGCGGTAGTTGATGTTTTCGCCGATCTTGGCGTTCCAGGGCAATAGCTCCTTGTCGCAGACGATGCCCAGCGCGACCGCAGCGAAGCCGCGGGCGGTTTGGGTCTTGCCCGAATCCTTGAGCATGTCCACCAGCCCGCCGATCGAGTTGCGATCGCCGATGGTGCCGAGCGCCGAAGCGATGGCGGCCTGCGACGAAAGCGACTTGGCTTCGCCGAGCATCTTGACCAAGTTGTCGACCATCTTCTTGTCGCCCAAAAGGCCCAGGGCCACGGCGGCTTGCTTCATCAGCTCGGGCCGGAAGGCGGAGCTGTCGAGGATCTTCTGGATCGGCTCGATCGCTTGCGCGTAACCCATCAAACCCAAGGCTACCGCGGCGTGGCCACGGGTTTCGTCGCTACCGGCGAAGTAATCCAGCTTCTCCAAGATCATGCGAGCACTCTCGGTGTCGTGGATCAGACCCAGGGCCAGCATGAACGCACCGGCTTGCGAGGGGTTCTTGCAGGCTTCCGCTTCGGTGCGTAGCGCGGCGACCGCGCCGATGTCCATCGGGGGTTGCTTCTGATCGGCCAAGGCGCGACCGTGCACGCCGAGGGCCAAACCGGCCCATGCGCTTTGCTCGCCTTTGGCTTTGGCCATACGGCTCAAGAGCATCTTGCGCAGGTCGTCGCGACCCCCAGTCGGATCCTCCACGCCTTCGGGGGCGGGGCGGGCACCGATTTGGGCGATGGCGATCAGCGCGAAGCGACGGGCTTGTTGCTCGCCTTCCTTGGCGATGCGGTCCAATTCCGCTGCGGCCATGGAGTGCGGGTTCTTCTTGCCGCCCTTGCGGCAGTCAGCGATCTGACCCAGGGCCAACACGCAGGATTGTTGGATCTCGCGGTTGTACTTGGAGTTTTTGTCGACGCCTTCGAGCAGCTTGGTGAGCACTTCGTCGCGCAGGGCTTCGAAATCCTTGCCTTGCCCCGCCAGCAAACGTGCCATGGCGGTGGGGGCGTGGGCGCGAACCATGTAGTGACGGGTACGCGAGTTGGCGCGCTCGTTGGCCTCATCGTAGTAGGCCAGTAGGTACTTGAGCTGACCTTGGCGCGAAGTGGCGGCATCGGTGTTGAGGTCCTTGGTTTCCTCGCGCATTTCGGGCGAAACCGGATCCAACGGGGTCAGGCCGAACGACGTCATGGCCGCAACCTTGATGTCGCGGGTCGAGAAGCTGGGCGAGTTCAGGATGCCCACCAGCGTCGCTGCGATTTGCTTGCGCAACTCGTTGTCGCTGGTGCGGTTGCCGATCAGTCCCAACCCATAGGCCGCGAAGGCACGAGTCCGGACCGGAATCTCGGTCTTGCCCATGAAGCGTCGGGCTTCGTCCTGGTCCAGCAAGAGCTGGGTCAGGGTTTCCACCGAGGCGTCGTTGGCCAAAATACCGAGGGCCACGGCCGCCGTTTCGGAGATCTCTTGGTTGCCGTCCTTCAGGAAGGCCTTGATGATCTGTTCGAACTCGGACGTGCCGCTTTCGGTGGTCACATCGCCGATCTTGGCCAGCGCGATCAACGCGCCGGTGATCAGGTCGTTGCCGCGTTCTTTTTCGAGCACGGCTTTGAGCGCGGGCACCACGGTGTCACGGATTTGCTCGGGGGTCGGCGACAGGGTGTCCTTGGACTGATCCTCGCCACCCTTGCCCAACAACCAGTCGTCGCCACCGGTGGTCACGATCGTGGTGCGGGTTTTGACTTTGAGGTTGAGGTATTGGTCTTTGTTGAATCCCCACCAGAAGTCCCAGGTGGTGAGGTCCGGACCCGCATCCCCGCCGCCCGTGGTCGGGCCTTGGGTGCCGCCGCCCGCACCGGGCGTGCCCGCAGGGGCTCCCGGAGTCGAGGGGCCAGGGGTTGAGGGGCCGCTGGGGCCGGGAGTTCCCGGGCCACCAGGGCCGGGGGTTGCGGGTCCACCGCCGGTGCCGCCACCGCCGCCGGGCGGCACGGTGTCGCCCGGGCCTCGGTACGTGCCCCCGTGGGCGCTGGCGTCGTAGGAAAGCGCCAAGCCGCCGGCCAGGAGGGCTGCGCCGATGAGAAGAGTCTTTTTCATAGCGTTGATTGCGTTGTAGTGGACCGCAGGGAGGCAACCATTGCCCCCCAGGGAAAGCCCACGGCCAATAGGGTCACTGGACTAGAGCAAGCATCGTGCCCAGATCCAGCCCGGCAGGCCGTTTCGCCCATAATAGGCTCCCAGGGGCCTCCTGGGCAAAAAAATGCCAGTGCATCCGGGGGATCCCAGACACTGCATGGCAAGTCTGTAGGGGTCATGTAGCGCCTGGGTAACGGGGATTCCCCTAGGGCGCTACCCAGGTCGGGCACGGCCCCCGGGACGAGCATCCCATCGGGGTCCTGACACACGCTGGATGGCCCGGTGTGCATTGCCCGGTGGCGGGAAAGTGTTGGCTGGAAGCGCGCACAGGCTGCGTCGGTAGCCCGCGTCGAGGCACACTGGCGGACCATGCCGACCGCTCGGAATCCCAGCCCCATGCAACCTTGGTTGCACCTCTTGCGGCCCGAAGCCCAAGGTGCCACCGGGCTGGTGCGTTTCCTGCGAGACCTAGGGGTCGAGCTCGGCTTGCAAGGCTTTGCTTGGTTGCCTTACGGTGCGCCGTCCATCCTTGCTCCGCGCGTTCGGATTCAAGACCTGCGGCCGGCGAGAGCGGATGGTTTGACTCCCGGAGCGTGTCGCTGGACTCCCGCGCGCTCGAGCCCGAGGCTTGGACCCACGGCGCGCGAGGGCTGGCAGCACACCAGCCAGGGAGTCGAGCCCCAAGGGGTGTTGCGCTTTGTCGTGTCGACCGTAGGTGCACCTCCGGCGGCTACCCTGAGGGCGGCCGCGGATGCCGTGGCCGCCGCGCAAGCGCTCTTGATCGAGCGCAAGCAGACCCGCTCACAGGCAGCCGCTTGGCACTTGGGTTTGAGAAGCGCAGCGCTCGTGCACGACCTGCGCAACCGCCTAGCTTTGATTTCCCTGCAGCAGCAGCGCTTCGCCATGGAGCAAAGCGCACGCTTCGAATCCTCGGAAAACCTCGAGGGACTGCGTTTGTTGGAAGAAGCGCGCGCCATGTGCGCGGCGTTTGTTCCCGAGGTCGATGCCCTAGCTTTGCCCGAACGCTGTGACCTGCGACCCCTCTTGGTGCGGGCCGCGCAGAACGCGCCCAGCATGGTGCGCCGCGGCGGGCATGGCGTCGGACTGCGCGTCCGCTGCCGAGCCGATGTGGTGACCTTCGTGGATCCCGTTTTGCTCAGTCGAGTGTTGGAGAACCTCCTGGTCAACGCGCTGGAAGCGAGCCGCAGCGGGCAAATCGTCGAACTCAGCGCGGAGACCCGCGGGAACAACGTCGTGTTGACCCTGATCGACGAAGGGGTCGGAATGGATGCCGCCGGGCTCGAACGGGCTTTCCTCGCCGGTGGGGGACGCGGAACGGGTTTCGGCTCGGTCAGCCTGTTGGCCGCGCTGCACGACTTGGAAAGCGAGCTTTGGGTGGATACGGCTCCAGGCCAAGGCACGCGTGCGATCATCCACCTGCCGGCACCGCGCAGCGATCATGCGCTTTTGCTCGTCGACCCCGACGGTCGGCGCCGACAGGCCACCTTGCAGCGCTGGTCTGCGCAGGGGCGCAGAGCGATCGGTGTCCCGCGCTGCAGCGCAGCGATTCGCTCGATGGGGGAGTCGACCCCCAAGGCTCTGATCCTCGTGCGGGGTTTGAGCGATCGCCGCATGGGAGATCTGCTCACCTTGGCCGCGCGGGTGGACTGCCCGGTTTCGGTGTTGCAAGCCGGTGGGACGCTGCGCGCCCTGGACTCTCGCTTGGTGCGGGAGTCGGGTGCGCAGGCCCAAGGCTAGCGCTCAGGGCAGCAGTTCCGAACGCAGGTATTCGCGGTTCATGCGCGCGATATTGTCGACCGAAATGCCCTTGGGGCAGGCGCCCATGCACTCGTAGTGGTTGGTGCACGCGCCGAAGCCTTCTTTATCCATCTGCGAAACCATGGCCAGCGCACGGGCTTTGCGCTCGGGCTGTCCCTGGGGCAGCAGCGACAATTGGCTGATCTTGGCCGAGGTGAACAACATCGCGGCCGCGTTGGGGCACGCAGCCACGCAAGCGCCGCAACCGATGCAGGCGGCGGCGTCCATGGCTTGCTCCGCGTTTTCTTTGGGAACCGGCACCGAGTGGGCTTCGGGTGCCGCTCCGGTGTTGACCGAAACGTAACCACCGGCGGCCATGATGCGGTCGAACGCGCTGCGGTCGACCACCAAGTCCTTCTGCACGGGCATGGCCTTGGCGCGGAACGGCTCGATGGTGATGCGGTCTCCGTCCTGGAAGCTGCGCATGTGCAGTTGGCAGGTGGTCGTCAAGGCTTCGGGCCCGTGGGCAAAGCCGTTGATGACCATCGAGCAGCTGCCGCAGATGCCTTCGCGGCAGTCGTGGTCGAACGCTACGGGTTCCTTGCCCTGGGCCAGCAGGACTTCGTTGAGAACGTCCAGCATTTCGAGGAAGGACATGTCCGGCTCGGCTTTGGCCTGGTAGGTCTCAAAGTGCCCGGAGTCGGTGGGGCCCTTTTGCCGCCAGATTTCGAGGGTGATTTGCATGGGATCGGAGGTTGGCGGTTACTTGTAGCTACGGGTGGAGGGCTTCACGTTTTCGAAATCGAGTTGCTCTTTGTGCAGGATTTCGGGCTTGTCGACCCCCTGGAATTCCCAGGCGGCCACGTACGAGAAGTCCTCGTCGTTGCGCTTGGCTTCGTTCTCCGGGGTTTGGTGCTCCTCGCGGAAGTGGCCGCCACAGGACTCTTCGCGGTCCAGGGCATCGGTCACCATCAACTCGGCAAACTCCATGAAATCCGCCACGCGGCCCGCGTGCTCGAGGCTTTGGTTGATTCCGCTGCCATCGCCCGGGAGTTTGAGGTCGTTCCAGAACTCCCCGCGCAGGTCGCGGATCTTGCCCAAGGCTGTGTTCAGCCCCGCGGCGTTGCGCGACATCCCGCAGTACTCCCAGCAGATGAGCCCGAGTTCGCGGTGCATCTCAAAGGCGCTGCGCGAACCACCCACGGCCAGCATGCGGTCGATGCGGGCTTTGGAGTCCGCTTCGACCTGCGCAAAGGCGGGATGGTCGGTCCCGACGGGTGCCAGTTTGCGGCCCGCCAGGTGCGAAGCAATTGTGGCCGGGATGACCCAGTAGCCATCGGCGAGCCCTTGCATCAGCGCGCTCGCGCCCAGGCGGTTCGCCCCGTGGTCGGAGAAGTTGGCCTCGCCCAAGACAAACATGCCCGGGATCGTGCTCTCCAAGTTGTAGTCGACCCACAACCCGCCCATGGTGTAGTGCACGGCGGGGAAGATGCGCATGGGGACCTTGTAGGGGTCCTCGGCGGTGATGCGCTCGTACATTTGGAACAGGTTGCCGTAGCGCGCTTCGATCGCATCGCGGCCATCGCGGGCGATGGCGTCGGCGAAATCCAAGTACACGGCCATCCCGCTGGAGCCCACGCCGCGGCCTTCGTCGCAAACCATCTTGGCGTTGCGGCTGGCCACGTCACGCGGCACCAGGTTGCCGAAGCTGGGGTACTTGCGTTCCAGGTAGTAGTCGCGTTCGGACTCGGGGATGTCCCCGGGTCGACGCGCATCGCCAGCCTTCTTCGGTACCCAAACCCGGCCGTCGTTGCGCAGCGATTCGCTCATCAGCGTGAGCTTCGACTGGTGCGAACCCGAGACGGGGATGCAAGTCGGGTGGATCTGCGTGAAGCACGGGTTGGCCATGTAGGCTCCGCGCTTGTGGGCCCGCCACGCGGCCGTCACGTTGCTGGCTTTGGCGTTGGTGGAAAGGAAGAACACGTTGCCGTACCCGCCGGTGCACAGGAGCACCGCATCGGCTGCGTGGCGTTCCAGCTGTCCCGTGATCAGGTTGCGCGTGATGATGCCGCGGGCGATACCGTCGACCACCACCAGGTCCATCATCTCGCGGCGCGTGTACATTTCCACGCCGCCGCTGTGGACCTGCCGCATCAGCGCGCTGTAGGCGCCGAGCAAGAGCTGCTGGCCCGTTTGGCCGCGTGCGTAGAACGTGCGCGAGACTTGCGCACCGCCAAACGAACGATTGGCGAGCAAACCGCCGTACTCGCGGGCGAACGGCACGCCTTGCGCGACGCATTGGTCGATGATGGCCGTCGAAACTTCGGCCAAGCGATACACGTTGGCTTCGCGCGAACGGTAGTCCCCGCCCTTGATCGTGTCGTAGAACAAGCGGTAGACGCTATCGCCGTCGTTCTTGTAGTTCTTGGCGGCGTTGATGCCGCCTTGGGCCGCGATCGAGTGCGCGCGCCGGGGCGAGTCGTGGATGCAGAACGACTTGACCTTGTAGCCCATTTCCGCCAAGGAAGCGGCCGCCGAAGCACCCGCTAGGCCGGTGCCTACCACGAGCACCGTGAACTTGCGCCGGTTGGCAGGGTTGACCAGTTTGAGGTCGAACTTGTATTGGGTCCACTTGCTGGACAGGTCACCGGAGGGGACTTTGGAGTCGAGGGTGTGTGTCATTTACTTGGCACCTCCAGCGCCCAGAAGGAGTGCGACGGGGATGAGAGCGAAGCCCAGGGCGAGGCCGATGGCGAGCACCCAACCCAAGCATTGGATCGTGCCCGTGAACTTGGGGTGGCGCAGTCCAAGCGTTTGGAAGGCGCTCTTGAAACCGTGGCTCAAGTGGAAACCTAGCAGCAACGCTGCCGTGACGTAGATGCCCAAACCAACCGGGCTGGTGATGCGATCGTGCACCAACTTGGCCAAGTCTTCCGAGCCTTCGTAGCCCATCAATTTCTTGAAGCGGAAATCGAGGATGTGGATGATCAAGAACACCAAGAGCAGCAAGCCGCTGACGCGCATGGTGCTCGATCCGATGGTCTTTTGGCCGGTCGAAGCCGAGACGCGATAGGCCACGTCACGGGCGGACTTGCTGCGCATGGTGACCAAAAGGGCCAACACGATGTGGAACAGGAAGAGCGCCAGAAGCCCCACCTCGGCCAGGGTCAACAGCGGGCCCAGGTCCTCGAGCTTTTGGGCGTAAGCGTTGAAGGCCTCGTGGCTCTTCAACAGGGTCAGGTTTCCCAGGAGGTGCGTGATCGCGAATCCGACGAGGAGCAGGCCGGAGATGGCCATGCCGGTCTTTCGACCGAGGGTGGATTGCAGGACGCGGGCTAGCCAGTTGAGCATAGCAGCGGGGCGCTAGGGTGGTGCGATGGGGGCGGGATGGGGGAGTCCAGCTTCGATGGGGCAGGGGTGCCTTCGCACCGTGGGGCCCCATGGATGAACGGAGGGAAGTTAAGCTAGCCTCCCCCATCCAGGCCCACAACGAAGGGGGGGTGTTTTCTCCCCCCCAAGGGGCCAGATCGCAGCAATCGGGAGCGGGGCTCGCCGGCTCCCATGGGATCCCGCCGGCCAACCAGGGAGGCCAACTAGGGAGGCCAGCCATGGAGCTGCGGCCCAAGGCGCCAAGGATTTTTGGATCGTTTTTGCGCCCAACTGCGAGCCCCGTGGCGTAAACCGGGCCCATGACCGAAATCACCTTGATCCGGCACGGCGAGGTCCACGCAGACTGGCGCGACCGGTTGTACGGCGGTATGGATGTGCCGCTTTCCGGCGAAGGCGAAGCCCAGGCCTGGGCCGTGGCCCGCGAGCTCCGCGAGGAGGTCTTCGACGGGGTGATTTCGTCGGGGCTGGCCCGGGCGGAGTTTACGGCGGCCATCCTGCGCTCCAGTCGCCCGGATTTGGTCCGGATCGACCGACCCAAGCTGGCCGAGCGCAGCCGCGGTGACTGGGCCGGGCTTTCGGTGGACGAGATCGATGCCCGGCATCCGGGGGGCTCGAATCTCTGGCGTAGCAGCCATGGGATGTTCACGCCGCCGGGCGGCGAGTCGGTGGAGCAAGTGTTCGAGCGGGTCTTGGGCGAGCTCGATCGATTGGCAGGCGAGTACGAACACGGAGCGATCGCCGTGGTGGCACATCTGTGGGTCGTGCGCTGTGCGGTGGCGGCCGCGATTGGGTTGGCCCCGGAGCGGGTCGCGCATTTGGCTGTGCCGACCTCCGGGCGCGTGCGGCTGTCCTGGCATGGACACCGTGCGGGCCAAGGTCGTGGAGCTCTGATAGAGATGCGCGGGACGCCCAAGGTTCTGAACGAAGATCGGGCCCAGCGCGTGTGAGAACCACCCTTAGGGGTACATAACGTACATTATCCGACATAGTGGGTTGGGCGCCAGCTAGGCGGCCATCAGGCGGCCCCCCGAGCTCTGGCTGGGTTTGGTTTCTGGCCATGGTCCATTGGGTCTGGTGTGGATTGGGTCTGGGAATCACCCCCAACATTCGTCCCTTGGCAGGCCAGATCCCTGGGTTCTTGGCCGAAGGTTTCCTCGTACCCGGCCCGGGGTCCGTCTCGATCGAGCCGCCGGTTTGGGTTCGACCTCTCCGGGAGTCCTCTCCCTGAGGCTTCCACTGGACCGTCCCATGCAATCCAAGCCCCACGCCCCGTTCCGTTCGCTGGTTTTCCTAGGTGCCCTGCTCGGGATCCTTGCCGGTTGTGCCGCCTATTCGGGATCCACGTCCCCCACCCGGATCGGTTCGGGCAACTCGGCTTCGGCGCAAACCGTTTACGTGCCGGACCTGCCGATTGGCCATCCGCCCTACGACCGGATCGATGCCAGTTGGAAGCAGCGCTTGGACCAGCCTTACGTGTACATGGAGCACATCGGCAGCTACACGGAAACCGGCACGCTGCTGCCGGCCTTGCACCGCGAGCTGGCCGCCCAGGGTTTGGAGCCCGCTGGGGCTCCGTTTTGCCTGTTCTACGAGGACCCCGCGCTGGTTCCCGTTGCTCAGTTGCGCAGTCGCGCCTGCGTTCCGATCGCCGGAGCCCGCTCGCCGAAGGCTCCCTTAGCCTACGACGTGCTGCCCAGCACCACGGTCGCTTATGCGTTCGTGTCCGGAGCCTATCCGGACGTGCCGCGGGGCTACGCCGGGGTCTACCAGTTCATGAAACGCATGAACTGGGTGGAGAACGGCCCGATCCGCGAAATCTACTTGGTCCCGCCGACCCCCGGAATCGACAGCTCGGAGCTCGTCGCCGAGATCCAGATCCCGGCCGCGCCGCGCGCCAGTCGTTGAGCGGCGAATTCGCCGCGCTAAGAACCTAGCGATACAAAGCGCTGGCTTCGGGCGGGTAGATACACAGGATCTCGGGCACTCCGTGCAAATCGATGCGTGCGCGCAAGTGATCGCCTGGGCGCAACTGTTGGCAAAGTTCTACGGGGAGTTTCGCGGTGTGAACCTGACCCGCGCGGTCGATCACTTGGCAAGCTTCCGGGATCGTGGCGTCGCGCAAGGCGAAGAGTTGACCGGGATCGGCTGTGTCTTCGAGCGCGTGCGCCGAAGGGCTCGCCCAGCGGCTGTTGATCTCGGTCACGCGCGGCAAGTTGTTGCGCAGTCCGGCCCATTCCGCTTCCAACGCGCTGTGCAGGTTCAGGCTGTGCTCCTGTTCGGCCCAGCGGCAAAAGGCTTCGAGCGCCAGCAGGGTTTCTTCTGCTTGCCGAGCGTCTTGGAGCACGCCCCGTTCGAGCACCCAGAAGGTTGCGAACGACAAAATGTCGCGCTGCCCGAGTTCTTCGAAAAGGCCGAATTTGGCAGCGAATTGGGCAAATGGCTCAAGGGCATGGCGAGCAACCGGCGTGCCCATGCGCTCCGCATCCCACAGAAACTCTTCGACCATGGCTCCCACGACCCCCGGGAAATCGGGAGCGGGCAAGTCTTCTTCGTCGGCGACCAGATCCGAACTGCCCGGCAAACCCAGGTCGCGTTCCAAGTTGGCAAGCAGCATATCCAGGTCTCCGCCGCCCGCGCGCGCTTGCGCAAAGCGCTCCACGGCTTCGCGCACGTCGAGGGATTCCTGGGCTTGTGCCTTTCGCGCGGTTTTGGGCAGCAAGGCCTGAATCGACAGGGCCTGCCAGGCGCGCGTCAAAAGAGCTCGCGCTTGCGATAGGTCCAAGTCGGTTTCGAACGCCAACAACTCCAGCGCTCGCCCCACGGGATCGCTCGGGGAGGTCAGGATCTGATCGGGCGCCATGGGCGCTTCGCGCATGGCGAGGAAGATGCTCTGCACCACATCCGACTCAAGGCCCGCCTGGGCCAAGTACGTCCGCGCTTCGTTCACCGCTTCGCTCAAGTCCGGCGGCGCGGTCCGTTCGGCGGCGCCCTGTCCGGCGGGGATCTTGGGCGCAAAGAACATGACCTCTAGCTGGGGCGCGCCAATGCGGATGATCGAACGGCGGCTTTCGCGCGCCTTGCCCAAGTCGCGTTCGAGCGCGGTGCGCAACTCGGGGCTGCGGAACCACGCGGCGTGGCCCGAGGCCAGGTGGACCGAGCCCGGCAAGGGATACAAGCGCCCCACCAAAAGGTCGCCGGGTTCGAGGTGGTTGCTGCTGTTCGGATCGGCCAAGGCGTACTCTCCAAAGCCCGAAATGTCGCGCAGCCAAGCCCCTTGTCCGGCGAGCACTTCGCGTACCTCCAGGATCCCCGTGAACGAAGCCTGGAGCATGGGCTCGACGATCTCCTGGAATCCTTCCTCGGATGCCCGCCAGGGGTCGATCAGCCGGTCGATCGGGGTTCCCATCAACGCAGGGCTGTGACGCTCCAAGAGGAACCATTCCCGGAAACGCCCGCAGCTGGCGGAACCCTGGCGTAGCGCACTTTCGAAGTCCTCGGGAACCTGCGAGAATCCGGCCCAGGCCTCCACCCATTCCGCGTCCATCCCTGGGCTCGCCAAGGTGAGGGTTTGGAGCACTTCCAGTCCGCGGGTCACAGCGAATTGAGGGTCCTTCTGCATTCGTTCCAGCATCGCGCCATTGTAGCCCCCCATCTCCCCTAGCCCCACCCACCGAACATGGTCCTCCTGCAAGCTTCTGATGTGCAAGCCACCGTTCAAACCACCGTTCAAACCACGGTGCAAGCCCTGCCCTGGGTCGACAAGATGGGTCTTGGCTTCCTGGTGGTTTTTTTGCTGCTGGGTGCTTGGCGTGGCCTGTGGTGGCAGATCGTGCGCCTGACCGGGGTGGTCCTGGCCGTGCTCGTCGCCCGCTCCATGACGCCCCGCTGGGTGGGCGATGTGGAGTCTAGCTTCAACCTGACCGAAGGCCCCGCCTACGGCCTGACCTGGTTCACGATCTTCGTGCTGGGTTTGGTGGTGGCAGCCTTCTTGGGGCGCCTGGGCAAGCACGCGCTCGAGACGATGCAGCTCGGGGCGGTGGACCGGCTTGGAGGGGCTTTGGCGGGGGCGCTCACGGGGCTCGTGCTGCACGGCGCGTTGCTGTTGCTCTTGACCGGTTTGGGAACGACCGATTGGAGCACGCACACCTTGGCGGGTTCCAAGAGCGAGCGGTTGCTCGATGCGGTCTCGAACCGTTGGCCCCTGTTCGTCGATGCCAAGGTGCGCGAGCGCATCGTCGGTCCCTGGGTCGATGCCTTGGGATTGGAGCGTCCCACGCCCGAAGCGGCGACCGAACCCGATCTTGGCCCTGACCTCGAAGGGGAGCCCGCATTCGAGACCGAGTCCAAGGCGGTGCGCTAGCCACGCAGGCCTCCGAGCGGCTCTATTCCGGTTGGGCTTCCAGCCAAGCGCTGGGCAAGGTGACTTGCAAGCGTCCTGACTGGACTTGGGTCCAAGGACAACCGGGCAGCACGTCGCCCAGCCAGGCGCAGGCATCGGGAGCGCCCGACCAAGGCAGATCCAAGACCCAGCCCGCTTCGCTAGGGCCTACGAGGGTCCAACCGTCCTGGGCGCGGTCCACCCCGTAGCTTTGCCAAACCAAGTGCCCCAAGGCGTAGGGCAGCTGCCAGCCATCGAGCGCATGAGCCGATAAGTACGGCAAGCGTTCGGGGCGGGGCAACGCCTGCCCGGTTTCCTTGCGCAGGCCTTCCTCCAAAAGCCCGACCATCAGGGTCAAACCCCGGGGCTCGCGGCGAGCGAGCAGCAAGTTGGCCCCCTGTCCGGAACCCAGCACCGCGAGCAGCCAACCCGCATCCTGCAAGTTCTGCCCGGCTTGGGTCAGGTCGGGCCCCTTCGATTGCAGCCACTCGTCTCCCCCACCCAGGCTCAACACCGAACGCAAGCCGGTGATCCATTGGGTTTGGTTGGCGAGCCGGTGCAGGAGCACGGGCAAGGCCCAGCTCAGCAAGTCCCCGGCCTTGGGAGTTCCCTTGAGTTCCATCGAGGATCGGCTCCAAGCCCGATGGAAGCCCATCGAGCAAGTGGTACCGGAAGAGGGACTCGAACCCTCATGTCCTTGCGGACAACGGATTTTGAATCCGTCGCGTCTACCATTCCGCCATTCCGGCCCGTACGGCTGGGATCTTATCGTCCCGAGGCGCGGGTACAAGGCCGCAAGCCGCACAAATCGCGGTTTGAAAGGGACTTGCGGGCCTATTCGCGTGCGCCCAGCAGCGCGTCCAGACCGCGGCGGAATCCCACCAGCGTTGCCATCTCGCGCAGCACCCGCTCCAGCCCTGGGCCATAGGCCGACCGATCGTAGGTTTCGTGGACGAGGCGCAGCACCTCGCCGGCTCCCGACAGGACCACGCTCTGGTTCGCCACCACCCCGCTGAGGCGCAGGCTTTGGATCGGAATCGGGGCCGCGTCGGCTCCCCGGACCGCCTCCATGCGCCGCCGGGTTTCGAGCGAGGTGCCCGAAGGCACGTCGTGTTTGGCGATCCCATGCTCTTCCTGGATGACCGCCTCGGGAAACCAAGCCGCCACCTGTTCGGCCAGCCGCTGCTGGACGCAAGACGCCAGCGAGAAGTTGGGCACGACCCAGCAACCCAACGAGCGCTCCAGGGCCAGCGTTTCGAGCTCGGCGTCCTGGGCCGGATCCATACCGCTGGTGCCGATCACGGCGCTCAAGCCGGCCTCGAGCAGGATGCGGCCATGCGAGGCCCCCAAGCCTGCGCGGGTGAAGTCGAGCCCGACTCGGGCGGGGCTCCCCCGCAGCGCGCTGCGCAGGTCTTGGTCCGAGTCGACGCGCGTCACGATGGCGAACTCGGCGTGACCGGCCAGCCAGCCCTCGACAAAGCGCCCCATGCGCCCTTGCGCTCCCACGAGGGCAATCGGCAGCACCGAGGTCATGCGGGACCCTGGGCCAAGGCCCGCAAGCAGAGCTCCAGGCACAATTCGCGGTAGGGCAATCCCGCCACCTTGGCGGCCAAGGGGAACAGCGAGCGCGAGGTGAACCCCGGCAGGGTGTTGGCTTCGAGCAAGACCGGCTCGCCCGCTTCGGGGACCAAGAAGTCCAAACGCGCGTAGCTGGTGAGTCCCAGCGCGTGCCACGCGCGTTGGGCTGCCCGGGCGACCTGGGCTTGGCGCTCGGGTGCGAGGTTGCGCGGTGGGCAAAACTCTTGGGCGCCATCGTCGGAGTACTTCTCGTGGAAGTCGAACCAACCTGCTCCCTTGGGGCAGATCTCGACCAGGGGCAGGGGAACCGGGTCGACCGCATCCCCCACCGGGCCGACCAACCCTTGGGTGACTTCCACCCCGCGGATGGCTTGCTCCACCAGCAGCGTTTCCCCTGGTTGCAGCGCGGGCAGGGCGTCGCAGGCCGCAAAGAACCCAGCACGATCGTGGGCCACGCTCATGCTCACCGAAGATCCCCCGAGCGAGGGTTTGAGGAACCAGGGACCAGAGCCCAATGCCTCGACAGCCTTCCAATGGCGTTCCGGGTCGGACTTCCATTCGTCGGTTCGGAAGGAATGGCCTGGCGCCACCGTGAGCCCAAACGCTGCGCACACATGCCGGGCGCGTACCTTGTCGAGACAAAGCGCCGAGGCCGCCACGCCCGCTCCGGTGTGCACGCGTCCAGATATCTCGAGGAATCCCTGCAGCACCCCGCCTTCGCCCTCGCCGCCGTGCAGCGCAATCAAGAAGACGGCGTCGGAAGGCAGGAGTTCCAGGGCTCGTGCGGGCGTGAGCGAGTGCTCGCCCACGCGCCAGCGACCGTCGGGCAGGACTTCGACCCCCGTGAGACTCCCAAGCGCCGGTGCGTCGCTGCGGCCCAAGGCCGCGAGTACCGCTTCGCCCGATCGCAGCGACACTTCGCGTTCGGACGAGCGCCCCCCGTACACCACCGCCACCGACAGCTCCGCAACGCGGTTGGCTTGCCCGGAAAGGAACGACCAAGTCGGCAGCTGCGAGATCTCGGTCATGCGAACAACCAGCCCCCAGCCAAGGGATGCGCTTGACGCGGCATGCGCGCCAAAAAATCGGCCGTGGTTTCGGCGAAGCATGGATCCACTTCGATCAAAGCGCGTCCGCTGCCGTCACGGGGCGGGGCCGCCAGGTGCGCCGCCCGGGTCCAGCCTTCGAACAACTCGGTCAAATGGGTTCGGCACGAATCGGGCGAGTCCGCGCCTTCCGCATTCTTGACCGGGCTGAACTCGAGCGCGCGCTCCACCTCCAGGGTCACGCTGTGAGGACACCGAGCCAAGGCATCGAAGATGAAGGTCTCGAACTTGATGCCTTCGATGGTTTGGGTCTGGCCCTTTTCGTCGACAGCGGGCATCTGCTTGCGCGCCAAGTGCCAGGGCAAGTGCAAACCATCGGTGGTCAATTCACGCACGAACTGCGCCTGCAGCGCGTGCACGGCGATGTTGCCCGCGCGGAACATCAGCCGACCTTGGTCATCGGTCGCATCGCGCAGCTTGGGGGGCAAATCGGAGTACTCGATGCAGCCCAGCACGCCGTCGGCCATGCCCAGCACACCCACCTTTTCCATGGGGCCCGATTTGGCGACCACCTTGCTCGACATGTGGGCGCCTTCGAGGAGGTGCAATCCCAGGAACAACGGATCGGCTGGGCGCGCCAAGGGGTTGTCGACCTGGAAGTAGCTGAAGGTCTCGATCCCCATCTCGATCGCCCGATCGAGCAACCCCGAGGAGTGCAGCGCATCCAGGGTTCCGCCGTGACCATTGGGGGCCAGAAAGAGTTCCCCCGGCCCACTCATCACCATGCGCCCCTCGCGATCCAAGGCGGGGATCATGGCTTGCTGGAAGAAGTGCACGGAATCGGGGTCGAGCCCGAAGTAGCGTTCGCTCTCGAAGTAGCCACGAGTTTCGGCATCGTTGGACGCCGAAGTCATCACGAACCAAGGAGCGCGGCGCTCGTAGCGAATCTCGGCCGCACGGATGCGAGCGGCGTGCCAACCAAACAGAGTGCGACCGGTGAGCGGTCCCACCGGGAACTTGCCTTTCGGACCTTCGAATCCCAAACGGGACCCCTGGCCCCCGGCCACCAAGACGTAGCCCACTTTGCCCTGGGAGAGCCAAGCTTGGCCGCGCGCGATCGCCAATTGGGCCCGTTCCGCATCGGCGCCTTGGGGCGCGCTGGGAAACAGCTTGGGCGGCTCCAAAACCGGATGGCTGGCGCTCTCAGGCGCCAAGAGCAGCGCTCGGTGGGCCTGGACCAAATCCAGATCGACCCCTTCGAGCGCCACGACCAATCGCTCCTGCTCCTCGGTCGATAGCCGGTTCCAGTGCTGGAACACGTGCCCTTGACCGGCGGCTTCCATTCGGGCGCGCAGCTCTTGCATGGTAAGAAATCGGGCGGGCCACGGTCGGGACCACGGCTCGCCCTAGGGGTGCAACGTTGTTGGGGTTGGGCGTTTAGGCCTGGGGCGCGCTGAGGGTCTCCATCAAGGTTTCCATCAGGTGCACCAGGGCGTCGATGCGCTTCTCGAGCACGATCTGACGGTGCACGAGCTTCTCCACGACCGGGGGCAGCACGGCCTCACGGACGTAGTTGTTGATCATGTTGACCACTTCCACCCGGTTGGCGTCGGGGAGCTGATGGAAGTGATACTCGAATTTCTCTTCGAGGATCTGTTCGGTGACATTCATGCACTCCGCCGCGATGGTGCCGGCGTGGTCGCTGTGGTGTCCGGTCCGAAACACTTCGCGCTTGTACTCGTGAAGTAGGTCCTTGAATTTTTGGTGCACGGATGGGCTCCTGATTGGGGGGGCTGCGCCCCGGGTTGTTGGGAGAACCGGCGGACGATCCGCCGAATTGGATTCTAGCGCCCCCAAGGGGCTTTGGGCACCCGCGGATGGGCGGATTCCCGTGTTGGGGTAGCCCCCAAGCCAGGGCTGGGGTCTCGCGATCCGGTTGGGGTGGAGAGAGCTAGCCCTCGACCTTGCCGATGCAGATCGACACGTTGTGGCCCCCGAAGCCCAGCGAATTGCAAAGGGCGTTTTGAACCTTCATCGCACGGGCCTCGCCGGGGACGTAGTCCAAATCGCAATCGGGGTCAGGGGTGGTGTAATTGCGTGTCGGGTGCACCAAATCCTGGTGCACCGCTAGGGCGGTGTAGACCAACTCGACGCCGGTGGCGGCTCCCAAGAGGTGCCCGATCATCGACTTGGTCGAAGACACGGCCAGCTTCTTGGCATGCTCTCCGAACACGCGCTTGATCGCGGTGGTCTCGATCGAATCGTTGAAGGCGGTGCTGGTCCCGTGGGCGTTGACGTATTGCACTTGCTCGGGCTTGAGGCCCGCATGGCGCAGCGCCTCTTGGAACGCACGGGCAGGGCCTTTGCCGTCCTGCTTGGGAGCGGTGATGTGGTAGGCGTCGTCCGTGGAGCCGTAGCCTTTGACCTCGGCGTAGATGCGGGCTCCGCGAGCTCGAGCGCGCTCGAGTTCTTCGAAGACCAACAAGCCGGCTCCCTCCCCCATCACGAACCCATCGCGATCCTTGTCAAACGGGCGCGAAGCCAACTCGGGGGCTTCGTTGCGGGTCGAAAGGGCCTTGGCGGAGGCAAATCCCGCCATGGACAAGGGGGTGATGGCCGACTCCGATCCGCCGGTGATGATCAGATCCGCATCGCCGTATTGGATCGCTCGCCAAGCCATGCCGATGGCGTGTCCCGCCGAAGCGCAAGCGCTGGAAGTCGTGAAGCAGGTTCCGAGCAGCCCATGCCGGATCGAAACCTGTCCGCTCACGGCGTTGGCCATGATGCGGGGGATGAAGTGCGGGCTGACCCGCCGGGGTCCCCGCTCCAGCAGCACCTGTTGCTGCTCCAGGATGCCCGTGATGCCTCCGATCCCCGTGGCGATGATCGCGCCGTAGCGTTCGCGTTCTTCCTCAGGAGCCTGGGCCAATCCCTCCAAACCTGCATCGCGCAGGGCTTCATCGGAGGCCATCAAGCCCCACATGGTGAAAGGATCCAGCTTACGGAGGTCTTGGACCCCAAAGCCACAGGCCTCGGGATCCCAGTCCACCTGGGCGGCAATGGTCGCTGCCTGGCCTTCGGTATCAAAGCGCGTGAGGGTGGAAACCCCGTTCTCCCCCGCAAGGATGCGGGGCAGGGATTCCTCCACGCTGAGACCCAGAGCATTGACGGTGCCCAGGCCCGTGATGACAACACGTCGCATGGTATTGGGGGGCCGACTCGCGGCCGTAGGGCATGAAGCCCAGGGGAACTACAGCTTGGACTGGATGTAATCGACGGCCGTTCCGATCGTTTGGATCTTCTCGGCGTCTTCGTCGGGGATGGTGATGTCGAATTCGTCTTCGAATTCCATCACCAGCTCGACGGTGTCTAGGCTGTCCGCGCCCAGATCGTTGATGAAAGAGGTTTCCAGCGTGACCTTATCGGCGGTAGCGCCCATTTGGTCACAAACGATCTTGATCACGCGTTCTTCGATACTTTGATTCGACACCGCTTGGTTCTCCAATAGGTCTCTTTGGGGTGGTAGGCAGGTTTGGTGGACGAACGATCCGTCCCAGGAGATCAGGCCTCTAAGCGTACTTAGAGACTGAGACCTCCATCAATGACCAAAGTCTGCCCAGTGATGTACCCGCCGGCAGGGCCGGCAAGGAATGCGACGGCTTGGGCAATCTCGTCCGATTGGCCCATGCGACCCAGGGGGATGGCTTCGAGTAGCGCCTTGCGGCTGTTCTCGTCGATGGACTGGGTCATGTCCGTATCGATGAAGCCAGGGGCAATGGCGTTGACGCACACGCCCCTTCCAGCGAGCTCCTTGGCCACCGAGCGGGTCAGACCCAGCACCCCGGCTTTGCTCGCGGCGTAATTGGCTTGGCCGGCGTTGCCGGTGATGCCCACCACCGAAGCGATGTTGATGATGCGCCCTCCCGATTTCATGAGCGGGCGGGTGGTGGCCTTGATGAAGTTCCAGGTCCCCTTGAGGTTCACCCGAATGACCGCATCGAAGTCATCCTCGCTCATGCGCATCAAGAGCTGGTCGCGGGTGATTCCCGCGTTGTTCACTAGGATGTGGGGACCGCCCATTTCGCTGGCGATGGTCTTGCACAGCGCCGCCACGGCTTCGGTATCGGCCACATCCACCCCGAAGGCCTGGGCGCCCGGCTGGAGCTTGGCGCACTCGGCAGCCGTCACTTGGGCGTTTTCCACCCGGGTCGCCACGCAGGCGACTTTGGCCCCGGCCTGCGCAAGGCGGCGGGCGATGGCCTGGCCAATGCCGCGGCTGGCACCGGTGACGATGGCGGTTTGCCCTTCGAGGGGCCTTTCGGAAGCGGAAGTGTTCACGGGACGGGGTTTGGGTGGTCGAAAGATAGCCACCTGGGGACGAATCCTGCAACCTTGGGGGCCAAAGGATCCGCCATTGGGGGGCGAAGCGGCCGTGTTTAGGCCGGCAAGGCCTCCATGTCCGCTGGTTTTTCCATGCGGATGACGGAAGCTTCGGGGTCGATCTTGCCCATCAGGCCGGCCAGGACGCTACCTGGACCGGGTTCCAGCAGCGGGCTCGAAGGAGCGCCCGTCTCGCGGATCCAGCGCATCGAACGCTCCCATAGGACCGGGGCGCAAACTTGGGTGGCGAGCTGGTCGGCCAGTTGGGCCGGGTCGCGGCTCGGCTGGGCGGTCACGTTGGAAACCACCGGGATGACCGCTGGCTTGAGCGGGGTGGCTTCCAGGGCCTTGCGCAAGGCTTCCGCCGCCGGCCGCATGCATTCCGAGTGGAAACCGCCGGCGACGACCAAGCGCCGCGTCCGGCGCACGCCGTGGTCCTTGGCGACCCGTTCGACTTCGTCCAGGGCCGCCAATTCGCCCGAAACGATGACCTGCCCAGGGGCGTTGAGGTTGGCTACCTGGCAGATGCCGTGGGCGGCTCCAGCTTCGGCCAGCGATTGGGCTTGCTCTTCGGTGGCCCCCATCAAGCTGGTCATGCCGCTCGGAATCGATTCGGCGGCGGCCTGCATGGCCTCGCCGCGCAAACGCACCAGCCGCAGGCCGGCTGCGAAGTCCATGGCGCCCGCAGCCCACAGGGCCGTGTATTCCCCCAGCGAGAGTCCCGCTGCAAAGGGGACCTGGGTCCGATCGAAGCCCTTTTCTTCGAGCACGCGCAGAATCGCGACTCCGGTCGTGAAGATTCCCGGCTGGGCGATGTCGGTGCGGTTCACCTGATCGCCCCCTTGCCAGCAGGCTGCGCTCAGCGAGAAGCCCAAGACTCGGTCGGCTTCCTCCCAAGTGGCGCGGGCCACCGGGAAGGCCTCGGCCCAATCGCGGCCCATGCCTTCGAATTGGGCGCCTTGACCGGGCAGGATCAGTACGGCTTGCATCATTGGAAAATCGGGAAGGAGATCGATCTTGGGTGGGATGGGAGTCGATCGGCTACCAGCGCAGCAGCGAGGCGCCCCAAGTGAGGCCTGCGCCAAAGGCTACCATCACGACCAACTTGCCCTTCTGCAGCTGGCCGGAACGGTGGGCTTCGTCCAAGGCAATCGGAATGCTGGCTGCAGACGTGTTGCCGTAGCGCTGGATGTTCAAGAAACACTTCTCACGGCCCCACCCGACCCGCTCCATCGCGCTTTCGATGATGCGCATGTTGACCTGGTGCGGGATGACCAAACCGATTTCATCGTGGTCGTAGCCCTCGGTGATCTCGTTCATCAGGCTCGACATGGTGCTGACCGCAAAGCGGTAGACCTCGCGACCCTTGAGCCGGATGTAGTGGTTGGGTTCGTCGTAGCGGGGGCTGTCGTGGGGATCCTTGGCTCCGCCGGTCGGGATGTGGATGAAGTTGTAGCCGCTGCCATCCGCCCCGAGGATGTTGCCCAGGACCTCGCCCTGCTGGCATTCGTCGTAGGCCGTCACGATGGCCGCCCCGGCCCCGTCGCCAAACAGAATGACCGAAGTACGGTCCGACTTGTCGAGGTAACGCGAAAGGGTTTCGGCACCAATCGCCAACACGCGCTTGGCGCGCCCCGAAGCGACAAACGATTCGGCCACTTGCAGTGCCGTAAGGAAACCCGTGCAGGCTGCAGCGACGTCCATGGCGCCGGCCTTCTTGGCCCCCAAGCGATCCTGAACAAGGACCGCGCAGGAAGGCATCAGGTAGTCCGCTGTCAGCGTTCCCACCACGATGAGATCCAAATCCTCGGCGCGCATGCCCGCGTTCTCGAGGGCGCGTTGGGCAGCGACGGTGGCGAGGTCCGAGCAGTTCTGGCCGTCTTCGACCCAGCGACGTTCCTTGATCCCCGTACGCTGGATGATCCATTCGTCGTTCGTGTCGACCATGCGCGCAAAGTCGTCATTGGTCATCACGCGGTCAGGGACACAGGAACCGGTGCCAGCGATGCCTACGCGGATCAAAGATTTCATGAAATTGCAGCGGGTTCGGTGCGCGGGCGCGGGGCCCCAGCCGTGGATCGCCCGCATGGTAGCCCAAGCCGGGTAGCGATTTCTCCCCTTGCGCGAGGCCTTTTTTGGACTCTTGGTGCGGGAAACCCCGCCAAAGTCACTCGGCGGCGGGTGCCGTGCGGCTTTCCAGGCCTCGCACGATGCTGGCGTTGACCTCGGAGTCGAGGGCCCGGGCGGCTAGCTTGAGGGCATTGTGGACGGCATGGCCGTCCGAGCGCCCATGACCGATGATGACCACCCCGTCCACGCCCAAGAGCAGCGCGCCACCGTACTCGGAGTAGTCGATGTGCCGTTTCACGTTCTTGAGTGCCTCGGGACCCCAACCTGCGGCATGGTCCTTCAACTCCCCCATCATCAATTGCAGCATGAAGCCCGACAGCCCTTCCATCAGTTTGAGGGCCACGTTGCCCGTGAATCCGTCGGTCACCACCACGTCGGATTTGCCCTGGAAGATGTCTCCGCCTTCGACGTTGCCGATGAAGTCCAGTTTGGCCTCGTGCAGCAGTTTGTGCGCCGTTTGCAGCACTTCCGTACCCTTGCTGTCCTCTTCACCAATGTTGAGCAAACCCACGCGCGGCTTGGGCACGCCCAGGCAGTCGCGTTGCAGGAGCGAACCCATGATGCCGTAGGCCACGAGGTCTTCGGGTTTGGGCACGGTGTTGGCGCCCATGTCCAACAGCGTCAAAGGGCTGCCCGTGATGTTGAGCGTGACGGCGATTCCGGGGCGACGGACTCCGGCCAGGGTTCCCAGCATCAAGGTGGCGGCGCCCACCACGGCGCCCGTGTTGCCCATGCTGACAAACGCACCGGTATCCCCGGTCTTGACGCTGTGGGTTCCAACAACGATCGAGGAATGCCGCTTGGCGCGCAGCGCTTGGGCGGGCTTTTCATCCATGCCGATGGCTTCGGGGGCATGCACCACGGTGAATCCCGGGTTGCCGCCGCGGGCGGTCAACGAGGATTCGATGTGCTGAGCGTCGCCGTACAGCACGATGCGATCCGCCGGAATCGCCTCGCCATCGGTGGCGGTGACGGCCATCCAAGCGCCATCGAGGATGGCATCCGGTGCCCGGTCTCCGCCTAGCACGTCCAAACCGATGCGGGCTGTGCTCATGATCGCAGGGGCCCTAGGGGTGCCCGGGCCAGGGGCTTAGGAGACGAGGGATTGGGAAGCGGCAACAGGCGACTAGAAGTCTTCGCGTTCGAAGACTTCAAATCCGCCGTCGCCACCCTTCTTGAATCCGTAGTGGGTGGATTCCTTCTCGTTGACCCGATGGGGACGGGTCAAAGCACCCGAGCGCGGATCGCGCTGCAGGGCTTGCGGCTCCAAGGCCAAGTGGGAGCGACGTTTGTTCTTGGCGGACTTGGAAATGCGTCGTTTGGGGTGGGCCATGGAACCGGCTTTCTTTGCAGATGGGGGGCTTGGGTGCCCAAAGGGCTGGGGACAAGCGGAGGACGATACCCCCGCTAGCATTGCGAGTCAACGGGACACCAGGCCCGGCCCCCCAAATCCCGTCCCTGGGTAGGGGCTGGGATGCAGGTCGGCCGGGGCCGGCTGCCCGAGGGGGGCCAGCCGGCTTAGAGGGTGGCGGCGAGCGCGTTGCGGGCCGCTTCGAGGGCCTGGGGCGCGGCCGCCACGTTCTGGCCTTGGCCCTGGGCGGATTCGGGGCGGCCTCCGCCCCCCCCACCCAGGATGCCGGCCAAGGTCTTGGCCACCTTGCCGGCTTGCCAGCCCTTTTCGAGCGCGGCTCCGCGGCTGAGGATCACGAACGGAATCTTGTCCCCATCGCGGCCGAAGAGCACCACCGCCAGGTCCGGGCCCAGGGACTGCAAGCGGTCCCCAAGGGCGCGCAGCGAAGCGCTGTCGACGTCCGGCAGGTCAAACACTCCGCTGGGAACCCCCGAGCGGGGCTCGAGCGCGGCTTTCACCCGGTCGAACACAACCCCGACGTCGCTGGCGGCCTGTTGGCTGCCCGCTTTCTTGGCCTTCTTGAGGTCACCCAGAAGCGACGCCACCCGTTCGGGTACTTCGCTCTCTTTGACTTTCAACTCGCGGGCGGTTTGGGCCAAGAGCCCGCGGACTTCGGCAAGGTGCTCCAGCGCACCCTCATGGGTCAAAGCCTCGATGCGGCGCACCCCCGCTTGGATGGCGCGCTCGGTGGCGATCACGAACGGACCGATGTCGCCTGCAGCATGCACGTGGGTGCCGCCGCACAGTTCCATCGACCAGCCGCCCACGTCCACCACGCGGACTTCGTCCCCGTACTTCTCGCCGAAGAGGGCCATCACGCCGCGAGCCTTGGCGCCTTCGAAGGTTTCCAGCGAAGTGCACACGGCTTCGTTGCGCAGGATTTGCGCGTTGACCCGTCGCTCCACGTCGGCCACCTCGGCGCTCGTGAGCCCTTTGGGGTGGCTGAAGTCGAAGCGCAAGCGGTCGGGTCCCACGTAGGAGCCCTGTTGGGTGACGTGTTCGCCCAGAACCTCGCGCAATGCCTTGTGCAATAGGTGGGTCGCCGTGTGGTTGGCCATGGTCCGGCGGCGCTTGGCACCATCGACACGGGCCACCAGCGCCGAACCCGGGGCCGCCTGGCCGCGAGCTTTGCCCAGGTGCACAACGATGTCACCAATGCGCTGGGTGCTTTCCACCTCCAGCAACAGCTGGCCGTGCGCATCCTCGATGCGCCCCGCATCCCCCACTTGGCCCCCGCCTTCGGCGTAGAACGGGGAGCGATCGAGTACCCAGCGTTCGCCCTTGCCCTCATCGGGGAAGCGGGCCAACAGGTGCGCGGTCTGCACCAACGACCCCTCGCCCGGTTCGTGGTAGGTGGAAACCGTAGAGGCCAATTCGCTGACCTGTTCGGCGGAGAGCAATTGCTTGAAATGCCCTTCGCTCTTGGAGATTTCGCTGTGGGCGTTGGCGGCCTTCTCCCAACCGGCGCTGTCCAACTGCAAGCCCCTTTCGGCCGCCATCAGGCGCACCAAGTCTTCGGGAAAGCCGTAGGTCGCGTAGAGTTCGTACGCGCCGCGCCCCTCGAGGGTGGCCCCTTGGGCGAGTTCGCGCGTCATCCGGTCGAATTGGACAATCCCGCGCTGCAGGGTGCGGCGGAACGATTCCTCTTCGCTGCGCAACACCAAGCGAACGTGGTCTTGGCGCGCCACCATCTCGGGGAAGGCTTGACCCAGTACCTCGATGACGGGGGTGACCAATTCGAATAGAAAAGGCTCCTCGAGGCCGAGGGTCTGCAACCCGTAGCGTGACGCGCGGCGGATCAATCGGCGCAGCACGTAGCCACGACCCTCGTTGGAGGGCAGGGCTCCATCGGCCAAAGCGCTGGTGACCGCGCGGACGTGGTCGGCGCAAACCCGGAAAGCGATGTCGGTCGCCGAGTCGCTGCCGTAGGCGCGCCCGGTAACCCGGCTGAGCGCCGCGAAGATCGGCGAAAAGAGGTCCGTGTCGTAGTTGGAGTGCTTGCCTTGCAACACCGAAAGCACGCGCTCAAAGCCCATGCCCGTATCGATGCATCCAGCGGGGAGGCGCTGCAGCGAACCGTTGTCGAGGCGGTTGAACTGCATGAATACCAGGTTGCACAGCTCGATGAAGCGCTCGTTGCCCGCGTTGACCCCGATGCTCGGGTTGGCGCCATCGGCAGGATCGTCGTTCGGGCCGCCGCGGTCGATGTGGAGCTCGGAGCAAGGGCCGCAAGGGCCGGTCTCCCCCATCTCCCAGAAGTTGTCCTTCCGGCCGAAGCGCAACACGTGGCTGGGGTCGACATCGGTTAGCTCGAGCCACAAGGCTTCCGCTTCGGTGTCGGCTTCCAGGCCATCTTCGGCGTCGCCCCCGAACACGGTCACCCACAATCGTTCTTTGGGCAACTTCCAAACCTCGGTCAAGAGCTGCCAATGCCACAGGATGGCCTCGCGCTTGAAGTAGTCCCCGAAGGACCAGTTGCCCAGCATTTCGAAGAAGGTGTGGTGGTAGGTATCGACCCCCACCTCCTCCAAATCGTTGTGCTTGCCCTGGACCCGGATGCATTTCTGGGTGTCTACGGCCCGCTGGTAGTCGCGCTTGCCGGTACCCAGAAAGACATCTTTGAACTGATTCATCCCCGCATTGATGAAGAGCAGCGTCGGGTCATCCTGGGGGAAGACGGGAGACGAGGGCACGATCCGGTGGCCCCGCTCAGCAAAGAAATCCAGAAAGCTCTGTCGTACCGCGTTTTGCGGGGGAAACGCGGTTTGCTTGATCGCGTCTTGCTTGGGAGTGGGGTGGGAAGGTTGCGACATGGCCCTGGGGCGGGTGGTGGTGCGGCACGGGTGGCACCGCGGGTGCGAGGTTGGCGAAGCGGCGTTGGGAAGTCCGTATCTTAGGCCAATCGGGGGCTGGGACCAACACGCTAGGGCGCAGGCAGGCAGGAACCAAAGCCACCCGGCCCCCGCTTCGCTAGAAGCCGAGGGCCGGGTGTGCGACAGGCTGGGTACTGGCTACGCAATCAGCTCTTGGCAGCTGCGGCAGAGGCTTTCGAGGGCGCCTTCGCCGTCTCCGGGGTCGGAGTAGCAGCCTCGTCCGAGGCTTCTTCGAGCGCTTCGGGCGCGGGCTCCGGCACCGCAAAGTGCACCCGAATGGCTTGGTCGATCACCTTGGCCAGGTCCGGGTTGTCGGTCAGGAAGCTGCGGGATTTCTCCATGCCTTGCCCAAGGCGGATCTCTCCGTCCTTGGGGTGTTTCATCGAGTACCAGGTACCCGATTTCTGCACGATTCCAGCGCGCTGACCCAGTTCGAGCAGTTCGCCTTCGCGGCTGATGCCTTGGTTGAACAGGATGTCGAACTCGATCTTGCGGAACGGCGGGGCGATCTTGTTCTTGACCACGGTGACCCGGGTGCGGTTGCCCACCACCTCGTCGCCGTCCTTGAGTTGACCAATCCGGCGGATGTCCAGGCGGACCGAGGTGTAGAACTTGAGCGCGCGTCCCCCGGTGGTCGTCTCGGGGCTACCGAACATGACCCCGATCTTCTCGCGGATCTGGTTGATGAAGATCACCAGGCAGTTGGAGCGGGAGATGGCTCCGGTGAGTTTGCGCATGCCCTGGCTCATCAAGCGCGCATGCAGGCCCACGAAGCTATCGCCCATCTCGCCTTCGATTTCCGCACGCGGAACGAGGGCTGCCACCGAGTCGACAATCACCACGTCCACGGCATTCGAGCGCACGAGGGTTTCGGTGATTTCCAAGGCTTGCTCGCCCGTATCGGGCTGGCTGACCAGCAGGTCATCGAGGCGCACGCCGAGCTTGCGAGCGTAGGTCGGATCGAGCGCGTGCTCGGCGTCGACAAAGGCGCAAATGCCCCCTTCGAGTTGGGCCTGGGCGGCCACATGCAGCGCTAGGGTGGTCTTACCCGAGCTTTCCGGTCCGTAGACCTCGACGATGCGGCCGCGGGGTAGACCCTTGCCGCCGAGCGCCATGTCCAAACCGATCGAACCGGTGAGGATGCCCGTGATTTCACGGATCAGCCCGTGGTGGCCGAGCCGCATGATCGACCCTTTTCCGTAGCTTTTTTCGATCTCGCCCAGGGCCGCACTGAGGGCCTTGTCGCGTTGGTCGTTGCCGACCGGGATCTCGTTATTCGCTTTGCGCGTACTCATGGATATCCATTGGGCGGTTGAACACTCCCCGCCCGGGAGGGGACGCCGAGTCTGCCTCAAGACTCAGCCTTGCTTGCGATCAGGTTCTTCTTCGGTGGATCGTTCTAGGGTGGATCGTTCTAGGCCCATTCTAGCCGGGGCCCAGGCCCAGTTTCACGCTTCGGAAGCTGCAAAACCCTGGCGAAGCGAGAACGGTCCAGGCACGGACCATTCGATGCCAGGCCAAGTCCCCAGGACCACCCCGCGGCCCACCCTGCGGCCCACCCTAGACCTTCCGAGGGGCCCGTGGGTTGCCCCCCAGGCGGCAAAAAATCGAACCAAGTCCTCCCTTGGCAGCCCGGAGACCCCGGGGGGGCGGATGCGCGGGCCAAAAGGTCCCCAGGTTGACGGAACCGCTGGTGACAAGCGACCGTCCTAAGTGCCCTGGGAGAAGGTGGGCAGGGGCGCCGCACGCGCCCCTGCCCGGGCTGATGACTCTCCTGAAATTCAACCCAGGAGCCTTCCGTAAGGAGACTCCTGGGTTGTTTACGTTGTTCGTGCAAGGTTTGGGGCAAGCAAACCCCAAAATCGTACTTTGGATGGGCTGGAAGCGAGGTTTCCCCACGAAATCCACTGCGCCAAGGGCCCCAACCCCTAGATCGTGCAGATCGAGGCCAACTCCTCGTAGCGAGCCTGGAGGTGGTCGGCGGTGCGGGGAATCAACGTTTCGATGCTGAACCCCTGCACGCAGAAGCTTGCGGTGACGGTTCCGAACAGCATCGCGCGGCGCAGGGCCGCAGGGCTCACGTCCCCGTCCCGGACCAAAGAGCCCATGAATCCGCCCGCAAAGCAGTCCCCGGCCCCCGTCGGATCGATGACTTCGGTGATCGGATAGGCCGGCAGCGAAAAGTGCACGTCCTCCCCCATCAGGAAGGCTCCGTGTTCCCCCTTCTTGAGGATCACGTAGCGCGGCCCCAGCTCCAGCACTTGATGGGCCGCTTGGATTAGGTTCGATTTGCCGGTCAACAGGCGGGCTTCCTCGTCATTCAGGATCAGCCCATCGACCCGCTTCAAAAGGTGCTTGAGGTCATCGAGCGCCACGTCGATCCACAGGTTCATGGTGTCGGCCACGACGAATGGCTTGCCATGGACTTGGTCCAGGGCCCGCTCCTGGACGGCCGGGTGGGCGTTGGCGAGGAACACAAAGCGCGAGTCGCGGTACGCCTCGGGCACCTTGGGGTCGAAGTGCTCGAGCACGTTCAACTCGGTGAAGGTGGTGTGGCGCGTGTTCCAATCGGGCTCGTAGCGTCCACCCCAGCGAAAGGTTCGCCCCGGGGCGACTTCGACGCCCTCGGTGTCGATGCCTAGCCCTTGCAGTGCTTCCAAATCAAACTTGCGGAAGTCTTCCCCTACCACCCCCACCAAGCGCGGTCCAGGGTCCCCCGGCTTGCGCATCAGCGACGCGGCGACGGCGCAGTACATGGCCGATCCGCCCAGCAGGTCCTCCCGCTTGTCGTTTTGGGTTTCGACGTTGTCGTAGGCAAGGGTTCCGATGACGAGCAGGGGCATGGGCACACGGGCAGGGGGGCAAAAAGCGGGTAAGGCCGCCAAGGCGACCGGGTATTGGAACGGCCCAGGGGGGCGGGGTCAAACCCGGAGCGCCCTGGAATCATTCGTGGACAAGTGGCTCGAGGGCGCCCGGCTGCTCGCCTTCCGACTCGGCCTCGCGCCACTCCTGGCGCAGGGCTGCGCCGCCGGGGAGCAGGAGGACCAACCCACCCAGGAGGCCCTGCAAGAACATCCCCAAGCGGTAGGTGATGCTCGCTGCGACCCCAATCGTGTACGAGCCGCCCGCCAGCCGTAGCAGCGATCCTGCCAGCACTTCTCCAACCCCCAAACCACCCGGCGAAATGGGCACAGCGGAGAGGGTATTCATCACCGCTGCGATGCAGACGTAGTCGTGGAAGCTGTGGTTGTCTCCCAAGGCGCTGCCCAGGACCCACAGGGCTCCGGATGCGCCCAGGTGGTTGAGGATCGATAGGAAAATCGCCACCAAGATGGCTCCTGGGCGCGTGCCGTAGTGGCGCAAGGCCGCATCCAAGGCATGGAATTGCTCGGAGGCGGGCAGCCGGTCGAGCAGCTTGGCGATCGGCAAATGGGTCCGCAGCCAGGGGTTCACGAGGGCCAATCCACCCAGGAGCATGGCCAGCGTAGCCGCCAGCACGGGCAGACGCAGCGCCGCAAAGCGGTCGTCGTTGGCGTAGATGGCGATCGTCGCGAGCAACGCCATGGCGAACAGGCCCAGCAGACGGTCCATGAACACGCTCATGAGCGCTGCCGCGCGCCGTTCGGGGTGACCCTTGACCATCCAATAGGCCCGGGCCAGGTCCCCACCGCTGACTCCGGGCAGGATCAAGTTGAAGAACAGACCGACGAAGGTCACGCGCAACACTTGGGTCCAACGGGTTGGGCAGCCGGCGGCGATGAGCAGCAGATACCAGCGCGTGATGACCACCAAGGTGCAGCCCAATAGGAAGGCCAGGGCGGGCAAGAGCGCGGTCCACTGCAATTCGCGGAACACCCTTGGCAGGCCCGGCCGCCACTCGGCTACGGAAACCATGGCACTACCCTGCTCCCAGCCCAGGCGGTCGGCGGTGGCCCGGACGCGGGTTCCAATCGGCAGATCGGGCGCGGCCAACGGCTTGTGGCTAGGCGCCGATTCCACCACGAATTCGACTTCCTCGGCTTGCCAAGGGCCCTGCAGGGTGCCCTCCCATTCCGCGGGGGTCTGATCCTTTTCGAAGGTGACCAGCAGGCGATCTTTCCAAGGAACGGTCTGGTACACCACCCAAACCAAGAGCGCTGCAACCAAGAGGCCCAGCACGCGGCGGGCTAGGCGGCGATGGTGCGGACTCATGGGGCGGTGGAAGCTCCAGCTTGGGCCGCCATTTCTTTGAGCCGTTCGACTTCCAACGGCGACCAGGTTTGCCACCAAGCGACCCAGGCGTCCTCGCGGATGCTCCGGGGCCCATCGGGGACCAAGGTCATCAAAGCTTGCATGGCGCTGGTGCGAGTCCGCGAATCGAAGCGCGCGCTTTCGTTGACGACCGAAAGGATCGTGCGCAGCGAGGCGAATCGATTCTCACGGATTTCGCCAGGAATCAGGACGGTATCCTGGGGCCAGCCGTGCTCGGCCAACAGCCCGAACAGCTCGCGCAGGGTGGCGTCTTCTTGGAGCAGCGCTGCCTGGAGTCCAAAACGAGTATCCGGGTCCTGCTCGAGCGGTCCGCGCAATCGCAAGAGGGCTTCGGCGGTCACCCCATCTCCGAAAGCTTCGTACTGGGTGCGCAGGTTGGCTGCGCGCACCATGTCGTCGCGATCGACGGTGGTCCCCGCCAGCGCGAGCAAAACCGCCCGGCGTTGCAAGCGTTCCGAAAGGTCCAACAAGGGAGCCATGAAGTCCCGTTCCAGGTCGATCCTCGAGCCGAAGGTCTCCACGACTTTGAGCAAACGCCAAACCCCGTCCATTTCGAGCCGGCTGGTGTCGACCTGGGCACAGGCCAGGGCGAAGTCGCCCCGGGTGGTGGGGGTCGCGTCGTCGCCCTGTCGGAGCATGGCCTCGAAGGTCTCGAGGATGCCCGCGAGCAATGCGGAGAGTTCGGCTCCGTTGCTCGCGCTGGATTCGAGCGGCGGCTGGGTCAAGACTTCGCTCAGGTCCTTCAAGCCCAAGCGACGCGCGTGGGGCCCCAATTCCAAAACGGCCCGCTCGCGGACCAGCCGCCCGGGGCTGCGAAGAGCGTAGCGCGAACACTGCCGCACCTGGATCACATCGCGGGTGGCCGGCCGGGCACCCTGGCCCTTTTCGAGCACGAGCAAGTTTTCCAAGGCCGTGTAGGCAGGGTCTGCGACCTTCACCTCCTTGCTTTGCCACAGCGGCGAGTCGCCCCCAAACATGCGGGGGTCGAGGATCGAATCCAAGTAGTAGCGCCAGCCCGAGCGAACTTTGGCCACATGCCGCAGGTGGTCGTCCGAATCGAGCAGCGCGTCCAGATTGGAGGAGGCCACGGAGAGATCCTTGCAGCCCCAAACGAGGAGGCTCAAGCCAAGCGCGGGAAACCAGCGCGGGATCCATGCCGAGCGCCGGAAGGCCGCGTTCGGTTGGGTCTCTTGGGGGACTTGCATGCCCCCCATCCTATCCGTCTCAAGCAACGGATCCCCCATTGGAAGGGCCCCTGAAGTCGATTCGGTTCCAGATTGGGTGCTGCACCTCCCCGTCCGTCGCCGCTTTTGGGACCCCCACCCTAGGAACCTACCCGCAGGGAGCCTATTCTCCTCACCTCAGGGGGCGCACTGGTTTCGACCGGTTTCGAGCGACTTCTGGTGGCGTGTCGGGGACTTCTCGGTTCTCCCCGTTATCAAGATCGAGAAGGCTTTTAGTTGCCGATAACTATTCCCTCGCAGCCTAACCATTAGGCCTGCCGTTCCCTACGGGCTCGTCCGCGGCCCATGGGGAACGTAAACAGCGGACTGGCCGGAACGCTGCGCCTCAGGGCCGACCGGTGAGACATTCCTGAGGCTGGTCGTTCGGCCGCCCCGTCCCCGGGCAATCCAGCGACGAGAACCAAACGGGGGCTACACACGTAGAAGCCGGTAGCCGACGACTCTGGGACGCGGGTTCAATTCCCGCCGCCTCCACCATCACTCCGTTCGGGCGGGCCCACGGGCTGGGCTCCCCGCCCGGGCTCCTTGCGGCGGGGGCCACTTACCGATCGCGGCGGGCGAAGGCCCGATCGATTTCCCGCTTGTCCTGGCGTTCCTTCACGGCTGCGCGCTTGTCGTGCTGCTTCTTGCCGGTTACCAGGGCGACCAGGACTTTGACCTTGCTGCCCTGGAAGTACACCTCGAGCGGCACGGCGGTGGTCCCCCGCTCCTTGAGCAGCTTCTCCCACTTGCGGATTTCGGACCGGTGCGCGAGCAGCTTGCGTTGGCGCAAGGGCTCGTGATTCATGGCGTTGCCAAAGACGTACTCGGGGATGTGGGCGCGCATCAGCCACAGCTCTCCGTCGTCGATGCGCACGAAGGCTTCTTGGAGCGAGCACTGTCCGCCGCGCAGGCTTTTTACCTCGGTTCCGAGCAGGGCGATGCCACACTCCAGTTCGCTCACGATGTGAAAATCGTGGCGTGCGCGGCGGTTGCGGGCGACGCTCCGTCGTTCCTGCGGTTTGCCCGAACCCTTCTTGTTGGTGGCGGCCATGGAGGGGCCAGCTTAGCACCCCCCGGGTCCGGCTGGATTCGTGCTGCGGGACTTCCCGAGCAGAAGTGTCCGGTTGGGGCGCACTCCATAAGGTCTCGCACTCCAAGACCTGGGAGTTCGAGGGCGCTGGGCGGCGAGGCTTGGGGGCTGCCAGTCCAGCCTCCCTCAAAGAAGCCCGGACCCACGCTTGACGGGCCCCATGCCGGGCCGGTACCTTCCCGCCCCTCGACACCCGCCCGGGTGGCGGAATTGGTAGACGCGCATGGTTCAGGTCCATGTGTCCGCAAGGACATGGGGGTTCGACTCCCCCCCCGGGCACCAAACAAGCAGCGGCCGGTCCGGTGATGCCTAGCATCCACCTGACCGGCCGCTGGTTTGTTTTGGGTGGCCACCGCTAGGCCATGGCTCCGAATCGGGGGAGCCGCCCCAGTCCGGTTGTCGGGTGCCTGCTTGCCGGGGCTAGTTGCCCATGCCGCCGGGGGCACGGTACACGAGGACCACGCGGTGCCCCATTTCCTCGGGCAGGTCGTGCTCCCAGACCGTGTCGAGGCGGAAGCCCAAGCGCTCGGCTTCGCGTTCGGCGGCGCGCAGCTCGCGCGACCAAGAGGTGCCCTTGATCATCACGAAGTCGCGCAGGTTGTGGCGTACCTTGCGCAGGGTACGGATGTTCTCGCGAACCGAGCTCACGTTGCGCACGAGCACCATGTTGACCTTTTCCCTGGCGAGCCACTCCTCGGCCTTTTCCGCGACCACGCGGGTGTTGCGCAACCCCAATTCGGCCACGGCCCTTTCGAGGAAGGCGGCCTTTTTGGGGCGCGCGTCGCACAGGACCATCGAGAGCATCGGTTCGGCCAAGGCCAGCGGGATGCCGGGGAATCCCCCACCCGAACCCAGGTCGACCACGGTCTTGGCCATGAGCGGCAAAAGTCGCGTCAAACGCCACGAATCCAGGTATAGCTTGGCGGCCACTTCCTTGGGTTGCACGACCGCGACGAGGTTCAACTCGCGGTTGGTTTGCAACAAGAGGCGTGCGTGCTCGGCGTAGCGTTCCAAGAGCCCATCGGGAACATTTTCCTCGCCATCGAATGCCCACTGGAGGGCGGAAAGCATCGCCTTGGGGGTGGGGACCGGCGTATCGGGGAATTTGGGGGTGTCCTCGTCTTCGTCCGCCTCGGCGGTCGATTTGGCCTTCTTCTTGGCCTTCGGGGAGGCTTCCTCTCCATCCTCCGCATCCAGTTCCTCGGTTTCGTCGAGGTCTTCGCCTTCCAACTCTTCGTCGACTTCGTCTACCTCGACCTCGTCCTCTTCCAGCTCCAGATCGTCGAGGTCCGCCTCAAAGGGGACCTCGTCTTCGCCCCCGCCCTGGGGCAGTTCGAGCTCGTCTGCGGGAAGCATGCGGTACGTGGGGAGAGGTACGACCGTCAGGGGGATCCCTACGGGTGTTTGGCAGGGCAGCAGGGATTCGAACCCCGATCCTACTGATTTGGAATCAGTCGCTCTAACCGTTGGAGCTACTGCCCTATGGGGCGAGGAGCGTAGCGCCTGGCGCCCTGCGAGGCAAGCGTGGCGGGTCCGATCCACGCCACGCGTGGCATGCGCTGGGGCCCGAACCCCGGCTGGAATGGAATTCGGGGGCGGGAAGGGCGGGTCGCAGCGGGCAGCGTTGGTTACAGTCTCGGAAATCCTCCCGGAGGCCCACCCCCCGGGTACGTACCCCATGAAATCCGATTCCGATCTGCCCGGTGGTCGCAGACTCCTGGCTGACGCCCTTGACCCGCGCTCGCTCGATCCCGACGCCAAGCGGGTCGTCAAGCGACTCCAACGCCACGGCCACGAAGCCTATTTTGTGGGCGGTTGCGTGCGCGATCTCTTGATCGGCCGCGAGCCCAAAGACTTCGATGTGGCTACCAGCGCCAGCCCTTCGACCATCCGGCGGTTGTTCCGCAATGGACGCATCATCGGACGCCGGTTTCGATTGGTGCACATCTACTACGGCGACCGCATCTGCGAAACCGCCACCTTCCGGCGCGAACCCCAGCGCGATTCGGAGGAAGAGGACCTGTTGATCCGCGAGGACAACGAGTACGGCACCGCGGCGGAGGATGCCCAGCGCCGCGACTTTACGGTGAACGGGCTGTTCCTCGACCCCTCGACCCTGGAAGTCCTCGACTACGTGCAAGGGCTCGAAGACTTGGAAGATCGTTTGTTGCGCACCATTGGGGATCCCGAGCGGCGCTTTGCGGAGGATCCTGTGCGCATCATGCGCGCCGTGAAGTTTGCCACCCGGCTCGACTTTGAAATCGAGGACGAGACCTGGGACGCGATGTGTGCCGTGGCCCCCGATCTCGAACGCGCAGCCCCTGCGCGGGTGTTTGAGGAGATTCTGCGCTTGCTCCGTTCGGGGACCAGCCAGGGTGCGTTTCGTATGCTTTGGGCGTGTGGTGCGCTCGACGTTTTGCTGCCCGAACATGGCAAGTACCTGGGGAAATATCGTCCCCGCCCGCGCGAGCAGACCCGCCAGGCAGGCGACTTGTTTGCGCTCTTGGAAGCCTTGGACCACCGGGTCAGTCAGGGCTACCAGCCCGGGATGGCGCTGTGCATCGCCGCGCTGTTCCACCCGCTGGTCGAGGATGCCGCCGATGTGGACCCCGAGGAGTTGCCCACGGCGCTCGACACACTCCGGTTGCAAGTGGCGGAAGAATCGATCGATCCCGTCGCGGACTTGGCGCGCATCTCACGCAAGGAAGCTGCGCGGGCTGCACGGATCATCGCCATGCAACCCGCCTTCCAGCATCGACCGTTGGTGACCGGCGAGGAGGATTCGGTTCCTTTCAGTCCGCTGTTGTTTGCCCTTTCGGAGGGCTTCGAAGATGCGCTCGATCTGTACCGCCTGCGAGTCTTGGCGCGGGGCAAGGGACGCGACATGCTCGACGCCTGGCAGGCCAGATTCGAGCGCGCCCAGGCCGCCAGCCCCGAGGAAATCGAGGCCGAGCAGCGCCGGATCCGCAAGGGCAAGCGGCGCCGCCGGCGCCGCCCCCAAAGGCGCAATCGTGGCTCGCGGGGTCGGGAATAGGGTTTTGGCCCGTCCCACTTTGGGGAAGTCCAGACTTTCTTCCCCCCGAGCCCTCGGTTGGGGTAGTTTAAACCCGTGCGGGTGAGAGGCATGTGCGGCCTAGGCCGACCCTTCCTCCCCCCCTCCCTTGCGCATCGCATGTGCGGTTTGCGTGCGCAATGAAGGGCTGGCGAGGCCGCATGACAATGCAACTCACTCATGCGACGGCACCCCTCCCTCCAAGCCGTCGCAGGATTCGGATCACCCTGAGCCGAATCCAAACGTGCCTGGGGCGATCCTTCGGGATCGCCCCCCTTTTTTTAACTTCCTATCGGGCGGTTTCCCTTAACTTCCTATCGGGCGGTTTTTTTTAGCTTCCCATCGGGCTGGCGCTTGCCTCCCGACGGGGTTTGGCCTGCGGACGTGATTTCGGATGCGCAGATCGATTTCGAATGTCAGGATGAAGGGCATGACGCTCGCGCGAATGTTGCTCTGCTCCAGTCTGTTTTGGTTGGGGGGATTCTCCGTTGCCAAGGCGCAAGAGGCCTCCGCACCGCCAGCCGCCGAGGCCCCCAGCGACGAAGCGATGATCGCGGCTTGGGTCGCGTTGACCCCGGAGCAACGGCGTGAGGCCAGCGAATGGTTTGCCTTGGAGGCGCGCTCGCTCCCGATCTTCCAGAACACGCTCATCCGCTACCTCAAGGGGACCCTCGACAAGGACCCGTACGATTGGCCGGAGCCCGCCGCACAGGCGACCTTCGACCCCCAAGTCCACGCGCCTGCCCAACCCATACCCCGTGTGCCCGTCGACCCCGCTTCGAGCGAGTACAAAAAGGAATTCGAGCGTTTGGTGGGATGGAAAACACCGCGACGGTTGCGCTCCGCGTGGGCCTACGACTACGCCCAACGTTCGATTCTTCGCATCGGCGACCCCCACGATCCGGAGACGCTCTTCCGGAACGGTTTGGCGGGGTTTGTGCCGGACCTGGATCTGGGCGAGGCCCTGTGCCAGATGCAACTGGACGATGGAAGCCAGCAGGCGGTCCACGCGGGTTTTGCGCACACCTACGCCCAGCGCACCGGGGCGAGCTTTCCGGGGATCAGCCTCTACGATGCCTGGAACTCCGGGCGCGAGATCGAAATGCCGGACGTGGAGTGCTTAGGGTTGCTGCACACGCTTTTGAACGATTGGAAGTCGTTCAAGGCCCCCGTCAGCAACCAAAAGCCGCTGTACGCCAAGATCGAGGCCCTGTTTGTGCCCATCCAGCGGGCCAGGGCCTTGCAGACCTCGCTGGCCCGTTGCTTCCTGATCGCCACCCCGGTGCTGCACGATGGCTACCAGGGGACCGAAGCGTTCTTGCACAACGAATGGGAAACGCACCAATCGGACCCCGCGTTGGTACGCAAGGATCTGCCCCCTTCCGACCGCTGGGAGGCCTGGATGGAGAAGGGCCAGAAGGAATTGCGCAAGGACGAAGCCGCCCAAGCCGCGAGCCTGAATCGACGTCAGCATTTGGCCTGGGGGGAGTCCCAAGTTCGGGCCCTTTGGGTCCACGTGTTGCAGGGCATGGGCAGCTTGCCTGCCCCTGAGTCGCGCTGACTTGGGGCTTGCCTCGGCCTGAAACCCCATCCCATTTGCGAACCGAAAGCGCCGATTGGCGGCTGATCGGGGCGGCCAAATGCGGTACAAACGTAGACCCGATATGGGCTACCTACCCCGAAACCTGCCGTAGCGAACCATGAATCCTACCCAACTTGCCACCACTGCTCGCGCCCTCGTCGCCCCCGGAAAGGGCATCCTGGCCGCGGACGAAAGCTCGCCCACCATCAAGAAGCGCTTCGATTCGATCGGGGTGGAGTCCACCGCCGATGCGCGCCGCGACTACCGCGAATTGATGTTTCGCGCTCCCGGCAGCCAAGAGTTCATCTCGGGCGTAATCCTCTACGATGAGACCCTGCGTCAAAACGCCAAGGACGGCACCCCGCTGGTCAAGGTCCTGTCGGACCTAGGGATCATCCCCGGCATCAAAGTCGACATGGGCGCCAAGCCCCTGGCCGGCTGCTCGGGTGAATTGGTCACCGAGGGCCTGGACGGCCTGCGCGACCGTTTGGCCGAATATGCGGCTCTCGGAGCACGCTTCGCCAAGTGGCGCGCCGTGATCACCATCGGGGAAGGCATGCCCAGCCAGGCCTGCTACACCACCAACGCCCACGCCTTGGCACGCTATGCTGCTTTGTGCCAAGAAGCTGGCATCGTCCCCATCGTGGAGCCCGAAGTGCTGATGGACGGCAAGCACTCGATCGCCCGCAGCGAAGAGGTCACCAACGAGATTCTGCACCTGGTCTTTGGGGCCCTGTACCGCCAAGGGGTCTACCTGGAAGGCATGCTGCTCAAGCCCAACATGGTCATGTCCGGCTACGAAGCTTCATCGCAAGCCTCGGTTCAAGAAGTGGCTGAAGCCACCGTGCGCACCTTCCAACGCCACGTCCCGGCCGCCGTTCCCGGCATCGTGTTCCTTTCGGGTGGCCAAAGCGACGAGCTGGCCACCGAGCACTTGAGCGCCATGAACGCGCTCAAGACCCCGCGCCCGTGGGAGTTGTCGTTCTCGTATGGCCGCGCCCTGCAAGCGGCTGCTTTGAAGGCCTGGAAGGGCAAGCCCGACAACACCAAGGCCGCCCAAGAAGCGTACTTGCACCGTGCCCGCTGCAACTCGGCAGCCCGTTACGGCACCTACACGCGCTCGATGGAAGCGGGCGCGACCCGCGGCGACAAGCTCGTTTCGCAGGACTGATCGCACCGCCACAAGCCGGCGAGGCTAGGGCCAGAGGCCGATTCCACCGCCCTTCGGACCGTCGTCCGGAGGGCGGTTTGCTTGGGCGGGGCCTGTCCCGACTCAGTCCCCATGCGCCATGGGTTCTGCGGCCATGCCAGCCAGTTGGGCCGTGGCCCACGCCGCTTGGAAGTTGAGCCCACCAATTGGGCCGCACAGGTCGAGCAGTTCCCCGAACACGAACAACCCGGGGAAGCCGTTGACCTCCATGCTGCGAGGGTTGACATGGCGCAGGGCGAGCCCACCCGAGGTCACTTCGGCATGCTCCATCCCGAGCGTGCCTTCGACCGGGACCACCAAGCCCTTGAGCGCCTCCACCAAGCTGTGGCGTCCCCCCTTCGAAAGGTTGGCTAGGCCGCCGCGCCGGGTGACTTCATCGGGCACTCCCGCTTGCAGCGCGACCTGTTGCAAAAGCCTGCGGGGCAGCGTCGTCGGCAAGCTAGCACCCAAACTCGGTCGCCCCGTTTGGCCCTGGGCTTCGACCAGCAGGTCGCGCAGGGCCTCGAACGAATGGTCAGGCAAGAGATCGAGCACGATTTGGTAGGTCCCCGCTTCGCCGTCCCCCACGGCAGCCCGCGCCACCCATTCGGAGAGGTCCATGGCGCCGGGACCCGACAACCCACGATGGGTGAACAGAACCGGGCGCATCCGCTCGGCAAGCTTGCGACCCGAGGGGCTCACGATCCGGACGCGGCAATGCTCCACCGCGATCCCTGAGAGCTCGTGCACCCAGCTGGCGGTGCTGGTGAGCGGAACCAAGGCCGGTACCGGTTTGGTTACGGTCAAGCCCAGCGCCTCCAGCCATGCGTAGGCGTCGCCGGACGTGCCGCTCTTGGGCACGCTGGCCCCGCCCGAGGCCAGGAACAGCTGGTGAGCTGTCGCGGTTCCTGGCAGGCCGAGGGCTTCGTCCTGGAAGTGCACCCGCCAACGCAGCAAAGGGTCGGGACGGGATTCGAGCGCGACAACGGGGCACTCCAGGCGTACCACCACGCCCGCTTCGCGCGCTTCGTGTTCGAGCGCATCGCGCACATCTTTGGCTCGCTGGCTCTGCGGGAAGATCTTTTCGAGCGGAGCCTCCACGGTTTCCACGCCCCAGCTATGGAAGTGTTCGCGCACCGCTTGTGGGGTGAGCGCGGCCAAGGACGGGCGCAAGAAGCGTTCTGCCTTGGGGCCAAACAATCGCCCTGCTTCGATCGGACCGAGCGTGGTGGTCAAGTTGCACCGGGTGCCCCCGCTGGCCAGGATCTTGGTCCCGCAGCGCGCCGTCTTTTCGAGCACCAATACGCGCAACCCGCGCCGCGCGGCCACGGCGGCGGCCCACAAGCCTGCTGCGCCAGCACCCACGACCACCACGTCCCAGGGAGTCGCATCGAACTGGGCCGCATCAAACTGGGCCGCATCGAACAGGTTTGCGGGTTCCATCAACCCCCTTGCAGAGCCTGTTCCCAGGCCTCGATCTCGGCCAAGGTGTGCGGACCTTTGGGCGGCGAGTCATCGTCGCGGTTGTCGAGGAACCCCTCGGGAAGTTTGACCCGTTGCTGTTTGTTGCCCTTGGCGCGGCCGATGCGCAACGCCTTGGCCGGGAAGGGTTCGCTGAGATCGAGTTCGGCAAAGAGCGGGCGCAATTGGTCCAGGCGTTGCAACTCGGCCATGCGGCCGCGCAGCGCCGCGCTGCCGTGGAAGCCTTTGCTGTACCAAGCCACCCATTTGCGCATTTGGCGCATACCGATGGCTTCACCGAAGAAGTCCACCAAGCGTTCGGCGTGGCGCACCATGACGTCGACCGCCTCCCCCAGGGTCGGCGGGGCAGCGGGTTCTTGTCCCGCGAAGACCTGGGCCAATTCGCGGAACAACCACGGGCGCCCCAAGCAGCCTCTTCCCACGATGACCCCATCGCACCCGGTGTGCCGCATCATGCGCAGGGCATCCCAGGCTTCCCAGATGTCTCCGTTGCCGAGCACTGGGATTGAGACCGTCGCCTTGAGTTCGCCGATGGCGTCCCAGTCGGCTTCGCCCGAATACAACTGCGCCGCCGTGCGGCCGTGCAGGCCCACGGCCGCCGCGCCCTCCTCTTGGGCGACGCGACCTGCGTCGAGAAAGGTCAACAATTGCTCGTCGATGCCCTTGCGCATTTTGACGGTGACGGGGACTTCCCCTGCGTTCTTGACCATGGCCGAAACCAAGCGCGCCATCAGCTTGGGCTTGACCGGGATGGCGCTGCCGTTGCCGGAGCGGGTGACCTTGGGCACGGGACAGCCAAAGTTGATGTCCAGGTGATCGACCCCCTGGTCCACCAGGGCACGCACCATTTCTCCCAGATCCTTGGGATCCGATCCGTACACCTGAACCGACCGTGGGGATTCGGACGGGTCGGAGGAAGCCAGCAGCACCGACAATCGATTGCCCATCAAAAAGCCACGGGCTGTGATCATCTCCGAGACGTACAAGCCCGCTCCGTACTCGCGGCAGAGCGCGCGGAAGGGCAGGTTGGTCACGCCGGCCATGGGCGCCAGGACCACCGGCGGCCAGACGGAAAGCGGGCCAATTGGCAGCGGCCCGAACTCGCCCGGTTGGGCTAGGGGAACGTTTGCGTTGAGTTCGCTGACAACGCGTGCTTGAGGCGGTTGGGAGTCCATGGGCAAGGCAGCGAGTTATACCGGAGTGGGCCCCGCTGCGAAACCAGGCCACGGGCCGCTCCCAAGCCGGGGCAGGCTATGCGTCGTCGGTCGTGAATAGGGGTCGTGGATAGGGGGCGTGGATAGGGGGCGTGGATAGGGGGCGCGCATAGACGTCGTGGACCGGGGTCGCTGCCCGCAACGCCCCTTGCCTGCGGACTACTTCGGTGCGGTGGCTTCTTCCGGTTCGGGCTCCTCGGCCGGGATCACGAACACGCGGCCCGGCTCCAAGCCGAGCCCGGGTCCGCCAAACGCATTTACTTCCCCCACCATCTGGGCGAAGATGCGCGAGTTGCCCCGTTCCCGACCGGCGAACAGCGGCGTTCCTTTGGCGTCTAGTCCGAAGGCCAGTACCCCGCGGCTGGTGTGCATCTGCAGCAGGTGGTCCTTCTCGCGTACGATCAAGTTCCAGCGGTCCACGATGGGCTCAAGGGCCGAGCCTTCGAAGGAGACCACGTACGAGAGGCCCTCGGGGCAATGCTTGGCGGTGATCAGCGCGTCGAGCACCAGCGATACATCGATCGAAGTCACGGTTTCCTTCGAGCGCAAACTCGACAGGAACAGTCCGTCCTTGCGGTGCTCGATGTTGAGGATTTTGGTGCCCGCGATGCGGTTCCCCTGGACTTGCAGAATGCCCAGCGGGGACTCCAAAACGTTGTCGGCACCCGCTTGGCCCTGCAACGACGAACCATCGGGGGCTGCGGGGACCGGCCCTTCGCTCGGCAAGGTCTGCACCCCTTGAGCGCTGATCCGAAGGTCGAAACGCTGCAACAGGTTTTCCTCCATGACCTGCACCAGGTGCACCTCTTTGGCGGGGTCGGTGGCGGTCTTGGGGTAGATCATGCGCGTGGCGTACAACCAATGCTGGGCGTCGATGCGGCGCACCATGAAATGTTCGACGCAGATGCGACTGCCCAGGGCCGAGGTCTCGGCGCTGCCTTCCAGCACCAGGTCGCCTTCGGTGGCGTTGGGCGCAGGAACGACCAAGTCCTTGGCCAAGTCTGCTCGAATCTGGGCCTGTTTGGCCACCAGGGCCTCTACGCGTTCGGCCAACTGCCGGCGCTCGAACACCTGTCCGCGCAGGACCACCATTTCGGGCTGGCGCAGGGCGCTGAGCCGAGCTTCGGGATCGTCGCCCACTACCAGGATGTCGGCCAGCTTGCCGGCTTCGAGCGTACCGCGGTCTTTCAACACGCCCAGTTGCCGGGCGGCTTCGCGGGTGGCGTAGGCGAGGACCGCTTTGCGATCGATGCCCGCGCGTGCCCACAGTTCGAGTTCGTCCACGAACCCTTGCCCGGGCAGGATCCACGAATTGGGCGCCGCGCTACCCGGGAGCAAGGGAACCCCCGCCTCGTGCAGCATGCGCAAAAGTTGACCCTGATGCTCGACGACGGTTTGCAGTTCGCTGCGCTTTTCGGCCGTCAGGCCGTCGGCCCACTGCTCCAACTCGGTGCGCCACGTGCTTTCGTAGAAGGGGCCCATCAGCGTCATCGCCCGTTCGACGTCATGGTCCGCGAGCATGCGACCATAGGCCGAGAGCAGCGGAGTCACCCCGCCTTGGGCATCGCGCAGCGAGCGGATGGCCGCTTCCAATGCGTTGGGTTCCATGTTCAACCAGGTACTCCCGGGCGGCAAGACCGCTTGCAGGCCCAAGAATCCTGCCTGCCCGGCCTGTAGCGCTTCCGCCAGGGTGACGCCTGCGGGGAGCGGGCCCCATACGGGCAATCCGTGGCCGCGCGCCTTGAGCAGCAGCGTTTCCCAAGAGTCCTTGGGCAGGGTCTCGAGGAAACTCAGGTAGTCGAGCGCTTGCCCTTCGTCGCTCAGCTCTTGGAATAGGTAGTCGAGCACCTCCCCGGCTCGCTCTCCGTTGACCAATCGCAGCGCATCGGTGCTCGCGCTCTCCAAGCCATCGAAAACCTGCCCACAGATGACCAGGTCGGGACCGGGTACGCGATCGCGCTGGGCCCGGGTCTTTTGCAGCAAGATCGTGTTCAGGTCGTTGCCCGTGTCGCGGGCCAGCGTGATCCCCGCCGCCAGGTAGAGGGCGTCGTGGTCCGGATCGTGGTTGATCATTCCGTCGATCAAACCGGGTAGCAGGTGGAACCCGGTCAAGTCGATGGTTTTGCAACCATCGGGGATCGGGAGGTCCGCTCCCACGGCCTGGATGCGCTCCCCATCGAGCAGGATGGTGGCCACTTGGGCTTCTTGCCCAGGGGCAAACGAATGCACGGTTCCGCCCACCAGGGCGATGCTTTGCAGGAAGGCGGTTGCGATCATCGGTTCGTTGGGTTGGGGCACGGCCCAAAGGGCTTAGGGAAAAGGGTACGGCGTGCCGCGGCGCTGTCGCAATGGAACCTGGGCTCCGGTAGGCTTTTGCCATGGAAATCCCCGCTGTGCACCTTTTGCTGGATCGATTGCCCCCAGGGCCCTGGGTCTTTGGCCGACAAGTCGAGCCCGCGCCCGAAGTGCCCAATGGAACCCTGGTGGAGATCATCGACGCGGCCGGGCGCTTCGTGGGGCATGGCCTGTACAACGGGGCCTCGGACATCCGGATTCGGGTGCTGCACCGCGGCAAGAAGAGCGCGATGGACTCGCCGCGGCAGTTCCTGCAGCGTGCCCTGGCTGAGGCGATTCGCTTGCGCAAGCGCGTGCTGCGCTTGCCGGAGGTGACCGATGCGTGGCGCGCGGTTTTTGCCGAAGGGGACGACATGCCCGGCTTGATCGTAGACCACTTTGCGGGGCACCTCGTTTGTGAACACCACTCGCTTGGCTTCTGGAACCTGCGCGAGGACATCGGCTGGGCGCTCGAGCAGCTCATCCCGGGGGCCCCGATCGTGCACCGCATGCCCCAAGGGGCGGCGCGCTCCGAAGGCGGTCAGCCTGGCCTGGACGGGGCCCCCCCCAGCACGGTGTGGATTCGCGAACACGGCATCGAGTACCCGGTCGAATTGGCTACGGGACACAAAACCGGCTGGTTTTGCGATCAGCGCGACAACCGCCAGCGGGTCGCCGATTTGGCCAACGATCGCTTCGTGCTCGACCTGTGCTGCAACCGGGGCGGCTTCGCCCTCAATGCCAAGCGCGCGGGAGCTCGCCGGGTCCATGCGGTGGACCTGGACGAGGTCGCCCTCGACGGAGCGCGCCAAGCGGCGGCCAGGAACCACCTCGACATCGAATTCGAGCATGCGGACGCCTTCCAGGTTTTGCGCTCGATGCAGGGCGCCAAGGTTCGTCCGAATTTGATCGTGCTCGATCCGCACAAGCTGATCCGTGGACAGGGAAACATGGATGAGGGACGGCGCAAGTACGGGGACTTCAACTCGCTGGCGTTGCAAACCTTGGCTCCCGGAGGGCTCTTGGCCACCTTCTCCTGCTCGGGCGCGCTCGACTTGCCCAGCTTCCTTGGCATCCTGTTCCAATCGGCCCGCCGGGCGGAGCGGGGCCTGCGCCTTCTGAGTGTCTATGGGGCCGCCCTGGACCACCCCCAACGCCCCGACTTCCCGCGCGGTGCGTACCTCAAGGGTGCACTCTGCGTGGTTGATGGCTGATGGGCTCACAGAGCACGGGCTGATGGTCTCGCAGAGCACGGGATGGATGGGCTCGCGAAGCTCTGGGGTATTTTGAGCCCGGGCACCCGGGCCGCAGGCACCTAGCGGGCCTCGAATGTGGGCAATGCCCTCGAAAATGGAGCAAAGGACGGTTCTCGGGGTAGAAGCTCGGCCCCAGGTGCTGCACAATAGCCCTGTGGCGCCTCCGCACCGAACCCAGTTCGGGCGGAGGCGTACCCTTGTCCGGCGTTTTTCCGCCCGCCGGCCCCGAACGACCCACCGGAAACCAGCCAACCATGATTCTGTCCATCCTCGTCGCCCGAGAAAAATGGGAAGCCTTTGATGACGCCTGGAAGCAATTGATGGGCACCGAGGACCCCATCGATGACCTCCTCAACGCCCTGCGCCTGGCAGGCGAAAAGAAGCGCATCGCGCGCTGCATGGGGATGGCGGTCGAACACGCCACCCTCTTGGAAGCCGCCGACCGTCCCGCCGACGGGGCACGCATCCTGGGCCAAACGCTGATCGCCGGGGGCAACCCCGCCGAGCTCACCGACCAACTGATGCGCCTGTCTGAAGCGGGCTGGGGCAAGGAAAGCTGGTGGGAGCACTACCGCGACCTGGCCGGTCTGCATGCGGGGGCCCCCGATCTGCGCGCTCCTTGGCGAGCCTTCGCCAGCATGTGCGCCCTGGTCAACGACACGGTGGTGATCCACCCCGGGGGCTGGGGACTGGGATCGGTCACCCGGGTGCTACCCGAGACCATGGAGGTCGAAGTGACCTTCCAATCGGGCCGCAAGGACCGCTTCCCGATGAAGTCGGCGGTCGACATCTTCACCACCCTGCCCGAAAGCGACCTACGCGCCCGCTTCTTCCGGGATCCCGAGGGGCTCAAGAAGGCCGCCAAGGCCGACCCACTGGAGATCCTTGAAGCCGTCCTCGGCCGTCACCACGGCAAGGCCACCACCGCCCAAATCCGCAATGCGCTGATGGGCATCGGCATCGAAGGCAGCGCCTGGTCCGCATGGTGGCGCAAGGTGCGCAAGCTCGCGGAAAACTCCGAATGGTTCGAAGTGGCCGGTTCCCCGCAGAAGTCGGTGGTCACGCGCCTGATCGAAGCCAAGAGCCCCTCCGACTCGCTCGATCGCCAACTCCAATTGGCGGCCAACCTCGCCCACGTGCATTCCAAAGTGCGCGAGCTGTTCGTGGGGCACAACCCCGAAGAAGCCCTGGTGACGATCGGTATCCAAGCCTTGGAAGAAGCCGCGCGCAACCCCGCCGAGCCCATCGAAGAACGGCTTGCCGCTTGGCTCTTCCTGCGCGACCGTTCGGGGGTGACCCCGCCTGAGGCGCTCGAGGCCCTGGCCCCCTACGTCCAAGCTGCGGTGCCCACCGACCCGTCCGAACCGCCCCTGATTTGGACCCTGTTCTCGGCCCTGCCGAGCCTCAAGGACCAAGAGCGCGCGGCTTCCTTGTTGCCCGAGCTGTACGGCGAAGGTTGGGTCGATGTCTGCCTGCCCCACCTGCAACACGCAGCGCGGGGTATGGTGCGCCCGTTGGTCGAGACCTACGTCAAAGAGGGTCACGAGAAGGAAGTCCTGGAAACCTACGCGTTGCTGCTTTCCCGTCCGCTGCGGGCCCCGTCGCTGATGGTGACCTTGGCGGCGCGCTTTGAGGGCGAGGACTTGGCAGGCGATTTCCCTACCCCGGTCCAGCGGGCCCAGGCTCTGCTGAGCCTAGCCAGTCACCTGTACCAAGCCCGCCGTGGCGAGCCGCACCTGACCCGGGTCTCTGCCCGTTTGAACACGCTCTTGACCGCGGGCGAAGACCCGCTCTTGCGCCGACTCTTGCGCGAGGCCGAGCCCGATGCCATCCGTGGTATCGAAGCCCAGTATGGTCGCGGGATCGACTCGGAGTTCGAGCGCATCACCACCGAATTGGCCCTGGGGCTCGACCGTCAGTTCTTCGCGGCCCAAGGGGGCCCCTTCTGGCAAGGTCCGGTCATTTGGACCACCAAGATGGGGCTCGCCAGCCGCTCGGCCGAATTCCGCCTGCTCACCGACGTCAAGATTCCGGAGAACCAGGACGCCATCGGGCGTGCCGCTTCGTTCGGGGACCTCTCGGAGAACTCCGAGTGGGAGGCCGCCATCGAGGAGCAGCGCAACCTGACCTCGCGGGCCAAGACCATGGAAGAGGAATTGCGGCATACCGACTTGATCGAGAACGCCGCTATCCCCCAGGACACGGTCGCTCCCGGAACGCGGGTTCGCTACCGCGAGCTTGAGTCCGGCCAAGAAAAAGAAGTCGTGCTGTTGGGCCCCTGGGACCCCGAAACCCTCGGCGGGACTCCGGTGGTCAGCTATCGGGCCCCCTTGGCCCAGGGCATGCTGGGGCGCCATGAGGGCGATACCTGCACCCTGGCCCTGCCTGGCGGTGGCCTCGACGTGCTGATCTTGGAGATCCACCTCCAGGAGTTTGAAACGGTCCCGCGCTAGGCCCCCAGCGGACAGCGCCCAAGCGGACAGCGCCCAAGCGGACAGCGTGGGAAAGGCCCAGGGCCCCGGCGATGGTTTCGCCGGGGCCCTTGCCATTGCGGGTGATGCACGGGCCCTCTTAATCTGCACTTGATCGCGTCTTGATCTGGCCTTGATCTTGGGCGGGGCCTAGCGCAGACTTCGGCGCCCCCCCCGCCCAAGTCATGAGCGAGCCTGCCCTTACTCCCCCCGCCGAGCGGAACTACCTGGCGATCGGCCTGCGCTGGCTGCTGATCTTGGCCCTGTTGTACGGGTTCTTGGTGGCCATCCAGTTGATGGGCAACTCGATCAAGTCCCTCGGCAAGGACGCGGCCTCGAGCCTCTTCGCGGGCGTCAGCAACCCGTTCGCCGGGCTTTCCGTTGGTGTCCTGGCCACCGTGCTGGTCCAGAGCTCGAGCACGACCACTTCGACCATCGTGGGGCTTGTGGGCGCTGCCAAGGCGGTGGCCTTACCGCTGACGAGCGCCGTGCCCATGATCATGGGCGCGAACATCGGCACGACCATCACCAACACGATCGTGTCGGTCGGGCACATCCGGCAGGGGCCTGAGTTCCGTAGGGCATTTGCCGCCGCCACGGTGCACGACTTCTTCAACATCCTGTGCGTGACGATTTTGTTGCCCCTGGAGCTGGCGACTGGGTTCCTGGAGCACACGGCCCAATGGTTGACGGGTTACCTGGTTTCCGAGAGCAGCCACGGCAACTTCCATAGCCCCATCAAAGGCGCCGTGAAGGCGGCCACCAAGCTGATCGACAAGGGCCTGGATGGAATCGGATTGGAAGGCGTCCCGCTGACCGTGACGCTCTTGGTGCTGGGGATCGCCATGACCTTTGTGTGCTTGGTGTACATCACCAAGAACATGCGCGTGCTGATCTCCGGCCCGCTGGAGCGGGCCATGAACCGCACCCTGGGTCGTTCCGGCTGGGCGGGGATTCTGGTCGGGACTTTGGTCACCATGGCGGTGCAGTCCTCCAGCATCACGACCTCGCTACTAGTGCCCATGTGCGCCGCAGGGGTACTTTCGCTGCCGAATGCCTTCCCCATCATGTTGGGGGCCAACATCGGCACAACCCTGACCGGAGTGTTGGCGAGCCAAGCCGCAGAAACGAGCGCGGGGCTGACCATCGCGCTGGTGCACGTGCTCTTCAATCTGATCGGCGTGTTGCTCTTCTACCCCATCCCCGCCTTCCGGCGCATCCCCATCTTCCTGGCCGAGTTGTTGGCCCGCAAGTCCCAGGAGAACGCCCTATGGGTGTTGGGCTACGTGGGTGGTGTGTTTGTCCTTTTGCCCTTGGCCGGGTACCTTCTCTTCTAGACGACCATGTTTGATTGGCTCCAAAAACTCGGCGGTTCCACCCAGGGCCTCGCCGACATCCAACGCCAGTTCCTGCAGATGCTGCAGGATGGGCGTCACATCTTCGATGCCGCCGCGAATGCGCTGGTTGGAGGGACGACCCCCGACGCGATCCGGAATGACCTGTACGAGACCGATCTGCGCATCAACCAGACCGAAATGGCGGTTCGCCGCGGTTTGGTGGTGCACGGAACGGTTCATGGAGCCTCCACCTTTCCGGCCTTGCTGGTGCTCATGAGTTTGGTCAAGGATGCAGAGCGCATCGGGGATTACTCCAAGAACCTGTTCGAGATCGCCTGTGCGGGGGTCTCGCTTGGGGATGCCGAAGCGGTCCAGTCGCTGGTGCAGATGAAGGACAAGATTTCGAAGTTCTTGGTTCGCGCGCAGAACTGTTTCGAGAGCAAGAGCGTCGAGGACAGCGGCCGCCTGCTCAAAGAGATCGAAGCCTTCCAAAAGATGTGTGACGTGCACGTGGGCGAATTGCTGCGAGCCCAGGGGCGCAACGAAGCTCCTAGGGTGCTCACCATCCGCTACTTCAAACGGGTGGTCAGCCACATCGGGAACGTGGTCAGCTCGGTGGTGATGCCGCTCGACAAGCTCGATTTCTATCCCGACAAGCCCATGTCGGAGCAGTAGTCGGGCCTACTCGGGCGGGGCCGAGGCCCCAGGGGAGCCGGACCTGCCGGACCGCGAAGCCCAAGGGGCTCGCCCTGCTGGAAGCCAGCGGCGCGGGCCCCTTGGCCATTTTTGGGCCATTCGGGGCGCTTTTTGGGGGTGCTTTTTGGGGGTGCGTTGACGAGTAGGCTTGTATATCAGCGCATCATGACGTAATGTTTGAGCGTGCTCACCTCCTCGCTCGAACTCCCCCACCTGCTCAAAGTCCTGGCCGACCCCGTTCGGCTGCGGATGCTGGCCCTGTTGGAGCGCGAGGAATTGTCGGTGGGCGAGCTGGCGCGCGCCCTGGACCTGGCCCAGAGCCGGGTTTCCAACCACCTGCGGGTGCTGCGCGAGGGCGACTGGCTCTTGGAGCGCCGGCTGGGGACTTCGACCCTGCTGCGTTCGGTAGCGGCCGACGCCAGCGCTGCCGGGGATGGCCTCTCCGGGCGCCTCTGGGAGGCCTTGCGTCAAGAGCTGCGCAATCTTTCGGGGCACGAGGCGGACCTCTCCCGGTTGGCGGACGTGTTGGCAGAGCGGCGTCAGGAGAGCACGGAATTCTTCGATGCAGTCGCTGGTGAGTGGGAAAAGCGCGGAGCGCTGTTCGAAAACGGCCAAGCCCGTCAACGGGCTGTGGCCAGCCTGCTCGAAGGGGATTTGACCTTGGCCGACTTGGGCTGTGGTACGGGTTACATGGCGCGCGCCCTAGGTGGCTTTGCCAAGCGCCTGATCTGCATCGACCCATCCCCGGGCATGCTCCAGGAAGCCAAGAAGCGTCTCTCCCACCTGCCCGAGACCACCCAAGTCGAATACCGGCTCGGGGACTTCGATCAACTGCCCTTGGCCGACGGCGAGCTCGACGGGGCCGTGGCCGGCATGGTGCTGCACCACCTCGAGCGGCCCGACGCGGCTGTGCGCGAGATGTTCCGCGTGCTGCGGCCTGGGGGACGCGCCGCGGTGCTCGAGCTGGCGCCCCACAAAGAACATTGGATGCACAAGGAGCTGGGCGACCGGCACCTAGGGCTGGCATCCTCCGATGTGCTGGACACCTTGGCCCGAGCCGGGTTCGAGGACTTGCACGTGGATCCCCTCGAGGATCGTTACTGCCCCACCCCTCCCGGCGCTTCGGCACCGGTTTCGTTGCCCCTGTACATCGTCCGCGGTCGCGTCCCCAAGGGACCCAGCCCGCGTGCGTGAACGTTTCCCTTTCCCCATGCCTCCGGGCACAAAAACCATGTCTACCACCGCTAACCTGCTTCAAGACCACAAGGTCGCCGACCTTTCGCTGGCCGATTTCGGTCGCAAGGAAATCCTGCTGGCCGAGGTCGAAATGCCCGGCCTGATGGCCCTGCGCTCCCAGTACAAGGGCAAGAAGCCCCTGGCCGGCGCGCGCATTTCGGGCTCACTGCACATGACCATCCAAACCGCCGTGTTGATCGAAACGCTGGTGGAACTGGGTGCCGATGTGCGCTGGGCCTCCTGCAACATCTTCTCCACCCAAGACCACGCCGCTGCGGCCACCGTGGTGGGCCCGAACGGATCGGTCGACGCGCCCCAGGGCGTTCCGGTCTTCGCCTGGAAGGGCGAAACCCTGGAGGAGTACTGGTGGTGCACCGAGCAAATGCTCACTTGGCCCGATGGCCAGAAGCCCAACATGATCCTGGACGACGGTGGCGACGCCACCATGCTGGTCCACAAGGGCCGCGAGTGGGAAAAAGCTGGCTCGGTTCCCGATGCGGGCAAGGGCTCCAGCGATGAGTGGAAGGTTTTCCTGGCCACCGTCAAGGCTTCGATCGCGAAGGACAAGACCAAGTGGACCCAGATCGCCAGCGAGATCAAGGGTGTCTCCGAGGAGACCACCACCGGTGTGCACCGTCTGTACCAAATGGTCGAGCGCGGCGAATTGCTGTTCCCCGCCATGAACGTCAACGACTCGGTCACCAAGAGCAAGTTCGACAACCTCTACGGTTGCCGCCACTCGCTGGTGGACGGCATCTGCCGTGCGACCGACGTGATGCTTTCGGGCAAGGTCGCGGTCATCTGCGGTTACGGTGACGTCGGCAAGGGCTCGGCCCAATCGCTCAAGGGCCAAGGCGCGCGCGTGATCATCACCGAAATCGACCCGATCTGCGCGCTGCAGGCAGCGATGGAAGGCTTCCAAGTGACCACCCTCGAGGACGTGGTGGAACAAGGCGACATCTTCATCACCACCACCGGTAACAAGGACATCATCACCGTCGAGCACATGAAGCGCATGAAGAACAATGCGATCGTGGGCAACATCGGCCACTTCGACAACGAAATCGACATGGCGGGCCTGTTCGCCACCAAGGGCGTCGTTCGCAAGAACATCAAGCCGCAAGTCGACCTGTTCGAGTTCCCCGACGGACACGCGGTCCTGATCCTGGCGGAAGGCCGCTTGCTCAACCTGGGTTGCGCCACCGGTCACCCCAGCTTCGTGATGAGCAACTCGTTCACCAACCAAGTCATGGCGCAGATCGAGCTGTTCCAGAACGGCGAGCACTACGAAAACAAGGTCTACACCTTGCCCAAGCACCTCGACGAAATGGTGGCCCGCCTGCACCTCGACAAGTTGGGGGTCAAGCTGACCGTCATGACCGACGAGCAAGCCGAGTACCTGGGCATTCCCAAGGAAGGCCCCTACAAGCCGGCTCACTACCGCTACTAGGTTGCCAGACTCCCAAGGTTGGATTCCGGTTCGACCCTGAGGGCCAAGGGGGCGCTGCCTATGGGTGGCGCCCTCTTGCGTGGCGAGGCCCTATGCCAATGCGCCTAGGGAAATTGGATGGTGGCGAGGCAATGGATCCCCGAGCGTCGCCGCTTCAAGGGGGTCACCAGGATCGCATCGTAGCCGCTCTCCACCGCTTCGGGAGGGACATCCGCTTCGTAAGACTGGATGCCGGGAAAGAGTTGGCTCGTCTCCCCAACCGATACCACTGTTGAGGCCAAAGTGCGCGGGCCTTGCAAGTAGGAAAGGCTGTACTCGGCCCTAGCGCCCGCGACGAGCCGGATCTTTGGGTTGTGCTGAAGGGTTGGCAGCTGGATTTGTAGACCACCGCTCTCCACGATATGGAAGTCCTCGTTCCAGACACTGCCGCCCTCTTCCCAGGTTTCCGGAAGTTCGGACCACCGAACCTGTTCCGGTTCTAGATTGCGGTAGCCCTCCACAGCATAAGCCTCGATCCCACGCTTTCCGGCGCCGAACGCCAAACTCCAGATGGCCATCAATCGCCTGCGGCTCCACAAATTACCCCGGGTGACCTCGCAAAGATCCGCGTACCCCTTGGCCAATCCGGGGTCTTCCATGAGGTTCTTACCCAACGCCACAGATTGCAAGTACCCCTCGGGTACTCGCCTCACGAAATGCCCTGCTATCCACTCCGTTTGGTTCCAAGCGGGCAGGCGCATCAGCAGGGGATCGCATAGGACCGGATCCACAAAGTGAACCCCCGGCCCCGCCATGAAGCCATCCCACCCCACGACTCCATCGAAGAAAATGAGGGGGTTGTCTGGATCACTCGCAAACCCCAGGAGCTTCGACAAGGAGTCCGGCTCGGGGATGCTGCGCGAATCAGACAACCATCCGGTGTGGCTATAGCAAATACCGCGACCGTCGGTCATGAGTTTGTCCGAGTCGAGGTCCGCGACGGTGCTGAAATCCTTCGCGCTTAGGATAGGCGCGCTACGGACCGCGAGACTCAGCGCCACCCCACCCGCCAGCATCGTTGGCTGCAACCAACTCCAGCGAGGCGTCCAAACGATCCTGGAAATCAAAATCGCGCCCACCAACAGGGATGGGGTCAGGAAGCGCCCCGACATGTAGCCACCCCCGATTTTTGCGATGTAGAGGCAATACAAGATTGCCCCCAGCGCCAAACCGGCTTCTCGCACGGAACGCCACCGGAGAGATACCCACAGGCCGATCAGCAAGCTTGGCAGCAAAATGGGGTCCCGGATCGCCACATCCCGGTAGTAGAGAACTCCCCGGCTCAATAGGGCGTTGCCTGGAATTCCAGTGAAAGCCTTGGCATAGGCTGTGATGGGAAGCGGTGTTCCATAATAAAAGGTTGCGAAAAGCAACCACGCCAGCAGCGGCAGAAACCCGAGGGCCATCCTTTGGCTCCACGCGAGGAACCCAAGGCCTCGCCCAGCAAAGCACAGCGCGGGTGCAAACAGGAGCAGCGTATCGAGCCGGTTGACCCCGGCAAGGCCGGCTACTAGCGCCATCCCCAAGAGGCGTTGCTTGGCCGGCAACGGAGAGAAAACCAGCGCGGCAAAGATGGCGATCAAAAGGTGGGTGAGCGGTGCCTCCAGCCCCGAGGTTGAGTAGTCCACAAAGAAACGCGAACAGGCCAACACGAACAAGGCCAAAACCGCTCCGGGGAGGCTGGTTGCCAACCGGAAGCCTACGAGGTAGAGCACAAGGGCGGTGCAGGTGGCCCCAGCCACCAAGGCGGTGTAGTAATACTCACCAGTCAGGCCATGTCCCAAGGCCATCAGGAACATCCACAGGGGGTGGCTGTAGGTTTGTACGCGTTCCGCCACGTTCCAACGCAGGCCATAGCCGTGGAAGAAGTTGTCGATGGTCCGAAACGTAATGTACGCGTCCTCGGCCACCCAAGCGGTGCGAATCAACCCAATGACGAAGGTCAAAAGCCCCAACCAGCGCAGGGACCGCCAGATCCAGGGCTGCTTTGATTGTGGATCCAAGGAGGTGTGCATTTGCGCGTGTCGATCAGGGTACAAGGCCTGCTATCTCGGGCAGTCCTCGTTAGGGGCCGATTGCTAAAGTGCAATCCTAGTATGCCGCGATTGGGGCGGGCAACTTGGGCGCCAAGAGGCCCGAAGATCCTCAGATTGGACCCCCGCGGAGGTGGCAATGCGAGTTAGTCCGCTTACTTCTCCATCCACAGAATTCGGTTACATCTCCAGCCTGCGCTCCGAATGGTGTGCTGCGAGCTGCCGGGGAGGGCATCCATTTCGCGACGCGCGAAGCCATGGTCGTAGCCGGCGACTCGCCTTCACCCGCCCAATCCGTGCTTCGAGTGGGGGTCCGATGGGGAGACCCAATGCCGCATCAACATGATGTAGCTTCCTACGAGAGGCCATGATCGGAAGGCAGATCCCATACCCTAGCTTTCATAAGGCAGGCCTCCAATGCGGCTCCCAAGCGCCAGTCCGTGGGGTGGCCACTGCGATCCGATTTTGGCCGGACCTAGCGCGTTCAAAGCCGCACTGCCTTGGGCGCGCACCAGGATCTTTGGGGAATCTCTGAGCCAGGCCTAGGGAATGGATTTGAGCGCTGCATCCAGGCTCTTGCTCGACCTGGCCATGCGGTAGACTGCTTTCCGGTCCGCCGCAGATCTGGAGGGCCGAAGTCCATGCTCAATGTCCTCATCGTGGTGGCGGCGGTGCTTCTGGCCGGCTACTTGGCGTTTTCCAAGCGCCTCGCGAGTTCGTCCAATTGGCGAGCGACGGTCACACCCCTGGCTTCGATCATGGGCAGCGGTTTCTTGGTCTGCGCCCCACTGTTGGGCGGGCTCGTGGGAAACCTTGCACTGGTTTGCATGGCGGTGCTGCTTGCTTTGGCCTACGCGGTGGGCAGCGCCATCCGCTTCAACATCCGGCATTTCGAGCCCGTGGAGCGCGATGGGCATGGCCCCGCGCAGACGATCTCGTTCTTGTCGCGCACGGTTTTGGCGGGGGCTTACTTCATCTCGGTGACGTACTACCTGCAGCTCTTGGCGGCGTTTGTTTTGCAAGCCGCTGGCTACCAAAGCTTGCTGGCAGCCCGGGTGATCACCAGCAGCTTGCTGCTCGGGATCAGCGGCATCGGTATGTGGCGTGGCTTGGGCATGTTGGAGCGGCTCGAGAAGTACGCTGTGGCTTTGAACCTCGGAGTGATTGGGGGGCTGCTTCTGGCGCTTCTGGTGTACAACGGCCAGCGCTTGTTCGCGGGCTCCTGGCAGCTGCCCGACGTACCCACTGGCATCGATGGGCATGCCATGCGGGTCCTCTTGGGCATGCTGATCGTGGTGCAAGGTTTTGAAACCTCGCGCTACCTTGGGGATGAGCATCCCGCAGAACAGCGCATCCAAACCATGCGCATGGCGCAGTGGATTTCGACGGCGGTGTACCTGGTGTTCCTCGGGCTCGTGACGATCCTGTTCCACAACGGATTGGGCGCGGATGTGACCGCGATTGTCAGCCTGACGGCGCCCATCGCTTGGATCCTGCCCGCGCTGCTGTCGGTGGCTGCCATCGGCAGCCAGTTCACCGCTGCGGTGGCGGATTGCGAGGGGGCTGGCGGGCTGGTGGAGGATCTAAGCCAACGTCGGCTGCCGGTGCGCTCTGCGTACCTTTTGATTCTCTCGGCTACGGTCCTGCTGACCTGGGTGACGGACGTGAATGGCATCATCGCTTATGCCTCCCGCGCGTTTGCCCTGTACTACTCGCTGCAATGCATGGTGGCGTTTTGGATGGCGCGCCATGGCCAGGCCACGGCGGGGCGCTCGCTTCGTAGCGCGGGGTTTGCAGGGCTCGCCGTCTTGTGTTGGTTGGTGTTCTTGCTCGGCTTGCCGACGGGATGACCGCGGCCGTCTTGGGCGGAAGCCCGGCGTTCCGCCAAGCGCATGCGGCAATGGGTGTCTGTGCGGCATTCAGGCGCCGGCCCACGCGGCGGGTATGGCCACCGCCGGGTTCGAGCGTTGCGGGCCGGGAGTAGGCCAAGCAAACGAGGGCGCGAAACTAGCTGCGCTTTGCGCGCGACCCGCCATTCCCAGGGATTGGGCAGCCCAAGCCACAATTTCGAATGGGTCCACGCCTTGTTCGCGCAGTGCGCTGAGCGAGTGGGCCCCGCTGCGTTTGGCGAGCCGGCGCCCATCCGGGTCCCCCACCAACGCGAGGTGCCACCAGCGCGGGGGCGTGATGTCCAGCTCGCGCATCAGCGCCAGTTGTTGGAACGTGCTCAACACCAAATCCTCGCCCCGCACCACTTGGTTGACGCCAGCGGCGGCGTCGTCCACCACCACACCCAGTTGGTACGCGGCACGACCCGCCTTGGTCCAGATCACGAAGTCTCCCGATTCGGCTTCTAGATCGGATACCTGCGGCCCCAATAGCTCGTCGCTCCAACGCAAGACGCCGATGCCCTGGGTGTTCAGCCGCCAAGCAGGCTCGCGCCCCGAAGCCCTCCACGCCGCTTGCGCATCGGAAAACCGGCCACGACAGGTCCCCGGATACACCGGCCCGGTTTCCCCCAGGTGCGGTGCCGAGGCGGCTCGCTCGATATCGCGGCGAGTGCACACGCACGGGTACGCCCGGCCGGCGGCCACCAAACGGGCCAGGGCCGCTTCGTGCTGGGCTTGCAGGTCGGTTTGCAGGATGGGCGCACCATCCCAGTCCAGACCCAACCATGCCAGGTCCTCGAGGATGCCCTGCACGTACTCCGGCCGCGAACGGGACTCGTCCAGGTCTTCGATGCGGAGCACCACGCTTCCGCCCGCATGTCGCGCACTCCACCACGCCGCCAAGAACGAGCGCGCGTGGCCCAGGTGCAAGCGGCCCGTCGGGCTAGGGGCCAAGCGGCCGATCACGGGTTCGGACATGGTGCTATCCCAACATGCGAACCCAGCACTTCCCAGGGGTCCCGCGTGATTCCAGGGTCGGCTCTTGGCTCCCAGGCAGGAAAGGGGCGCGAGGGTCTCCCCATTCCCTAGCAATGCTCAAGCCCCGGCTCCAGGTGGCCGGGTTGCAAGCACGCTGCGTCGGCCCCAAGGACCGAGCGGACCGTTCCCGATCGCTCTGGGCAGCAAGAACTGCCCACTCTTCGGCTTCTGGAGAGGCCAATGCCCATGGGCTAAGGCTTCAGATGACCTCCCGCTTGAATCGTGGAACACCCAACCACAACACCCAAACACACCACCCAAACACACCACCCAAACAGGAGTCAAGGTGGCTCCCCGAGTAGGACACTCGCCCCCTCTTCCTGGACGAAAGCCGACCACTTTCGGCCACCAAGAGACAGCCCTGGACACCCCTTCACGCGCTTCCGGGAGGGAGCGCGAAACCAACTAGGCTCCAACTAGGCTCCGTGGCTTTCCGATTCCGGATTCCGTTACGCGACCAAGACCCCGATGGCCAGACCCACCAGCGCATACCAGGCAATTCTCCGTTCCGCCCTCGATAGCCAAAAACTGCAGGGGGTCGACGAAGGGTCAGAGCTTCTGTTCTTCAAGCTGCTGATGGCTTCGGACTCGAGGGGGCGATTCTTCGGGAGCGCCTTCCAAGTCCTGGCCCGCGTACTGTCCGTGCGCGCAGAGCGTGGCTCCATCGCGATCGAGGAGGTGGAGGGCCGCCTGGAGGCGCTTGCGCAGGCGGGGCTGATCAGGCGATACCAGGCGGGCGGCTCGGTGTATCTCGAGATTGTGAACTACTTCGAACCCGCCAACCGCGGGCGGCAGAGCGAGAAGTTCCCCGACCCCGCAACCGGCGAAGACCTGGCCGGCGGCGCGACGGTCCCCACTTCGGGGACGAAGAAGTCCCCGCGCCGTCCCCGTAGTAGGGCGAAGCGTGGGGACCCCACAGAAACAGAGACCGAGACAGAAACAGAGACCGAGAATACCCCTCCGGGGGGGGTTGCTCCGCAACCGCAACCACCCGGGCGAGCCCCCATGCCAAAATCGATTCAGCGAGAGCTCGAGCGCGGCATGGAGATCCTCGCGGACCTTTGCGCGAACGGCGGGCTTTCACCGCCAGGCAGGGAAATCCTCGAGGCCGTGCTGGTAGCCCGCTGTGAGTCCGTGACCGCCAAAGCGGACCTTGGCTTGCCGACGACCAGCCGAGGCTGGGCAACCCTGGCAGGGAAGGTCCAGGCGGATATCCCTGTGGCGACCAAGGCTCTGGAGCTCTTCGAGTCGGCGGGCGGCAAGCGCTTCGGGAACTACCTGCGCATGGCGGCCGAGGAGTTCACCACCCCGAGCCGGGCGCCGGCGGCGCCCGGTAGCGGCCAAGGCATTCTCGAGGGAATGGCACTCGCTCGGGCCCGCAGAATCGGGCAATTGAACCCTAAACCTGGAGGAGCCGATGCTATCTGAAATCGAAGCCATGGAGGTTCTTGCCCCCGTCCTCGCGATGGCCGGGGGAAATGATCTCGATCGGGGCGCACTTGCGGCCTCGATTACCGATGCGTACATCCAAGCCGTCGAGCAGTTTGCACCTGGGATTGCTCGCGAAGGAGTCCGCCGAGCGTGTGCCAAGCAAACATCTGGCTGGCGGCCAAGCCCACAGCAGGTCGAGGCTGCCTGCAAGGCCGAGCTCGAGGACGCCGCCTTCGCGTACGTCGAGCGAGCCAAGAGGCTGCTCCCGTGGAGCCCTGAGCAAGCCACGGCCTACAACCGCCTTTCGAATGAGGAGCGCTGGAAATGGTGGATCGAGCGGTTCGAGGGCTTCTACTGCGTGAGTTGGGATTCCATGAGCCGCGCGCGCTCCAATGTTGACCGCGCGCGAATGCTTCCCGGTTGGGAGCGCATCGAAGGCTCTGCCCGGGAGACCCAATCCGCTATTGCGGCAACGCTTGACGCGGTGCTGCTCAACGCCAAGCGAAGCCAACTGGAGGCGATCGATGAACGAAGACCAGAAAGTGCGTGAGCATTCCGAGTGCTATGCTGGCGTTTCGGCTGGCAAGGTAGTGACCCTTGCGCAAATGCTCGAGATTGGCCGCGAGCTCGCCATCCCTGGTGAACTCTATTCCCCCTATCACGCCATTCTTGGGGCGCAAGACATTTGGATGAACGACTACTGCCCACGCTGCGGATCTCCGATCAACTGGGCAATCGTCCGTGCGGCGTCGAACCAAAAGCGCTTGGGAGACGATGAGTAAGCGCAATTTCTCGGCCCGAGACTTCGCCCGATCAGTGCCCAACGCTAGAAGCTTTCTTGGCTCGGAAGGGGGCGGGAAGCCGCGCAAGTACCAAAACAAGCGGGTGCAGTATCCTGACGGCCGCGCGTATGACTCGGTGGCCGAAGCGCGCTATGCCTTGCAGCTGGAGTTCGACCAGCAGCGGGGGTGGATTGTGGGTTTCCTCGAGCAGGTCAGCATTCGAGTCTCGCCCAAGGTCCGGTTTGTCGCAGATTTTGTGGTCTGGATGAACACCCTCGAGGGGCTCTCCGTTCGGTGGATCGACGTGAAGGGCAAGGAGACCCCCACCTTCAAGGTCAAGCGCGATGTGATCCAGTCCCGGTACCCGTTCGTCAAAATCGAGCTCGTCAAGCCGGATTGGGTGTACAAGAACTGCCCCCAGCTGCCGTTTGACGCACAGGTGAACTGATTTTTTGTGACGCCCCGCCGCCCATGTAACTAGGGGGGATGAAGTTCTCCAAACCCATTTTGTGGCTGGGAGCAGCGCTCGCGCTCTTCGCAGCTTCTGTGATCCCTTTGGCATGCAACACCCCATACGGCCAGGGGGCGAGTTCCGACCTGGTTGGGGTGCGAGACGACCTGGGCGATGTTGTCCAGGCGGTCCAGAATGGTGACATCACCCTGAACGAGGCGGGCAAGCAGTCGGTAGACGCCTTGGTCCGCCGGTGGCAAGACTTTGAGCAACGATCTCGAGAGGAAGCCAATGCAATCCCCGGCCGAGCTACCGGCGCGCTACTGGACGGCTTGACGGCCCTGCAGACCGGCGGTGCCGGCGCTGGACTGATTGCCTTGATCATGGGGCTATTCCGACCTACCCGAAAGGAACAGGAAACCCAGATTGCATTGGCATCGAAGACCATCATGGAGGAGCGCAACACCACCAGGCAGGAGCTCCGTACCAAAATCTCCGATCTTGAGAAGCAGCTGGCGTTGCAACAAAAGCCCCCTGCCTAGTCGTCCGAGTTGAACGATCGCGCGCGGGGTAACTCCCGCGCGCGTGTTTGCATTCCTTGAGTCTTCGCGCACCAGAGCTCGAATGGAAAACGCTGAACTGAGGTCAATGATCATCACCCTGGCTAAGAGCCAGGACGACAAGCTGCAGGACTACTTGCAGCGCTTCGAAAAGCGCACTGCGGAAGAGTCTCAGGCGCTCGCTGAGCTCAAAGTAGAGTTGACCCACCTGCGCAAGGACAATGACCGGATCCTGACGGAGCTCGACTCGCTCAATCGAACACTCTATCGCGACTCGGCCAGACCCGCCGTTGTGACCCGGATCCAGTCCCTCGAGGCAAAGGCTAGCGAGGCCCGAGAGGCCGATGAACGCCTTGAGCGCAAGGTCGGCGTGATCTTCTCGAAGCTGGACAAAATCTCGGACAAGCAAGACGCGGCCAAGCACTTCCGCTCCAGCCACCTCTACACGCTCTACGGGACCCTGGTTACGGCCCTGGCCGGCGTGATCATCGGCCTGATCAAGAAGGGCGATTGAGCCGCTCGAATGCTGCCGAGTCGTACCACTTGCGGCTTGAGATAGTGAGCGAGCGCTTGCGCACCGATTCGTCCTCGAGGATCGAGTCCAGGCCGCGCTGCAGGGCCTCGCGGATCATCTTCTCCGGCGCCCACTCGAGGGGGCAAATGGTCAGCAGGTCAACCATGAAATCGCGGGGAATCTGGTGCTCCGTAAGATCCACGGCCTCCTCAACATAGCCAAGGCGGCGTAGGCGCTTCTGTTCGCTCCGCCAGGCGATCATCATCTTGCGCCGCACGAGCTTGGGGCGGCTTTCGCCCTTCTTGCGCATGGAATCCAAGGCCTTGAGTTGGTCGGGCGAGAACGCAATGCGGAGCTCTGTGTCGCGCGGGGTCACCCTCTTGGGCCTCCCCTGCTTCTTGCCGTAAATTCCATGGTAGGTCCGCAGATCCTTGGTGCGCCCGTGATCACCAGCTCGCACTCCGCAGTTGTTTCCGTTCTTCGATTTGTTCGGCTTGTTCGGCATGGCAAGAAATGGGCCGGGACCCGAAGGCCCCGGCCTACCTTTAGATCCCGGCGCGCTTTACTCCCAACTCGGCCAGCTGGGCTATGTATTGCTCGTATTCGATGCCCGAGCCTGCATCCCACTTGATCAGAAACTCCATCGCAAGGCGCAGCACATTCGCATTTGCGAGGAATGCCGCAAATTCACGAGGGGACCTGTCTTTGACGCGCTTCACCTCGGAACAGCGCGCCGCGAGCATCGACTTCATGACCTGCGCGCGAATCTTCATGCCCTCAGGCACCTCGTCGTTGGGCCAGAATTTAGGGTCAGAGAGTAGCTCGGGCCAGACGGCTAAGATCGAGAGGGATGCGCAGCACTTGCACCCACAGACGTAGGGCGCTGGTATGACCTCACCTTCGAAGAACCCCGGTAGTTTGCGGCGGAACTCCACAACCCGAGGCTGCGAAAGATGGAAAAGAGGCAAATTCGCGTTGTGCCGCTTCACATCAACAACTTGCATCGTGATTCCATCGAGCACGGTCTTGTGTGAAAAGGTGACATCGCCAAGGCTGATTTTGTCTGGAGCCTCGTTATGATTGAACTTCATACCGTTGCCCTCCTTGCTCGCATAGCATTGATGCGTGCACGCAGCAATTCAGCCACCACAGGCGCCAGCGGGTCGTTCACGTCAAGCTTGGGAAGCAGCGTCGTCTCGATGTCCTGAGCCTGCTTCCAGGATAATGCCGAGCGGGTGAAGAACGCTCCCGCCTGGGCATCAGTCAGAAGCCAACCCAGGCAGGGGTTCGACCATGCCAGCTGCGGGACGGAGACAAGGATGTCGCGCCAAACATCTTCGGGGACCCACAGGGCTTCACCTTGGTCGAATTGGACGACTAGGGACTCGTGATTGTCCGAGATTGTGCTGATTCGAAGGACCTGCCCAAACCGCGTTTCGTCGCCCACCTTGGGGCGATCGGGATACCTTTGTTGCATTTTTAGATAGGGTGACACTGGCGGAACATTCCGCCACCTACCGAAGAAGCCCGCCGACCTCTAGGGCCTGGCGGGCGTGGCTCTTGCGCCGTGGGGATTCAGTGATCTCGCTACTCTTCGGCTTCCTTCGCGGCAAGGTATGCGCGCCGCCGCTTCGCGGAACGCAGCCCGATCCGCACCATGCGCATGAGTGTGTCGTTCCGGGTTTCGCCTGGCTCGCTCTCTTCGTCCAATTCCTGGACCAAAAGGGAACCACAGCGGAACGTCAACCGCGCCCAGCTTTCACCGGGGCGCAGCTTACCTTTGGGCTTGGGGCCTGGTTTTCGGCGCTCTCTCTTCTTGACCGTCATGGTGGAATTCTAGGGGGATTTTGACGCTGGCGCCAGGGATTCCCCCCGGCGCCAGTTCACAGTATCAGAATCGTCAGGGCGTCGACTTCAACTCTCCCGCGTATGCCAGGAAGGCATTCCAGGCACCCTGGAACTCCTGAGCGCTCTCCAGGATGGCTGGGTCTATTGTGGGCGGTTCGTTGTCCATGTTGATCACAACCAACGGCTCCCCGTCGTGTGAATAAGGGAGGAAGTGCGCACGCTTGCCATCGCTGGCGTACGCGCCCGGCCCATAGTCGCTGCCAGGTCCATGATTGACCAGGAAGCGTAGTCCCGAGGCGGCTGCGGGTTGCCAATCGGAATACCCCGCGTAGTTGACCTCCTCTAGGTCAATCGAGATCACGCCAGGCCAATCCACTTCCTCGCTCCATTCCTCGCGGGACGGAATGTCGATCCATTGGAAGTTGTGGCCCTGGAATTGGGATAGGTCGCGCTCCGCAATGCAGAGGCGAACGAAGCATCGATCACCCATTAGAAATCCTCCGGGAATCCGATGGTGATTACGGGATCAGGGGTATCCCCAGGCCCAATGCGGCACTCCAGCTGGTTCTTTCTGCGCGTCGTTCCCGCCCGATCAAGGATCAAGGTGTACACCACGCGGGAGCTATCGGGCGCGACCTTACACGCCAGCATCGCCATCCAAATGACATCGTGCAGCCTCCCGCGCTTGTCCTGATACCGCGCCCTCCCCGTGTCCGGAATCGTTTCGATGGCAGCCATCAGAGCTCCCGTCACAGCAACCGGAATGGTGAACATTCCCGCAGCCTCCATGGTCACATCAAATAGCGCGCCGTCTTGGAGCGCTTGCTCTCGCGTGTAAGCGTGGATGATGGGCGCGTCGGCCCAAAAATCATCGCCACCGGCCCCTGCGGAGCGCTCGCTCGTCTCATTCGTTTTCATTGTTCAGTCCTTTGTTGCAGCCGAGACCATTCCCGGCACCCCGAAAGCCCCCACGGAACGAATCCGATCGGGGGCAAGGGGCCTAGTTTGGGGTTGCGCGCTACTCGGTTTCGGCCCCCCACTTGAATTCAAACCAGCTCAATTCAAGGTATGGCGGTTTGGGGTAGCTCTTAAGATCCTCCCAAAGCCCCACCCCATCGCCTTGCGCTTCGAGCACGGCCTTGACGGCAAAGCAATCGAATTCATCGCCGGTGGCAGCCTCCCACAACTGCCAAGCATCAAGCATTCCTGGCCATGCGAGGACCCATGCGGCAATCTTGTCCCGCAGGCCGCCAGGCTCTGGCTCGCCCTCCACATAATCCCACCAGTCCAAGCCTTGGATCGAGTTGGGCAGCAAGGTGTCGCGGATGTGCTCGGGCGTTTCGTCATCGTCGTGCATGTCCGCATAGAGGCACGCCATGGCAGCGCGAATAAACGGTGCCAGGTCAAATTCATGCTCGCCCCCTTCTAGGGCGCGCTCGCTCGTCTCATTCGGTCTCATTGTTCGGTCCTTTGTTGCAGGTGGCGGATGCGAACCGCCTTGGCTCATCGGCAGAGGAGCTACCTCTGGACTGCCCCAGCGCGCCCATGCGCGCCAGGGAGTTTCGCCGCATCACATGCCCGACCAGGACACGCAGTCACGCATGGAACGATGCGCGCCCGTGTGAGTCACCACCAGATGGTCCAGCAAGGGGATGCCGAGCAGGTTGCCAGCTTGAACTAGACGCTTGGTCACGTCCCGATCCGCTTGGGATGGCGTGGGGTCGCCGCTGGGATGATTGTGCACGACGATGATGCTGGCTGCGTTGGCCAGGATGGCGGGTTGGAATACCTCCCGCGGATGCACCAGGCTCGAATTCAGCGTGCCTTGCGAGACGATGTGGTATCCCTGCAAACCGTTCGAGGTATCGAGCAGGAACACCAGGAACACTTCCCGAGGCTCATCCCCAATCAGAATCTCGGCAGCCCTGCGGATTTGATCTGGGCAGTTGACCCTGCCGAATCCTTGGAGCGATTCAGGGCAAGCTTCCCGAACCGCCTTAACCCGAATCCATGCCAGGCTCTCCAGGGGATCGGGAACCGATTTGGCTTTCTTTGTTGCAGCCATTAGAAGGCCCCCCCGCTGTCCAGAGCGTCCAAGCAAGGGGCGCAAAGAATGCCGCTGGTCTCGGCCAGCGGGATGCCGCATTCGGTGCAATTGGGCGCGCCAGCCTCCCCGATGCGACCCTTGGCATTGTGCAGCGCATGCTCGAATAGCAGGCGGTCCAGCGCATCGGCAACCTGCCCCCAGACGGGCGCATCGGGACGCCAGGCGACCGTGTGCCGGGCAATCACGTCGGGCGAATCAACCTGGTCGTGCCACACCGAAGTTCCGAGCTCGATGCGCGCATCGGTCCAGAGCCGTAGTTCCGAATCGCAAACCGCCAGGTTGATGCGCAGCGCCATCGGTGTGCAGAGGATTGTGGCACCGTAGCGTTGGAGGCGATCGGGCCCAGTGATGCGCAAGCATGCGCTGTGCCCATGCTTGAATTCGCGCAGCCCACCCAGCAGCCGATTGGCGGCTTCAACAGCGTGAATGCCCATGCGGATGATGCGCCCGTCATCGCTCGGCATGTGCACCAGCAAATCAGCAGGGGGTCGGTCCAGGTGCGAAAGGTGCTCGATGTGCCGATCGACAATCGGCAAGGGGCGCGCCGCGCCCGTAGTCTTCATGGTCATTGGGTTTCCTTTGTTGCAGTGAAAGGGCTTGACAGGCCCATAGGGAACATAACGGTTTCTGACGCATAATTGTTGCGCGAAATCTCGGAATTCTGACGCACAATCCCAAACCGCAGCGCCAGGCGACCATGACCAGGCGGAAGGCCGCGCGCCAGCTGATGCGCCAGGTGCGAATGCGCGCAAGCGGCATGCGGATGCAATCGACCCAAACCGATGAAACCAGCCTCACGCCACCGTCAGGGCCGTTTGCTTGCGCCCCTTGACAAGCGTGGGCACAATGTCATACGGGGCATGGAGTCTTGCGCAAGGCGAGGCCAGCGCAGCCCAGGCTCAGCGCCAGGCAAGGCCAGCGCGCAGCGCCAGCAGTCGGGCGCCAGGCTCAGCGATTCGGTGCGACCAGGTGCGCAAATGTGGGCTTGGATGGTCCAACGCGCGCGCGTCAGGTGCGGTTCAATGGCGCAGCGTTCTGCCCATGCCCAGGCATGGCGAGTCAAACCGGGCCAGGCTGGGTCATGGCTTCCTGATTTGGAATCGGATGCCAAACCGCATTCCAGGGCATGCCAGCGCAGGTTTTGGGGGCAGCGCAGCCTAGTTGCAGCCTAGTTTCGGGCGCCAGGCCTTGCGTGCGATCGACGGGGGGGGCCTTTCGCGCCCGGGCGAGGGGGGCCGGGGGGCCGAGCGGGGGCCCCGTCCCATCACGAAATATCGATCCCTCCCACGCACACCTCGCCTACAAAACACCCCCCTGGCTCGAGGGGTGGCGGCAGCCCATTTGGAGGGCAAAGGGGCCCCCTGTGCACCACTGCTTGTCCCCCCTATTTTTGGGGTTGGTACCGCTTGTCCCCAATACGTCCCCACTATTGTCCCCAAGCTAGGGACGTGCGTGAAACGCGGAATGGTCAGCTGGCGGGAAAGGTGGAAATCGGTGGTGGGTTGCTACCATGCCGCTGGCTGGGAGGGCTGCAGCTGGCGGCTCGCGGGGGGTGCTACCTCCCCCTGGCTGATTCCCTCGAAGCGACCTGTGGCATGACGTTTGACCGACTGAAGGTGGCAATCTTGTACCGGCAGCGAAAGTACCCGATGCCGCGATGGTCGCTTTGGCACACTCGGTACCTCACGACCTCGAGGGCGAAGGCTGCTGCCAGGGTACTTCGCCGGCAGATGCCTGATTTCGAGTTCCGGATCAAGGAGCGCGGTGCGACCAGGCGGAACACGGGGCAGCTGACCTGGGAAAGCCAACGGGAGGAACCCGCGGAGAGCCAACTGGGGAGGGCTTTGCGCCAGGCGCTCGGGGAAAAACGGCCCAGATCGTAACGCTGGGGTGTCCCGGGCGTCTCCCCCACCAATGCTTGGGGCATGAACTATCACAGGAGCGGCCGAGTAGCCGACCTAGGCCTGGTTGACCGCCGGTTGACAGCGAGGATTCTGGAACTGATGGCGAAAGCAGACCGGTACGGGAGAATGGCGGCCCAGTGGAGAGCCGCTAGGCCGGATGGGCTTGCGCCGGCGCGGCTTCGGGAGATCCTACGGGTGGACCCGCCCTCGAGGAGGGTGCGGCTGATCATCCGTGTCCAAATCATGCGGCCCCGAATGGAGTAGGCCGTGGACGGAATTTTGGCGCTGGGTAGGTTCGGGGAATGGAACCCACCGAACCCGAAAACCAAATCACCCAGCCCGAGAAGCTGGATCCGAAGTACCTGATTCCCGACAACCAAGACCAGATGATGCGGCTGAGTGCTGCGTACCTGCAAGAAATGGCGAGGAGGGGGCAGGTGAATCCGCGGGATACGGTCGCGCTGATGATGGCCCGCGCACCCTTGTTTTGATCCTTGGGCCGGAACCGACGGAGATGGTCTACAAGACGGTTGGTGGACCATCAGGATTTGCGCAATTGCTGCAAGCCATGATTTCCGCCGGCGACAGGAAGGTGAACGTCCAATTCAATTGCGAAGGCGACCCACTTCCGAACGAGGAAGGGCAGCAGGACCCAAGTAGGAACTAGCCATGGGTGAGAAATACGCTGGTTGGGAGTCGCGGGAATGGCGGGGTCGTGCGCTCGAGTATTGGCGCTCCTACGCGAGTGGTGAGTTGGTGTACAGGGTGGGAACCAAAGATGCCCTTCTGATCAATCACATCCAAATGGAGACCTTGGTAATTTTTGTTCCTCCGCTGTACGAATATCCGGTGGAGAAGGCGCTGGAAATGGTGGTGGCGCGCATGCGCGAGACTGTGAAGCGTGAGCTTCTGTGTGCGGTGGAGGTTTACACCGATCGAATGAAGGAGTTGCGATGAACCCTTGGTCGGAGCTAAAAGCGCTGCGCGGCAGGCTCGCGCAAGCGGAGGCGGAGCTTGAGGCTTACCGGGCGCTTAGGATGGTCTTTGAAAAACAGCACCGAAGCTATCTGGAAAGGGAGCGGGATTACCGGAAACGCGAAGAGCATATGACCGCGAGATACTTTGACGGAGCCATGTACGCGAGTGCAGTGGTCCTTGATTACCTAAAAATGATCCGCGAGCAGTATTCCGAAGAGCCGCCTGAGCCGCCCGCTGAGGACAGTCGCTTGGAAGACCTGCGTAGGATCGAGGAGGCAAAAAACATCCTGGAGGAGAACAGCATCCTGACGGAGAACACGGAGGGCGATCAAAAACTACGCGATGCGGCGTATCGCGTTGCGGTGGAGACCCTCCTCGACGTTGTTGGGAGGTTGCTCAAATGAGCCGCTACGCATCAAACACAACGGTTTCCGTTGGGCGCACCAAGGCGGAAATCGAGGACTTGCTGATAAAGCACGGTGCGGAGCAGTTTGTTGCCGGGTGGGACGGGTTTCAAGCTGTGCTTGGGTTTGTCTTCAATGGGCGGCACATCCGCTTCGCGTTGAAGCTGCCGGACAAAAACGATCGGGATTTTACGATGACGCGGGCAAGGAGGAATAAGCGCTCCCCCGAGGAGGCTATGAAGGCTTGGGAGCAGGCGTGTCGATCGCGCTGGCGTGCGCTGCTGCTTGTAATCAAGGCAAAGCTAGAAGCTGTCGAAGTCGGAATCTCGACGGTCGAGCTTGAATTCTTGCCGTGGACAGTTGTTCCGGGTAGGAACGAGACAGTCGGAGAATTGATTGGCCCGCAAATGGAGAAGGCGATTTCGGGCGGATATTCGCCCAAATTGTTGTTGGGAGATGCACCTAGGGAGCGAACCAAGTGATCCGCCTCACTATGGCTATGGCTATCACCCTCTTTGGGCTGGCGTTCTTGCTGGTCCTTGCTGCCGCGGCCCGAGTTCTGTTTGGCGTGCAGTTCTCAGGGAGTTTGGAAGACCTGGCACTTGTGGCGATCGTCACCACCGTTGCGGGCGTGGGGTCCTTTGGTTTTTCCATAGCTCTTGAACTGAACGTAAAAGAAAGGGAGCAAGCCCCGTGAAAGGTTGGCAAAAGCAACACTTCGGCACCAAGGAAACGCGGGGAACGGTCTGGGTGAAAATCTTTGGCCAGGTCACATTGCACGTTTCCAAGCCCATGAACAGTCAGTGGCTTTGGTCGCTAGATGGCACGGACTTTTCGAGCCTGTGCCCGGGCGAATTCTCCCTACATCGGGCTTTGCGTATCGCTGTCTCCGCGACGATGGGTTCCCTTTGCCGATCGATCGAGGAACTGGGAAAGGAAATGGGCGAATTGCCTAAGGAGGACTCCGAAGCATGAAAGGTTTGTTCAAAACGATGCGCTTCGTGCGCTGGCTGTATTGGTCTGACAAGGGCCCGTCCATCGCCGTTATCGAGGTGAAGACGGGAATTCTGCGCCGCAAAGCGCAAATCTACCGGGTGGTGGGCCCCCACAGCGCCTGGCGCTACGCGCAAACCGCGGATGTGCTCCCGCGACCCTGGGCGCGCATCCTGGATGCGCAATGGTTCCTACAGGAGGACCGCCATCGAAAGAACTGGGGCTTGAGCGACCGCGACTGATGGTCAGCGCGCGGGTTTGAACCCTCTTTGGAGAGAAAAATGCTGGATAAGACCAAGGTTGAAAAGATTGCGCGGGAACTGAGCCGGACGGGCGACTACGCGAAGATGGCCGCACAAAGCGTGCCTGCGATGTACGAGAATGGCACGCTTCGGTCCGGCATCGTGGGCATGCAGACGCACTTTCAGAGCGTTCTGGACGAAATCGACGCCACCGATGGGCCGGTCGACACCGGCGACGGTGGCGACGGTGGCAATTCGGGGGGGCCTAAACCCCGCCCACCCGTGATTTTTCCGGTTTGGCCTGGCCGGCCGGTGATCGACGAAAGCACGGTTCCGGAATTGATCACCGATCTGCACGGCCTCCCGCTTCCCGAGCGACCGCATGTGGATTACTCCCTGCCCAGGAGCGGAACCTACGGCGTAACGCTGGACAATCGGGTGCAAGACCTGCACGACGAGCTGATCAGCCATTGGAAGAGCTCGGGCGCAATCTTGCGCGGCCAATCGGCGCTGCTCAGGGCGAAGATCGGCGCCATCGAAAAAGACGGCATCAAGGGGGATGGAGGATCAGAGCCTGGTAACTGGCTGATCCTGGGCTGTCACGTCTTCGGCATCCCGCTTGTGCCTGGTGCGCACGGGGACGCCTTCCAAAACGAGGGCGGCTTCATTCGGCTACACATCGGGGACACGTTCCTCGATGTCCCCTGCGGCATTACCCTGATCCCCGGGGCCGAGTGGTCTAACGCCTGCATGCAGATGGACAACAAACAAGGCGACGCTGGCCTGGTCACGATTGAGCGTGTGATCTTCCGTGGCGGAAACTACTGCATCAACGTGGCCGACAAGGGGACGGGGAAAACCCTACCCACCTTCAAGCAAAAGGCAGCGGCCTACATCGTGGAGCCAGGTTCGCCGCAGTACGGGTTGTTCGACTCGATGCCGGCCGGGCGCTACGAGTTCGACGACGATTGCAACGTCTACGAGCTTGTCAATGGCATTTGCCGGCACGTCACGAACGATGTCCAGCAGTACAACGAGGACATGACCAAGAAATGAGCGAGGCACCTAAAGACGAGGCAGCGGAACTGCGCAACTGGCATAGATGGCAAGCTCTTCTTCGCCAGCGCAAGCAGCTGCTTGCTCTACGGTCCAAGGTCCTGCGGGAGAGGCGCGAAAAGAAGGAGCGAGCGCGCCTAGCCCGCAGGAACTTCTCCACCCCGGTACAGGTTCAGCTGGAGAAGATCCAAAAAGCCAACTTGAAGCGTGCCCGCAGGGCAAAAAAAAGAACCTGTGATCCCGAGAGTCCCCAGAAAACAGAACCATGAAATTCAACCACCACAAGTACGAGTACATCAATCGGTTTGAGAACGCCAGTCACCATTGGTCGCTTCTCGGCCCAGCTGGCGGTGTGGAGTTTCATGCAAACGCCCTCAAAGGTCTTACTTCGTGTGGACTTGAGATCCACGCTTCCCGCTCCGGTCGGCGAAATGATAGGGCCCCAGATCATCTGGAATGCTACCTCACCAAAGAGCCGTGCTGGCATGAAGGCACGTCGCTATATGCGACGGAGACTCTGTGGCCGAACATCGAGCACCACCTGAAAGGTGGAGATCACGAGGCGGTGTGGAGGATTCTTGAGCTCGAGTACGACCGGTACTTTGGAAAGGAGTCGGAATGACCAAGAGGTCTCATCAAATCTAGCCATGCAAACCAACCATCCGAAATCCGTCGAGGAGTTCAAGCATCGCGCGGAAGACATACAGGCCCGGATTGATCGGTGGCGAATCGTGGTCAACGAGCGCCGTCTTGCCGAGGAAGCAGCCAAATCGAACCTGCTGGCTGCGGAAACGGAACTCCGAATTGCCGTGGGTGCTCTTGATTCGCTCTACTTCCGAGAGGTTGAGCGGCTCCATGCTTACCTGGAAGCCTCTAACGAATCCCTGGAGGACGGCGGGGCATGAAGAATAGCAAGGACACCAAACCGAACCGCGACTCCATGCAACTAAAAGAGGCCCAGACGCATGATTTGCAGGCTCGCTTTGAAGCAGAGCTAGTGAAGACGCAATGGGCATTTCCGACAGAGTGCACCCGTGTTGGGTGGAAGGTTAAGTACCACAACCCGACGACTCAAGCCGCATGGCTTTACTACCAGTTGGGTTTCCTTGACGGAGTTGAATGCGTAACGCTCACAAAGGAGGACAGCGAGGCATGAAGGCAACACCCAAAAGACCATCGAGCGGCTGGCAGGGAAGAAGGCTTGTAAACAGCCCCGAAGTCTGGGGATGGTGGAGCGAATCGGCCCCAATTCAGGTTCTAAGCGCTACTGAAATCGTTGAAGATGCCGAAACAAACCTGATCCTTCCAAGCTACCACGTTTCATGCGTCATCATCGATCGTACAGGTCCATGCAGGGCGTGCTCTGACGAGGAGTTGGCCAGCGTTCGGGAGGCGTTCCAGATGGACGGAGCCGACGAGGACAACCACGGAAAGGGGCTGGCCCGCCACCTATGGCTGAGAGTTGGGGCTCGGGTTGAGGATCCCTGCCCCTGCAAGCAGGACGAGCCTACAACGGTGGACGGACCGAGAGAGTGGCGTCCGTAAGAGAATCCACAAACACAAGCCCAAACCCTAACAACCGGCCCAGCGGTCCCTGGGAGAACTCAAACAAAGGAAAACCATGCAAGTCGGATTTCACGCGAAGAACACCACGGACGACAACGGAAACCCCACAGGGGGCGTTGTAGTTGGAACCGGATTCACGATCTCCTGGCAGGACGGCCCTCTTGGGCGCGGTGAGGATCGCAAGGCCCCGAATGGGGCGTTTGTGGAGGACGTGATTGCGGCTGTTCGCCAGCGCCTCGCGTTCTACCAAAACTCGAATGACGGCAAATTCTGGTGTCCTGAGAACGAGCAAGCCATGGATCACTTGTGGGATGCCCTCCAAGCGCTGGAAAGCCGAACAAAGGCCAGGGAAGCCCGCAAAGTGGAAGGCACCCACGAGGCTTAGCAGAACAACCCAGGGAAGTGCGGAAGATGCGCTTGGTGCGCACAGGGTTCGCGTGTCCCCTCATTGACCGCCCCCAGTTCGAATCTGGGGCCCTGGGCCTTACACTCCCCCGCAACTCATAACCACCCAACCCAACATGATGCACCCTGCAATCACGGCGCTCCTGCGCTACTTCGAGTACCAACACCTCCCCCCCCACCTACAGCGGATTTCGAAACCCTGTGCGGAGCTCGCGCACAAGATGGCAGAGCTTCCGCTCGAGGGTCCCGAAGTAACCGTTGGCCTTCGCAAGCTCCTCGAGGCGAAAGATTGCTTCGTTCGTGCGGCCCTCCCCGCTGCCGGTACGCCGGTGCCTCCGCCTCCGGAGGACGAAGAGAAACACCCGATCTTCTAGGCTTGTCCCTCGATGTCCACGCGCTGGCTATCCGACTGGAATAGGCGCGTGAAAGTTCGGAGTACCTGCACGACAATGCACCTGTGCTGGTTCGGCGTAGCCCGCAATCGTAGGAATCCAGAAAACGACGATGGAGAGAGCGCCTTTGGTAGGAAGCCGAAAGGCGCAAGAAGGTAGGGCAACGCCGTGAGCGTGACACCGTGAACTAGCCTGGGGGGCCTCGACGTGAGCCGGGGCCTCCTTTCTACAAACCCAGCGGGCGCAGCGATTGCAAACGGCATCCACCCTCCAAGCCGGCAATCGTTTGCGCCCGCGTTTGTTGGGGAGAGTTTTAGGCGTGTATGCCGAATCGCGCCCCCATTCTGCGGTGCGCCACAATAGGCCTCGCATGCGTAGCTGGAACGCAGAGTACCAAGCCCGAGGGTGCAGCTGGATTTCACGCGGGCGGGGGGAGTGCTGAGCTTAGGGCATGACTTCAGCCAACACCTTGCCGGCCAAGGCCGCCGTAACCGTTCTTTCGATCGCCAAGAAGCTTCGCCAGTTCCGGGGGCGTATGGACCCGACAACCGCGGCGATGGCCATCAATTCCGCAATCGAGCTCGAGGATCTGGGAGCCTCCCTTGCCAAATTGTCAGGCGAGAAAGAGACCCTGAATCCGCCCACAGAGCCGGTGGATCCTAAGGATCAAACTCCGGAAGAGCGTGGGGAGACCGCGAGCGCACCCGCAGAGCAAGCGGGCCAGGATATCGCCGGCCCCTCGGGTACGGCCGAGCAAAACGCGGAAGGTTCCAAAGGCGAGGAGGCCAGCAAGGATTCGGAAACGCAGAAGAAGCAGGGCAAGACCGCCAAATAGGAGGAACCCATGGGTGACTCAGGTGAGCTTGTACCTAGCGAGTCGCGCGAGAGAGGGACGGATTCAGCCCATAAGGCGGAGTCCCCCTCCGCAAAGCTACGGCGCCTGATGCGGGCGACTCCGCAAGAGTTTCAAGAAGCGGTGTTCGCGGCCGCGACCATGGGGGACATCCTCGCGCTTTCGATGATGGCGGGGGCCACCACGAAGAACGAGGGCCACTTCAAGTACGCCAAAGAAGTGATGGATCGAGCATTCGGGCGGCCAGGTCTTCACGTTCCCGATACCGACCCGACCATTGCAATGGCCAATCGCAGGGCTGGTCTCCCCCAGGCCGACATCGCTTCCATCGAAATACTCTTGCGCAAACGCGGACACGAAGACCTCGCAGACGAGTTTGTGAGGCGGTACGACGAGGACGAGGACGAAGACTATGACGGAAACGAATAGCGAACCCCACATGACAATCACCGGCAAGAGCGGTGGGTCGGTCTCCCTAACCTTTGACAAGGACGACATCGCCAAGCTTGCGACAGCCGTTATCGAGGTGGTGGATATGGAGGTCATGTCGAAGGCGCTGGGACGAGCCGATGCCTTTGCATCGGCTGTCGCGGTTGGTTTCGCGAAGGCAATGAAGGATGAGCGTCTCGCCGCCCTGGTTGGTCGCGCGTTCATCGATGCCCTCGACAAGCAGAGGGACGAGGAGTAGCGATGGCAGCGGTCACCTATGCCCCCAACCAAGCTGGCAACCAGCTGGTGCCGATCGGCCCTCTGCGGCCGGGGCTTGACCATGCCATTGCCGTTACGCTGCGCCACTACGATCGGGCAACAAAGACCATTGGGGATCCGATGGATCTCACCGGCTGGTCAAACGGAGTCTTTTCCTTTGGAAGCGACAATCCGGCGCGAGACAACTTCCAATCGCTGATCGATGTTCCGTTTGAGTTCGATTCCGATCGATCCTCAGGAAAGATCCAACTCACGGTGACCCATCGACACCTCATGTTTGTGACCTATTCTGGCTGCGTCCGTGGCTACGGTAACTTCTCCGCCCTTTCCCCTGAAAGCCTGCAGGTGGCCCTGGCGCCTGCGGTTTGGTTCCTCGACGTAGGTGTGAGCTAGCATGGACCTATCGAGCGACCTGGCGGTGACGGTTGAATTTGTGTCGGGCTTCGGTCCGCCGCCGGCTGCCGTTGTGCAGCCCCCGACCGGGCTTAGCGTCACGCCGGCCGTTTCGAGCATCCAGCTGACCTGGAACGCATCGCTTTCTCCGGGTGTGATTGGGTACAAGCTTCGGCGCCGCGAGGGAACCAGCGTCATCGACATCGGGACTACCGTTGGAACGTCCTACACCTTCTCTGGGTTGACCCCCAACACCACCTACATCCTGATTGTCTCCGCCCTCACCGCGGATAGCGAAAGCGCTTGGGCCCTCACCTCATCGAGAACTCTTGTTGCGCCAAGCCCCAAGAGCACGATTGCATTCTTAACCCTGCAGACATCGGCAGTTGAGGGGACCACTGCGGTCGTTCAGATCCGGCGTACCGGTGGTGACAATTCCTCCCCGGAGACAATCCCGATTTCGGAGAATGGTGCCGCGCCTGGCTCTCTGTTTGACATCCCTGAAGTGCCCCTTGGTGGCGGAATCGATTACACGATCACCTGGCCTGGAGGTGTCGATGGGTATGTCACTTTTGCGGCCGACTCCGATACCGAAGAAATTCTAGTCGCGGTCACGGTAGATGCCGAGGTGGAGATTGGCGAGAGCGTGAATTTCGGAATCATCCCATCCGAAACTGACGACTACCTGGTCAACCAAAACGCATCGTCCGCGGTTGTCAACTTCCTTGACCCACCCAATACGGAATACGAAGACTCCGTGATCGAGTTCACGGCTCTTGCGAACGTAACGGCAACCCAGATTCGCGTGGTTGTCGACATAGATCCGGTTCCGCCCACAGCGCTGCCAGTCTTCGAGATTGTCGGTGACCTAGGAACCACTGTCCCGGATGTGTTTCCCGGGACCCTCTTGCACAACGGCCTGGTGGACAAGGCCGTGGTCACTGGAAACTGCCTGCACACCCTTGTCAATGGAACAGGGATTTTTGATCAGCAGGCCACACTTCGCTCTAATCCTGCAGCAACACTACCTGCATCTGTTCAGCATTCTGACCTGGACATTTCAGCCCTGCGTTTTGAGCTGCGAGGTGTTCCCACCCACGGAACCATCGAGTTCAACCCATTCGCGGTTACGCGCAAATCACGAATTGGCAAGTGGTCGAAGGAGGCTCTGTACTGGGGGTTTGCTCAGCCCCCAGGACGCGACGAACGAATCGGGTGCCGCACCCAGGTCATGTGGTACTCCGATGCCGACATGCTGATATTCGAAGTGCAGATGGAAAACAATCTGTACGACCCCGGATACGTTGGCGGCCACTATGTAGCCCATCCAGAGGTTGCTGGTGATGTGTGGTGGGATTCAATTGGCGTCAAGGCATCCACCATTCCCGCCGGATGGGAGATCGGAAACTATCACCACAACGAAACTAGCCAGGTTGCCGGTGATTTCATGGCGGATGAGGGCGGTGCGCAGGTCATCCCTTCGAAGTCGACTTCAAACATCAAGCGGTTCTACTTGCGCAAGGCTGCGACTTGCGGCCAGGTCAGGGCGGAGGGCAAATACGAAGGCGCCGGCCTCGGGCAGGTTGTCGAAGGACCGCTCAAGGCTGGTACCCGATTCGCGGCTATGGCCACGGGGGTACCCGCGAGCGTTTGGGTGGACCGCACCGCGGCGCGAACGCTCTCCAATGCTGAATGGTCGGAAATGCTCAACCGCATCAAAAGCGGAAGCGGATCTCCGGAGTCCTGGTGGGGAACCGAAAGGATTGGCCACTACCATGCGAGCGGAAACAAGTACTACACGGACGGCGGCGGGTACTACTTGTTTGCCGTTGCCGGTTTGAGCAACACCACCGGAGAGCTCAACTGCTTGCGGCACTACCTGTACATGGCGCAGGGGCGCAACTGCACCTCGATTATCAACGCAAATGACGGGTCGATTGTCACGCCGAAGCAGATGGCCGAGTCGAACGGAGGCAAGACCCCATGGATGACCGTTCCGAACGGTGCCGAGTATCACACATGGATTCGGCACATGCGTCCGGATAGCGATACGGTGCACGGCACGGGGTCCATAAATCCGAACTGTGCGCACTCGTCGAACAATCCCGAGTTTCACGAGAGCCTAATGCCCGTCGCGAACCCATGGAACATCCCGGGCGCGGTGACGATTATTTCGACGTACAAGTTGTACCCGATGCGGATTGAATCCTCCGCCTATGGGAGCGCAATTGCGGATCCACCCCAGGGGACCCACCAACGTCGCCACATGGCGATGCTGGACGGCCTGATTCAAATGACCTGCGAGCTGATGCACATGGACCTCGCACAGCAAATGGCTGCGCACACCATGCACTGCTATTCGCAGCACCCAATTGATCCGCTTGGGACGCATCCTGAGTACATTTGGCACAACTTGGAGTGGCCTCTGATTGGCGCAATCGCGGATATCGAGGACCATCCTCGGGGCCGTGCGTTTTGGGGCGGTGGCGGTGGTGGCGAGCTCCGCGACAACAGCTTCAATCACAACCCAGCGTACATGCACCGAGCCGCCGGCGAGCTCGCTGACGCAGTTGCGCTTGGTGCAGCTTGCTGCGATGACCCGGTGTTTCGCGCGGAAATGCTCTCCTGGGCCGGAAAGTTCTACTACCTCCTGGACCTACGGTGCTCGCCGGTCGGATGGGGAGCGAAGGATCACGCGATTACCGATTCGCAAGGAAGCGCGCACCTGCAAACCATGTGGGGCGTAACAGATACCGCCAACCAGCGAGGGGGGTGGCCATCCTATTTCGTTGGCCTCCAGTCGTTCTGGCAGATGTTGCTATCGCTCGGGATTGTTGGCCTCGACCGACGTTTGCGCCCTCGGATCCCCTACGCCTCTGGCCAGGTGGATCCCGCGAAGCGCGTGATTTGCGACACCTTCATGGAGCAGGTGAGGCGAGGAAAAGCCCGAGGGCGAAAAGTGCCATCGGCGTATGGGATTGTGATTGCCCATAACGAGGGCAATACCAACCCGAATGACTCCCAACCAGAAGGCTCGCTAGGTGGGGTTGGAACCGGAAATCAGGTCCCGAACTGGATCGAAGAGTGGCGACGCCCATCGCAGGGCGGACCCATCAGTACGGCAGTCAAGACGACCCTTCGGGAAGAGGCTATTCAGTGGGCCGCCTACGTCGCCGCGTACCTCGAGCAGCACCCGGAAGTCACCGACATCCCCATCATCGACATTACGCGCGACATCCTCGAGGGGATCAAGGAGGAAGACACGGGCGCGCATTGGTCTCTGACCTACGCCCAGGCGGCCGAGGTGACCTACTCCGGCTACTCCTTCGTTGGAGGAAACACCCAATACGCGGCATTCTTTCCTCTGAATTTCTACCGCCAGCGCCGAATCGCCGTCCTTGGGCTCATGCAGAACGCAGAGCACTATCTGGCCCGGTTTCCGCATTGGGGATCTGGCGACAAGACGAATATTCTTGCCGCGCCTGCGGGGTTCCAAGCTATCGACACCCCCGGCGGTATTGTGTGTTCCTGGAACGCAGTCCCGGGTGCCACAAGGTACCGGGTGGAGTGGATGGAGAACCGCCCACAGAATGGCGCGATCGATGGTTTTGTGGAGACAGCAAACCTGAACACCACGATCAGCGGGCCGGTCACGGGGTTCAACTGCTACTTCCGGGTCCTGGCTATCAATTCTGCCGACCAGAGGTGCATTTCCACCAGGCTTGCTCCGGTTGTGATCGGTTCTGGCCAAACAGGCGTCCCCGAAACGGACGGAGGCGGTGGTGGTGGCGGTGGCGGCGGCCCTGTCACCCCCACCCTCGATTCCCTGGCCGGCGCAACAGGTGGGTTTCAGGTCACGTTCACGGTTTCAGCTTCGGGTTCGCCAACCATCGTTGTTGGTGTTGAATCTTCCCTGGACGGAATCTCCTACACCCAGGTTGCCTACCTGTACCTTTCGGACCTAACCGGGACTGGACCCCAGTACACGGCAAGCATCGCTCAGGCGGACGGAAACTACCTGGTTCGAATCCGATCCCGGGATGGGAATGCTGCCTGGTCGAACTACTCGACCCCGCAGTCGGTAGTCGTTGGGATGGATCCTGGCGGTGGTGGTGGGAGTGGATCGGCTCCGGTCACGCTGCTTGCGCGTGCACAGACGAGCCAGGCTTCGGTGTTCTGGACGCCTGTGACCGGGGCTGTGGCCTATGACGTTGCCTGGGGTACCCGTAGGGACACGCTATCCAACATTTCACGCCACACGGGCACATCGGCCATTCTGGGGAGTCTCCCCCTGCAGCTTGTTTGGATTTCGGTGCGTTCCGTCTATGGCGACGGCTCGAGCAGCGATTGGCGGGAGCCTGCCTGGGTGCTGCTCCCTGACCTCTCGGGTGTGAATCCCTACATCCGCCCTATCGAGCGCCCCCAGTTCAATCCTTTCAATACAGCGCTGGGCCACGTCGGATGCGGCATCGATACCGCAAACCTACTTGTGCCCCCCACCTCTTGGCTGCAGAGCGGAGCCTACGTCCTCACAGAGACTAATTCGCCAGAAGTGCTGACGGGCTACAAGTTCGACAAGCCGGTGAGGGTCAAAGGTTCCAGCTTGGTGCGCAAGTCCTTCTTGGACTGCGAAATGAATGCCTATGGACCTCTCGCAGCTGACTCAACCCTGTACTCGGTTTGGGTGGCTGACGGAGACGAAGCGCGCATCGATATGGAGCGCTGCACGGTTCGCTACGGGAAGCGTGGGTTGCTGTACTACGGCGGCACAATCAAGGACGTTTACTTCGAGGACACCGGGGAGGACGGAATTCACGTTCCACGCCTGATTCACCCACTTCGAATTGAGCACGTCCTAGCAGCAGGCATTGGAAACATTGCGGCCTGCGGATATGAGCGCAACGGTCTTGGTGACTTGATCATCGCTGGATCGATCGACGGCAGCCACCCGGACGGCATCGCCGTCTCGCCTCCGCATGGCGATGGCACTCAGATTCGCGCGGGAAACGCGGGTGGCAGCGGACCCCCCACGCTACCCATCGAGATCCTTGGATGTGACATCCAAACCCTGTACTACCTCGACCCCGACTATCCTGTCGATGGAAGCCGCTTCGGCATGAGCTCGGCCATCTTCCTTGAAACGGCTGTTGGCCCGATCAATAACGCCGTCATCGCCTACAACTGGACGGGTTCGGCATCGAACAGCATTCAGATTGTGAATGACTACAACCCTGACGCGGGTGGCCCTGGGGTTCCAAACCATACCGACTACGGAGCACCCACCAATGTCTCGGTGATTGGCAATGTGATCTCAGAAGAAGCAAACAACGCCATCGACTCGGATGTGGCCAATGGGAGCTTTTACGCCAACACACTGACCAACGGAGATCCCGTCTAGCGGTGCATTATGGGCAACCCTCGATCTAGCTTGCGCCCACGCCGACAGGTGATTGTTACACCAGGCGGAGCCTACCTATTCTTGGCCAGGATCTACTTGGACGACGGATTGACCCTCCTTACGCCTGACCTTCCGCGATTGGTGACACTTCGCGTTCGGTCGGACTATGACGGCGGGGTCGTCCGTCAACTTCCATTGCGCCCCGATGAGTGCCTACTGGATGGATTGCGCACGGATGATGACTGGACCTGGGACACCATCGGGTACCAATTCAGGCACCGCCTGTTCCCCGACCTGATCTCGAATCCGGGTGTGCGTTACACCGTTGAGTACGAATTCACGCTCCTGGGTGATACACCAGAGATTCCCCTCTACCTGCACAGGGAGACCTTTAGCGTCCTCGCCGGCCCGGCGCTCTAGCCATGGTTGCAAAGGCGCAAGGGCCGTTCGAGCTACGGGGTCCGATTGCTGACTTCGCGAACCTCCCGTATACCTCCGTGAACGGGCGACGGGTAAAAGAGGTTCTATTCCACTCCCTGGCCGGAACTGGAAAATCTGTCGGCATTGCAGCGAACTTTGTCGAGTGGTGCTTGGAGTTCCCAAACACTCGAATTTTGATTCTACGCAAGACTCTCAAGTCCTTGCGCGAATCCTGGCAGGTGACGTTTGAGAAGCTCGTCGCTCCTCGGTATGGGATCAAGACTCCAGAGTCGAGCCGAAAGAGCCGTGAGAACTACGTTTTTGCGAACGGCTCCGAAATCGTTCTCGGTGGATTGGATGATCCGGAAAAGTGGCGCTCCACCGAATGGAATGTGATCTGGTTTGTGGAGGGAACCGAAGTAACGGAGAAGGAATTCGAGGAAGTCACTCGCGGCCTTCGTTGGTCGCAGGGGACGCCGTTCCGGTTCAAAGGGCTGGAGGTCAACCCCAAGAGCCAATTCCATTGGATCTACACGCGCTTCTTTGGCGAAAGGACGCCCGAGGAAGTACAGGAAGAGCGCCGAATCGAAACCGGCCGGGGTCGCGTGGCTTTCCGGTGCACCTTCCAGGACAACCCTCACTATTGGAATCTAGAGAGGAACGACTTCACACCAGCTGGAAAGGACTACTACGAAAACAACGATACGGGCTACTCCGGTGTCGACCATGACCGAATGGTCAAGGGGCTTTGGTGCGCAGACGATGGCCTTGTGTACCCAGAGTTCAATCCGAGAACCCACGTCTTTGATGGCGCCTTGGTCTTGATGCGTGGAACCTGGTGGATCGACTTGCGGTCCCATGGAATGCAGCGGGTACTTGGATTCTTCCACACACAGGACTGGGGTATTGACCAGCCGGGTTGTGCCCAGGTTTGGGCCGTTGATACGCAGCAGCGCATGTGCCTGGTTCGCGAGTGGTACCACACGGGATGGAATAGCAACCGGTGGGCTGGGATCCACCACGGACAGGTCCAAAGCCTAAGCACCCGGGCAATTGTTTGTGACGGCGCGCAGCGAGACTCCATCGATATCCTGAACGACCTTCTTGGTCCGAAAGGGTTGCGCTCAAGCTCGCGAATTGCCGTGGGCGCCACCGGTGAGATGAAGGACCGCCTAGCAGGCCGATCATTGGTAGCGTCGAAGCTGCAGGAGCGCCGGAGCGGAATCCCGTGCATCTATTTCCTCAAGAAGACCCTCCAGCACCCGCCCGATCCAAGCCTTCGAAGCCTTCCAAAGTCGACGATCCAGGAGTTTCCGGGATACGTCATGGAGGCGGATAAGGAGGGTATGAGCCGGGACATGCCGGTCAAGAAGAACGACCACGGCATGGATGCCATGAAGTATGGGGTTCGGTGGCTTCACAACCACCACTTCTCCACTGAGGACACGGCTGCCGCAGGCTTCTACCACACTCCATGGATGGACGAAGATGACGCCTTGGACGCCGAAATGCTCGAAATGTACCAGGAGCGCCACAACCGCAACTACTACGAGGACGCATCGTGAAGCTTTGGGACGAAGAACACCTTTGGAGTGAGATCAAGATCGCGGAGGACGTGCGGCGCGACTATATGTACAAGTTCGACGAAGCGCTGCAATCCTACACCGGACCAGCCTTTCGACGGGATAAGTCCGAAGGTGGAGAGCTGCTCTCCAATGTTTATGAGTCGATCGCCAATGCGTTACCGCGGCTTGCCTACCATCGGCCCACGGTTCGAGTGCACAGCGGAGTTGCGCAGATGAACGAGCGCCTCCATTGGCCGCTCACGAGAGCAGAGGCCATTGAGCACTCGATGAACCAATGGACAAAAACCAATGCCATCGAGGGGATGCTGCGGATTGCCGCCGTCGATTATGTGCTCTTCCAGGCACACTTGCTTTTGGTCCGTGAGCCCGCGCGCGGGTACATCCCTGACGCGGTAAAAAATGCGGTCGAAGGCGGCGTTGTGTATCACCCAAGAGCGTACGTCTTGAGCCCGCACGATGTCTTCTTTGATTCTTTGGCTCAGAATCCGGAGCAGCGTCGATTTACGGGCCATGGGCAGTGGCGTGACATCGACGAACTGATCGATGAAGCCGGAAACGACAAGGCCGGAGGGTGGAACATGGAAACGCTTACCGCGATGAAAAAGGAGGTTTCGGGAAAGTCGCGCCAGAGCTATGCCACCAACAAGACCGTCCGTCGAAACGACGCTTACATTCGCTATATCTATGTACCCAGCGCCGTTGCCGATCCGGGCCTCGAGGGTGTGCGCGGATTTCACGGAGCCACCTTCACGATGATTGCGCGTGACGGTGAGTCAGTGGCGAAGTTTGCGCGCAAGCCAATGCCTTACTACGGTCCCGATGCTGGCCCATACCTAATCTTTGGAACCTACCCCGTCAGCGGAACTTCCTACTCGCTTTCGACCACGATGGCCACGCGGTCGATCAATGAAAAGACGGATTTCTTGGCGAAGCGGGTTTGGGAAGAGGCCAAGAACTACAAGCGGTTCTTGGCGTTCAGGAAAGACTCAGGAAGTCTGGCCAAGCAGATCAAGAACATCCAGACCAACGGACTGCTTGCATTGGACTCGGATGAGATCGGAAAAGCACTGCAGGAGATTACCATTGGTGGTATTGAGCGAAACTCGATGAATGCGCTCGATACATTCTCAGTGCTTCGAGACCGACTCACGGGAATCGATTCGCAGCAGCGCGGAGCGGTCGCACCAAACGCGACAGCCACCGCATCGATGATCGCGAACAATTCGGCCGAGCAAATCGGGTCGTACCAGGAAAAGGTATTCCAGGAGGGTGTACTGAAACTGCTTGAGCGCGCCGCGTGGTACTTCCATGAAGACAGCGAGGCGGCGATTCAGCTTGGATCGAAAGCCTCAGAGATTGCAGGCCTGGATGGCGAGAGCGATTTTTGGATGTTTCCCGACCCCGAAGGGATTCCGGCCGAAGCCCTCGAGATCGCCATCGAGCTCGATTCCATGACCCGTGGTGGCGACGTTCAGCGGCGAGGAGCCTTGATGGAGGGCGCTGGATTCGTCCAGGCGATGGCTAGCAACTCGGTCCAGTTCCCCGGAATGGCGAATTGGGAGGCGATGGCCAAAGGAGCCCTGGAGTCACTCAACCTTGGCCCGCTCGCGGCAACCATCAATTTCAACCAGGGGGCCAAGCAGCTGACACCCGAGCAGCGCGACGCTGCGCTGGGCGGCACTCCGGGCGCAGACCGCGCCCCAGGTATGAATGGAAGTGAGGCGGGAACCGGTGGTCGGTTCCTGCGGTCGGGATCATCAGCGCAGCGATAAATGGCACAGTACCCCTACCAGAGCAAGTCCGGCAAGGTCGTCTACAGGGAACACCCCATGTCGGAGGCCCCGGAAATCGGCCACACCATCAAAATTGGTGGGGAGAGTTTTAGGCGTGTCTATGCGGTAACGCGCTCACCGAACGTCTCTCGGGAGATCCACAGCCTTTCGGTGGAGGATGGGCACCCCCTGGTCAAGCGATACGATGAGAATTCCGCGGCCGTGTTCGCGAACCTGAACGAACTGCGGGACTTTGTGCGCCATGACGCAGAACTGAGGGGGAGGGACGGTTTCGTCGTGAACGCCTGATAGTTGGCGTTCATGGACACACAAACGTCTACCAGCGAGGACCTCTCTGCCGCAGCACCCGCAACGCAGACCGGGGCACCCGAGCAATCCCAGGGCGACCAGCAAGGTACGCAGGGCACCACCACTCCGCCGGCAATTGACCAGGCGCAGTACGAATCGGCTGTTCATTCTCTTCGACGCCTGCAGTTCTCTCCGGAAATGATTTCCAGTTTGAGCGACGAGCAGGTGGTCCAATGGTCGCAACACTATGCTCCATTGGAATCCGAGAAGGACGATGCGTTTCGCGCTCGCGCCGAGTTGGCTCGGCTGAAGGAGACCCAGCGGCAAACCCCGGAAGCCCAATCCGGAAGCAGTGGAGCAGGAGACTTCAAGGCCCAGATCACAGCGGCGCTTGGGGAAGAGATTTCGCAGGAGGCGGCTGCCCGCGTGGCAGACGTGCTCGGCGCGCATCTTGGCTCGGTACAAGAGCGGCAGATTGCAATTCTCGAAGCCCAAACGAATGCGCAGATCGAGGCGGTGAGGTCAACCCTACTCCCAAGCATGCCGGAACTCCGTGACCCTGGAATGTGGATGCAGACCAAGGAGATGCTTCGGAGGATTGCGCCGGGATTTGGTCCCAATCAAGGGGCTGAGGCTGTCCGCATTGCCGCCAGCATCGTCAATGGACTGACTCCGCAAACAAGGGTCGTTCCAAACCCAAACAAACAGACTGGGCAAATTCCTCCGCCGAATCGAACTGGCAGCATTCCGGCAACGCCGGATGCGGCCAAGCTCGAGGCGGCCAGGCGAATTGCCCAAAAGCATTTCGGCCGAAACTAGGCCGGGAGGTCTCACATGACTCTTGAGGCCCTCACCGATTACGTCAAGTCCACGGAGTACAGCCCGTTCCCGGACCGCAAGAAGTTCATCAACCTTGCGACCCGAAACAGCTACCTGCTCGCGTGGCTCCTTGGCTCCGACGGTGGGGAAAATTCGTCCCGCTTCCAAGGCGGGAAAGGCATTCGGCATTTCTTGATGCCGGATGAGAAATCGACCGCGGAATGGACGGTGCCCGGCATTCAGCTGAACCTTTCCAACCCGCAGGTCCTGGCGGATCACACGCAAGATTGGCGATTCCTCGTCGATCACATGACGATCTCTGATCCGGAGGCCGAGTTGAACGAGGGCGCCCCGATTGCGGAGCAGCTCATCGACATCATGGAGCCGAAGGAGGAACGCCTTGCTACTTCCATGGTGCATGCCTGGGAAGATTCGCTTGGCGCTATCCCCAACTTCGCGAACATGGAGGCATCGAATGGCGCCAAGCGGCCCATGTCGATCTTCTCGTTCGTCACCGAAGAGGTGGGCGTCGCCCCCATGTGGGGTGGTACCACGGTTATGGGTTTGGACCCAACCGTGATCGACAAGTGGGATAACACCCGATCCGGGTACTCCCGCTTGAATTCGGACCAGGCCGGAGCTGGCTACACGGTGCAAAACGCGCTCTCGCGCGCAGCGCGCCTGTCGAAGTTCCGGACCCTGCCGGTTTCGATGCTTGCAAACCGCGACCGTCAAGAAACCATGATCGCCAAAGCCTGGTTTACCAGCCTTTGGGGCATCGAGGTGTACGAGGATGCCGTTCTCAAGCACTCGCACGATCCGCTGCTCATGGCGACCATGCAGGACCTTGGGGTGGACAACCCGGGTCACAAGGGCGTGCCCTTGGTCTGGTGGGAGCGCATGGACGAGGCGGCTTTGTATGTCGCAGGTGCGGGGTATGGAACCGAGCAGACCGCTGATGTGAAAGGCCCCCGCTACATGGGGGTTGACCGCGACACCCTCTTCCCGATTCTTCACAAGAAGAAGTACTTCGAGAAGGGAAATGCGATGCGCATCCATGATCAACCCATGGATGCGGTTACCTGGCGAAGCCTCTGGTGCAACCTCGGCTGCACCGATCGGCGCCGCCAGGCCCTCGTTTATCCGACCGTCACCCAAACCGTTCCTGGCTAAGGAGGAAACCATGTTCTCAAACATGCCTGGCGGAGTTGGCCCCACCCCCACGGGTGGATCGGGCGAGATGTACAACAACACGGGGGACCACTTGCCGAAGGGCTATGTGGTTCAGCCGGACTTCACTGGGGCGGGGCTTGCCGCGCTCTCTCTCGAACTCCAAGTGGAGTTTGGGCTTTGGGGTGTGGCTGTCCTTCCGACGACAGCGTTGATGGCCACCGCCCCGATCTTCATCGTCACCCGGATCAACCACGCCGACAACGACCGCAAGCGCGTCACCGTTGGAACGGGTGGTCTGATGGAGGTCTTCGTCGCGGAAACGTCCGGTGGAAACAACACCAAGTTGTACGCCCAGAACGGTTCCGGGAAGTTGACCACCGCGAGCGCCACCGGCCGCCGCCTTATCGGCGTCACCGTGGGCCCCGTTGCAACGGTTGCGGGACAACTCACCAAAGCCTGGATCTTCGGCGCGGCCCCGGCTGCCGCCATTGCTCCGTAGGCCAACCACCCCACGCCCCCCCGGGGATCCCTCGGGGGGGCACCCTCCACCATGCTTGCATCTGAGTTCACAGACGAAATCAAGTACTCGCTCGGAATTCACCCCAAGCAAAGCGGTGGATCGTACAACCGCGCGCTGTTTGTGCTGAACCTGGCAGGCGAGTGGATCGTATCCACCAAGAATGGTGGGTGGCGGTTTCTGGCCGGTGCCACCGCAAGCGTAAATGTCGACATCTACGGCGAAGGTGAGCTCCCCGCAGACTTCAAAACTCTGACTTCCGTTGTCTCGTGCACAGGGGTAGGCCTCTACGTCACAGACGTTGATTACGTCCGGAAGAACAACCGTGGAGTGGCTGTCGCGTGGGCGATGCGCGAGTCCGGCCTGGTACCCATTCTTGCGTCAGCAAAGGATAGCCCAGCAACGATCGAAATCGTCTATGAACGCAAGTGGAAAACGCTCACCTCGGAAAGGGATGCGATCTACATGCCGGATTTCATGCGGCCGCTCTTGCTTGAGGTCTGCCGACAGTACGCCGCAAACCTCGAGGGGATGAACGGCGTGAACCCCGACACAACCAAGCTCGAGGGCGTCAAGGGCTCTCAGCTCTACCGCGACATTTGCGAGATGGACGGTAGCGCCCAGCACGAACTCGGCACCTACTTCGGGGAAAGCAGCATTTCTGGCCACCCTGCCGCAACCCCAGTACCCATCATCCCGCCACCCTCCTAGTGACATTCCGCGACCTGGATATCAATTTCCCTTTCCGCGGGGTCGGCCAATTCAGGCTCAACAAGGACAAGGGAAACAGCTTCGCCCAAGATGCTGAAAACGTCTTGGGGGAGTCTCCGCTGACCGGAAAACAACAGGGCGGGCAGCGTTGGGGTTCCTCGCAGTTCACCAATGGCAAGGTGAAAGATGGGAGCAAGGTGCAGGCTGGGATATCGGTGTCGCATGATCGGCCAGCATTCACGTTTGCGGCGCTTGGTAAACCTCGAGGGGATCTATTCCCGGTGCCCATCCTTGAGGATTGGGGTCTACAAGGAACCCAGCTCGACGCGGCAACTGACGTTCGAACCGATGACCAGGGGAATTCCTACGGGCTTTCCTCTTCGGGGGTCGTAGTTAAGCGAAACTCTGCGGGCGACGTGACCGCCACGGCCATCCTGCCCACGAACGTCTTGATTGCGCCGGCCCCGCGCTTTGCGCTGCAAGCAGATGGCGGCTTCCTGGCCGCTGGAAGCTCAACATCCGGCGCCCGAAGAGCCGTGCTTTGGCGGTTCAGGCCTGACACCGAAACGGATGGGCTATTCCTGACCTTCTCCTTGGAGCTCAAGGCTACCTCGGTGGAGGCAATCGAAATCATCAACGAGTCCTCCGCCCGGGTGGCCGTAAACTCGGCCAACGCCACTGCGGAGATCCTGACGATTTTGGGGATCGATGGCGAAGATCCCACAATCGTCCAGCGGCATTCGGTGCCCTATCCGGTCGGAGATGTGGCGATCGGGCCTCGAGGGACCTACGCATGCTGCCGGCCAAACGCCTCGAGGGGGAAGGTTCCAGCCGGCGATGGCTTCGTCGAATCGGCTGTCGATTGGACGCCCATGGATTTGACCAACGCGGCCGAGCGGGTTCACGCCTGGTTCGAACCTGAGTTTGTGGCCGGCGCGGTTGATGGTGGACGCCTGGTCCGGTGGCCGGACTATCGCCTTTCCGGGGACTTCACTGTCCCCTACGACGATACCGACCGGGGACTGCTGCTGGCCGAATACACCACCTCGGACCAATCCCAGGGACCCCTTGGGCCCACCTGGTTCCAGGCGGCCGCCGGACCGAATCCAGGGGTCAGTTTTTGGCCAGCAGAGGGCGAACTGCGCCCTATGCGCGACGTGGACCGGGACAACGGCAATGCCCTCCAGTCGTCCAACGAGAATGTGACCAGCTTCCCCCTGCGCGGCCACAAGGTCAACGCGCAGGGCACCCTGAGGGGCTCCCGAGGGCTCTGGCCGCTCAACGACGCCTCGTACAAGTTCGCCATCTGCTTTGCCGTTCGCTGGGTGGACGGTGCGCAGCCAGGAACCATTTGGCTGGCTGGGGCCTACCGCGACGCCGGATCTCAGGCCGGAGACGCCACAGACGGTCTGGGGCCGTCTGACGGGTACCTCGCCCTCACCATCAACGATGACGGCTCGGCCACCGCTGCCCAGCTGAACGGGGGCGTTGCCCTGCGCGGCCCCGCCCTTCCTGGGGGCACGGTCACGGGGGCGGCCACCTCGCACGGCTCAACACCCCTACGGATGGCCATCATCACCCTGGTCCAGAACGGGTCAGGCGCCTTTTCGGTGCGGGTGAACGGGACCAGCGCGGCTACTGGCCTGACGGTGGACGATTCCGGATTCGTCTCGCCCACCGAGTTCCTGGGAAACCGGGTGTACTACGAAAACGATGCGCAGCTGTCCGCAGGCTTTCTGCCTGGGGTGGACAGCCTCAACGGGGTGATTTGCGCGGCGGTTACCATCTTTGGAGATAGTTCCGTTGGCGTCCATGACGTTGCCGTGTCCGCCGCGGAGGTTGAGCAGCTGGAGGGCTACCTGGCGCACCGCTTCGGATGCGCGGCTGATGCCCTGGACCCGCTCCACACCTACCACTCGGCTCCGCCGGTAGGCACGGGCTCTGGCCCGTCCTCCACTGCGACCAGCCAGGCGCTTCGTTCTCCGTACGGCATTGTGCTCAAGCTGGACCCCTCTGGCGAGGGTGCGACCTGGGCGGTCGCGGGGGCCGGCATGGGGTTCGCCCTGGCAACCGACCAGGAGGGTGGGGTGTTCTCGGTGGGGCCAAGGTCGGTGCCGCCAAGCTATCCAGAGACACTCCTCGGTCCGGTCTCGCGCACCCGGCTCCGGCTGGTGGACCGGGGGGTTACTGCCGATTGGACGGAGCCGTCTTCGGGCCGGATCCGGTTTCGCGATAACCCGGTCAATGGGGACTACTTCACCGTCTCCGATGGCACGAGCTCTGTGACCTTCGAATTCCAGTCCGGCGGCGTGGCGACGATTCCTGGGGCCGTCGTGGTGAACCCTGGATCCGGGTCAATTTATGGCCATGTGGTCTTGTGCACCCAGGCCCTCGCCACCACCAGCCTGGGGAACTTTGATGCCCAGGTCGAAGGCTTGGACGGTGACTCTTCGGTTGACCTTGTGATTTGGTCCAAGAATGAGCCCACGGGCGTCGCCACTCCGATCGTGATCAGCTGCCCAATCTCGAACGCCTTTGCCCTGATCGATGGCATGACGGCCTCCAGGCCCTTTCCGGACGGTTCCTGGCAAGGGCTTGCTCGGGATGCCTACAACCCGCTTTACCCGTACATGCGTCTCGCCGTGGACTTCAAAGGCGACTTGTATGTTCCTTGGGGGTACTCGGCCGCAGCAAATCACCTCACGAAGTATCGGGGAGCCAGCGGATTTGAAACCTGGACGCACCCGATCGGGGGCGTCGATTCCGGGTTCACCGTCCGATCCGTCTCGGTCGACCCCAATGAAGTCGACCTATACCCTGCCCGAGGGCCGGAATTTGCGTGGGTCGCGAGCTCCAATGAGGATCTTTCTGGACCGGCGGACGTGGCAACCCAAACCAAGCTGCGCCTGATCTCGAGCACGTCCCGCAGCGGCCCAGACCGCCAGGTGACAACCCTTGTGGTTGCCGGGGGCGACGTGCTCAAAATCAGCCGGAGCGGAGTTCCTGAACTTGTTGCCGCTGGAGAATTCGACGGGAGTTCAGGCTGGGTCCAGGCAGCTACCCAATTTGGCGAGGTCTTCTTTGTCGACAACGGGCGCTATCGCGTGTTCAACCTCAAGGCTGGAACACTCAAGGAGTGGAAGCCTAAGACTGCCGGAGAAATGCCTGAGGGTGCCCGGCTGGTAGCCTCCTACCGCAATCGCATGGTTCTCGCGCGCACCAAGAAGGACCCGTATGGCCTGTACGCGAGTGCCCACGGCGACCCGTACGATTGGGATGCGCGCAAAGCACTAGATACCCCCACGGCCGCCTTCCGCGGAATCCGCGAGCGTCGAAACCCAGATGTCGTTACCGCCCTTGCGCCCTTCTATGACGATCGGTTGGTCATTGGGGGGTCTAACTCGATCCAGGTTTTCTCAGGGGACCTTTCGACTGAGGGTTCAATCAACCTGTTCACGGACGCCATGGGGATGAGCTTCGGCCTTTCCTACGCGCTGGGGTCCGATGGCCTCTTGTACTTCTTTGGTAGTCGCGGTGGTGTGTTTGTGATGTCCCCCACCTCCGATGGTCGGGCGAATCCACCCCAAGAAATTTCCGACTTCACCGTTGGGCGTGAGCTCAAGAGGATTGACCTTTCGAACTACCGACCCCGCCTGGTGTACGATGCTGCCCGTCGCGGTCTTCACCTGCTGATGGTGTACATAGGCGAGGGCGTGGCCCCCACCGCGTCCCGCCCGCGCCATTGGTTTTGGGACGAAAAGCGCAAAGCCTGGTGGCCGATCACTTATTCGGGCTCGCTGGGTGACGTGGTTTCCGCTTGGGAGCAGCGCGGTGAGCTTCTCGATGACCGGGTTATCAACCTAGGTTGGTCGGATGGCAGCGTCCGATTCCTGGACGATGGGGCAACCGGAGACGACGGGGAAAAGATCGATTCTTGGGTGCTTCTAGGTCCCATCCTGGCCACCGATGCAGAGATCACGTTCCGCCGGCTTCAACTAGAGGTGAGCTGGGAGGGTGGCGAGGTGGAATGGTCCACCCATGCGAGCGACGACCCGGAACAGCTAGGGGAAGCCTTGGACAGCGGGCGGGTCCAGCCTGGTTTCTCCGGACGCATCTCCCTCCAGGGGCGCGGGGCTGCGCTTTGGCTTCGCCTTGGAGGAGCGAACGTCCACCATTCATGGGCCCTCGGCGAAGTACGGATCGCCGTCGAGCCTGTCGGAATCCGTCATAGCAGAGAGGGAATTTCCTAATGTTTGGATCGTTGTTCAATCCGTTGCAAGGTCTTGACCTGCTGACCAATAAGAAGGGTCGCGACTCCGCACAGGCTGCCACCCAGGCAGACTACGAGGCTGCTCTTAGGCAGCTGCAGAATGCGCAGGGGATGAGCCAGCTGTTCTCAGGGCTAGGGTCTGCTCAGCAGGCGCGTGGGCTGCAGGACATTCGAACGGGGTACCAATCCGCAATCCAGCGAACGCGCGCGGGCGCGGAATCCGCGCGAACGAGCATCGCCCGGCACGGTGCTGGGTCTGAGGGGCGTAGCGCCCTCGCTGTCTATGACCGCGGACTCAACGGGACAAGCGCTGGGGCCTCTATTGCGAGGGGTGCCCAGGGACGGACGGAGCAATCTTTGACCGAGCTCGAGCGCCTTTTGGCGGAAATGGAAGGGCGCCTGGCCGCCGGCCAGGGGAGTGCCCTGGCCCAGCAGCGAAATGCCCTCGCCGGCGGATACCAGCAGTCGGGGCAGAATGCACTTTCCACCGCCCGGGCCCTGGCGGAACTCTTCTCGTCGAAAGAGCATCTGGCTTACAACCCACTGCAGGACATCATTGGAATCACCAGCGCCGTCGGGCAACTCGGGATGGGGGGAATTCTCTAGTGAAGCTATTCACTTTCCATCATGGCAACTCATCCCTCCAGGGGTTGCAGGGAGTTGGAAGCGCCCTGCAGAATGCCGCAGCCTCGGCCGCTCAGGTCAGAGATCAGGCCATCCGGGCCAAGTATGCCCAGGCGAGGCTCGCCGAGCAGCAACAAGCGCTCAGCAAGCAGGTTTCTCAAACCCTCGCGCAGGACGAGCAGCAAAAGCAGCTGGAGGCCGAGCGCTTGGCCACGGCGGATATCGCTGGAATGGTGATTCGTGGTGAAGACCTTTCCACGGTTTCCCCCGATCGTATTCGCCAGGCATTCTCGGCAATGGACCCGAACACGGTCACTTCGTTGACCCAAGTTGCTTCGAAGCAGGCTGAGGCCAGGCAACGGGCGCGCGAGCAGCTGATCAAGGAAGGTCGCCAAACATCCCTGTTTCAGGCAGCCAAAAATGGGTTCATCAACCCCGATGAAGTAGCCATTGCTTCGAAAATTGCAGAGGACACAGGGGACGATTCCATGCTCAAGGCTTTGGAGCAAAAGTCCAATGCCTACCAGGAGCGGGTCAGCGAAGTCTCGCGCACCAAGGCAACACTTACGGCGCTCAAGAACTCCCCCACATTCATGGGCGAGCTTGACCGCCGCCAATACCAGGCATTTCAGCGCGCCGAGGACATGCTCTCTTCCATGGAAAATGGAAACGTCCTCGACGACCAAAAGTACTCAGAGGTCCAAAACCTGATCATGGAAGCGAGAACCCCAACCGATGTTCTCGACGAACGAAACAGGCTTCGCTCTCAGGTCGAAGAGCAGCAATGGCTGCTCAACCGGTACCAGGAGAAGCAAATGGGCCTTCCGATGGTTACCGACTCTCTCGGCAACCCCGTTGGTGCACCGTCGGGGCTGGCGGGCCGCTTTGGGGAGGGGTCTTCGGTTCCCCAGAGTTTCCCCGCTGGCCCCAACGGTGTCCCCCCGTCGGAGTTCTCAGGCAAATCGATCCGGCATTACAGCCAGATCCCCCAGGAGCGCCAGGTCGAGGTCTCCAACGGCATGCGGCAATTCGCCCTTGATGTCATCGATGAAGCTGGATTGCCCGCATCCGAGATTGATCCCGAGGTAATGATGGGCGCCTTGCAAGGGCTGGCTCGCGATGTGTACAAAGTCGACATCCCCGCTTCCCAGTTGATGGATTTTGCGTACCGGGCCAACGGGCAGCGCGGAGGGGCGGCGGGATATGGGCAGGAACCGGTTCAGTACAGCACCGATCCGCGCGCGGCAGCCATGCGTGAAATGCGGAAGGTAATTCGGGCTGAAGATGGCAGCCCAGTCGAAATCGCCCGCAAGCTGGGGATCAAGCTGCAGGACATGCAGGTCGTCGCCAACAACCCGCAAGACCTTCCGGCTGATTGGAAGTTCGACCCCCTGCCCGGCGAAGAGCAGCGAGGCGTGGACGATGCAAACATCCCGATTCCTCCGGGCCTTCCCGGGTTGCTCGAGATCACCCAAGGCGGGTTCAAGCCAAACCTCGATCAGCCTGGGTTCTCGCGCGACCTGTCGGCCGGCAACAACGAAGCGCCCCCCATCGATGAAATTGCGCGCCGTGTTGGAAGGAAGGCCAAAGAGATTTTCTCTAAGCCCGGTCGCCGGCCAGGAGATCCGCGCAGGAACAAGAAGTAAGCCATGGAGCCGCAAAACGCAGAAGGCGCAAACACCCTCGAGCGGTTCTTAAAGGTCACAGAGCCCTACGGCTTACCCTCGGCCTTTGGGAAAGACGAGCTAGGGCTTGGATTTATCCAGAGATCACTACCCGTCTACGGGGCGGCAAAAACCTACAAGCAGCTGAATGCTGTTGATGAGGCCATGCAGGCCTACCAGCAAGACAAGGCGGACGACCAACAGGTGCGGTTGCTGCAAAACTACTTCGACCAGCTTGGCCGTACGAAGTCCTTTGGTGGAAAAGTTGGCGACATCGCGTCAGGAACACTTTCATTTCTCGGAGACTTTGTTGTCGGGAATGAAATTGGTCGTGGCGCGCTCAAGTTGGCTAACGTGGCGGGAAAGGGAGCGCTGGCGGCCAGCGTAATGGCCAAGATGGATGAGGCCGGAATCCTTGGAGGAGTCGGCAAGACCTTGGTGGCTGGGGCAGCTGGACAGGCAGGCATGGATCTCGCTGGAGCGATCGTGAACCAGGCTGGCCCCACACTTGCGAGCGCAAAGCGCGAACAGGTGGCCCGCGCCTACATTGCACACAACCAAGAGAACAAGCTGGTTGTAAAGGCACTTGAGAATGCGCCAACCGTTGCAAGCCTCCTGCCTAAGGCGTTCCTGAACGGGGTATTTGAACGCGGAAGTGAGATGGCGGGATCCTTCCTGTTCAAGCTGCCTAAAGAGGGAAGGCTCGCGGCTTTTTCCCACTTCCTCACGATGAAGGTGGCGGACCAAAAAGGTATCGCCTACGCCCAAAAAGTTCTCAACACCGCCGGCCTCAATGGCATCGTGGAAGAGCTCGGCGAAGAGGTCTACAACGCCATTTTGAATGACGTGACCGCTGCAATCTCGAATGGCCGCCTGGCAGATCCCGGCCAGTTGCAACAGCTGACTGATCTCGAGAATGCCGCCGTCATGGTACTCGGTGTTTCCGTAACGATGGTGGGCGCCCAGGTGGCGGCCGGCGCAGCCGGGCGAGCAGCCGGCAAGGTCCATGAGGCTGTGGGAAGCGATGGCTCCCACCAGGCGCCATCAGATCGGCCTGCGGAGCCCCCCAGCCCCGTTGAGGTCCCGCCCGAAGCCGCCGTCGGCGCGCCGCCGGCCAGCGTGCCCAATGAGCCCCAGACGGGCCCGCCGCTTCCCACAGGATCGACCGCGTTTTTCCAGCCTGATCCCAATCTCCCACCGCGCGAGACAACCCCGGATCAGGCCGTAGGTGGCACTGCCGACCAGGCCTCGGGGATCGATCAATACCGAGGTCAAATCCCCGGAGCCATTATCACGGGCGGCCCAACAACTGCGCCCGCGGGTAGCAACCTGGACTACCTAGGACGAGGGCTCTTTGGTTCGCTAGAGGGTCCCGCAAAAGGAAAGCACACCATCGACGACGTTATGAAGTTGATGGAAGAAACGCTCACAGCCTTCGATCGGGTGATCGGGTTCAAGTATGGGCGTACCGCACGCGGGACAGGCAAGCGAACCCTGGGTACCTGGCACAGCGGAGAATCCGTTCTTCGGGTTCGAGAGGCTGGCAACTTGAGCGTTGCTGCCCACGAGCTCGGCCACGCCTTTGAAACCTTCCTGGTCGGCACTGATCAGCTTTGGAAGAAGGGAACAAAGAAGGTCCCCGCGCCTGTCCTCAATGAGGTTCTTCGGCTTGGGTATGGGCAAGCCAAGGTGCAGGGTTTCTACCAAAAAAACCAGCAGCGCCATGGGAAGGAAGGCTTTGCGGAGTTCATCGCGGGCTACCTGCTTGGCAATCCGCACCTTGGCTCGCCGAATACCGTCCAATGGTTTGAGAGGCTTGCTCCGCCGGAGTTGCTCAAGAAGATTCGCAAAATGCAGGCCGCATTTCAGGCGTATGCCAAGGACGGAGCGGTTGGTATGGGCCTCGCGTCAATTGGCGACCCATCTCTTGGTCGGCAAGCCCTCGACCTGGCGACACGGCGCGTTGCGAGGAATCGCTTCAAGCGCAACTTTCTTCGCAACTGGTGGGAAGAGCTCGAGGCCTTTGTGGAGATCACCAGGGAGGCGGAAAAAGCAAAACAGGCCCTCAAAAAAGGGAGGCTCACCCCAAGTGAAGATGTTGGAAAGATGGCCCAAGTTTATCGTGGGCGCGCAACTTCCATATTGAACCATTGGCTGAAACGCGAAATGACCAACATCTATGGTCACCGCGTCGGCGACCCGCTCGAGGCAATCAAGCCATTGATCAAGGGGATGGGCAAAAAGTTCGACGTTTACCTATTGGCCAGGAGAACCCAAGCCGAAGAGGCGGCAGCCAAGCGAGATCGGCGACAGCCGCGCGAATTGGCTCTTTCGCCAGAGATTGCGAACGCCGTTGTGAAGGAGCTCCAGAGCGAATTTCCCCATGTCGAGGATGCGGCGCAGGCGGTGTACCGATGGACCCAGCAGGGAAACGACTATGTGGCCCAGTGCTCCCCAATCCTCGCCGAGCACATTGCATCAATCGAGGCAGGCGACGTTGGCAACTACATTCCGGAGAAGCGAGTTCTTGATGGAATCCGAAGGGCGTCGAGCGGTGTCACTAGCGCCGACATGCAGCGCGGAACCGTGACCAGAAGGCTTGTTGGTAGCTATCGCCGAGTGAAGGATCCGCTTGCCTCTCTGCTCGCGCAAATGGAAAATCGCGTCCAGAAAGCCCATGAGCGCGCGCTTGCGGAGGCTGCAATCTCCCTGGGTACAACTTATGGGCTCGGTCAGTTTGTGGAGCGTGTGGATGTCGATCGGTACCTGGCGGCGAACCCGAAAGTGGGCGAGGTTGTTGGGAAGATGCTATCCGTCCTTGGGGTGAAGAATGCCCTAGGATCGCCGGTGGCGTCAGAAGCAAAGGCCAAGATTCTTCAAGCCCTTGCAGAGGGAAAGCTGGAGGTGCTCCGGCGCTACTACCCAAACGCCGATTTGACTCACATCGATGTCATGGGCATTTGGGAGCAAGCTGTCACCTTCTTTGTGCCTTCCTGGACGCCGAAGGGGTCTGACGATCCTGTCATGCCGATCATCATGAACAATCCTCAGACCGGTGGGCGTGAGCTGCGCTACTACTCCCTCGACGTGGATTTGTACAAGGCCTTGACGGGGCTCGATACGCCGCGAATCAACAACTGGCTGTACAACCTGGTCATTGCAACGCCTAAGCGCATTGCCACCATGGGTATCACTGGGCTTTCCTACACCTTTGGAATGCTCTACAACCCAACGCGAGACCTGCAGACTCTCTACATGAACACCCGAACCAACGCCAATGTTGCGGAGATTTTCATGCAGTGGGTGCAGAGCCAAGCGATTTCATTTGCTGACGCGATCAAGGCGGAAATCCTTGGCCTTCCATTCGAAAAGATGAGCGAGCAGTACAAAGCGTACCACCGGCTCCATCTTGGAATGTCATCCCGAATGGGTGCGGACTTACGCCAGGCCAAAAAGCGGGTTCGAACAATCCAGGGCTACAACTTCCGAACCGCCACCGGCTGGGTGGAGTTCCTATCGGCGATGGTTGACAAATACCAGGAAGTCATCCAAGCCCCAGAGCGTGGCACCAGGATGGCCGAGATAGTGCTACTTGCGAAGGAGAAGGGAATTGCCCTCAAGGATATTGGCCTGACGATCAAGCACCACGAGGCTGTAGACCTTGCGTTTGCTGGCGCCCGGGCTGGAGTTGACTTCAATGCCGGTGGTAGTTTGTCACGCGCGATCAATACCGCCGTTCCGTTCTTCAATGTTCAGTTTCAGGGTCCTCGCGCGACCATCGAGGCTGTAAAGAATCGTCCCGCTCGGGCGCTGATTCGCGCCGCCGGCCTATTGACGATGCCCACCCTTGCGCTGTGGTGGCTCAACAAGGACGAAGAGTGGTACCAAGCGCTCAGCGTTGAAGAGCGTCAGCGGTACTGGCATATCGACATCGGCGGGCGCAACATCGTCCGCATTCCGCGGGCTTTCGAGATTGGAGCCCTGACCTGTGCCCCTGCCGAGCTCTTGGCCGACGCCTTCTACCGCGAAGATCCTCAGGGTGCGAAAGAGTACTTCGGGACAATCTTCAAGGTGGCGAACCAGTCCATGGGAGAGCTCGCCGATGCCACTCCGTTGGGAATGGTTCCAAACCCACTTGCATCGGTCACTTCCGACCAGAACTTCTTCCAATCGGCAATCAAGGCTGGGCAGCGATGGACACCCGTGATCCCTGGGGTGGTGATCGAGCAGCTCGCCAATCGTCGCTTCTACTGGGGCACCCCAATCGTTACGCGAGCAAATGAGCGCAAGTGGGCCCCCGACCAGTATTCCGACTTCACCAGCCGGGCCGCGATTCGACTGGGTAGGGCAACCGGCCTATCCCCCCAGAGAATCGACCACGCAGTCAACTACCTATTTGGATCTACCGGTAGGTCTTTGGTCGGCGCTTTTGGCCAAGGGGACGTGGACATCAACTTTGAGCGCGACATTTCGGACAATGCCTTTCTGGGGCGCATGTTCAAGACTGGCGGCAAGTTCGCGTACTCCGACAACGCCAGGAAGGTCTACGACGCCTATGAAGCGGCGGATAAGGACTTTGCGAGTGGTCGGGAAGATACGGAAACCAAGAAAGCCAAACGCATCCTTCTGCAGCGCACCACAAAGCTAATGACGGCCCTTGCATACATTCGCTCGCGCACCGAAAGCATCGATGAGCGATACAAACTAAGCAAGGAGATCGACACCTTTGCAAAGCAGAGCTTGGGAGAAGTGGACGGCTTATCAAAAGGCCCTGGAGGATCGAACGATAGCGCCGATCGTGCCGGGCGCATTCGCGCAGCTGCCGAAGTTGTCCAAAAGCGGTTTAGAGAAGCCGAGCAACTTAAAGCTGCCGTTGTTGCGCGAATGCAACAGCGCAGACAAGGAGAGGCAGCGGCGGCTCGCTAGGGTGATCTGCGAGGACCTTCCGACTGTTGCGCGCTTGATGTTCTCCGAACGGAAGGCGCTTGAGTATCTTCCTCGATTCTACAAGCGCGGGAAGGTTTCTTGCGCCAGGTGTCTTCGCCGGGGTGGGATTGGGTGGTGGTGCAAGGAGACTGACGATCCATCCTATTTCCACCTGCAATGCTCGAAGTGCCATTGGGGATGGCCCAAGAACTACGACCTCTGCCGAACCGACCAACGCATCTACCTGTCAAACCTACTGCGCGCAATATGGGCATACGGCATGTCCGATGGGCCGGGTCGAGCAATCGCTGTGCTCGAGAACCTCGATGGAATGTTCGAAGCGAAGGTGAATCTTCCAGCCGGCGCGCTCGACATCAAGCGCCGCAGGTACTACGCCTTAGCCGAGGGGGTCTGGTGGGCGGCCGGCATCGCTCCACCAATCGACAGAATTGGTGAGGTGGCGCCGCTGCAGTCAACCGATTGGTGGGGCAACCGCAGCGACGCCCATAGAGCCTAGACGCCCAGGATGTTCCTTGCGGCCCAGGATGCCACCTGTTCTCCGTGGCGGATTTGGCCGAGCTCGTCCAGGTGCAGGAAGTCGTCCGCGTGAACGCTGGGATAGCTCAAGTTTTGAGCGGTGACGTTCTTACGCACGGTCGACATTCCCAGTTGTTGCTCGATTACCGTTTCGATATAGCCAAGGGCGGTAGCGTCAGGATCGAGGTCCCCATTCTCCGTGTAGCGCGGAGAGGCCGTGATCCACCACGGCAAATTCGCTACGCCAACATGGGACCGAACCTTGTCGATGATCCGCCCCATGTTCTTTTGCCAAGCATCTGCGCGGTCCTTGTAGCGAGCATCGCTCTCCCCAATCATTGAAATCATCCCCGCCCAGCGCCAATCCTTGGTGTAGCCATCCAGAAGGGTGGAGGCCAATGAAAGGTACCCATGCAGGTAGGGTTCCAAAAGGGAGTACTGCGGCTTGGAATCCACGCTCCAGTTGAATTCGTTGGAATTGGCAATCGTAGTTCCACCGACGCCCAGCTTGACAATGACAACCGTGTACTGGCCTCGAGGCAGCGCTTTAAGCAGGGTGTCTGCGAAAGAGAGCTCCATGCCGAAGTAGATGTTGTCCTTGTTCAGCCATGGCGCATATTGCCCTTCCGCCGATGTGTAACCTGGGGTGAGGGCGCGGAAAGCGCTTGGTCGATCAATGGACAAGCGAAGCATCTGGGTGTTTTTGTCCAAAATGAACGCCCCAGGAACCGCGCCATCGGAACGGAGGTTGTGTTGTGGGCTTGCTCCAAACTCCCTTGTCCAGCGGCAATTCGTTCCGTCGGCATTCGATTGCCCCCAGAGCCCGTAAGCTAGTACGCGCCGACCCCAGGGGTCGCTATTCGTCCTGAGGGTCATAGCCATCACCTCCGCCGTCAAAGAGCTGGTCTTTTGCGGGCGCCTGGCTGTCAGCATCGCCGAGCTTCCCATCCTCTTCTGGCGGGGTCGTGTGCGCCTGCTCTTCGGCCAGACGACCAAAGGCTTTGTCGGCCTCGCGGTTCAGCGCCTCCATCTCGTCTTCGCTGGCGTTGCGCACCCCAAGGACCTCCGCATCGTAGATTTGCGCAGCCTCGTCAGGCTCGTAGATTCCAGAGAAGCCGAAGACGAGGCGAACGCCTTGGCAAATCGCTCGGTTGCGAATCATGCGAAGCGGCATGTTGCGCCATTGGTCGGTTCCCCGCGCGCACTCCTTGATCCACTCTTCAATTCGGATCTCCTTGCCTCGGTCCAGCCGCTTGATCACACACGCGCAACCGACAATCTCCCCGGCCTCGTTCTTGATGTACTCGGGATACCAATACTCGCATTGCGAGTGGGTGTTCATGAGGGTGAGCCACCCGTCAACACCAACAACCGGCGTAATCCCACCAACCTTCGAAGGGAATGCGTAGATTTCTTTGGTGAAAGGGTTGAGCTTGTACTGATCAGCGACCAGCAAGAGCGCATTCACCTGCTCAACTGTGGCGCTAGCCTTGGTCGGGAAGATGGTGTTGGCCAGAGTGTCAAACATGGCCTTCGGGTCCAGCCCCATACGATTCGCGAAGGTGCGGAGGATGGAGTTCTTTTGCTGGATTGCGGGTTTAGTTTCGGAAGTCATTGTGGAAGATCGGGGAAAGGGTTTCGAAGCGGTCGGGGTAGGAGGGCCAGGTGTTTTTGCGAGCACACTCCGCCCAGCTGGCAAGCGCCTCCGCGTGCTGCTCAGAAGCAAAGGCGCGGTCCTCATTGGAGAGTCCGATCCAACGGAACTGGAACACCGACGGCCCCTTGTCGATGAACAGGAACACAAACCGCGGCCATCGCCCTGTAAGGGCAAAATATCCCGCGCGGTAGTGGTGGTCTTGGATGTGGTACCCGTACTGCCGAAAGGAAGACTTGAGAGCCTGGGTGCGCACACTCTTGGTGGTCTTCACGTCGACAATCAGGTCGCGTTCGAAGTCCACCCAGTCGGGTCGGAACTTGAGCATGAGGCCGGTTTCTGGATCCTTCCAGAATCCGGAAACCTCGGGCTCTCCGGCTGAGAATGCCCAGCACCCCAGCTCGCTTGTGTTGATCCGCTCTCCGAGTTTGCGAACCGTGCTAACCTCGGCAGTGCTCAAAATCGGCTTGCCCGGATTCGCCTCCAAAAAGGCCTTGTAGTCTTTCGTGCGGGCATCTCTGCGCCCTTCGTACACCACAAAGCGCCGGGGGAGCGCCTCTGGCTCAAGGAGAAGGCAATGGGTTGCCTCCCCCACCAAGAACCCACTCGAATCGAGTTGAGGGTTTTCGTTCGCGTAGTACGGCGTTTGGTCGATCAGGTTCCAAAGCCGCGATCTCGAGATTGCACCGTCCGCGTGGTATTCGTCTGACGGCAGCCCTCGATGGAATCCGGCCGCATATCCGGCCGGTAAAACTGGTGCACCCAAAAGGTCCCCCCATTGGATGTGAGCACAAAATGGCCGCCCCTAGCCAAGGCGTCCCTCCGGCTAGAAGCTACTTCAGGGGAGCGAACGCAGCAACCCTAGCAGCCGCCGTCAATGTGGGCCTGCTCTACCCGCGCTTTGTGCCGGTCCACGAAGTCTTGGAACGTCTCGCCCGGATTCTGGGTGGTGGTGACCGTCACCACGGTTCCATTGCATTCGAACGTGGTGACCAGGGTGGCGGGCCCGTCAGCCCCGGCCTCGAGCAGCATGTTGGCCATGCTTTGCGCTGGCAGGTTCAAGGTATGCGCGAATTCAATGCTGGTCGTCGTCATGGCTGCCTCCGAGGGCCTCAACCCTCCGAGAATGCGTTGCAATCCAGTCTAGATGAGACTGCCCGGCACCCCGGGGCGTGATCAGGAAGGTCTTGGCGGTTGGGTCTCCAAAATCATAGCGAACCCTCTCCACGATTTGCTCCTTGGGGGTGTGGTCTTCGTTGTCCGCCTTTGGGAGCATTTGGCTCAGAATCAGCGTCACCCCGCCTGCCACCGCAGCGCCGGCTGCGAGCGCCTTCTTCACGCGCGCCTTTGGTGCCTTGTGCCGGACGCCAAGGCTTTCAGCGACCAGTGCTGTGAGGCGCGCAGCCGTTGCGGGGTCGGTCTTCCCCTCCGAAACGAGGAGCGCTTGGCATCCCTCTGGACCGCTTTGTGCCATCGCTACCACCGCAGCGATGAACCTGTCGGCAGTGATCCTCGAGCCAGCCATCCATGTGCCGGATTTCCAGTTGAACTGGCGCGCGCATGCTCGGCACCGGTACCGGCGCTTGTTCGTCAAGTCGAACTCGGAGGGAGGGGCCGCATTCGGCGATCCACAGTTGGGGCAGATAGGGCCGTTTGGCCATCTCGCGGCCTCGATGGCCTCCGCCCCGGCGACCGGATTCCCCAGGAGGGCGAGCGCCTCCGCGGGCTCGGCGAGGAGTTTTTCCCAGAATCCCCAATTTTTTTGGCCACTTTTTTTCTTCATGCCTGTGGGTATTCGGTGGTCACCCTTGGGGGCAGTCTACCGTCGGTGTCCAGCTTTGTCCCCATTTGCCATACGGGGCAACAGGTAATTTTGCCGCCAGCCATCGGCAAAGCCCAGAGTTGATGGGCTTGACGCCTCGCCCGTCGGTGCCAGAATTGCGCCGTCACGTCCCTGCCTAACTTCGCGAGCGGGCGCCGGTCACCAAAATGGCTGGCGCCCGCACCTTGGCGGGGACTTGCCAGGTAACAACTGGGGGCTAGGATGCCCGCTCAGGTGGTCGCCAAGGCCGTTTGAGGAAATCGAAGTCCTGCCTTTGCTTGAGTTCTTTGGGGTTATCATTGTCCCCAAAGGATCCCGGTTTTCCGGGAGGTTGGGTCCTTTGTTGCAGCCTCATCCGTCCCTAGACCACCGCAGGTCTGGGACGTGACACTTCCGGACGGCCCAGGCTCCCTAGCGGGGCCTGGGTTTTTTTGCGCACCCATCGCCCCCGTAGTGGGGACGAAGCGGGGACTTGGCGTCCCTCATGACCCGGCTTTTCTGCGTCAAAAAAACCCTTGCGGGTCTGGCCGGGAAGGGGCTAGGCTCCATTGATCAGCGGATCTGCAACCGCCGATTTGACAACCATCCAACTAGCCTGCCCCGATCAGGGGGTGTCACCAGGCTGGGAGGGCAGAAAACAATGAAAAACCCCAGCATGTCGCGCATCAGCGCGGTTCCTAAGGACGGCGAGGCAAGCCGTGAGGCATGGACGGTGGCCGACGTAGCCGCCTACTTCCACCGGAGCCCCAAAACCATTCACCGATGGGTTGAGAGCGGGATTTTGCCGCCACCCCGTAGGATCATGGGCTCGAAGTACTGGTACCGCTACGAAATCGAGGCGGTCCTTAACCAGCGGGGGAAAGCCCAATGACCCGGCGCCGCAGCACATCAGGGACCATTTCAAAGCACGTTCGCTCTCACGGTCCGATCTGGATTCTTCGCTATTCGGACGCCGATGGCGTGCAGCGCCGCATCCAACTCAAAACGAAGACCGGCGATTGGTGCCGCACGAAGCCGGAGGCGGAAACCGCCCAGGCCGTGATCATTGCCGAACGCGATGCGGTCCCCGGCCGCACGTTGCGAGCGCCGGCGTCCTGGCAAGAGGCTCTTGCGGCTTTTCTCGCAAACTGGGCCCCCACGGTCACCGAGCACCACGCCAAGGCAAGCGAAGCATCGATCTCGAGAATCATGCTCGCTGCCAGGTGCAAGAAGGTGACCGACCTGACCAGGCGCAAGATCCTTGCCTGGCGCGATGAGCGCCAAGGGGAGGTTTCCGGAGCAACGGTCAACCGTGACCTCGCGGCGCTGCGGCGCTTCATGCGCTGGCTCGAGCTCCGGGACTTCATCCTCGAGGACCCTACCGAGCGAATCAAAGACCTGGCGGAAGAGCAAACCCGCCCGCGACGCGCGTACCGCGACGACGAGCTCGAGCGCCTCTGGGAGGCCATGCGCAACCTCGACCACATTCGAGGGGGCGAGCCCCAAGCCTGGGTGATCCGCGGCCTCTGGTCGCTTGGGTGTCGGTACGGCGAGCTCCGCCAAATCCAGTGGCGCGATGTCGACCTCGAGGGCGGGCTGGTACTCCTGCGCCCAGAGACCACCAAAGGCCGCCAGGGCCGCCGCAAGGCGCGGACCATCCCGCTGACGCCCCAGGTGGCTCCGGGCTTCCGCGAGGCCGCTCAGGCGGCCAGGGTGGCCCAGACGGGAAGCCTCGGCCGAGTCGTCGGCGGATCCGACCCCGTTTTCCTGTCCCGCCGTGGCTTTCCCCTCCACCCGGCCAGGGCGCGCCTGCTGAACTTCCTGGATGCCGCGATGGAAATGGCCGGCGTCGAAAAGATCGATGCCGATGGTCGCCACCTCGACCTGCATGCCTTCCGAACCACGTTCATCACCAGGCTGCTTCGCCAAGGCATCGGCGTTGTTCAGCTGGCGAAGATCGTTGGCCACAAGGACCTGGGGATGATCATGCGGCACTACGAAGACCTAGGGATCGATCACCTGCGCCAATCGGCGGGGGCGATCGACCTTCCCAAGTGGAGCCCTGACGGCGCCTCGCCCACCGTCGATTTGGGCCTCCATCCGCGCGCCAGGTTCGGCGAACTAGGCTCCAACTAGGCTCTGGAAGCGCGATGACTTTTGCAACTAGGCATCAACTAGGCTCTGGAGGCCTCCCCGCGAGTGGTGATAATCCGATGCGCTGCATGGGTTTACCGCCGATTTTGGGGTGTGTGGCTCCCCGAGTAGGACTCGAACCTACGACCTAGCGGTTAACAGCCGCGCGCTCTACCAACTGAGCTATCGGGGATTGGAAGGGGAAGGATATCCTGGCCGAAGGGCAAGTCAAGCCCCGCTCGGGCGGTTTGGGGGGGCCAGAATCGATTTGGAGACCGGGATGGGCCTGGATCCGGGGGCCTAGGAAGCTAGGCGTAGCGTTCGCGCAGGACTTCCATGTGGTGCTGCTCGTGGCCGGCCAGGATCCACGGGATGGCAGCCATTTCGACTTGGTTGCCGCTGACTTCGGCGGTGGTCGACCAGTCGAGCTCGGGCAGGCCCGCGAGCAACGTCAGGGTGCTCGCTCGGACGCTGCGCGCCTCGTCGATCAGGTCCGCCAGCGGACGCTGGTCGAACCCGCCGCGATCGACGAATTCGTCCTGCGGGAAGCCCGTCAGAACCCCTGGGCCGCCGCGGGCCATCCACAGCAAGCGGTAGGCGAAGATGCGCTCGCCGTCGATCAGGTGTCCCAGCACTTGGGCGATCGACCACTTGCCAGGGGCGTAGCGATGCGTGGCCCGGGTTTCCGGTAGCTTTGCAAACCAAGCCAGACTGGGCTCGATTTGCTGGGCCAGGACCAGGGCCACATCGGACTCCGCGATCCGGTCGATGTAGGGCTGGAAATAGCCCGCCGGCGACAGGGGTTTGGGGATCGGGCGCGTCATGGGATCACTTGCCCGAGGCATTGTTCAGGAATCGGAACAGCTCGCTTTCGGTGGAGAAGATCATGGTCGTGCCCGGGTCGATCACCTTGCGGTAGGTCTCCATGCTCTTGATGAAGTCGTACAGCTCGCGCGCTTCGGGGGACTGGTTGTACGCGCCAGCGTAGATTTCGGTGGCACGCGCATCCGCCTCGCCTTGGATCGTCTGGACCTGTTGGTAGGCCTCCGACTGGATCACGTTGAGGTCGCGTTCGCGGTTGCCAAGGATCTTGGCGGCTTCTCCCTCGCCTTCCGAGCGGAAGCGCGAAGCGATCTGGTCGCGCTCGGATTCCATTCGGTCGTAGATCTTCTCGACCACGCTGGGGTTGTAATTGATGCGCTTGAAGCGCACGTCAAGCAGGCGGATGCCGAAGGCTTCGAGTTTGGGGCGCGCGGCTTCCCGGATCTCTTCCTCGATCAACTTGCGACCCTTGCGGATCGGGTGCAGGACTCCGATCGAACCATTGCCCGCCCCCGCTTCGAGGGTCTCGTCCACCTGGGGTTGGCGGTCCTTGGTCGTGCGGATGACCTCGATCAGGTCGTGCTTGGCGATGGCGTTGCGCGTTTCGCTGCCCAAGATGTCGTCCAGGCGCGATTGGGCGCTGCGCTCGTCCCGCAGCTTGACGAAGTACTTGAGCGGATCCTCGATCTGCCAGCGACCGAAGGTGTCGACCGAAATGTATAGCTTGTCGCGGGTCGGCATCTCCGTCCGTACGCCGTCCCACTCGAGGATGCGCTTCTCGATGCGGTGGACTTCCTGCACGAACGGCGTTTTGAAGTGCAATCCGGCCTCCTTGACGGGCTGGCCGCGGGGCTTGCCGAACTGGGTGATGATCACCTGTTCGGTTTCGCTGACGATGTAGGTGGCGGTGTTGGCCAATAGGGCCAAGGCGACGAGGACGAGCAACGCCCCGCTGGTCATGAGTGTACGTGCCATGCTATTTCCCTCCCTTCAAGAGGTTCGAACCGTTGAGGTCCAGGAGCGGAAGGATGCCCGAGGCGTTTTTGTCGAGGATGATCTTTTGTTGGACCAACGGAAGCACATCCCCCATGGTCTCCAGGTAGATCCGGCGGCGGGTGACGTCGGGGGCCTTGAGGTATTCGGTCAGCAGCGCGGAGAACGCGGCCACGTTGCCTTCAGCCTCGTTGATGCGTTTGGCGGCGTAACCTTCGGCCGATCGGATGGCCTGCTCGGCTTCCCCGCGGGCGCGCGGGATCGATTTGTTGTACTCGCCGTTGGCACGGTTGATGTCGCGCTCCTTCTCCTGCTGGGCTTGGTTCACCTCGTTGAAGGATTTTTTGACCTTGTCCGGGGGCTCGACGTTCTTGAGCTGTACTTGGTCGATGCGCAAGCCCATGTTGTAGCTCTCAACCAAGTCCTGGAGCTTGACGAGCGCTTGGTCTTCGATCTCCTGGCGACCGATCGTGATGACTTCGTCGACGGTGCGGTCCCCCACCACCTCGCGCATGACGCTCTCGGAAGCATCGCGCAGGGTCGAATCGGCTCCGCGCACGTTGAAGAGGTACTTCTTGGGGTCTTCGATGCGGTATTGGATGACCCACTCGACCTGGGCTGCGTTCAGATCGCCGGTGACCATCGCCTTCTCATCGCGCTGCTCTTGGGGGCCGGTGGACTGCGAGGGGTTGATATTGCCGGAGGTGCTGAACCCAAACTCCTGCTTGAGTTGTCGACGGACGGGCAGGATTTGCACCCGGTCGATGCCGAAGGGCAGTTTGAAGTGCAGGCCCGAAGGAGCGATGCTTTCGAAGCGACCGAAGCGCATCACCACTGCCTCGGATTCGGCGGGAACGGTGAAGAAGGCGCTCCATACCGCCAGAAACAACAGGAATCCCAAGGCCCCCACCCCGAGCCAACGGGGGGAAACTTGGACTTCGCGGCCCGCGGGCCAGGAATCGGGAGGGAACGGTCGTTTGGTTTGGTCTGCCATGGGGTTTCTCGGTCAATGTCGAACCCGCAGTGTTTCGGGGTTCCTGACCAATAGCAAGCGGTTTCGGGCTCAAAGCCCCCTCGCAGCCCACTGGGGCGAAACCCCGCTCGGAATGCTTCCCGTAGGTGTCGCGCAGGGCTATGCCAAAGGAACTTGCCGCATCGCCCAACGAAACATGGTTTGCCCCAGACCGGCGGTTCCGCGGGGTTCGAAGTGGGTCCCCGTCAATCGAAAATCCACGGTGTCGCGTACTTCGACGGCTGGCCGCGCGCTGGCCGCCTGGGCCTGTGCGCTGCGGACGGTGGCCAGGAACGCGAGCTTCTCCCCATCGGGCCCGACGTAGCGCGGCGTCTGCAGCACCAGCCAGGGGACAAGCTCTGGATGGGGCGGGTTCAGCACTTGGCGGACATGGTCGATGCAATCGAGCAAGTTGGCGCCATAGGCTTGGGCATCTGCGGGTCGACGGGCGTCGGAAGTTCCAATCATGGAAACCACGCCTCCGAGGCTGAGTTCCAAGCCCTGTTCTTCGCACAACACCTTGGCCTGTTCGAGGGCCGGTGCTAAGTAGGCTTCGAGCAGAATCTGCAGCAACGAAGCATTGCCCGCCCCCAAACGGTTCACGTTCCAGTTGGGAACGTCGGCTAGGTTGGCCAACTGCGACCCCCCCACCGCGAACTTGACCAGGGCCACGGACTCTCCCGTTTGAGCGCGCAAGGCATGGGCCATTTGCATTTCGGGTCCGAATGAAGGATTCGTCGTGGGGTCTTCCCAGGGGTAGTCGGGTCCTCCCGTGCCGAAGCCCGCACCCAGCGGTTTCCAAGCATGGGGCTCGTTCCCACGCAGGGCGTCAGACAAGTCCACATTCGAACGATTGGGCCGGCCCAATTTGTCCCAGATGTACGCCCCGGGGATCGGTGGACCGAAACGGTTCCATTGGGCTTCTGGGAACCCATCGACAAAGGACTTGGTGCCATACATGTGGGACTGACCCCACAGCACATACAACCGCATACGCGCTTTGGGACTTTGGTTGCGCACCGCCGAGCAGTCTCCAAGCCAAAGTGTCATGCGATGCGCTCGAACGAAATGGTGCCTAGCCCTTCGGTTACGCTGACGGATCCGTTGCGGCGTTGGACTCGGAAGCCAAGGCTTTGGCCCGCTTGGAGCACGTAGCGGGCCTCCAACTCCAAACTCTCGGGTTGTTCTGAGCCGACCCAGCCTTCCATGGTGCGTGCACCTTGGGCGGGCAAAGCGCCATCGATCAAAATCTGTGCCCGGATTCCCCCTCGACCTGCCGCCGTGGTGATTTGGCAATGCAGGCGGGCACGGTACTGTCCATCTTGCGGTACCGCCCAACCGTTGAGCCCCGAGCTCCAGCTACCCTGGCTGAGCGGGTCGAGCAACCCGACCCAGGCCTGCTCGATGCCGCCGCCGAGCACCACCTTGGCCGGAGCCCCGTGCAAGAACTCGAGCGGTCGGTCGCTTTCCACCAGGAACCGTTGGCCTTGAAGGTCCTGCACCTGGCCACCCGCGTGTCCACCGAGCCGCAGGTTCTTGGGCGAGCCCGGATGCGAGCCTTGGGGCCGTAGCGTGACCCAACCGAGCCCACCCGGCACGCTCACATCGCTGCCCACCACCAACTCCAGCCCCACGTGGTTGGGCTGGGGACTCGACGGCCCCGCCCCGAAGTTGGTGACCCGCAGGGCGGGAATGCCCGGTTGGGCATCCAACGTATGGGGCCCGACCACCCAGGGTCCTTCGAGATGGTGTCGACCTTCGTGCCAATAGAGCGCCTTGCGCCCCATAGTCGGCCAAACCCCGGGCACGCTTTCCCCCTTGGGCCCAAACACCCGACCCGTCGATCGGTCGAGCCAGAAGCAGCCTTCGATGCCGTCGGCGGAGCTGGGCGATCCAGGGCCGGCCAGCAAGGGGGCGCCCGGGTAGTCCGCAAAGTCGAGGCCGTTGGCCACCAACATGCGACCCGCTTCGGTGGCTTGATCGCTCGTGCGAATCGGAACCACGGCGGCCAGGGCGGGTCCATTGCTGGCCGAGTCGTAGACGTAGACCATATGGTCTGCGGCACCTTGGAAATCGGGCGGAAGGGGCGGACCGGGCACCGGGCCGGGCTGGGAGGCGTCGCTCATGTGGGCGGTTCGTTTGGGCTATGGCAGGTAGCCCATGGTAACGCGCTGTGCCCAAGCTGCATCTGCCAGGATCCCGCTCTCAGAGGGCTCGTAGAGGATGCGCCAGCCTTACCCGGTCCGTAGACTAATGGCATGGCTCACAAACAAGTGCTGTTGGATTTGGCGGCGTTCCTCGATTCCCCCCAAGCTCGCGCGCTCGCGGAGGTGTCCGGGGATGCCAAGAAGTCCATCGCGGGCAAGTTCTTGGCGGTTTGTTATGAAGACCTCGGGGAAAAGCCCCGCTTGCTCGACGGTCAAGCCATGCATGGCGCCCTAGGTCACCTGCTCCCCGGCCGTTTCCAGAAGAACGATCCGCTTGCGGCGCACGTGCCGAGCGTTCTGCGCGCCTACCTGGATCACTTGCAGGAAACCCAAGTGGTTCCCGAGGCCTTTGAAATGCGCCAGGGATTCGAAAGCACGATCGAGGAGTTCCTGGAAACCGTCCGCACCGGTCACAACGCCCATGGCCACCACCACGAACCTCAAGCGCCCTTGGTGTACGGCGCGCCCAAGCTGGGCCGCAACGATCCCTGTTCTTGCGGTAGCGGCAAAAAGTACAAGAAGTGCCACGGCAAGTAGCCCGTAGGCGCCACCGGCAAACATAGGAGCCCCGGCCCGCTTCCGCGGCCCGGGGCTCCTTGCGTGGTTTCTAGCGAAGAAGGCTAGGCCTTCTTGGCGGAGCAGGTGTTCATGCCCAGCAGCTTGTACGCGGGGCAAAATCCAACGAGCCCCGTGATCAACGGCACCAGTCCAATCCAGCCCCACGCGGCCTTCGGGCCCACGTAGACCATGGCAATCAAGGCCGCGCCCACGAGCACGCGCACCACACGATCGATCGATCCTTCATTCATGATTCGAACTCCTTTGGGTCCTGGAAGAGCGGTTCATGGGGATCGGCAGCAGCTGGCAGGGCCCCATGGTCTCGACCGGACGAGCCTACTCCTCCAGCCCCAATTTGCGCAACTTCGGGGCGATGACCATCTGGCAATACCCCTGGCGGCGGTTCTGACGGTAGTAGTCCTGGTGCTTGTCGGGCCCCGTGATCAGTTTTCCCGCCGGGCTGATCTCGGTCACGATTGGCTGGGCGAAGTGTCCCGATGCGTCGGCGGCTTGCTTGCTCGACTCGGCAATCCTGCGCTGTTCCGGTGAATGGTAGAAGATCACGCTGCGGTACTGGGTGCCCACATCAGCCCCTTGCCGGTTGAGCGTGGTCGGATCATGCAGCCGCCAGAACCAGTCGAGCAGCTCTTCGTAGGGCAGTACCTTGGGATTGAACGTGACCTGCACCACCTCGGCGTGGCCCGTGTTTCCACGGCAGACCTGCTCGTAGGTGGCCTCGTCGCTGTCGCCTCCCATGAAGCCTGAAACGACTTCCTTGACCCCGTCCACTTGCTGCAGAACGGCCTCGACGCACCAATAGCAGCCAGCCCCCAGTGTGGCCGTTTCGAGTTGGGGCTCGCGATCATCGGATTGGTTGGGCATGGATGCGGGGGTGGATGCGGGGGTGGATGCGGGGGTGGATTGGGGGCTAGTCGCCTGGGAGGCAGGCGAGTCGGGGATGGGGCTCTGGCTAGCTTCCGTCTCTACCGCGGATTTGGCGGGAGCATCGGGGGCTTGGCCCTGACAAGCGGGCAGCCCGGCGAGCGCCAGGGCGAAGGCTAGGGTGGTTCGCTGCATGGGTTTGAGTTTAGGACATGGGCCAAAGCCTGAAAGGTCGTACCCGGGACAAAGTGCCCGAGCCTCCGCGCTGGCGGCCAGGGCCCGGAAAAAGCAGTAGGGCGGTGCGCACGAGGCGCACCGCCCTACAAGACCGTACGGGACGGGGAGGTCGGTGTGACCTTACTTGCCCATAAGGGCCATGATCTTCTCGAAGACCGGCTTGAGCGCGTCCAGGATGCCCGCTTGGCCGGCGAACTTCTCTTTCAGACTGGTCACCACGTTGCTCAGATTGGCCAGGTCGGGCATCTTGTCGCCCAGGGCTTTCTTGGCCGTGGCGAGGATGTCCAAGTTGGGCAGCATGTTGGTGACGGCGGTTTTGGCGCTCTCGAGGTCGGTGATGCCGTTCAGGCTGCTGGTGAGCTTGGTAATGGTTTCGGTGACCTTGGCCGGGGTCATGTCTTTGGCTTGCTCGACAAGATCCTTGGCCTGGGCAGCTCTTTCACCGCAGGAGGGCAGGAGGGCGGCGCCCATCAGCAGGGCGAGGGGAAGTGCAAAACGAATGTTCATGGTTCTAGGGGGGGCCCGGAAATCGGGGGTCCCGATGGGACCATGATAGGGTCCCACCCTGGGCCAGCAAGGATCGTCCCAAAAGTAACGCAATTGTCGTTATGGAGCATCGATTCGGGTGTGCATGTTGGAGATTCGAACCCGCATTTGCCCTCTTGTTGCGTTCTTTCCGGCTTATAAGGCCAGCTGGAAGAGTCCTTTTCGGATGGAAAAGGTTTCCAGGACACGACCCCGCACCCCCGGGTTCACTTAGGTGACTCGGAGGAGCCCTCGATGCAAACCAAGACTCAAACAGACCGCGCTGCTTTCTTTCCCGCCTGGATCCTTGCCCTCTTGGCCTTACCTGCCTGTGGTGGCGGAGGTTCGGATGCGGCAGTCGATCCCCCGTCTCCGGAAATCTTGACCCTGGGAGCCCCAGTCGTCGTCGCAGAAGCCGATCAAGCAACCCTGGCTTGGACCACCAATCTGCCCACGACCGGCACGGTCGAGTACGGCAGCAACAGCTTCACCCTGCAATCGGTCCCTGTCGCCGGCAACCAGTCGAACCACCAACTGGTGCTCCAGGGCTTGCAGCCGGGATCGCACTACCAGTACCGCATCACAGTCGTCAGCGGGGACGGTCAAACGCGGTCCAGCGGGTATCTGGACTTCACCACCCGTCCGCGGTTCCAGTTTGAAGCCGACGACTTCTTTGCCAACAACTTGGATTTGGACCGCTGGACCTTCCTGGATCCCCTGGAAACGGGGCAACTGCGGATGTTGGCGGGCAGCACCGGGGAAGGTGCTTTGGAACTCTCCATCCCCCCCGGGGGGCATTCGTCGCCCTGGTTGCACCTGGACGGAACCCGACTCACCCAGGCGGTTCAGGATGTGGATTTGGCCCTGGAAGTTTCCTTCCTGAGCGCCTTGGACCAAGAAGCCACGGGCAAGGGCCTCGTGTTCGAACAAGACGCGGACAACTGGGCTCGCTTCGACTTTGCGTACAACGGTGGGCGCTTGCAGCTGTTCGCGGCCGTCTTCCAAAACGGCGCGCTGCAAACCATGCGCTCTTCCAACCTACAAACCGGCCCCTGGCTTTCGGGTAGCGAGTTGCGGATGCGGGTGGTGCGCACGGGCAGCGTGTACACGCAATCGTATTCGCTGGCAGGTGGACCTTGGATTGCTGGCCCTTCGCTGAACTCGAACATGGTGCTGGCCCACGCCGGTATCCTGGTGGCCGCAGAGGGCGTGCAATCGGGTGGAGTGACCGCGGTCATCGATTCCATCGAGCTAGTCGACCAGCCCCTTGCGAGCGAGGACGGAGCTTTGGCCCAGGACCTTGCCGGACCCTTCGTGTACGGCCTGCGAGCCACGGCTTTGGACAACACTTCGATGGAAGTGCGCTTCGGAACCGACGAGCCGGCCAACGCCGAGATTCGCTTTGGACAAACCCCGGCGGTTCAGGATGGGCTCGTCGTGCTGGGTGATACGGGCTACCGTCAATCGGCTTGGGTCAACGGACTCCAACCCGGGGCCCACTACTACGTACAGGTCACCGCCTACGATGCGCTAGGTCAGTCCTCGAGCTCGATGGTGGAACTGAACGTGCCAGCCACGGCCTCGGCTAACAGCCCCACGATTTCGGTTTGGGGTTCCTTCGATGCGACCCCCGGCTACCCCGTGCTTCGCTTCGGCCAACAGGGCTTTGCCCAACCCCAAGTCAACGTGCGGGGCAACGTTCAGGATGCGGACGAGGACCGACTGGTCCAAACGGTCTCCCTCGAATACCGCCTCGACAACGGTGCCTGGTTGCCCCTGGCCATGGGGGACGACCGGACCATCAGTTACGCACCCTGGCGCTTGGTCAACGAAGGCGACTTCAACGTCGAACTGTTCCTGGCCAACCTCATGGAGGGGACGCCCAGCGGCGGCCTGTTCACCCATGAACTCATGCTGCGCGCCACCGACGACGAAGGGCATGTGACCTACCAGGCGGTCCGCTTGGAAGTTGTGGATGGGGCGACTTGGAGTCCGGACTACTCGATCGACTGGAGCTCGGTGTTGGCCCAGGGAGGTGATCCGAGCCAAGTTTGCCAGATCATCGACGGGCAATGGCACGTGGAGAATGTCCCCGGTCTGGGAGCAGTCCTGCGTACCGATCCTGCCACGCTCGGCTACGACCGTTTGGTGGGCATCGGGCAAGGCCAAGGCGCGGGTATCTGGGGCAACTATGAGGCCACCCTCGACGCCACCGTCCTAGGTCTCGACCCCCAGGGATACACCACGGGGACCAACTCCTATGGATTCGGCTTCGTATTGCGCTGGACCGGGCATACCGCTGGCGGTCCTTACCAGCAACCGAATCACAACATCTACCCCTTGGGCGGCGCGTTCCTGTACCGCTGGTTCGATACCCGTGAGCGCTGGGAATTCTGGCGTGGCTACGACGAAGGCATCAATTCGCTGGCTGGTGCGACGTTGGCCGTGGGTGACCACTACTCCTTCAAGCTCCGTTGCGAAAGCCTGCCGGGTGGCGGATCGGTCTACCGCATGAAGATGTGGAGTTTTGGTACCACCGAGCCCGCGGCTTGGACCTACGAACGTACGACGCCGTCGATCGACACCATCGACTTTGGATCGCTGGTTCTGGTCGCGCACCACGCCGATGTGGCCTTTGGCAACGTGCAAGTCACGGGTTTGCCGTAGCAGGCGAGCAGCGACCGCAGGCGGGCTTGTCTTTAGGACGCGGGACTTTCCTTGACGGAAGTCCCGCGTTGTTTTTTTTCGAATGGAGTGGTCACCGAATCGGTTTGGGGGCGGTCTTTAAGCGAACCCTTACCGTGCTGACCATGATCCGAACCCTTGTTGCTTGTCTTGTTTGGGCTTTATCCGCCCCCCTTATGGCCGCTCCGGACGGGGGGTTGCCTTCACGCTTGGTTTCGGGGGGCCGAGAACATCCGGTGGCGTGGGAGTTGGTGTTGGGTCCTTTGCCGTTGTACGTGGATGGAGCGTGCAACGGAGTACCCCCGGTGTCCTGCTACCGAGCAGACGTGATGGATGAATCCGCCCCTCTTGGGTGCTTGCTCGCTGCCACCTGCGGCCAGGCACTGGCCGTTTGGCAAGTCGTGGATGGGCACTGGCAATCCACGGAAGTGGACGCCGCGGGGGCTGCGCAAGCCTTCGTGGACTCGCGGACGGACTTCGGCTGGGATTCCCAATGGGACTCAAGGGATGTCATGAGGGGTTGTACGGTGGTAGAAGCCGCAACGCGCAAGGATGTCGCGGATCGATGGGGCATTCCATTGGGTATCGTGTCTTCTGGGGTCCCGCTGGTGCTTGATGCGGGTTGCGGGACACGCACCTTGATGCTTGCCTTGGAGACCGATCGGGCGTTCCTTGAGGCGCTGGGCGATGTCGACCACGCCGGTGCCTTGCTAGGCGGGTTGGCCATGGGCATCGAGCAATCCCTGGCAGGGCCGCTCGGATTGGAGGTGGACTTCCCCTACCTCGGTCTGCACGACGTTGCCGACGGTTGGGGTGCCGGCGGTGGGACTGCCCCGGGTGGCGTGGCTACCACGGCCGAGCTCTTCGAGGAGTTTCAGGCGCAGTGGGTCCAGCGTTTGTCGATCCCCCATCACTTGGCCCACCTGATTTCGGGAGCCGCGGTGGGGCCTGCCCTGGCCCAATCCCACGCACTGGTAGATGGCCAACGCGCTGGCGGAGTGCATCCGCTGTGGGGGGATGCCCACGGCGCAGTGGACTTGGATGCTTTGGTGCGGAGTCTGCTGCACGGATTGGGACACAACCTGGGTGCCCGCCATACCCACGAGTATTGTCCGCCCCTGGACCAATGCAGCCCCATGGCTACGGCCGGACTTTGCCAGACCGAACAAGAATGCCGCTCCGACGGGACGCTGATGAGTTTTTGTCATTTGTGTCCTGGAGGGATGGGCAACGTGGCCCTCAGCTACCATCCACGCAATCTGGAGGCCATGGCTTACGACGTGATGATTGCGTTGCCGCCCGACCAAGCGTTGACTCTGGATTGGGACCTAGCCACGGAGCCTTGGGATTCTTGGACGGTGGACTTGGGAACCGCGCTGGATTTGCTGGAGCCGCCTGAAGTCCACTTGCAGCAGGCTGGAGTTTGGTTGGGCGCGTATCCGATGCACGCGGTGAGTCCTTGGCGCTATCGTTGGGACTGGCCGGGTGGTCCCTGTGGTGAAGACCTCGAATTGCGGCTTTGGATTCGCTCAAGAGAATGCGGTGAGTTTTGGTGGCCCGACCTCGGACTGGACGGCCCCCTCGTCCACCGAACCCGCTTGACTTCGTTGGCTTTCGAGGACAACGCCACCCGTTCCATGGGTTGGTCTTCGTTGGCCCATACGGCCTACGCAGGGTTTTGGTCGCGAGGTATTCCGGTTGCAGACCCCAACTGGAGTTATGCCCCCACCACCGATGCGGGCGGCGACGGCATGTGCTTTCTGACCGGCAACTACTACGGCAACAGCGATGTGGACGGCGGGAGCGCCGAGTGGCTTTCCCCGCCTTTGGCCATCCAAGAGGGCCCCTTGCGGATTGAGTTCGACTACTTCCTCGGGTTGACCAACCAAAATGGAAGCGATCGGTTGGAGCTCCAGGGAGGGATTACGGGATCCGATGGGCCTTGGGTCTCGTTGTGGACGACCGCGTCCGATAGCGCGGGTTGGCAGCACGCTACGATCGAGTGGAGGGTCACTCCTCCAGCTTCGCCGCGCCAGCTCGTGGTGCGCTTTTTGGCCACCGACGGTCTCCCACCCAGCATCGTGGAGGCGGCCGTCGATGGATTCCAAGTGTGGCACCAAGAGTGCCCCTAGCCCCGCGTTCAGGCCCCGTCTTGGGGACGGCTGTCACGCAGCGAGACCGAGCGGTTGAAGACGAGGCGATCGGCGTTGGGCTGTCCGTCCGGGGCGTCTAGAACAAAATAACCAAGGCGTTCGAACTGGAAGGGCTGTCCGGGCCTGGCCTCTTGGAGGCTCGGTTCGGCTTGGCACCCTTGGAGCACGGTCCGTGAATCGGGATTGAGCTTGTGAAGGTAGTCGTCGGCTTCTCCCGCCATGGGATGCGGGTCGCTGAACAACACGTCGATCAGGTGTACCTCGATCGGGATGGCTTGCTCTTTGGAAACCCAATGGATGATGCCCTTGACCTTGGCTTGGCCCTCGGGAGTCTTGCCCCCCCCGGTCTCGGGGTCGTAGGTGCAACGAACCTCGGTGACCCGTCCTTCCGAATCCTTGACGACGTCATGGCAGTGGATCACGTAGCCATACCGAAGGCGCACGCTGCCGTCCTTTTTCAAGCGGAAGAACTTGCGATTGGCTTCTTCGCGGAAATCTTCCTGCTCGATCCAGACCTCGCGCGTGAGCTGCAGCGTACGCGTACCGGAATTCGGCTGTTCGGGATTGTTGGTGGCCTGGCATTCGAGCCTCTCGCCCTCGGGCAAGTTCTCGATCACTACCTTGAGTGGGTCCAGGACCACCATGCGCCGATCGGCATGTTGGTTGAGGTCCTTGCGCAATTCCTCTTCCAACCAAGAGAGGTCGATGGTGGACAACGTTCGCGTCATCCCAATCCGTTGGCAGAAATTGCGAATGGAGGCGGGCGTGAATCCGCGCCTGCGCATGCCTCGCAGGGTGGGCATGCGCGGGTCATCCCACCCATCGACTTTTCCGGTCTCGACCAGGGTGCGCAAAAAGCGCTTGCTCAAAACGGTGTGGGTGATGTTGAGGCGGGCAAACTCGATTTGGCGCGGGTGAGACTGGACCGGTAGGTGATCTAGAAGCCACTCGTACAAGGGCCGATGGTTGGCAAACTCTAGTGAGCAGAGCGAGTGAGTGATTTTCTCGAGTGCATCACACTGTCCGTGGGCCATGTCGTAGGTCGGGTAGATCTTCCAAGCATCGCCCGTACGGTGGTGGTGCGCGAATTGGATGCGGTAGAGCACCGGATCGCGCATCAATAGGTTGGTGTGCGCCATGTCGATCTTAGCGCGGAGTACACAGGCCCCTTCAGGGTAGTCCCCCGCACGCATCTTCGCGAAGTCGGCTAGGCTCTCGTCGGCGGGGCGATTGCGGTACGGGCTCTCTTCGCCGGGATCCTGAGGGCGATCGCGACGACCGCGTCCGGCCCGAATGGCCTCCATCGACAAGTGGTCGACGTATGCGTAGCCGGTGCGAATCAAGTGCTGGGCCCATTCGTACAGCGTCTCGAAGAAGTCGGAAGCAAAGTACAGGCGATCCTCCCAATCGAAACCCAACCAGCGAATGTCCTCCTGAATGGCTTGGACGTAGCGCTCTTCCTCTGCGGAGGGGTTGGTGTCGTCGAAGCGCAGGTTGCACTTGCCCCCATACTCCTCGGCTAGTCCAAAGACCGCGCAGATCGCTTTGGCGTGGCCAATGTGAGGGAAACCGTTGGGTTCGGGGGGGAAGCGCGTGTGGACGTCCTGGTAGCGCCCCGAAGCCAAATCCTGGTCGATTTCTTGATGGATGAAGTGCCGGGCTTTTTGGCCGGCGGGGTGGCCGGTGGGCTCGGGGGGTCCAGGCTGCGTCATGATTTGGGAAGAATACCACCCAGACCGGGCGGGCACAGCGCCAAACCTGGAGGGGGTGCTGGATCCGAATCGGGTTTGCGGCGAAAGACTCCCCCACCAAGGAGGGCCACTCAGGCGATGGCGCCGATTCGGACGGCCGAATCGATGGCCGGCTAAGCGACAAACGATAAGGCCGTTGGGTCCGCCCCGACCATTGGATCCCATCCCTTCGGTTGGGTCCGGTCGGACTGGTTCGGCCTAAGGAACTAGACAGTTTATGGCTAGACCGAGCGCTCGGCCTGCATCCGGCTACTCCAGGCGCTTTATCAAGTACACGCCTTGGCGCCCCTGCCCAGGAGCTGGCAGCAGCACCTGGGATTCCCCTACTCGCAGTTCAAAAGCGGCATCCGCCAGACTGCGCTGTTCTGCACGGGGGATCGCGATGGAGCTGCGGACGGTACGCTGGAGCTCCACGGTCAAGCGATCCCGTTCGAGCACAGCCTGTTGGGAATCGAGCACCCCATTGGCCTTCTCGGTTTGCAGTTGGGCAAAGGCCTCGTGCAGGTGCTGCTGCTTCTCGTACACAGCTCGCAAGCCGCGGGTGGGATGGGATCCCTCGGCGGCAAAGGTGAATCCCACGGGGTTCTCCTGCCCGATTTGAACAGGGTCCTCCGAATAGGCCCTCACGAGGTCATCCAGACTCTCACCTCGGACCAGTCGCTCACGGAGGGACTCCGCCAAGGCCTGCGCCTCGTCCAGGGTTCGATTCCGGGCGGGCTGCGTGGTCTCGGTCGCGAGCCAAAGCGACTGGATGTGCACGGTGTTGGGAGGGCCCCAGCGGTCAGCCGCGCGCTCGGGGGCGATCACGGGTTCCCCCTTAGGTGCGGGACCGGAAAGTACGTTTGCGTGCGTGATTTGCACCCGCTGCGTGGGCGCAGAAAACTCGCCTGAAGGACCCCGCTCCACGGGAACGAGCGCGATGCGCTCAAGGGCCGACGCGCCTGCCACGAGTTCTCCAAAGGATGCAAACCGGCCATCCAAGGACCAAGCCTGCGGCCCATCGCGGCAAATCAAGAAGAACTGCGCCCCCGCCGAATTTGGGTCGTTTCCCCGTGCCATGGAAATCACACCATAGCGGTGTCGGAAAGCTGGATCGCTGTGGAATTCTCCCGGCACTGTGCCAAATGGGCTGGATCCGGATCCATCGCCCGCGCTGTCGCCCCCCTGCACCATGAAGTACGAGAGAATTCTATGGAACCCCAGTCCGTCGTAGTAACCCGAGCGACACAAGCGAAGGAAATTGCGCACGGTTTGCGGAGCCGCTTCGGGCCACAACTTGAGCACCATAGGCTCCAAGGCCTCCCCATCGATCGAGGTTTCCAGCACCACGTGAAAGGGAGCCAAGGCCTCGACGCTGAGCGGCAAGCCAGCGAATCCGTCGGCATCGGGAATCGCACTCTTGGGCTCTGCAGGCGCTTTGGGGGGAGCGGTCGGCGTATTCGCTGGCCCGCAGGCTACGGCGAAGACCGCCAGCACCACGGCTAAGGAACCGCTTGGCAGGCGAAGTCTCATGATGGGCGATTCGCGCCGAGGTACGCAGTGTGACGGATTTTCGGGGTGGGGTCTGGTAT
>JACKHT010000009.1 GCA_020638855.1 Planctomycetota bacterium
CCGCAACCCACCGGACAATAGGTTCTCCAACTCGTCAAAATCCCCGCCGTCTTCCGCGACCTGGAATTGGCTCCAACGCTCGGGTGCCCAGATTTCGATGCGGTCCATGACCCCCACCATCACGACTTCCTTGTCGATCCCAGCCATGGCCGCCAGTTTCGAAGGCAGCAGGAGGCGGCCGGAACCGTCCAGGGTCATGCGCTCGGAAACGCTGAAGATCTTGCGCTGCAGGAGCAGGTCCTTCTTGGAGGCGTAGGCCTCGGTGTTCAGCCGTTGCAAAGCGCGATTGAAAGCCCGCTCGGAGAACAGGTAGAGGCAGCCATCGGTACCCCGGCTGAGCACCCCGGCCCGCTGGCCCTGGGCGTCCAGGGGCAGCCCCTGCTGGAAGCGTTTGGGGACAAAAACCCGCTTCTTGGCATCGACAGAATGGGTCGACTCCCCGCAGAAGACGAATTCGCCCCCTTGCGCAGGATCCAGCCCCCCGTCGGTCCACTCAGGTCCCATTTGCCCCATTTGGGTATCTTTTCCCCCCACCAAGATCTCGGCAAGAGGGCACCCAAGATTTCCAAAGCAGGCTTGGCGGGGCCTGCAAGGGCCTTCCACCCATCCCTAGTGGACCAGAAATCGCTCCTCCACCACATATGGGGCCTGTTCCGCGTCGGGGGTCTGGAAAAACCTCGAGGGCCAATCCCAAAGGCGAAACGGGCGGATTCGGGGCGGGTCGGATCCCCGCTGGAATGCGTGCCTGGAATGCGTACCTGAATGGCGGCCTCCACAATCGATCGGGCCGCCAGCATTCCATCAGCAAGCCGGCATTCCCCCAGCAAGCCAGCAAGCCAGCATTCCAACAGCAAACGCGATGGGTAGGATACAGCCATGATCCTTGCCCTCTTGATCGCCCTGAACCCCTTCCTTGCTGGCCAGGAGGCCATTTCGATTCGCCAAGTGCTGGCCATCGACGCGCTGGGGTCCCGCTCCCGATCGCCGATCTTCACCGATGGCCTGGAACTCGCCCGAGTCCGAGGGACCCTCAGCGCCCCGGTTGCCGGGTCGGTGCTGGAAGACGCCGCGGGCGAAGAACACACCTGGAAACTCGCGGAGGCCAGCGCGGATGGCACTTTCGATGCGGATGGGTGGAGTGGCGGCTGGGCCTACGCTCGGGTGGCCATCCCCAACTCGGGTCCCTACGCGCTGAAAGCCAGCGGGCATGCCTACGTTCTGGTCGACGGCTTTCCCCGCGCTGGCGACAGCTATGGCATGGGGACTTCGAGGTTGCCCATGTACTTGGAAGCGGGCCCCCACGAATTCTACTTTCGAATGGGACGTGGGCCGCTCTCCGCAGCGCTCGAACCCTGTCCGACCCCCACCTACTTCGAGACCCTGGACGCCACGCTGCCCGACTTGATCCAAGGCGAGGGCGGCAGGCTTTGGGTCGGGCAACTGATTTCCCACGCAGGCAAGACGCCGCTCCAAGGTTGGTCGGTGATCGCCAGCGCCATCCTGCCCGGCAACGTGCGCACCCCCGATCCGGTGGTCACCCGCTTGGGCACCTTGATCCCCGGGACGCAAATCAAAGCGGCCTTGCAGATTCCCGCTCCCCTTCGGGTCGAGGGCAATACCTACAGCGTGCAACTTTCGCTGCGCGATGACCGCGACAACACGGTGCACCAAACCACGCTCCAGCTCAGGGTCCGCGAGCCCGAGGCGCAGCACGTGCGCACCTTCCCGTCGAACATCGATGGCAGCGTGCAGTACTACGCGGTGACGCCGCCTCCCGTTCCGGTTTCGGGTGGGGAAACGCCCGCCATGATCCTCAGCTTGCACGGCGCCAGCGTCGAAGGTCGCCGCCAAGCCGAAGTGTACGGCGCCAAGGATTGGGCCTTTGTGGTGGCTCCCACCAATCGCCGCCCGTTTGGATTCGACTGGGAAGACTGGGGCCGCAAGGATGCCGTGGAAGTCCTGGCGTTGGCCGAACAACGCTTTGGGACCGATCCCATGCGAACCTACTTGACCGGTCATTCCATGGGTGGGCACGGCACCTGGCAAATCGGGGCGCACCTTTCGAACCGCTTTGCGGCCATCGCGCCCAGCGCCGGATGGAAAGACTTTTGGAGCTACGCGGGCGGCGCCCAATTCGACCCCCAGGATGCCATCGCGCAGCTCTTGAGCCGGTCGGTCAATCCCAGCCGAACGGGTCTCTTGGCCAAGAACTACCTGCACTCGGGGGTGTACATCCTGCATGGGGATGCGGACGAAACCGTCGATGTGAGCGAGGCCCGCGCCATGCGCGAGCTGCTCGGGACGTTCCATCCCAACTTCGCCTACTACGAACGGCCCGGCGCGGGCCACTGGTGGGGCGACGAATGTGTGGATTGGCCGCCGCTGATCGAATTCCTCCAGCAGAACAAACGGCCCGATTGGGACCACGCGTTGCAACTGGAATTCACCACGGTCTCGCCCGCGATTCGCTCGCAGCATGGTTGGCTCCGCATCGATCGTGCTGTGCGCATCTTGGAACCCAGCCGGCTCCAAGCTCGGCTCGATCCGGCGGAACGCACTTTGGAATTGGAAGGCGACAACCTGGGCCGCTTCCAAGTGGATTTGCGCGGCTTCTTGGAGCCGGAAGCGGGCAAAACCCAGGCCGTCCTGCCCCCCGGCAAGGATCTAGTCTTGCGTTGGGGGCGCACCGAGCTGGCTGTTCCCTACGACCGCTTGCAGTCGCCGCTCCCGCTCGAACCTGAGGGAGCCAGTGGGCTTGGGTTGCGTACCGAGCCCGTGGCCCCCTGGTACAAGGGCCCCCACCGCATGGGCCCGTTCAAGGAAGGCTTCGACCACCGCATGATCTTTGTCTACGGCACGGTCGGGTCGCCCGAAGAGAACGCCTGGTCGCTCGCCAAGGCGCGCTACGACCAGGAAACCTGGCGCTACCGGGGCAACGGCTCGGTGCCCATGGTGCGCGATGTGGACTTCGTCCCGGCGTCGTATGCTGACCGCAGCGTGGTGCTCTATGGCAACCAGCAAACCAACTCCGCCTGGGGAAGCTTGCTGGGCGAAGGCGCTTTCCAACTGACCCGCGAGGCCGTGTCCATCGGCGACCATCGGGTGGAAGGCCCGGGCTTGGGGCTGTTGCTCGCATACCCCCGAAAAGACAGCGACACCGCCATGGTGGTGGTCATCGGCGGCACGGGTTTGCCCGGTTGCCGCCTGCTCGAGCAAATGCCCTACTTTGTCTCCGGGGTGGGCTATCCTGATTGGACCGTCTTCGACACGTCGTTCCTCGAGCAGGGTTTGCCCGGCATCCTCGGCGCGGGGTTCTTCCGTGACGACTGGTCTCCCGGAGCCGGTGCGGATGCGGCTTGGCGCTGAGCCATTCCTCGCTTCGGTCCTTCCAGCTTCCCTTCCGGCTTCCCTTCCGGCTTCCCTTCCGGCTTCCCTTCCCATTCGACGACGTTCATTCAAAAACGTTCATTCGACAACGTTCCACTCAACCCCCTTTCCAACCCACCATGCAACGTTCCCTTCTGCTTTGGACCTCGATGCTGTTGGCGCTGTCCGCCTGCGCCACGATCGAAACTTCGACCCCCACCCAGCAAGCTTCGGAAGCGACCGACTCGGTGCCGACCGTCGTTTTGGACACCGCCCAGCGCGAAGCACTCTTGACCGCAATCCAAAGCCTGGAGGGCCGCTGGAAAGATCCCGAGATCGGCGAAACCGTTTTGGAGGTGACTTCGGGTGGATCGGTCGTGCGCGAGACCATGTTCCCCGGTCAACCCCACGAAATGACCAACATGTACTCGCTCGACTTGAACGACCTGTGCGTGACCCACTACTGCGGATCGGGCAACCAACCGCATATGCGCGCAACCGGGCTCCAAAACACGCCGGAAGGCCAAGCGATCGACTTCCAACCCGACGGAGTGAGCGACCTCAAGACCCCGGACGAGATGTTTATGGGCCAAATGAAGTTGGTGCTGATCGACCCCAACCACTTCGAACAGCATTGGCAAGCTTTCCGCGGCGAGAAACTGGACGAGCCGATGGTCTTCCACTACGAGCGCATCGAATAGAGTCGCTCTTGGGTCCCCTTGGGGCTCTTCCTTGGATTTCTTGGGGGCCGATCACGGCTCTCCGCCCGTTGGATCGCGGGCAGCCCCCACTTCCCTTTGCGCAACAGTCCTTATGCTTCGTTTTGGTTGGTTGGCTACCGCGATGCTCGCGGCTTGGTTGTGCTTCTGGCCCTGGGCCTTCGCGCAAGAACCCGAGACCCCCTACCAGCCGCCCAATTGGGAAGCGTTTTTCCCTGACGATCCGGCGGGCGGCAAAGCCCTCGATCAGCTCTTCGCGGCGCGTCACAGCGATCGGCGCAGCGCCGACCAGCGACTCGCCATCGTGCGCAACGGACTGCGCCGCACGAGCGCCCCGCGCAATCGAATCCTCGAGTGGGTGGGCAACAAGTTCGTTTGGGAGAAGCAACCGGAACATCCGCTAGCGCTCGAAATCATGTACCACGCCGCCGATGGGCGGCCCGAAGTCCAGCACTACCGCACACGCTACGCTGCGGTGTACTTCGGCCTGTCGGTCACCAAGCAGAAGACCCCGCGCATGCTGCACGCCTTGGCCGACCTGTGCATGACCGTCGACGACCCCGAGACGATTGGCCGCATCGCTTGGGGCTATGCCGACCAACAGCAAGCGTTGGTTGCTTGGCTTGCGCCGTACTTGGCATCGGCGGACCCGGCGGTTCGCTCCAAAGCGTACGCCATGCAGCGCGTGCTGTGCGGCGAATGGAACGCCTACGATTGGTCCAAGCGCTGGCTCGCCCAGCAGGCCGCCCAGTTTTCACCGGAGGAACTCAGCAGCCTCCAAGCCATCCTGGAAACGGGGGACAGCACAGCCCGGCTGACGCAGCTCGAAGACTTGCAGACATCCTCGCGCTGGTGCGCCATGCCCGAAAGCTGCTTACCCCAGTTGGCCCTCGCTGCGCGCGACTCCGATGCGCGGGTTCGCATGGCCGTGGCCCGCGGGGTAGCCGATCGCTGGGCCGAACCCGGGGCACCCGCGCCCGCTACGGACCTGCTCTTGGAGCTGAGCCAGGATGCGAACCCCGAAGTGCGCCGCACCGCCGTGTTCGAAGGCCTGTCGCAGTGGCCCACTCCCTCCGATGCGGTGCTCGAACGCCTGTTGGAGGTCGTTCGTAGCGAACAGGATCCAACCCTAACGTCGCGCATCGGCCTTGCCTTGACCCGGAATCGTGTCCAAGCGATGGCCGTCCTGGAGCGCTGGATCGGTTCGACCGATTCGGCCCGGGCGGTGTGGGCCCACGGCTACTACCCGCGCGTGGCTGGGGGCCCTGCCTCGATCGAACCAAAGCCCGAAGCCCCGCCTGCGCTCGCCTACGACTGGCTCGGCGACTGGACGCTGGAGTTCACCGATCCGGCGGGGACCACCCGGACCGAACGGCTGAACCTCGCGCTGGAAGGCACACAAGAGCCGACTCCGCACTTCGCTTTGGTGGTTCGCCTTGGCGATCAAACTGCACGGGACTTGGCCTTGGGAGTCCTCGAAGGCGAGAGCGTATTGGCCTTCGAAGTCGAGGCCCTAGGCAACACGCTGCACGCAAACCTTGGGTTTTCGGGGGATCGCGGCCTGGGCTCCGCTCGGGTTGCGGGCAAGGGTGAGCTGTGGGTCTTGCGAGCGGCGCGCGATCACTAACCCCCCAAGCGAAGCGAGCTAAGCCCCTTGCGCGGCTTCGGGTGCATCCGGGTCTTCCTGCTCGGGCGCCGCATCCAGAGAGTCTTGCTCGGTGGAAGTGTCCCCGTCCGCATCGGCCTCGGAATCGGCGTCCTCCCCATCTTCGCCCTGGGCCACGCGCGCCAACCCCTCCTCGCCATCGACCCCGTCGAAGATCGCTTGCAGCCGCTCGCGAATCTCCGCCATCTGTTCGGGGGTGAAGTCAAAGACCTCGACCGTGTAACGCTCGTCGCTGCGCGGACGTCGGACGATGAAGGACTCGCCCTCGTCGCCGCGTAAGATGCGTTCGAGCTTGACGCGCTTCTTGCGCATCAGGAGCAGGCACAGCACATAGCGCATTTCGCGCAAGGCCACCTCTTCGCGCCCCTCGAGCTCGAAGAAGAGTCGCTGCAGCGCATCCATGTCCATGGACACGGTCTTGTGGGCCTGGGCCTGGTGGCGCGTCGACCACCAAAAGCGATTGGGGCTATGCTCGTCTTGGCTTGGTCCAAACGCGCCCTTGTCCCAGCAGGCTTGGCAGCCGTCGTGGCGCTCGATCTGTTCGCCTTCGATGTGCACCATCGAATGGTGACGCTCCCCGTCGGCAAACTCGTGCGAGCAAACCGAGCAGGATGCCTGCCTTCCACCGATCTTCCATTGGGCCATGGGGCGATTCTAGCGCGGAGGGGTCGCGAATTCGCCCTTGGGCGTCGGATCCTGATACTGCTCTAGGAAGCGAGACAGCACCTTGGGCCGGGCATCGCGCCACCATGCGCGCCACGCCTCGGGGGTCTTGGCGTCGTTGCGGCGGGTCATGGCGCACAGGGCGGCCTGGGTCAGCATGGCCTGGGACATGTCGCCCCCCTGCTCGCTGCGTTCGAGGTGGTTGATCATCGCGGGAAAGGTGCGCGGGTCACCCAGCCGCGCCAAGGCATGGACCACATCGGTCCGGACCGAAGCGTCGGGGTCCTTGAGCGAAGGAACCAGAAAGCGCGAACTATCGGCCATGTCGGCCGCGCTGCGGCGGCCCCAGGGTGCCAGGGCCAGGGCGCTTTGCGACCGGACAATCCAATCGGAGTCGTGCAACAGGCACTGGCCCAAGGCCTCGCGGACTTCGCTGGCGGGCGCGCCGGCCGGGATGCCCCGATCGGCCATGGCGGCCAGCGCCTTGGCCGCCCGCCTGCGGGCCAGGTCGGAGTCCTTGCGCTTCAATTGCTCCAAAATCGGCCCCACCGCCGGCGACCCGATTTGAACCAACAGGTCTTCCACCGCCACCGGGCCGAGCCCCAACCCCAAGGGCAAGACCTCGGCCAACGCGGGCGCCGATTGCGGTCCGATCTCGACCAGTTCGCGCCGCACGCGGCCGAGGGTGGTCGGGAGCCCATTGGCTTCGGTGTCGACGCGGCCAGCCGTGATCTCCCCAAGCAGCACCGAAACCAAGTTCTCCACCAGAAAGATGGTTTGATGCGGATCCTGGAGCGCCGCCTCGCGCAGGGCGGTGTAGCGCGGATCGCGCAGCAACCAAGCTTTCCATAGTTCGCGGTAGGCTTCGGGGATCTCTCCCAAGCGCGTCGGCTGGGGTTTGGGGGCGGCTGCAGCTCCCGAGTGACACGCCCCAAGGAGCGCGACGGTCACGAACAAGGCCAGTGGGCGGAGGAGTTTCATGGGCGGAGGCCGGCGCGCAGGACTTCCTCATAGTGGGCGACGAAGCGCTCGGCGGCTTCGGCCCAGGAACAGAGATCGGGCGACGTGGGTTCTAGGGCTTCCAAGGTTTCGGGGTGGGCCAAGACTTCCCCCAGGCGTTTGGCGAGCGCCGCGGCATCCCCCATGGGGAAGTGCCAACCATCGCGCCCCTCGACGATCAATTCGGCCATGCCCCCCTGATCCGAAACCAAGCACGGCACGCCCAAGGCCAAGGCCTCGTGCAAGATCAACGGGCGGTTTTCGAACCACATGCTCGGCATCACGAGCAAGTCGGTCGCGGCCAGCTTGGCGGCCACCTGCTCGCGCGAGAGTCGGCCGGTGACTTCGACGTAGAGCTCGCTGGCGGCGTCTTTGAGCGCTTCCACGTAGGCCGGAGCATGCTGCAAGGGACCACACAACGACAATTCTCCGCGGCTGCGCAGCGCTGCCGGCAACTGGGCCCAGGCTTCGACCAAAAGGTGCGGGCCCTTGATCGGGATCATGGTCCCTAGGAACGTGATTTGGAGCGGCGCACCCCGCAAGCGCTCGGGGCGTTCGACGGGTTGGAACTGGTCCAGGTCGACGCCCGTGGGGCACAGGAAGGTGCGTTCCGCGGGCAAACCGAAGCGCTGCATGCGCTGGGCCAGGAACTGCGAAGGACACAGGAATCGATCGACGTTGTGCACCACCGCTTCGAGCAGCCCTGTGCGCCGTTCGCGGGCCAGGCGCTCGAAGCGCTCGGCTTGAGCCGGTTCGACGTCGCCCGGGGTCGGAGTCGCCGTAGCTTTGGGACTGCCCGCCAAACGCTTGGCCAGGGGGCCCAAGTCGATGCGCGCGACGCTGTGCAGCGCCCCCAGCGCCTTGCCCACGCGCCGTTGCCAGGGCCCTTGGTTCCACCGATAGTGGGGCAAGCAGGTCCCGCAGCGGCGGGTGTCGACGGTGTGGCACACGCTCCCATCGGCGTGTACGAGCTGCCCCATCGCCGCGCACTCCAAGTAAAAATCGTGCGGCGTGAACAGGACCGCCCGGGCATAGGCGCGCGCCAAAGGCAAGCAACCGACCGAGAGGTACATCAAGTGGTGGAAGTGCACCACGTCGGGTCGCACCTCCGCCAAGGCCTCCTCAAACAGCGCATCGATCGCAGGGTGGTTCCAGGTCGCCTCAAAATCCTCGTGGAACAGGTTGTTCACGATCTCGAACACGCCCAGCCCGCGCCAAGTGCGCCGCAAGAGTTGCAGATCGCGACGCCCCACGCGTTTGTTGGTGTGCAGCACGAAGACTTCGTGCCCGGCCTCCAAGAGCGCCAGCGCCAACTCCGAAGCGAACACCTCCACCCCCGCAGAGTGCGACGGAGGGAACAGGTGGCTCACCAGAAGGATGCGCATGATCGCCTCGCGTGGCTATTGTTCGCCCGGTTGGGGCTCCGCCGCCGGGGGGGTGCCGTCTTTCGGCTGCAGGGCGGGATCGAGCTTGGGCTCGGTGGCTTCCACCGCTTGCTTGAGTCCCTGCAAGCTGCGCTCGAAAGTCGGGCCAATCGATTTGTCGGCCAGGAACGCGAAGTAGCGGCTCCACGGGGTCGGCATCTCCCCCTTGTTGGAAATCGTCACGCGCACGCCTTCAGGGGTGGCTTCGTAGCGCACATCGCCCGTGGTCTGTACGCGGCCCCCATCCATGTCCAAACTATAGGTGATGCCGTGATCGGGATGGCTGGTGAGGATCGTGAGTTTGGCGGGCTTGATGTCGCCCAAACCACCCCAATGCCAAGCCGATCCGGGGCCTTTTTCGGGTCCCTCGTAGGTGGACTCGGTTTCGGTGTCGGCCGGCGGTTTGAAGTCGGACCACACGATCCAGGTGTGCAAATCATCCACCTTGGCGTGGATGTCGGCCATGGGCGCGTCGATGACCACCGAACGCGAAACTTCGTAGGTCTGGGGCAGGAAGAAGCCCACGAGGTAGCTCACGAGGACCAGCAAGACCAAGGCAAAGACGAACTTCATGGGCAGCGATCCTACCCGCCCAGCGGTGGGCTTTCCATCGCGGCCCCCAATCCGGGGCTACCCCGACGCGATCACCTTGGAATGCCTTACCAGGGCACGTGGCGCGCCAGCGCCCACCAAGCTTGCAACCCCCCATCGAGCAGGCGGACCACGTACCGCATCCAGCCGCTGCGCGCCACCGCAGGCGTCACCGTCAGCGGCCCCCCACGCAGCAGGTGCCGGTCCGAGACCGTGGCCTTCGCCCCCAGGCGTCGCCGCTGCGCCAGCGACTCCCCCCACAAACGAAGGAACGCCCACTTGCCCGACAACCACGCTCCAAAGGCCCCTTGCTTGATGGCAAAGGCCAACCAAAAGGCTTCGTACAACGCCAGTCCGGGAGCGGATACCAACAGGGTGCGCGCGCGATGGCAGCGCATCAGGTACAGCCAGCGGTTGCGTGAGTGGAAGAACACCCGCCGTTTGGGGTAGCTGGGTCCTTCGCGGAACGAAATGCCGGCGGTGCCTTCCTCGTGCAACACGATGGCATCCTCGACGCTCAAAATGGCCTGGCCCGTGCGGCGTAGCTTCATCGACAAGTCCAGGTCTTCGAACAGGATGAAGTAGCGCTCGTCGTATCCGCCCAGCGCCATGATGCGCGTCTTGTCGAGCAGCAAACAAACCGCGATGGCCACGTCGACGGATTCGATCGCATGGCCGACGGCTTCGGCCACCGGCGCGTAGAAGTTGCGCAGCGCAATCAATCCCGCGTAGTGCAGGAAGCCCCCATCGTAGTGCACCCGGCTCGGCTCGCTGGCGAACACGCTGCGGGGTTGGAGCACCGCGGGACGGCGGACATCGCGAGCGGCTTCGACCAATCGTTCGAGCATGCCCGGGGTGACGATGGCATCGTTGTCCAGGGTCAACACCCAACGGGACTTGGCCTCGCGCAAGCCTTGGTTGCGCGCCCTGGCGGGGCCCCCGTTGTCGGGCATCGCTATGACGCGCACGCTTGGGAAGCGCTGCGCCAGGAATTCGCGGCTGCCGTCGGTGGACAGGTTGTCCACAACCACGATCTCCGCCAAGCGATCGCCTTCGGCCACCAAGGCGCTGACGCAGCGCTCGAGGTAGGCCATCCCGTTGTAGTTGCAGACCACCGCCGAGATCTGGCCGAGCCGGGGCAAATCGTCTTGGGCCATCGGCGCTCAATCCAGGGGCAATTCGAAGTCCTGGTGCCGCACGGCTTGGCGGCGTTTCAGGCAGTACGGCACGTTGTAGAGCACGCTGGCAGCCGCCTTGATCAGCACCCACCAAGCGCCCTTGGTTTCGCGCAGCGAGCGCCCAATGCCAATCGTTCCGGTGGCATCGGTGACTTCACCTTTTGCTTCGGTCTCGCTCGAACGCAACAACACCTTGCGGAAGACCTGCACGGGCATGCGCGCCAAGTCGCCCCATGGCGCGTACTTGAGCATCGACAACCAGGCATTGCGCGCGTGGTAGAACAGGCTGCGCTTGCCCATCTTGATGCCAAACGGTGTCTTGTGGTAGGCCACGGCTTCGGGGTACTGCAGCACCCGAAAGCCCAAGTTCATCAAGCGACAAGTCAGGTCCCGCTCGTTGCCATAGATGAACAGACGCTCGTCGTAGCCCCCAGCCGCTTTCAAGGCGGCGGTACGGGCCAAACTCGCGCAGCCCCGGAAAGTACTCATGTAGCGCTCGGAGTTGATCGCGGGTGAGGTCACGTAGGACTCCGGCATGCCTGGCTCGACGATCTTGGTGGAAACCACCGCAGTGCTCGCGGGCTCCTCCAGCATGCGCGATTTGGTCAAGGCCAGCCAGGCTGCGGGCAAAACCACGTCGTCGTCGAGGATCGCCGTCAGATCGGTGTTCGCGCAAGCAAAACCGATGTTGAACGTTTCACAGGCCCCGTACCGATCGTTGGGCATGGTGACCACGCGCACGTTCGGAAAGTCCCGGCGCACGCGCGCTACGGTGTCATCCGACGATGCATTGTCCACCAACACGATTTCGTCAAAGGCCTCGACCTGGGCGCGCAGGGCTTCCAGGTTGGCGCACACATCGTCGGCCTTGTTCCAGGTGCTCACCACCGCCGTCGCCGTGGGTCGATCGCCCTCGGGCCGCAACCTGCGACGCAACTTGGGCAAGGCCCGTTTCGACGGCAACACCAAGGGAGCGGGCAAGTCGCGCTCGGCGGGAGGATCGAGCAACACCACTTGGCAGTCGGGCGCCAGGCTGGCTGCCGAGAGCGCCGCCCAACACAGGGCGTTGCGGTCATCGATCGCATCACGTCCGGTGAGGGTGTTCGCGCACTCCAACACCAACCAATCAGGTCCCACGTGCTGGAAGAACTCGCGCAGGGTCTCCACCAAGCGCGGTTGCCCCGCCAGCGAACCCGCTTCCCAACCGGCGCAGTTCCAGTGGGCCTCTTCGAGAGCCGACTCTTGCTTCGGATCGCGGGCCCGCGAACTCCACACGTGCAGGTGCGCCCCCCACAACTTGGCAATCAGCGCCCCGTGCAAGCGCAGGGCACCTTCGGTTCCTTCGCAGGTCAGGAACAACACCCGCTGGGGGCTGGCCAGGGTTTCGATTTCGGACACGGCGTGCGAGACGTTAGGCCAAAAGGGCGTGCCGATACAACTCGGCGAGGCTTTCGGCGGCGGATTGGGCACAAGGGATCCTATCCGGCACGGCCGCTTGGGCGCACTGCAAGCCGCTGGGGTTTTCCAAATGCCCCAAGAACGCCACGGCCCAAGCCTCCACATCCCCCGGGGGCAGGATCTGGATCGGGCCGGCTCCGTAGCGCTCCAGGGCGGAGCCACTCTCGCAGGCCATGACCGGTAGTCCCAGGGCCAGAGCCTCTTCCAGGGCAAAGGGATAGGCCCCCGGGTCCATTCCCGGCAGGGCCGCCACGTGGCAAGTGCTCGCCACCCGGGCCAAAGCTCCCGACTCGAGCCGCCCGGCCATCGCCATCGGCACCCGGTGCGACATGCGAGCCAAGTCCCCGGCGCGCCCTTCGGGGCCGCGCGGGCCAAAGCAGCACAGCTGAACACGGTCTTGGGGCAAGCGGTCCAACGCGGCGATCAGCTCCTCAATCCCGCTCTCGGGGGTGCGCGGACCCAGGTGCAAAATCCGCAGCGGCCCTTCCCCATTCCAACTACGCGCCCGGCTCAGGCCTTGGGGGTAGCCATGGAACAGCCCCGGCTCCTGGATGCGGGTGCGGTTGGCATCCAAACGGAAGCGGTCGGCGAGCCGAACCAGAAGCGTGCGGCTGGGCACCAGAACCAGAGCCGCCGCATCAAGCCCCGCCTGCCAAGCGGCGTCGTCGCCCGCGGGCATGTCGAGCATGGACAGCACCACCGGAACCAGCGGAGCCAAACTCGTCGTCCAGTCCGGACTTGCGGTCGGGTTCGCCAGCCCCTTCGAAGCAAACGTGTGCGCCAGGTGCGCATGGCCGAGCGCTTGGCGCCAAAGCGCTTGCGCGCTGGGCGCAGGATGGCCGTCTGCGAGCACCAAACGGCGCACGGTCAGTCCCCCGCGCAACTCCTCGTACACCCCACTGGTTTGGGACGGATCCACCTCGGGGCAAATCACGTGCACGCCGTGACCGAACGCGGCCAAGGAACGGGCCAGGCTGGGCACCATGTGCGACATCAAAACGCCCGATCCCTGGGCATCGTCCGCGACGATCAGAGCGATGTGGAGGCCGGCGGGTTGGCTAGGCTTGTGGTGGTTCAAGGCAGGTTGCAGTCGGGTTCGTTTCCGAACCGAGCAAGCTGGCCCTGCCCGGACCCTTCCCTTCGGCAAGCGCTTGCACGAAAGTGGAAGCCCAGTGCCATCCTTGTGTTGCAAACCTTGCCTGTGCACACCTTTGGTGCACATGCGGGGTTCACGAGTGCGTTGGCGCCCCGAATGGAGCCGACTCGGAACAAGTGGTACGCCCAAAGGTTAGGAATCCGCAAACCATGCGGACACGCCCCTTTTCCGACCTCCTAGCGAGCTAGGAAACCTCCGGTGCGGGCGAAGATTGCGGTCAGCCACAGGGCAGACTTTGCACCGATTGGGCCTTCCACCGATGAGGCTTCGCCGCCCGGCTTACTGGCCGGCCTTATCGGCCGGGTCCACGTACGAATGCACATACTGCAGGATGCGCTTGGCGATGGCCGGCTGGTCCTCGTCGCGTTCCCACTTGGCGCTGCCTTCCAAGAGGGGGCGGATCGACTCGTTGGTTTCACGGTGGATGCGCAGACGGACTATCGAAGTGCCCTTCTCGTGGCCGGGGCCGAAGGTGAGGATGGCCCGTTCGCGGTAGCCCTTGCCCTTGAACGGCGAAGCGCTCACGCGCCAAGCGCTCTCGATGGTTCCATCGCCCGGGTTGGCCCCCGTCCCGACGCGGAAGCCCTCTTTCTCGAGCGCGAACACCACACCTTCAAAGAGCACCTTTTGGTTGATGATCCGCAGTTCGGACTCCTCCCACTGGTCGGGAATCGACTTGTGGAACAAATGGCAGGAGCTCAGGGCCAGGAGCGCGAGCAAAACAATGCTGACGAAACGCATGGAATCAGGTTTTGGGTTCAAACTCGTCGGAAGAGTCGCGCAAAACGATGCGCACGGGAACTTCTGCGAAGGGCAATTCCTCGCGGATGCGGTTCTGCAAGTAGCGGATGTAGTCCTTGCTGATCAAGTTCTTGTCGTTGACGAACAGAATGAACGTCGGCGGCGAAGACTCGGCCTGGGTCGCGTAGCGCATCCGCACGCGGTAGCCGCGCGACGAGGGGCTGCGGGCTTCGAGGGCTTTTTCGAGCACTCGGTTGAGCTCGCCGGTGGGTACCCGGTACGCGGCCTGCTCCACCAACTCCTTGCCGAGGCGCAAAAGCTGGTCGGCGCGCTCGTTGTTCTTCGCGGAAAGGAACAGGATCGGGGCAAAGAACAAGCCCGGCAACTCCTTGTCGAGGTAATCGCGGAAGTCCTCGGGGCTCAGATCCTTGACCAAGTCCCATTTGTTGGCCGCCAAAATCACCGGCTTGTGGTGGTCGACCACGTAGCGCGCCAGGCGCTTTTCGATCGAGGAGATCGGCTCGGTCACGTCGAACATCAAGATCACGACGTCGGCCCGCCGAACGGTCTTGCGGCTGCGAGCCTCGGAGAAGAACTCGACCGCGTCGGCGACCTTGCTGGGCTTGCGCAAGCCGGCACTGTCGATGGCGATGAAGGTCTCGCCCCCCCGCTCGAACAACACGTCGACTGCATCGCGGGTGGTTCCGGGGACCTCCGACACGATCATACGCTCCTCGCGCGCCCATTGGTTGATCAGCGTGGACTTGCCCGCATTGCGCCGACCGACCACGGCCAGCTTCATCGAGTTGCGTTCCTCGGGGCGTTCGCTGGGAGCGCCGGGGAGCCGCTGCAGCATGGCTTCGTACAGGGGGTGCAGACCCAACCCGTTCTGCGCGCTGATGCCGAACAACTCTTCGCCCACGCCGAGCCGGTAGAAAACATCCACATCCCACTCGAGTTGGCGCCCTTCGTTCTTGTTGACCACCAAGAGCACCGGGATGGGCAGGCCACGCAGGCGACGCGCCACTTCTTGGTCAAGCGGGGTGAGTCCATCGCGGACGTCGACCACGAACAAAACCAAGTCGGCCGCATGCAGCGCGGTTTGGATCTGGCTCTCCACGTGGGGTCCTAGGTCATCGCGGTCGACGATGCCCACACCACCCGTATCGATGACTTCAATCCAGCGCGGGCCATCGTCGGACGGCAGGCGCACAGGCACGGAAACGCGATCGCGGGTCACACCGGCGGTCGGCTCAACGATCGCCACCCGGCTGCCGCACATGCGGTTGAGAAGGGTGGATTTGCCCACGTTGGGGCGACCGACGATGGCCACCCGAGGGAGGGAATGGGACGGACTGGTGGACATGGGGCTGGGGGCGGACGCCGAGGAGTTCTCGGCCCGCGGGTGGGAGGCTAGCACAATTTGGTTCCTGCGCGCGGGGAGAGGCCGTAGTGGCCCCGAATCCCCGGTACGAGCTGGGCGTCGCGCGGCTGAAAGTGGTGGAAGAGGAGTGGTGGAAGGTGGGAAGCGGGTGGATCCGGCCCGGCGAGCGGGCGAAGGGTTGGATGGCGATCGGCGGAGCGGTCTAGGGAATGCCCAAGAAGCGATGCACCTGCGGAACAACGCGGACTTCGAGCTCCAAATCGCGAGCCTGTTCGAGGACCTCCACCAGAAGTTCGGAGCTGGGGGCCTGCACTCCGGCCATGGGCGTGGCTGGTTGCAGATACAGCGGTATGCGGGGTGCGAGTTTGGCCAAGTCCTCGAGCAGCGGTTCGTAGGCTTCGACCTCACGCCCTCCCGCCACCACGATCTTGGCGCAAGCGTCCTTGGTCGCGATCAAGTGCAAGCAAGCCCTGCGCGCGGCTTGCCATTCGATTCCATCGCGGGGAACCTGCGCCTGACCCGGACGGCCCTCGTCCCATTGCGGCGGGTCCATATCGGCGGGCAGTTTGAGGTCCAGACTCACGTGCTGGACCGCGGCGAGCACCGCTTGCAACGCTTCCGGATGGGCACCCGCCGTCTCCAGATGGATGGGTCGATCGCCCACCATCGAAGCCAGCCCCAACACAAACTCGGGCCACAACAAGGGCTCACCGCCGGTGATGCTGATCGGTCGGGGTTCGCCAGGTTCCACCGCACCCACCCAAGTCAACGCGTCCAGGGGCGACGCCCAGGCCGGCTCGCGGCGAGTTCCTTCGCGCGCATCGATGCGCGCCTGGGCACCGGTACGCAACTTCCAGGAACCCGGCGTATCGCACCACTGACAACGCAGCGGGCAACCGGCCAAACGCAAGAACACCTGGGGCTGTCCCACGTACTTGCCTTCGCCCTGGATGGAGGCGAACACTTCGAGCACGGGTGCCTCGCGCTCATCCCGTACTCGAACCCAATCCGATTGCATGGCGGGAACCCCTTGGGGTCGTGGCCGAAACGCGAGATCCGGCATCACCCCTGGGTGATGCTGAAAGGCCGCAGGCGACGAGGCCTACTTGCCTTTCTTCTTCTCTTCTTCCTTCGGAGCGCGCTTCTTGGCCTTGATCTTGAACTTGGTACGCACCTTGGGGAGGCCGTAGACCGAGTTCTCCTCGTTCAACTTGCCGTCTTTGAGCAGCTTGGTGATGCGCTCGGTGCGGGTGAATACACTGCGCTCACCCACCAGGGTGTTCACGCCTTTCAAGCTGGGATGGATGGACATGGTCGGTGGGTCTTCTTGATGCAGGGAGTGGCTGGCCGAGCTCAGGGCCAGCGAGGGGCTTGCACGCCCGCATCCTGGGCTGCAAAGCGTAGCAGTGTAGCGGCCGGAATGGCCTTGGGAAGCCCAGCGACCGAAGATTTTGGGAGTCTTGGCACTTCCCCTCGGCCCTCGCCCGCCTGGGAGAAAGCACAAGGGAATGCACTCAGGAAGGCACCAGAGCAGGCACCCGGCAAGCCAGAGGAGTCCGGGCGGCCCCCAATCCCCTAGAAAAAGTCCTCGATTCGCTCGAGGTAGGCGGTCGAGAAGGTGCGGTCCTGGCTGCCCGGATAGGGCAAGACTTGGACCTGGGAGAGCAGGCTGCCCAGGGCCTCGCGGTCCCCAGCCGCCCCCACCAGAAGGTACACCACGTCGCCGCGCAGCCGCGGCCGCACCACGGGGAAGCCTTGCCCACGCAGGTACAGGTAGTGGGCAATCGCCCGCTCGCGCCCCAAGGCGTTGTCGTTGTACTGGTCCACCACCAGGGTGTAGTGGTTGGATGGATCCTGGAAAGCGATGTCCGCCGGGTCGAGGGTACCCTCATCGGCGACCGCAGGGGTGGGCTGGCCCGGCCAAGCGCCCGGGTCGGGCAGCTGCTGGAGCCCATTGCCGTCCGAGGCGGGGCGCGCCACCGGGGTGGCGGCCGCGACGCGGCCGATGCGACCCACTTGCCACCCAAGCACAAAGCTCAGGCCGGCCAACGTGACCGAAAAACCGAGCAGGGTCCACGGCGAAACCCGCAGGCCCATTTCTTCCTCGTGCAGCGGGCTCGGGCTGGAGTAGTCGACCAGCGGCCGGGGCGTGCTGGGCTGGGCGGCGGCGGGGAAACGTCCAGGGGTGGGCTGGGACGGGGCGTTGGGAGCCTTTGCGAGGGGCTCCTCGGGCTTGCGCCCCAAGCTGCGTTGCAGGCGTTGGCCGATCGATTCCGCCGGGGGAGCCAAGGCTTCCCTTTGGGCGGCAATCGCCTGTTCGCGCGAAACTTGGAACGCCTCGAGCATGTGGTCGTTGCGTCGTGCCATGTGTCCGTCCTCCCGAAATGACTCCCCCGGTGGCCCCGAGCGGGGCGCATCGCTCCCTGCGATCCGCCCGTGCCTGGGCATGGCTCCAAAAGGGCACGCCAGTGCGCGCTCGGACCCACAGCCCCACGGTAGACCCAGCCCGCGGGGCGATCAACCTTGCGACCCGCGGGGGTCCCCAGCCGACCTAGGGATGGGATCGCCGGGACCTACTGGCCGTCCATTTGCAGCAGCATTTGGCGGGTGGCTTCCACAAACTCCCCGCCGGGTTCCAAATCCAGGTAGTTCTGCAGGACACCGCGGGCCTCCCCTAGTTTGTCTTGCAGCGCCAAGGCGCTGGCCAAAGCCAAGTGCACCGGATCGGGCAAGGTCACGTGCAACCGCCGGGCCTCGTCGACGACCTGGTGCCAGGCGTTGCTGGCTTCGGCGTAGTGCCCTAGCTCCATCTCGGCCTTGCCAAGCAGGTTGCGGGCCATCAGCGAATCGGGGTCGAACTTGAGGGCCTGCTCGAACCGTTCGCGGGCCTCCTCCACTTGCTCGTTTTGGTAGGACACCAGTCCTTCGCGCACGCAAAGATCCGACCGCAAGCCGTGGGTCTCTTCGGCATCGGGCCAGAGTCTGTCCGCTGCGTCGAGTTCGGTCCGTGCGGTTTCCCAGTCCTCGCGCACCATGGCCTCGGAGGCCCGGGCGGCTGCTTGGGTTGCCTCCCGTTGCAACACCATGACCCCTGTTCCCAGTTCCTCGTTGCTCAAACCCAGTTCGCGAGCGCGCAGGAAGTAACGCACGGCCAGCTCGCGCTTTTCTTGGGTGAGGGCGACCACGCCCGCTTGCTTGCTGAACACCGCCACTTTGGCTTCGATCGGCCGTCCATCGGCGAGCAAGCCCTCGAAGAGTTCGATGCCCTCGCCCCAACGGTTGGCGACCATGTACAAGTCCCCCAGCAGCTCGCGCGCTTCCAAATTGTCCTGCGAATAGGCCACGGCCTTTTCGGCCTCCGCGATGGCTGATTCGGTTTGGGTGGCCGAAAGTTCTTGGGCATACAACCGATGGGCTTCGGACAAGGACGGTCGGATGAACGGCAAATCGGGATCGAGCGCGATGGCGCTTTCGAGCAACTCGACCCCCCGTTTGCCCTGTCGCAATCCGGGTTGGAAGATCGCGCAAATGCCCTCGGCTCGCAGGATTTCGGGGGTTTCCCCAAAGCGCTCTTTGCCTTCGCGCAACTCCGCCAAGGCCGTTTCGAAGCGTTGGCCCATGGCCGCCAACTCGGCGGCTGTGGCCCAAACCCGCGGATCGTGCGGATCCACCACGCGCGCCTCTTCGATCGCCTGGGAAGCGGCCAAGGGATCACCGTGCAAGAAGGCGAGTCGTGCTTGCAACAAGGGGCGCTCAATCCCCAGGTCTGGCAGGGTTTGCACCTCGGTCCAAAGTTCGTCGGCCACATCCACCCAGCCGTCCTCGATCGCTTCGCGCAACGATTGCACGCGCGCGTCCCCCGAGCGAGGCATCGAGCGCAAGGCACCGGCAGGCGGCCCGGTGCCCGCGTCCCCCACGGAAGCCTCCGAAGGGTGGTTTCCCCCGCAGCCAAAACAAACCAGCGCCGCCACACCGAGCGGTGCCAAAATCCAAGTACGTGAGGGTCTGGGCATCCCCCCATGGTATCGAGCCAGGAGCGCGCTGGCCCTTGCGGGGCGCCGAAGCCGTTGGATGGGCCCCACGCCTTTCCAAAGGGCGGATTCTGGAGCGTCGCTCGACCGAGTTGGTCCGAGTATGGAAGAATGCGCCCATGAATCCGACCGAACCGGACCACCGGTCCCTGATCCAAGGGGGGGCACTGATCCAAGGGACTCTGATTCAAGGGACTCTGATCCGTTCGCTGCACCGCCACTTGCTGCGACGCCGGACCATGGGTCAACGACGCATTTTCGTGGGAGGGTCCATCCAGGACCCGGCGCCCCTTCGCGAGACCACAGCGGGAGAGTCTCGCCCGAATCCCCGCCCAGATCCCCATCCGGTCGCGACGCCCCAAGCAGCCCCCCGCGCTGCAGGCCCCGTTGCCGCTTGGCCCCGCACGGCCGCCGCGCAAGCTCCCCCGCTCCCCCCCTCCGCTCCCCAAGAACCGGCTCGCACCGCCCCCAGGACCCCCACAGAGGCGGTCTCCCCCTCGGAAGTGGCCGCCAAGTGTCTCAGTTTGGAACAGCTGCGGGGCGCCGTAGCGGGCTGTCAGGCGTGCAGCCTGGGACAAACCCGCACCCAAACCGTCTTCGCAGACGGCAGCGCCCAGCCGGGGGGCATTTTCTTTGTGGGCGAAGCCCCGGGCGCCGACGAGGACCGCACCGGGGTCCCTTTCGTGGGTAAGGCGGGCCAACTCCTGACCGACATCATCAACAAGGGCATGGGGCTGCGCCGCGACCAGGTCACCATCGCCAACGTGCTCAAGTGCCGGCCCCCGGGCAACCGCGACCCCCTGCCCGAGGAAAAGGAGCTTTGCACCCCTTTCCTCGACCGCCAAATCGAGCTCGTACAACCGGCCGTGATCGTGGCCCTCGGGACCCATGCCGCGCAGCACCTGTTGGGCACGAATGCTCCGATTTCGGCGCTTAGGGGCCAGATTCACGCCCGAAAGGGCCTCCAGGTGGTCCCGACCTTCCACCCGGCCTTTTTGCTGCGCAACCCCGAGCGCAAGCGCGATTGCTGGCTCGACATCCAGCTGGCGATGAAAGCCGCCAACCTGCCCCTACCCGGATCGGGCAAGCCCTCGGCAGGTCCGCAGGCCGGGGAAATCCAAAGTTCCTAGCCCTGGGGTCGGCAGGGCTTCGGAGTCAACTTCCGGGCTCTCCCGGGTGCTTGCTAGGTTACCTGGGTCCTGCTGCGTGCTAGGGCACCTTCCAAGGTGCGCAAACGCGCAGTTGCGCCCAAGCCAGCATTCCCCACGCCCTTCCCGACGCCCGCCCCGACGCCCCTCCCGACCCGTGCTGCGAGCTCCTGCGAAATCCCTCCAGCAAAAAAGGCGAGCAGACCGCGCATTGACCCCCTGGGTCCCAGGGCGCTATGCTCCCCCCCTCTTTACCATCTTCCAACCGAACCTGCCCCCCTCGGGGAATGTGCAGACGCCCGCCCTGGCCGCCTAGGCAGCTTGGAAACGGACCGCCCGCCATAGGGTTCGGACTTCTCGAGGAATCTCGGGTGACTGCACGCCCCATCGGCCGCAGGACCCGGTTCCTTTCCCCCTCCTCTGCTTTTCCTAAGACCGACCCCGCCCAACTCAAGTGGGTGAAGTCCCCCCCCTACGCCTTCGGGCCAGAGAAACCATGCGCTTGTCGTACCTGCCGCTCCTCGCTGCGGCGTTCATCGCTTGCCATTCCACGGAGCCGACCCCCGCGCTCCGCAATTCGACGGCCCAGGCTGAAGAGCAAGTTCAATCTGCGGGCACCCCGCTGGCCCCGCAAGGGACCGCGACTCCCGTTGCCACCGTTCAGCCCAAACTCGACTCGATCCGGGTCGAGGGCAGCCTGACCGCCCCCACCCTGCAAGGGACAGAAGGCGAGGACTTGGCCGAACAAGCCGCTCGCATCCAGCGGCGCGAGGAGCAGAAATTGCACCTGGCGCAGCGCTTGGTGGAAGAGGGTCGTGCCCACGTGGACCGGGCCGAACTGGAAGAGGCGCTGGGAAGTTTCTCGCGCGCGCTCGACCTGGACCCCTCCAACGCCGACGCCCGCGAAGGCTTGCGCCAAACGCAATCGGTGCTGGGCGACGCCTACTCCCAAGGCATGGAGCAGTTCGACAGCAACGTGGACCAGATCCTCGTGCGTCGCGCCGAAGCCCGCATGCAAATGGAGGAGTACGCTCGCAAGGGCGACCAAGCCCTGCGCAACGGCGAGTACCAAGCCGCCGCGGATGAGTACCGTAACGCGGTCAACTTGCTCAGCATCCACCCCATGATCTCCTCGGAAGATCTGGACATGAAACTGATGCAGGAACGCCTCCAGCAGGCCCTGCAACTGCGCGACGAGCAAGTCGGAAGCGAGCAGAAGCTCGCCGAAGAGGAAGCCGCCGCCGCCAAGGCCAAGCGCCTCGAAGAAGCCAAGGCCCAGAAAGAGCGCACCATCGCCCAGCAGTACGCCCAGGCCAACGACGCGTTCCTGGCCGACCGCTACGACGAAGCCGAAAACTGGACCAACATCATCCTGGCCAGCGATCCGGACAACTCCCGCGCCCAGCACCTCAAAGAGGTCATCCAAGACACGCGCTACTCGCGCCGCGATGAGCAGCAACGCACCCAATTGCGCGAAGAGTGGCTCAAAACCTTTGACGAACTGAAGCACGAGAACGTGCCGCAAGTCGAGCCCCTTAAGTTCGACATCGAACGCTGGAAGATCGTCAGCCAACGCGTGGACTTGGCGCAAGCCGACCTCAAGCGCGCCGACGACCCCGACCGCGCGCGCGTCATGCAAGCTCTCAAAGACACCCGCTTCGAAGTTCGCTTCGGAGGTCCGGATGGCGAAGGCACCAGCATCGAAGTGGTGGCCGCCTACCTGCAGAACTTGACCGGCGTCAACTTCTACGTCTCCCCCAACGTGATGGACAGCCTCGACGCCGAGGAAACCACCATCGCGCTCAACAGCCCCGAGAACTCGGTTCTCAACGTGTTGAACCTGATCGCGGAAACCCGCGAGAACCTGACCTGGAAGATCCAAGACGGCATCGTCAAGTTCGTGACCCGCGACCAAGCCACCGGAGGTCAGGTGCTCGTGAACTACCCCGTTCACGACCTGATCACCCCCGTGCGCGATTACCCCGGTCCGGTCATCAACGTGCAGCCCTCGGGCGGCATCGAGTCGAACGAAGAAGCTCCCGAAGAGCGTGAGTCGAACGTCATCAGTGGCGACCAACTCGAGATCCTGATCCAAGGCGCGATCGCCCCCGAGTCCTGGGACAACGATCCGGGCAACTCGATCCGCGTTGTGGCCGAGTCGGGCACCCTGGTCGTGAGCCAGACCCCCGAGGTCCACCAGCAGATCCAATCGCTGCTCGACGACCTGCGCGAAGCGACCGGCATCATGGTCGACATCCAAGCCCAGTTCGTCAAAGTGGAAGACAACTTCCTCGAAGACATCGGCGTGGACTTCCGCGGCCTCGGTCCCCCGGGACTGGGCGTCAACGGCGAAGACTTCAACGACTTCGGCGATCCGGCCCAAGCGGCCGAACTGGCTTCGGACATCGGCCGCACCAACGACTTGGGCGCTTGGTTCGATGATGGTCAAGACGGCAACTTCCGTGCGCGCATGGAGAACCTCTACGACCGCCAGCTTGGCAACGACGAGTTCCGCGGTTCGGGCGGCCTGTCGTTCCAGTGGACCTTCCTCGACGACTTGCAGCTGCAACTGGTGTTGCGCGCTGTTTCCAAGTCCGAGCGCATCGAACTGGTGACCGCCCCGCGCCTCTTGGTGCACAACAACTCCCGTGCGCACCTGGCGGTCTTGAACCAAGTCGCCTACGTGCAGGACTTCGACGTGCAGATCGCGCAAGCGAGCTCGATCGCGGACCCGGTCGTGCAAGTGACCCACGAAGGCGTGATCCTGGACGTGCGTCCGGTGGTTTCGGCCGACCGTCGCTTTGTGACCATGGAACTGCGCCCCACCGTCGCGCGCCTCAAGCGCCCGATCACCGAGCGCTCCACCACCCTGGGTTCGCAAACCTCGGTCACGATCCAGTTGCCCGAAATCGAGTACCAGCGCGTGCGCACCACGATCCCCATCCCCGATGGCGGCACCGTGATGCTCGGTGGCATGAAAGAGATCGAGCGCCAGAGCTACAACTCGGGCGTCCCGATCCTCAACAAGATCCCGCTCTTGTCGGCCCTGTTCGATCGCAAAGGCAACTACGTGTCGAACCGCAAACTGCTCATCCTGCTGCGCGCCGACATCGTGATCCCCGCCGAGATCGAGCCGACCCCGGCGGAAATGGGCGTCGCCGAGTAGTTTCTGCCCCTCGGTCCCGGGTCCCCTCCCGGAGCAGGTGCTCCCTGCTCCGGGAAGGCAACCACCCGGGTTCTTACCTTCTCTCGGTTACGTTCCCCCCTCGGGTCTCTAGTTCTCAGGACCTGTTCGTTTCCGCACTCCCCCCCGTTCGGCCACGCCGGGCACGGTGGCCGGTGCAATCCATCCGCTCGACGCCATGCTTCGACCCCTTTCCTTTTTGCTGATCGCCCCCCAAGTTGCCTTCCTGGCAGCTCCTGGCTGGGCCGCGACCCAAGAACTCAGCGCCTCTCAAATCGAGGCCGATCTGGAGTTTGCCCGGGGGCTCGCCGCGCAATGGGGATTTGTCGACATCGCGGAGGGTGTCCTGGACGGACTCAAGGGCAAGAACCTGACCGACCTCCAGAAGGACCGGTCGGCTTTGGTGCGCGCGGATCTGTATGCGCAAAGTGGTCGACTCAACCGCGATTCCGCCGAACGGCGCAAGCTCTACGACCGAGCCCTGGACGAGTACAAAGCCTTCCTGAGCGGCCGCTCGAACTCCTCGCTGCGCGAGGAGGCCGAAGGCGCGTTGGTCAGCACCGCCTACACCTACAGCCAATACCTCGACCAAGACCTGGAAGAAGCCGTCGGCGAGGAAGCCACCGCCCTGCGCGAGCGCCAAGTCCAGGTTTTGACCGAAACGGTCAGCCAGACCGGGGAAACGGTCAACGCGCTCGAGGCCTTGGGGAGCGAGCGCACCACACGCCAAACCCAGCAAATGTGGCGCCTGATGCTGCAGCGCGGGCAGATGCTGGCCATGATTGCCAAGAGCCTGCCCGACGGGGAGAGCTACTACCAGCTCGCCATGGACGCCTTGGAGGACCTAGCAGCCTCGGCCGGCGATGGGACGCCGGGCGCGTTCTACGCGTTCGACACCATGGGGCAGATCTACACCGATCAAGCCAAGTGGTCCGATGCCGCGCTGTTCTACGACTCGGTGCTGGAATCCACCATTCCCTTCGATCCGGCTGCATGGGAAGCCATGAAGACCGAATTCGAGCTGGCTCCCGCAGACATTGCGCTCTACTTCTCGTTCGTGCAGCTTTCGGTCGATGGTTCGATCCGCGCGCACGCCGAAATGGGTGACGAGGCGACCGCCATCCAGCGCAGCCTGTACTTCATCAACACCTGGAAGAAGGAGGGCGTTTCGCTCGACCGCAACGGTCAGGAAGCCCTCTTGGTGGCTGCGCGCACGCTGCTCAACTCCAACGGTTTCATCGGCGGCGACGTGGTCAAGGGCCAAGCCCAATGGTTCGCCACCGAGGAAGAAATGAAGGCCGCCGTGCGCTCGCGCCGCGACCAGACCGACACCACCAACTTCGCCATCACCCTGGCCACCGAGGTCAACGAAACCACCGACTTCGGCTACCTGCGCACCCGCGCCCAGAAACTCTTGGCGGAAATCGCCGAGACCCCGGGCATCGTGGTGTCGCCCCAGTTGCAGATGGAAGGGCTGATGGGCGAGTACCGCAGCGGCAACTACGACGCGGCCATCGAAAAGGCGCGCCGCCTGGCCACCGAGCTATTGGCGGGCGATGAATCGACTCGGCTGGAGCTCATGCCGACGCTCTACAACGTGCTGGGCAACATCTACAACCGCCAGGAGCGCCCGCTGGAAGCCGCCATGGCCTTCCGCGAGGGCGTGGCCAAGTACGCTGGCGGCGATTTGGAAAAGGACAGTGCTTCGGCCCGGGCCTACAACAAGCTGATCTCGAGCTTGGTGGACCCCACCGACGCCAACAGCCCGCTCACGGCTTTGGTGCGTGAGTCGGAAACCTTGGTGACCCAGCACAGCGAAGACGGCGACAGCGTGCTGTACAGTGCGGGCGAGAAACTCGAGCGCCGCAAGGAATACGAGCAAGCCATCACCAAGTACAAGGAAGTCGGTCTCGACAACGACTACGGCGAATTGGCCCTGGTCAAGATCGGCTACTGCCAGGTGTACCTCAAGAAGTACGACGAGGCCATCACCACCTTCGAGCACTTCCTGAACGACATCGTTCCCGACCCGCAGTACGACACCGAAAGCCCGCGGCGCAAGGCCAACCGCCTGCAGTCGCTGGCGATCGTCGAGTTCTACTTGCCGCTCTGCTACTTCGATAAGGGCGAGTTCCAAAAGGCGATCGACATCCTCGATGGCTACCAGGACCGCCACCGGACCCAAACGTCGCTGTGCAACAGCGCTTTGAGCCTGCTCATGCGCAGCCACTTAGCCCTCGGCCAAACCAAAGAAGCCCGTTCGGCGCTGGAAGTCCTTGAGGCGTTGTCGCCCGATTCGGGGGTGACCTCGAAGGCGTCCACGACCTTCTACATCGAACTCAAGGGTTTGTTGGAGAAGGAGAAAGACCCGGCCAAGCGGACCGCCATCCTGCGCGAAATGGCGGAGCGCCTGGAAGTGTCCAACGCCAGCGGCGAGCCCTCCTACCCCAACCTTTGGAACGAGGCCGATCACTGGCTCGATTTGGGCGAGAACGACAAGGCGCTGGAGGCCATGCACAAGCTGTATGCCGCCTTCAAGGACACGACCGATCCCGACCTGGTGGACAAGATCCAACAGTTCGTGATACCCCGCTACGCCGAACTCTTGATGAGCAAGCGCGAAGTGGTCGCCGCCTCGAACATCCTGACCCCCCTGATCGAAGCCGACATCGCGGCCGACGGCAAGCTCAAGATCAGCCGCAACGCCACCATCGTGTGGGTCAAGACCCTCACCGGTTGGCTCGAAGGTGGCCAAGACGGCAAGCCGATCATCGAGGTCCCCGGCACCGGCGGAACCGAGGAGCTCTTCAACTACGCTTCGGACCGACTGGACCTCTTCGCGCGCCAGCGCCAGAGCTACTCCTGCGAATGGTTCGAACTCAAGTTCCTGCTGGCCTACACCTACTACAAGTGGGGTGCGATCAACTCGATCAAAGGCGACAGCGTCAAGACCCAATTGAATGCCATCGCCGTACAACTCGGCAAGCCCAACTGGGATGACGTCGACGACGTCTGCGACAAAGAAACCGACAAGGACCTGATCCGGCGCACCGGGGGCCATGCCCTGCGCAACTACTACCGCTGGCTGGAGGAACGGGCCAAGTGACCATGCACCTCGCTCATTCCAAGACCCGCCTGGGTAGCCTTCGGGCGGCCCGCCTTGTCCCCTCGAACCCTATGGATATGATGGCAACCATGTTCCGCCGGCCCCTTGAGCCCACCCTCCCTGTCCGCGGCTTGCGTTGGGTCCGCGGCAAGCGTTGGGCGCTTGGACTGTGGTTGGGTCTGGGTCTCTCTGGTTTGGGTTTGGCCCAGGCCAAAGATCAAGTCACTTACTACAACCCCCGTTCGGAGCGGGTGATCACCATAGGTGGCGTGGTGGAAGCCAACGACTTGGCCGGTGTCACCGTGAAGACCGGCGAAGATTCCACGGCCAAAGTGGATGCCGATCAGGTGCTGCGCATCACCTGGGGCGACGTGCCCCAGTCGTTCCACGATGGGCGCACCTACCTGGATCGTAAGGACTTCGAGAACGCCCTACTGCAGTTCCGCTTGGCGGCCAGCGACAGCGATTCGCGCCCGGTGGTTAAGGCGGCCGCGCGCATGAGCGCTGCCGGGTGCCTTTTGAACCTTGGCGCCAAGGACCCAGCCCGACTCCAGGAGTGCGCCGACGAAGCCCAACGCTTCCTCGATGAATTCCCGAATGGCCGCTCGGTCCCCGAAGCCATGGCGCTGAAAGCCCGCGCGCTTTGGATCGAAGGCAAACCGCAAGAAGCGATGGACGCCTTCCTGGCGCTCTACGACAAGGGCCAGGCAAAAACCCCTGGGTTCTCGCCGGTTCTGTGCCTGGAAGCGGGCATGAACGCCGCTTGGACCTCATTGGAATTGAAGAACACCGGCAAAGCCCGCGAACTCTTCGCTTCTTGCCAGCCGGGTTTCGAAGCCCTCGCCAAGGACGCTCCGGCCGCAGAGCGGGCCCGGCTCGACGGATTGGCTGCGACAGCCAGCACGGGTGAAGGCTTTTGCCTGTTGACTTCCGGCGATGCGCGGGGTGCCAAGGCCTTCTTCGAGCGCATGATCGCTCGCACCGAGCTGGCCCCCGCGGGCAAGTTCTCGGCAACCCTAGGCTTGGGCGAAGCTCTCCTGGCCGACGGTGCCGCTGCCGAAGCCCAAATCCACCTGGCCCGAGTGTCCGCCCTGGACCCCTCGGGACGGGATCGAACCGCGCGTGCCATGTTCGGGCTAGCCAAAGCCCTCAAGGCCGCTGGTGGCAACAAAGCCTCCCAGGCGCAAGTTGCCGTCCTGCTTGCCAAGCTTAAGAGTGCCTATGGCGACACCCCCACCGCGTTCTACGCGGCCAAGTGGAACTGATACGCACCCTTCTCCCCAACCCATCTCTCTTCCTTAATCGCGCGGCCACTCCGGCTTCGCACCTGAACGGTACCCCCCTGGTCATGAACATCACCCTCCTTCCCGCTCGGATTGCCCTACAGTCCCGTTCCGCTGCTTACGGAATCGCGGCTTTGATCGCCTCGTCCCCGCTCGCCTTGGCCCAGGAAGCAGCCCCCGCAGCCAGCAAAGCTGCTGAGGAAGACATTTCGATCGGCAAGCTGATTGTGGACTCCGGCCCCATCGGTTGGTGCATCGTGGTGCTCTCGGTTGTGGCTTTGGCCATGATCATCGAGGCCTTTGTTTCGCTCAAGCGTGACAAGCTGGCCCCCCCGGACCAGATTGACGAGATCCAAGCCCTGTTCGACGAAGGTCAGTACCAGGAAGCCATGAACCTGTGCGAAGACGAGCCCAACTACTTCACGCGCGTCTGCGCGGCGGGCATCGCCAAGATCGGCCACGAGTTCGAAGTGATCGAAAAGTGCATCGAGGAGATGGGCGATGAAGAGTCCGTCAAGCTGCACCAGAAGATCGGCTGGCTTTCCCTGATCGCCAACGTGGCCCCCATGATGGGTCTGCTCGGTACGGTGTCGGGCATGGTGACGGCCTTCAACACGATCGCCTCCTCGGGTGGTCAGGCCTCCCCCGCCGAACTCGCTTCCGGTATCTCGGTGGCGCTTTTGACCACCCTATTCGGTCTGATCGTGGCCATCCCCACGACCGCCGCGTTCGCCTTCCTGCGCAACCGCATGATCCGCACGATCATCGAAACGGGCGCGATCGTGGAAGACCTCTTCGAGCGCTTCCGCCCGGGCCAACCCGGCAAGTAACCCCTTGGGGACCCCGGGGAGCCGCCCAGCGGTAACCCGGGGCTCCCGACGGGGTAGTCCCCCTTACGGATGCCCGGCGCCCCCCTCTTTCAGGCCCCCACCGAATCCTCCCATGAACCTCGCCAAGCACGACGCGAACACCGAAATGGAATTGAACATGACGTCGATGATCGACGTGGTGTTCTTGTTGATCATTTTCTTCATGATCATCACCGACTTGTCCCAGCAGGACTTGGAAGACCTGCAGCTGCCCAAGGCCCACGCGGCCGTGGAAGACAAGCCGGATCCCAACGAGAAGCGCCCGATCGTCAACATCCGCCACAACGGGGAGATCATTGTGCGCCGCGACATGCTGTTCGATCCCGAGCGGGATGGGGCGAGCGCCGACCCCTTGAAGAAGCTCAAGCAGCTCTTGGCTTTGGTGGCACTCAACAGCCCCAAAGCGGCCGACGGCTACCCGGATGATCCGCTCATGATCCGGGGGGACATCTCGGTGCCCTTCAAGTACGTTCAGAAGGTGATGGAGGCCTGTAGCCTGCCCGGTATCCAAATCTGGAAGGTCCAGCTGGGTGCGAGCATCCCGGAAGAGAATTAGGAAGAGAAACCGCCCGCTGCCCCGCTACGGCCCCCCACCCAAGGAGACTTCGCCATGTCGATGATCAACGATATCCAGAACGAGAAGCACGAAATGGAAATGACGCCCATGATCGACGTCACGTTCCTGCTCCTGATCTTCTTTATGTGCACCCTCAAGTTCAAAGTGCTCGAGGGCAAGCTGACCGCCTACCTGCCCAAGGACGTGGGGGTCAACACCACCGAGGCCGAACCCATCGAAAAGGTGCAAGTCGACATCCACGTGGTGGACGAAGGTCAGAAGATGAACGCCGAGGGAACCCACCCCTACGACGACCCGACCGGCAAGTCGCGCCACATCTTCATCAACCGCAAACTGAGCTACTCGATCGGTACCCAGAAGTTCACCGACTTGGCCGAGCTGCAGAAGCGGCTCAAGCTCATCAAGGAAGCCCGCGATGACGACAAGGCCCCTGCCGTGCTGCAACCCTATGGGTTGTGCATCATGGGCGACGTGATCCCCGTGCTCGACGCGGCCGTCGCAGCCGGCTTCCGCGACATCTCCTTCGGCGGTGCCTTCCCGGACCACATCCGCTGAATCGAGACCGAAACACTCGCCAGGGGCCCCACAAGGGCCCTTGGCGGGTTGCTGGAGAGCCCGCTCTGCAGCTGCTCTTTGCCTGCCTTCGCGCCTGTCCTGAATCCGCCTAAGTCCGTATCTGGCAAGGGCTTGTTTTCAGGGCAAGGCTTTGACGCCCCGTGACCCGCTGAGGTATCTTCTTGCCTCCTCGGGAACCCCACGCCGCCTCCCAACCGATTCGGCCCCCACAGAAAACCCCCCACGTTGCACCGTCCCCCGGTCCCCACTCGGACCTTGAGGTGCATCGCTTCCCCCCACCCTAGCGCAGCTTCGAGAAGAACCCGTAATGAGGATCGCCGGTTACGCCATCTCAACTTCCCTGCTCATTGTGTGCGCTTGCACCTCTCCCCAGGGCGATTCGCTCACTGCTGAACGCGACGGGCAAGGACCTGACGCTCAAAGCCAAGTGCCCGCGGACGTCCAGGCCAACCTCGCGGCTGGCCCTCAGGTCGAAGCCAGCTTGGCAACGGCCCAGGACCAGGGGGGAGCCACCATCGAAGAGGTCGCCGACCAGCTGTCCTTGCGCGAGCAGTACACCCGCATGATGGTCGAAGACCACATCATGAAGGCCAAGTCGTTCTACGCGACGATGCAGCTCGACAAGGCCCTGGACGAAGTCCAAGCCGCCTTGACCCTCGAGCCCGACAGCCTTCAAGCCCAAAAGATGGGCGCGGAGATCCAGTCGCTGCTTGGCAAGGAATCCAGCCAGAACCAAACCCTGGGTGAGTTCATGGCCACGCGCCACCAACTGCGGGTGCAGCAGATCAAGGCCCAGGCCGAAGACCTGTTCCAGAAGGGCCAATTGGCCCTCTCCCGGCGCGACTACGACGACGCGGTCAGCGAGCTGACCCTTGCCGTGAGCTCGATCCGCTCGGCCCCCTATGCGCTGGATTGGGACGGCCTCGACACCCGTGCCACCGAACTTCTCGAGCGTGCCAAGTCCGAACGGACCGCCAACGCCGACCGCCTGCGCATGGAAGAAGAGCAAAAGGCCTTCAACCGCCTGCGCGAGCAAGAAAGCGCCGAGCGCCAGGTTCGCGAAGCCCGGGTCAACACGATGGTGCTCAACGCCATCGACGCCTTCGAAGCCCGCAAGTACGAAGAGGCGATCAGCCACGCCGACGACGCGCTGCGTTCCGCCCCGCGCAACGAACAAGCCCTGGAGATCCGTGAAGCGGCCTTCCGCGCTAGCCGCCAGCAGGCCAACCGCCGCTACGTCGAAGAGCGCCGCGAGGCCTTCGCCCAGTGGAAGCTGCACCTGCAGAGCCTCCAGATCTTGACCACCAAGCCGGTGACCTTCCCCGACGTCGGCGTGTGGCGTGACCTCACCGACCGCCGCAAGGTTCGTCGCGGCCTGGACCTGACCAAGGACGTGGATCCGGTCGAGTTGGAACTGCGCGAGCGCATGGACAACACCTTCGTGACCCTGCGTTCGAAGGAAGACGAGGACAGCCTGACCAACGTGGTCAACATCCTGGCCAGCTTCTCGGACCTGCCGCTGATGGTGGATCCCGCTGCGGAAGATGCGGTCACCTCGGCTGGCATCACGTTCAAGCTCGACTTCACCAACCCGATGTCGATCAAGAACGCCCTGGACTTCCTGATGAGCGAAGCCGGAGGCGACGTGACCTGGACCATCCGCCACGAAACCATCCTGGTGACCACCAAGGAGAAGGCCCGTGGCAAGCCGGTCGTGCACAACCATGACGTGCAGGACTTGGTCGTCGGCCTGACCGACTTCACCGGTCCGCGCATCGATACGATCCGCCTGTACGACGAACTCGATACCGATGAAGACGGCGGTGGCCCCTTCGGCGGCACGCTCGAAGCCCACCGGGTGATCGAGATCGAGAACCTGATGACGCTCATCCAGGAGAACGTGGAACCCGAAAGCTGGGGCGACGGCGTCAGCATCGAAGCTGGCGAAGGCTTCATCGTGGTCACCCACTCGCTGGAGGTTCAGCAGAAGATCCGCGACTTCCTCGAGGACTTGCGTCGCCTCAACTCGACGCTGGTCACCATCGAGTCCAAGTTCATGACGGTTGGGGACAACTTCATCCAAGAGATCGGAAACGACTTCCGAGGCTTGGACGGACGCACCCTCCAGGACGTGACCAACGGCTTGGAAGACCAGGCTTCGCGCGGTCTCGACAACGGCGGCACCGGTGCCACCGGCCAAGACGCCGCGGGCGCCCCCAGCGCTGGTTTCTTCTTCGACGATGGCCAGGACGGCGCCTTTGCGGCGCGGACCGGGAACTACTTCAACACCAACTTGGGTAGCGCCCTCTCCACCATCGGCGGGTTCACCTTCCAATGGAACTTCTTCAACGACGCCGAGGTCTCCTCGATCCTGCGCGCCGTCGAGAAGTCGAACAAGTACGAGATCATCAACAACCAGATGCTCAGCGTGCACAACAACTCCCGCGCCTACGTCGCGGTGGTCAACCAGCGCGCCTTCATCCAGGACTTCAGCGTCGAAGTGGCCCAGTTCCAAGCGGTGGCCGACCCGGAGATCAACGTGCTGCACGAGGGCATCGCGCTCGACGTGCGCCCCACGATCCAGCACGACCGCAAGTACCTTAAGTTGGAAGTCCAACCCACGATCGCCAAGGTCGTTGGCCTGCGGACCTTCTCCACCACCCTGGGTGGCAACACGTCGCCGGTCGAGTTCCAGCTGCCCGAGTTGGAAGTGCAAAGCATCAACACCTCGGCGCACCTGCCCGACGGTGGCTCGGTGCTGCTCGGCGGTCTGTCCTCGATCCGCAACGTTGAGCGTCGCGCCGAAGTCCCGTGGTTCGGCCGGATTCCGATCCTGGGCTTCCTGTTCAAGAGCGAAGGGTACAACGACGAGCGGGAGAGCTTGATGATCCTGATCCGTGCCCAAATCACCGACGTCCGCGAGGAAGCCGAGAAGCTCGAGAAAAAGGCCCTCTAGGGTTCGGCTCCCCGCTTGTCGGGGTTCCTAGCCCCAACGATTTGCCCACAAGGGCCACTCCCCGCGCGGGAGTGGCCCTTTTTTTATGGCCCACCTAGGTCGCGGCGCTACCCTGTGGGCATCGGCCGCCTTTCAGCCCCTGCCCCCTATGCCTGCGCTCGACGCCATCCTCTTTGACGTGGACGACACGTTGTTCTCGACCACGGCGTTCACCACCCTGGCTCGCCGCAACGCAGTCCATGCGATGGTCGAATACGGCCTCGAAGCCACCGAGGAGCAAGCCTTGGCCGAGCTGAAGGAGGTGCTTTCCGAGTTCGGCTCCAACTACGACCACCACTTCGACAAGCTGGTGATCCGATTGATGGGCCGCTCCAAACTCATCGATCGGCGCGCCATGATCGTCAGCGCCGGGGTCGTGGCATACCACGACACCAAGTTCCAAGGCCTCGCGCCGTTCGAGGATGTGCACCCCCTGCTCGATGGCCTGGTCGCAACCGATACGCGAGTCGGCGTGATCACCCACGGCTGGACGGGCAAGCAAACCGAGAAGCTGATCCGCCTAGGGCTGATCCCGACCCCCTTCTCACCCGACACCGTGTTCATTTCGGACGCCGTTGGGATCAACAAGCCCAACCCCAAGCTCTACCAGCTCGCGCTGACCGACATGGGGCTCACCGACCGCACGCGGGTGATGTATGTGGGCGACAATCCCGACAACGACATCGCCCCTCCCAAGAGCCTGGGGATGAAAACCGTCTGGTGCAAACGGGCCAGCAAGGTCACGGAAACGCAGGTCGTGCCCGACCATGCGGTGAACAACTTCCGCGAACTGGCCGACATCCTGCGCGATGTCTACGAGATCCCGCTCCCCACGCTGATCGACTGAGGCGCCCCTTGGCCCAACCAGCGCCGCTCCCTTGGGCATAGGCGAGTCTCTACTCGTTTGGCCCTGGAGTGTTGGGGGTGCAAGCTGGCCGGAGGCTGCTGCTCTAGGCCATTCCCCGAAGCTGGCTGCCTCAAGACCTCCCCGTAGGCGCCGCCCTTCCCCCACACATCGCTCCGGGACGGCCCAGGCTTCGCGCTAGAGCCGGCCGGTGTCGTCCAACGAGGCAAGGCTCCAAACCCCGTGCGAACGACCGCCCTGCAGGCACCCACGCAGGCTGGCCAGCAACGGCTGGACCTGCTCGGCTTCGAGCAAGATCTCGATCCGCACCCGGGGGACGTACCCCACCACCTGGTCCAGGGTGCCCTGAGACCAATCCTGCTCGCTGGACAGCGAATGCCCCTCGCAGCGGCTCAACGTGAAACCCGTGATCGCGGGCTGCGAACGAAGGCAGTCGAGGGCATCGTCGGCCACCTGCGCGTGCAGGTACAGGGTCAAGCACTTCATGGGAGATCCACCAGAGGCGAGGTTTGCGACGCTTTGGTTTTGGCCGCCGACCGCTCCCACCAAGCATACAGCGAAGGCAGCACCACCAGCGTCACCAGGGTCGACGTGAACAGGCCCCCCATCACGACAATGGCTAGCGGCCGCTGAACCTCCGAACCCGGCCCCGTTGCGAGCAGCAAAGGTACCAAACCGAGCCCCGTGGTGACGGCGGTCATGAGCACCGGTCGTAGCCGTCGGCTGGCTCCGAGGCGCACGGCCTCATCGAGCGAAGCTCCCCCATCGCGCAGTTGGTTGAAGTAGGTGAACATCACGATGCCGTTGAGCAACGCGGTTCCAAACAGGGCGATGAAGCCCACCGAAGCCGGCACCGACATGTACAGCCCGCTCCAAGACAGGGCAAAGACCCCGCCAATCAATGCGACCGGGATGTTGAACAGAATCAGCCCAGCCTGGCGCAGCGACCGGAACGTGCTGAAGAGGATCAAGAATACCAAGGCCAAAGCCACGGGAACCACCAGCGCCAAGCGCTGCGAGGCGCGCGCTTGGTTTTCGAACTGCCCGCCATACTCCACGTAGTAGCCTGGGGGCATGGGCACCTCGTTCGCAATGCGTTGGCGCAGCTCTTCGACCAGGCCCACGATGTCGCGGCCCTCGACGTTGGCTTCGAGCACCACGTGCCGCATGCTTTGTTCGTGCTCCAAGACCACCGGCCCATCGAGTTCGACCACCTGGGCCAGACTCGCCAGCGGGACCGCTTGACCTTGGGCGGTGGGCACGCGCAGACGCTCGAGCGCTGCAACGGTGTTGCGCTCGGCCTCGGGATAGCGCACGACGACCCCGATGCGCTGGCTGCCGTCGATCATTTCGGTCACCACACGTCCCGCTACCGCGGTCTCCATCAATGCGTTGATGGTCTCGACGCCCACACCAAAGCGGGCCATCGCGGCATGGTCCATTTGGATTTCCAAGTAGGTTTGTCCGCTCAATCGGCCGCGCTTGACGTCGACCGCGCCGGGGGTTGCCGCCACGACTTGCTCGACCTGAGCCGAAAGCTGGTCGAGTTCGTCGAGGTCGTGGCCGAAGACTTTGATCGCCAAGGCCGAGGTCACCCCCGTGATCATCTCCGAAGTGCGCATTTCGATCGGCTGGGTGAAACCGAACGCGACGCCCGGGATGCGTGCCAACCGTTCGCGCAACGCTCGCTCGAGGTGCTCGCCATCTTGGACGCCCCATTCCGCTTTGGGCTTGGTGACCAAGTAATGGTCGGTCTCACCCAACCCCATCGGATCGAGCCGCAATTCGTCCGAACCGAGCCGCGAAACCACGTGCAGCACCTCGGGTTGCTCGAGCAGGGCACGCTGGATGCGTCCGTCGATCTCGAGCGACTTGGCCAACGAGATGCTGGGTAGCTTGGTGGTCTGCACGACCATCGTCCCCTCCTGCAGGGTGGGGATGAACTCGCCCCCGATGTGCGCAAACACCCAGCCCGCGGGCACCATCAGGCCGACGAGCCCCAAGGCAATGCGCCGGGGTCGCGCCAGGGCCCACTCGACCGCCGGCTTGTGCGCCCGCTTGAGCATCCTGAGCAGCCCGTTGTCTTCCTGTCCCCCTGCTCGCAACACGAAACTGCCCACAACGGGCAGGCAGACCAGCGAAAGCAGCACCGCCACCACCAAGGCCAACGCAATCGTCTCCGCCAAGGGACCGAACATGCGGCCTTCGAGCCCCGAGAGGCTCAGGATCGGCAGGAACACAATCACGATGATCGCCGTGCCCGAAACCACGGGCGAGCCGACCTCCACCACCGCGCGATAGATCTGGTGCAGGCGCCCCACCCCGCGCCGCGCTCGGGCCAGGTAGGTTTGCATGTTCTCGACCACCACCACGGCCGGGTCGACCAGGATCCCGATGGCGATGGCCAGTCCGCCCAGCGACATCAGGTTGGCCTTGAGCCCAAGGAAGTACATCCCCACGAATGTCCCCAGCACCGTCAGCGGCAAGATCAGCGCCGCGACCAGCGAGCCGCGCAAGTCGCCCATGAACAAGAGCAGGACCGCTACGACCAACAGACTGGCCATGGCGAGGGCATCGCGCACCATGGTCACCGCCTGCCGCACAAGCTCGGTCCGATCGTAGAACGGGACCACCCGCACCCCGGGCGGCAGACTCGGAGCCAACTCCGAAAGCACGGCCTTGACCCGCTCGACCGTGTCGCGGCTGTTCGCCCCCAACCGCGTGAGCACCAACCCTTGCACGTGCTCCCCCTTGCCATCCTTGGTCACACCCCCATAGCGGGTCAGCGCTCCTTCGGCCACTTGGGCCACGTCCCCCACGCGCAAGGTCACCCCATCGCGGTTGGCCACGGGCACGTTGCGCAGGTCTTCCAAATCGAGCAGCCGGCCCACGGTCCGCACGAGCAGCACCTCGTCGTTGCGCACAATGCGGTCGCCCCCGGCGTTGCGGTTGTTGCTTTCGATCGCATGCACCACATCGTCTAAGGTGAGTGCATGGGCCTGCAAAGCCTCCGGCCGGACTTGCACTTCCATCGAGCGCACCTCCCCGCCCAACGCATTCACGTCGGCGACGCCAGCGACCGGGAGCAAACGCGGGCGGATGTTCCAGTCGAGGATCGAGCGCAGCTGGCGGTTGGTGTAGCCCTGCCCTTCGAGCGTAAACATGAACACTTCCCCTAGCGGGGTGGTGATCGGTGCGAGCGAGCCTTCGGTGCCGGGGGGGAGCGAATCGCGCACGGCCCCCCAACGCTCGGATACTTGCTGGCGCGCCCAATAGATGTCGGTGCCCTCTTCGAAATCAAGCGTCACCACCGAGAGCGCGTACTTGGTCATCGAACGCATCATCGTCTGCCGTTCGATGCCGCGTAGTTCGGTTTCGATTGGCAGCGTGATGCGTTGCTCGACTTCCACCGGCGAAAGGCCTGGCACCTTGACGATGATCTGGACCTGCGGCACCGAAATGTCGGGGAAGGCATCGATGGGCAGCCGCCCAAAGGCCCAAACCCCCGCCAGCGCCAGGGTCACCCCGACCACCAGCACCAGGATCCGCTGGGTCAGGGCAAAGCGAACAAGCGCGGCAATCACTCTTCCAAGCCCCCCTCACCGAGCCAGGTGGCCTTGAGCAACAGGATGTCGCCTTGCACCACCTGCTCCCCGGCCTGCAAGCCCGAGCGCACTTCCGCGTACTGACCATCGCGACGCCCATACTCCACGGGCCGGGCTTCGAAGGCCCCCGGCGAGGTCTGCACAAAGACCACCGCCTGGTTGGGCTCGGTTCCGTGGTAGACCAGCGCGGTCTCCGGTACGGCCACAGGAACCCTTTGCGGATTCTGTTCGGCCGCGACCACCACGAACAAGCCCGGACGCCAACGGCCCGTGGGGTTGGGCAACTCGACCCGCACCAACGCGGTTTGGTTGCTCGATTCGACTTCGGGGCCCACGTACACCACCGGGCCTTCGGCTTGCAGTCCCCCCTCGCTCCAGTGCACCGAAACCATGGTTCCCAAACCCAAGTAAGGCAGGTCCTTGGCAGGAACGCGAGCATCCACCCAGACGCGTTCCAAGTTGGCCACTTCGAACAACGCATCCCCCGCGGCTACGGCTTGGCCGGTGGTCCCATGCAACCCAACGACTTCGCCGGCCAAGGTGGCGCGCAGTTCGAGTCGATTGAGCAAGGGTTCGGGCTCGCGATCCCCGTGGGGGTCGGCGTTGGCTTGGAGAACCTGGATCTCCGCTTGGCGCACTCCGAGCGATAGCAATTCTTGGGCTGCGGTTTGCAGTTCTAGTTTGGCCTCGGCCAGGGCGTGCTGCGCGGTTTTGAAAGCATCGCGCGACGTCATGCCCTTTTCCCAAAGATCCGCCTCGGTGGTTGCCAAGGTCTCGGCGAACTCCAGACGGTGCACCCCATCCAGGTAGACGCTGCGTGCCCGGGCCAAGTCCCGGCTGGTCATGACCGCCAAGCGATCACCCAATGCAACCTTCGATCCGAGCTGCACGTCCACGGCCTGCAAAACCCCGTCCACTTGAGCCACAATGCTGGCCCGGTCGGGCGCGCGAAAACCAACGGTGGCGGGATACTGAGCCTGCGCGGAAAGACGCCGCGGTCCAGCCTCCACCACTTGCAGGCTCAGGTTGGCCAAGGCGTCCGACGGCACCTCGAAGAAGGCGCTCAGGGCATCGGGTTCGGCCGGTCCGCTCTTGGCCTCGCCTGCGGTCGGCGACCCGCCGCAGCCCGCTGCAAGGCACGCGAGCACGAGCACGCTGCCCACCGCCGTCCCCATGGGCATTCCGGTGCCCGGGGTGCGTTTCGGTTGATATCGCTTCATTCCCAAGTCTCCCCCAAAAGGGTGTTCAGGCGCGTCAAGGCGCCGTGGTAGTCAGCAAGAGCCTCGGCTTTGCGCGCTCGCAAATCGAAGTAACTCGCTTGGGCTGCGAGCACTTGAACCAGATCGAAGCGCCCCTGTTGGTAGCCCTCCAAAGTCGATCGATACACCCACTCGGCTTGTTCCAACAACGGCCCCTGGATGCTGGCAAATGCCTCCAAGGCTGCCGAAGCTTCGCCGTGCAAGGTCGTGATTTGGGTCCAATCGTGGCGTTTTCGATCCAAAGCCTCGAACTCACTGCGCGCCTCGCGGGCCCGGGCGGCAGCCTCGCGTTGCTTCCCGCTCGAGTGCAAGCGCCAGGGTGCTTGCACCCCAACGGTCGCAGCGAAGTCGTCGCTGTCTTCATAGCGGCGAAGCCCCACGGTCCACTCCCAATCCGAGTGACGCCCGGCACGCGCAGCCTCCAGCTCGGCGGACGCAAGGTGCTGCGCCTGGCGGGCCAGTTGCATTCGAACCGTACGCTCCAAACGAGTGCGCAGCCCGTCTAGGTCCGGCAAAGGCGTCGGCTCGGGCCAATCCCCCACCACAACCAAGCCTTCGGCTTCGCCTCCCCAGCACTGGGCCAACTGCTGGGACGCCAACCGAACCGCCCGTTCGGCACGCTGTCGATCGAGCCTCGCGCCTGACATGCTCACCGCGTACTGGGATTGATCAAGCGCCGAAACCTTGCCAGCCTCCACGCGTCCCTGCAGCGTCGTATAGAAGCCATCCATCAGCCCCTCCAACTCGGTGGCCAGGGCGAGCGCTTGCTGCGCTACTAGCGTGGAAAGGTACGCTTGGCGCGCTTGGCCCAGGATCATCTGGCGGGCCACCTCGCCTTCCAATTGCTGCATGGTTTGGTGAGCCTCCGCAATCCGTACGCGGGCTGCGCGCTTGCCGCCAGCTTCGAAGGTCTGCGAAACCCACAGGGTCTCTTGCGCACCCCGCAAGCCGCTACGATCCCCTTGGCCTGCAAAGTCTTCGACCTCAAGACCCACCACCGGGTTGGGCAACCGATCGGCCGTTTGCCGTTCGAATTCGAGGGCTTCGGCCTCGAGCACGATCGCTTGCAGGCGCGGATGGTGCTCCAGCGCCAAGCGGCGGATCATCGGCCAATCGAGTCGATTGGGGACTTCCGGCCCTTCCCGCACGGAAACGTTAGGGGTTTGGTTCCCTGGCTCGACCGTGGGGGCTTCCCGCAAGACAAGCCGCGTGGGCTCGATCCGGGCGGCCGAGCTTCGAACCGGAATCGACGGGGCACAAGCGGTCAGCCAGCCTGTCGCGAGGACGGACAGGGTGGAGTAGGGGGTCAAGCGGAGCATGGGCAAGCGGGTCCGGCAGGGCATTCGGCCGTTGGATTCTATGGGATGCACCCAATTCTCCCGCTTACGATTCGGCAAGCCCGGATCGATCGAGGCCTGGGCCTCTGGGCCGCGTCCCCTAGGCCACCCAGAGCGGGCCCCGCGGAACGAGTTCCCCTAGGGCCAAGCCAAACACGCGAGCAAGACGAACCAAACCCCCGTGAGGAAGCGTGCGTAGCGGCTCAAACGCTCGAGCGGCGTCGAACGGGTTCGCGGCGAGGCGGACGCTTGCCCAAGGTTCCAAAAGGTCCACCCGAGCGCCACCAGCCCACCCACCGCGTGCAGAGCGTGCAGCGCCAGCAAGATGCTCAAAGTAGCCAACTCCACCCGCCGTTGAGCATGGATGCGATCGGTCAATTCGACCCACAGCATTCCCTGGACCAAAAGGTAGCCGCCCAACGCCAACACGGCTCCGAACAACCACCGTCGCGCGTCGACGTTCCACTCGCGCCGCCGGGCCACAACCAAAGCCATGTCCACCGAGATCAGCAGAACCGAGGCCACCCCGACCAGGACCACGGTCTTGGTCTGCCAGGGCGAGACCCACGTTTCACTGGCGCTGCGCACCTTCCAGTAGCCCACGATCGCCGCCGCAAACACGACTGAGAGCGACACCAGGAAGATTGACAGCCCGGTGTCGAAGTAGTCGGGCCTGGGGCCACCGCCTCCGCGCCGGTGGGGATCGCCATGGGGATCGCGGTGCCCAATGGTTCCTGGAGAAAACCAAAACATCGCATCTATCCTAATCCATCGCTAGAAACTGTATCCATCGCTAGAAATGGTCGCGGGGGCTTGGGCCCAAGCCCAAACCCCCGCGTACACGCTCTCAAGGCGGCTTGGATCAGTGTCCCTCGGCCGGAGCCTCGGTGCCTCCACCTTCGCCACCGCCGTGCTCCGCATGCTCGCCCGTACCAATATTGGCCGGGAAACGACGCGTGGGCGGGTAATCGCGCTCAAGGGCCTCGATCGAATCCTGGTAGTGGGCGCGATCAAAGAGGGTCGCCCCCAGGAAGAGCCCCAGGGTCAGGAGTCCGGCCACCACAAGCACCGAGTGGAAGCCCTTGTCCCACAAGAGGTGCATGAAGACCAAAGCCACCAGCGAACCCTTCACCGTCGCAATCAGCATCGAGATGAAGAAGTCGATCTCACCCAGGTGCATCTTGGCGGCCACCACGGTCAAAACCGTGAGCCCCATGAGGGCCACCCAGACCCCGACCAGCAGCCAAATGGGCAGCACGTGGGTTTTGTGCTCGGCGTGCCCGTGGTTCGTCATTTCACTAGACATGAATCGTCCTTGGTTGGATGCGCCAGGGGCGTCAGTTGATCAGGTAGAGCAGGGGGAACAGGTAAATCCAGATCAAGTCGACCAAGTGCCAATACAAGGCGGCGAAGTCAACCGGTCCGTAGTACTCGGGGGTGAAGTCCCCCCGGATGGCGCGGCGCAGAAGCCAGACGAACACGACGATGCCCGCCAGCACGTGGATACCGTGCAGGCCAGTCATCACGAAGTAGATGCTGAAGAAGGTCTTGAGACCATCCGGGCGGCCCGCTTCTTCGACGAACCAACGGCCCGGGAGCAAGCCCACGTGGAACTTGTGGCTGTACTCGAGGTACTTGATGAACATGAACCCGAAGGCACACAGGATTGTGATGCACAGGTTCAGGATGAGGCCCTTCTTGTTGCCCAGCTGGGCGCAGCGCACGCCCCAGGCCGCGGTCAGACTGGAGAGCAAGAGCACCCCGGTGTTGATCGCGCCCATGGTCGTGTCCAGATACTGCGCGGCATTCTGGAAGATGTCCGGCCGCATCGAGCGGTACACCGTGTAGGCCACGAACAGGCCGCTGAAGAACATGATCTCCGTGAACAGGAAGATCCAGATCCCCAGCTTGCCCGAGTCGAACTGCTGTTCGTGGTTCTCGAAGTGGTGGGCTAGGCCGTGCACGTGCTCGTGCTCGGCGTGGGCGTGGGCTTCCGCACTCAATGGGCACCTCCGGTGCTGTGCACGCGCGCCGCACGGGCAGCTTTGATCGCCGCGGAAGCTTCGAGGGCTTCTTCGGTCAGGACGTAACCGTTGGTGGCTTCGTCGTAGCGGTTGATGGTCATGTCGTAGGGATCAAACACGTGGATTTCGCGCTCGAAGTTGTAGAGGGGCGGCGGGCTCGAGGTTTGCCACTCAAGCGTAGCGCCCCCCCAGGGGTTGTCGGCGACTCCACCCTTCTTGCGGCGAAGCGAGATCAAGAGGTTGCCGACGGCCAGGAAGATGCCGACCGCCAGGGTCAACGCACCGATGGTCGAGAGCATGTGGTAGGGCTGGAAAGCGGGTGCGTAGTCGTAGTAACGACGCGGCATGCCCAGCGAACCCATGATGAACTGCGGGAAGAAGGCCGTGTTGAAGCCCACGAACGAGATCAAGCAACCGATCTTGCCCGCCGTCTCGTTGTAGAACCGCCCGAACATCTTCGGCCACCAGTAGTACAGCCCGGCCAGGAACCCGAACATCACCGAACCCACCATCACATAGTGGAAGTGGGCTACGATGAAGTAGGTGTCGTGCAGGTGCACGTCCACCGACAGGGTGGCGCAGAAGAGGCCGGTCAGACCCCCGATCAGGAACAGGAAGATGAAGCACAGGGCATACCACATGGGCGTGTCCAGGCGGATCTCCCCGCGGTACATGGTGGTCAGCCAGTTGAAGACCTTGATGGCCGAAGGGATGGCGACCGAGAAGGTCAAGGCGCTGAAGATCACGCTGGTCAAGTCCGACTGGGTCGACACGAACAGGTGGTGGCCCCAAACCAGCGAACCAAAGACCGCCAGGGCGATCGAGGAGTACGCGATCAGGGTGTAACCGAAGATGTGCTTGCGGCTGAAGGTGCTGATCACCTCGCTGATCACGGCCATGGCGGGCAGGATCATCAGGTACACGGCCGGGTGGCTGTAGAACCAGAAGAAGTGCTCGAAGAGGACCGGATCGCCGCCCATGCCCGGGTCGAAGATACCCCAGCCACCGAAGCGCTCGAGCATCAGGAGCAAGAGCGTGATCCCGAGCACCGGGGTCGCCAGCACTTGGATGATGGCCGTGGCGTACAGACCCCACAGGAACAGGGGCATGCGGAAGAAGCCCATGCCCGGCGGGCGCATCTTGTGGATCGTGACGATGAAGTTCAGACCCGTGAAGATCGAGCTGAAGCCCAGGATGAACGCGCCACCTACGGCCGAGATCGTCCCGGTGGCATCGGTCACGCTGTAGGGCGTGTAGAAGGTCCAGCCCGTATCCAAACCACCGTTGAAGAGGGTGAACACGAAGAACGCGCCCCCCACCAACCACAGGTAGAACGAAAACAGGTTGAGCCTGGGGAAGGCCACGTCCTTGGCCCCCAGCATGATGGGCAGCATGAAGTTACCCAGCGCCGCAGGGATGCCCGGCACGATGAACAGGAACACCATCACCGCCCCGTGCAGGGTGAAGACCTTGTTGTAGGTCGCGGCCGTCATGATCGTTTCACCCGGCGTGAGCAGCTCCAGGCGCAGGGCCATGGCATAGAAGCCACCCAGCGCGAAGGAGAGCCCCACCGCGATCAAGTACATGATCCCGATGCGCTTGTGGTCCAGGGTTCCGAGCCAGGACGTGATGCCCTTGCTCTCGTCCAGGTAGTCCTTGAAGGGCCCCCCACTGCCGTGGGCCAGGTCGGTGGTCGTATCGACTTGTGTCATTGCAGAGTTCCTTGGTCGCTAGGGCTTACCGGCCAGGTGTTTGATGTAGGCGATCAGTCCGTCCAGTTCTGAGTCGTTGACCAGACCCTGGTAGGGCGTCATGGCGTTTGGGTATCCCTCGACCACCTTGGCCCCCGGGACTAGGATCGATTCGCGGATGTAGTTTTCGTCGGCCACCAGCGAGGTACCGTCGGCGAACTTGCGCTCATTGCCGAAGGCTAGGTTGAGCGGCGGACCGACTAGCTTGGTGCCATCGACGTGGTGGCAAACCGCGCAGCCCTTCTTGGTGAAAAGGTACTCACCCCATTGCCAGGCAGTCGGGAAGTCGGAGTCCTTCACATCCAACCCAGCCACCCAAGCCTCGTAGTCTTCGCGGCTCTGCACGATGACGCGAGCCGCCATGCCCGAGTGCCCGGTACCGCAGTACTCGGTGCAGAAGAGCTGGTACTCGCCCTCCTTGGTGGGCGTGAACCACACCTTGGAATAACGACCCGGCACCACGTCGAGCTTGGTGCGGAAGGCGGGGATGAAGAACGAGTGGATCACGTCCAGCGAGCGCATGGTCATGACGACCGGCTCGTTGACGGGGACGTGCAACTCCGGGCTGACCCGGTTGGGACTTCCGTACTGGAACTCCCAGCGCCACTTGGCCGCCACCACGCTGATCTGCTCGGCCTTGGCCGGCATCGTGCGCCCGTGCATGTAGCTCGTGAAGCCGAACCAGAACATGAACACGCACAGGATGATCGGAATCACACTCCAGGTGATCTCGAGCTTCAGGCTGTGGTGCGGGCTGGGCTTGGGCACGTAGCCGGGGCGCTTGCGGTACTTGACCACAAACAAAATCCCCAGGCCGACGATCAGGACGAAGAAGAACGTGCAGATCGCCAGGATGAAGTAGAAGGCGAAGTCGATGTCCGCGGCCCCCTGGGCCGCATTGACGGGCATCCACAGGCTGTGCACGCTGCCATCGAGGGGCAGGTCAATCGGGCCGCTGGAGGGGATGTTGGGGGATTGCATCATCATGGGTTTTCCTCCCGGGCCCGGGCGCGTTGCAGCACCCAGAAGCCGGTTGCAAGAAACACGATCGTCAGCACGCCGGCCGAGCGCATCAGGCGCCAGGCAGCGAGCGAGTACTTTCCAGTCTCGGGATCGTAGGCGTAGCAGAAGAGCAGGAAGCGATCCCCCAGGCTGGGGCCCCGCTTGCCCTGTGCGGCTTCGACGATCGAAAGCCGCACGGTGGATTGGTCCGGTTGTAGGTCTTCGATGTAGCGCAGCACCTTGCCTTCCGGGCTGAGCACCATCGTCAGGGCCGGGTGGCGGTACTCGCCAGTCTTCTCATCCTTGGTGTACTGAAAGCCCACCGTGTCCGCGACGGCCCGGATGTTGGCTTCTGCGCCGCGCAAGAAATTCCAAGCGCTGCCATCGACCGGACGCCCGAAAGCATCCAAGAAGCCCTGCTTGACCGCGCGGGTCTGCTGGGACTCCTCGTTTGGATCGAGGCTGATGGTCAGCATGTCGAAGTCCTTGCCCGGCTCCAGGTCGGTCTCCCCCAGCGCCACCGCCAACCCACGCAGCTGCAGGCCGCACAAGCGCGGGCACGAGGCGTAGTTCAGGGTCAAGAGCACCGGCCGGTCGCTTTGGAAGAACTGGCCCAGGGTGACCGGCTTGTCGTCGATGTCCTTGAAGGCCAAATCGGTGGGCACCTGGGTCCCAATCCGATCCTCCAGGTTGACCCCTTTGAGCTCCTCGGGCAGCACGGAAGGATCCACTTGCATGGCCCGCGCCCCGGGTGCCAAGGCAACCAGGGTCCAGGTCAAGAGCGCCAGCAAGGGGAGCATCCGAAGGGTCTTCGACATGGTTCGTGGGACCTTATAGGCCTTCTTTGACCAGGATTTCCTCGGCGGTTTTCAAGGGAACGGTCACGCGTCCCTTGTCTTTGTCGACCCACACCGATTCGGCCAGGCGGCTGCGTTGGTCGGTCAACTCCTGACGACCCGGAGACTCGGTGTTGCCCACGTACTGTTCGGCGATGCTCTCGCTCTTCCAGTAGAACAGCGCGATCACGGCCAGGATGGTGAGCACGGTGATGATCACCGTGGCCGTCATCAGGATCGCCAACAGGGGGGCGTCGGTTTGGTCTTCTTCTACGGTTTCAAGCATGGTGGACCGGGGGCTAGATGTTTTCGAAAGCCAGGGATTCGGCCAAACGCGGGTCCTTGACCGGGGTCAAGGCGTGGTTCGCCGCGCTACCGAGGAAGAAGAACGTGAACACCCCACCCGCCGAAAGCAGGCACAGGAGTTCCAGCACCGGCCAGTGCAGGTGGTGCGAGTCGTAGTTCGGCATGATCAGCCAGAACAGGTCCACAGCTTGCATCACGAGCAACCAAATGGCCCAGAACTTGAGGCCAAAGCGGTTGCGCTTGACGTGCCGCGACAACAGCCCCAGGAAAGGGATGAAGATGTGGCCGAAGAGCAACACCAGGGAGACGTCCTTGAACGGCCCCTCGATCCGGTGGCGGAACCAAAGCGTTTCCTCGGGGATGTCGGCGTACCAGTACAGCACGAACTGCGAGAAGGCGATGTAGCTCCAGAAGAACACGAATGCGAACATCAGCTTGCCGATGTCGTGGTAGTGCTCGGGGGTCACCAAACCGCGCAGGTACCCTTTGTTCTCAAAGCGCTGGGTCATCAGGCCCAGGAAGCTCATGAAGGCCAGGAAACTGCCCGCGAAGACGTACACCCCAAAGATCGTGCTGAACCAGGGGGCATCGAGCGACATCATAAAGTCCACCGCCGCGAAGGTGATCGACAGGGCGAACAGCAAGGTGCACGGGGCGGCCACGCGCTGCATGCGCAGGGTACGCACGGGGTCCCCATCCTGGTCCTGGGCCAGCGAGCCGCTCTTGAAGTAGCGCGCCATGGCCATCCAAATCGCGACGTAGATCGCGAAACGGATCAGGAAGAAGGTGCCATTCAGGTACGCAGCCTTGTGCTCGTACAGGTGCAGCTCCTCGGGATGGTGGTCGCGGATCTTGTCCAGGTTGGCCCAGGTGAACAGGTCTCCGTTGCCCATCATCGCCAGGATCACCAGCGGCAAAAGCAGCAGCGTCACCATCGGCAAAGTCGACATGACGTGCTCCGCAATGCGGCGCACGACCACCGACCAACCCGCACGGGTGATGTACTGCAACAGCACGAAGAACAACCCGCCAAAGCCGAGCGTCACGAAGAACATCGTTCCGAACAGCCAGGCGAACTGCAGGTGGCGCCAGCCACCCTCTTGGACGGCGGCCAAGCCCAGGGCCCCCGCCAGGCCGACGACTGCGGCAACCAGCGAAAGCTTGCGGCCGGCTTCAAAGCCGGGTGCCTGCACCGCTCCCAGGTCGACGGCGCCGTGCGAAGAATGCGAACTCATTACTTAATCTCCTTGGGCTGCATGCCCTGGGGCAGATCGGAGGTGGAAGCGTTTTGGCTGCGCTGCAGGGCCCGGATGAAGGCCACCACGGCCCAGCGCTCCTCGGCCGTCGGCAATTGGCTCGCGTAGGACTGCATGTTGCCACGCACGCCGTTGACAATCGAGTCGTAGAGGCGCCCGGTCGACAAAGCCAGCGAGGTTTCCGCATGGAAGTTGACCGGCGGAATCCAACCCGCCGTCTCGAGGGCCATCGCACGTTGGTGCACCGGTCCATCGCCGTAGCCCGACCCACCGTGGCAGGGGGCGCAGTAGACTCCGAACTTCATCTCCCCCAGCGCCAAGAGTTCCTTGGTCACCGGCAGCGGGAAGTCGGTGCGATAGGTCGTGCCCGTCGCGTCCACCATGGTGCTCTTGCCGCTTTGGTAGCTGAGCAGGTTCGGATCCACATCCGCGTCCACCGACACCGTTCCCGCGACCGCTTTGCGCATGGCGCGGCCGTCGGCAAAGGTCGGGTTGCTGGTTTGGGCCTTATCCTTCCATTGGAAGTCCATGTCCGGAACCACGTGGATCGGGGGGTTCGGCGAAGTCACGTAGTGCGCCCGGATGATCAACGCCACCGGAATCAGCGCGGCCATGGTCACCAGCGAACCGACCATGTGCACCCAGACCGGGAATTTGGCGGGACTCGGGTCGGCCGGAACCGGCAGGACCTGCTTGGCACCGATTTCGCCCAGGAAGGCGGCTCCGGCGTGGAACTTCGGGTCGGCCGGATCCACCACGATGGCGAAGCGGTCCGCAGTCACGCGCCGGAATTCGGGCATGCGGAACAGCGGGTTCGACCAACGGGGGAAGCGGTTCAAGGCCAACATCCCAAAGAACGCGGCAAACGACGCGAACAGGATGGTCATCTCGAACGCCACCGGCACGTTGGCCGGGACGCTGAAGAAGGGCTTGCCCGAGATCAGGTACTTGTAGTCGTGGGCGTTCATCCACCACTGCATCAACATCGCGCAGCCGGTGCCCGTCAGACCGCACACGAGCACGATCCAGGGCAGCACGGTGGGCTTGATGCCCGCCGCCTTGTCGAGGCCGTGCACCGGGAACGGCGCGTGGGCTTCCCAGCGGGTGTAACCCGCATCGCGCATGCGCCTGCAGGCGTCCAGCAGGCTGTCCACGTCGTCAAACAGGGCCAAGACCCCTGCGGGGGCTTTGTCTTGATTACTCATGGGAGCCTCCATGACCGTGCCCATGGCTGGGCTTGCCTTCGGGGACCATCGTGCGAACCTCGGCCATGGCAACCATGGGCAAGAAGCGGCAGAACAAAAGGAAGAGGGTGAAGAACAGTCCGAAGCTACCTGCGAAGGTCAGCATGTCGATCGCGGTCGGGCGGAAGTAGCCCCAACTGGAGGGCAGGAAATCCCGGGACAACGAGGTCACCGTGATCACGAAGCGCTCGAACCACATGCCGATGTTCACGAACACGGCCACGACCATCATGATCGGGATCGAGCGACGCGCCTTCTTGAACCAGAAGATCTGCGGCGAAATCACGTTGCAGCTCACCATGGTCCAGTAGGCCCAGTAGTAGGGTCCAAACGCGCGGTTCACGAAGGCGAAGCGCTCGTAGGGGTTGCCGCTGTACCAAGCGATGAAGAACTCCATCGCGTAGGCGTAACCGACCATCGTGCCCGTGACCAAAATGATCTTGTTCATCACCTCGAGGTGGTTGATCGTGATCAGGTCTTTGAGCCCGAAGAACTGGCGCGCCGGCACCATCAAGCTCACCACCATGGCGAAGCCTGAGAACACGGCACCCGCCACGAAGTACGGCGGGAAGATCGTGGTGTGCCAACCGGGCAGCTGCGACACCGCGAAGTCGAACGACACGACCGAGTGCACCGAGAGCACCAGGGGCGTGGCCAGACCGGCCAGGATCAGGTAGGCCTTCTCAAAGCGCGACCATTCGCGACCGCTCCCCGTCCAGCCCAGCGAAAGCAGGCCGTAGGCGAAGCGCCGCACCTTGTGGACCGAGCGATCGCGCAGGGTGGCGAGGTCGGGCACCATGCCCATATACCAGAACAGCAGCGACACCGTGGCGTACGTACCCACCGCGAACACGTCCCAGAGCAGCGGCGACCGGAAGTTCGGCCACATCTGCATCTGGTTGGGTAGCGGGAAGAGGTAGAACGCGAGCCAAACCCGGCCGATGTGGATCCCCGGGAAGATCGCCGCGCAGGCCACGGCGAAGATCGTCATCGCCTCGGCAAAGCGGTTCACCCCCGTCCGCCAGTTCTGGCGGGTTAGGAACAAAATGGCCGAGATGAGCGTTCCGGCGTGACCGATACCGACCCAGAACACGAAGTTGACGATGGGCCAACCCCAGAAGACCGGGTTGTTGTTGCCCCAAACGCCGACGCCGGTGAACAGCAGGTAGGCGATCATCGCCCCCAACGTGCCGAGCAACGTGAGCGCGATCGCGAACGCCACGTACCACGCTTTGGGCGTGGCGCGTCGTTCGGGGATCCCCGCAACGATGTCGGTAATCGACGTCAGGGTCGTACCTGGCTTCGCCAGGGGTACGCGATGACGCGGATCGTCCTCTGCGGGGACTCCCTTAATGGCCGTGTCCGTCATGGCTTTCTTCGGTGGCGGCGGGCGCCAAAGCGGGGTTGGGGTTGTTCACGCGGGCCAGGTACTGGGTGCGCGGCTTGATGTTGAGTTCCTCGAGCAAGGCATACGAGCGCGGTCCGGCTTGGGCCTGGGCCACCATCGATGCGGGATCGTTCAGATCGCCAAACACGATCGCTTTGGGCGGGCAGGCCAACTGGCAAGCGGTCTGCACTTCGTCGCCCTGCACGCGCCGTCCGTCGTTGTGCGCGTCGATCTTGGCTTCTTGGATTCGCTGCACACAGTAGGTGCACTTCTCCATGACCCCCCGGCTCCGTACGGTCACCGAAGGGTTGTTGCCCAGGCCCATCAACTCGGGCTCGTGCCCGAAGAAGCGCTTGGGGTAGTGGTAGTAGTTGAAACGCCGCACCTTGTACGGGCAGTTGTTGCCGCAGTAGCGCGTTCCGACGCAGCGGTTGTACACCATGTCGTTGAGTCCCTCGTCGGAGTGCACGGTGGCGGCCACCGGGCAAACCTCTTCGCAGGGAGCATTCTCGCAGTGCGCGCAAGCCACCGGTTGGTGGGCTACCACCGGCGCTTCGGGGGTGCCGCGGTAGTACGCGTCAACCCGAATCCAATGCATTTCGCGGCCGCGCGAGACTTGGTCCTTGCCCACGATGGGGATGTTGTTCTCCGCCTGGCAAGCGATCACGCAGGCGTTGCAACCGTCGCAGGTCGACAGATCGATCGACATCCCCCACTTGTAATCGTGGTACTCATGGGAATCCCACAACGATTGGAGCGGCGGGTGCGGGTGGGTGCGATCCTCTTGGAAGTTCGGCGTGGCGTCGTACTCTTCCTTGGTTCCGGTCCGGATCAACGCGCCCATGCGCTCCTCGCGCGCGGCCATGCCCTTGGGGTCCACCATGTGGTGTTCCTGGGTGGTCGCAAGCGGGTAGGTCTTGCCGGTCTTTTCAACCTGCACGCCATCGATCAGGAAGGGTTGGGCCAAGGTCCGCAAGGGAGCCACATGGACCCCAACCGGATCCACGCCTTGACGACGGTCTCCACCGATGCGCCCGGCCGCCGTGCGGCCGTAGCCCATGGCCAGCGAAACCGCGCCCTGGGCATGGCCCGGAGCCACGTACACCGGAGCTTCGATCGACTTGCCGTGGGCGCTGACCTTGACCACATCGCCGGTGGTCACCTTCCACTCGCGCGAGTCCTGGACCGACACCAAGAGCACGTTGTCCCAGGTCACCTTGGTCAGGTAATCGGGCAACTCTTGCAGCCAGCCGTTGTTGGCATAGCGTCCATCACCAAGTTTCGGACAGGGGAACAATTGCAGCTCGATGCCCGTGGCCGCCGAGGGCAGTTTGGCCGAAGCGCCTGCTCCAAAGCCGATCGACAGGGTCGGGCTGGCCGAGCCGGCCAACAGACCGTCGTGCAGCACCTTGCGCCACAGGGCGTCGCCGCCCCCTTGGGCTTTGGCCACTTCATCGAAAGCCCGGCGCACCAACTCGAGGCCGGTGAGTGCCTTCTCTTCGACCAGCTCCGAAAGCAGCTCGAGCGAGCTCTTGCCATCGTGCAAGGGCTCGATCATCGGTTGCACCACCGAGTACGTGCCGTCGAACGAACGGGCGTCGCCCCAGGACTCGAGGAAGTGAGCCTTGGGCAAGTGCCAGTTGCACAGCCGGCTGGTTTCGTTGGCGTAGAGCGAAAGGTGGGCTTTGACCGCCACGCGGGCCAGGGCTTCGTCGAAGCCCAAGTCACCAGGCGCGTCGTAGACCGGGTTGCCACCCAGGATCAGGAGCACTTCGACCCCGCCCGAGCTCATGGCTCCGGTCAGGTCTTCCAAACCCGACATGCCGGGCGCATCGAGCTCAGCGGGCGCTTGGATCACGTCGAGGGTCTTGCCCAGGGCGCCCAATCGCTCGTTGAGGGCCAGCACGCGGGCGTGCACTGCGGGCGCGAGCTGGTCTCCGGCCATCACCAGCGCCTGACCGCGGTGTTTCCACAGGTCGTCGGCGAGGACATGCACAAAGGCCTGGGTTTCCGCATCGAACGAGCTGGAGCTGGCGGGCGTGACGCCCCCCATGCCGAACTTGGCCAATTCTTGCTCGAGCAGTTCGAGCAGCGCACCGATGCGCGAGGGGGCCAGGGGCAAGCGGTGGTCGGCGCTGGCGCCGGTACCGGTGTAGCGGCTCTCAACCGCGTACAAGCGGCTCATGTCGCCCTCGGGGCGACGCCCCTTGGCGAAGTCCGCCCGGTGACGGACCCCATCGGCCTGGGCCAGGAAGTCGCAGTCGAGGGTCAGCACCATGCGAGCGCGCTCGAGGTGGTGCACCAGGCGCATGCGAGCCTCGCTGCCCTGCCCCGAAGCCAGGCGCGCGCCCTCTAGGGGGCCGGCGGCCAAGCCTGAAGCGAATTGGACCCAGCGGGCCTTGGGGAATTGGGCCTGGAAGCGGTTCCGCAGACTAGCCAGGGCCGGAGAAGCGCTGACTTCGGAGAGCACCGCCACTCCCGCTCCGTCCCCGCGACGGCTTGCCAGAGCCCCCTTGAGGGCTTCCAGGGCCTTCTCCCAGGTGGACTGCGTGGACTGGCCTTCGGCCCACTGGGTGACGCCACGGCTACGGTCCGGATCGTAGAACTCGAGGATCGCGGCCTGGGCTTGGATGTCGCTGCCCCCACCCGAGCTCGGGTGGTTCGGGTTGCCATCGACCTTGATCGGGCGGCCGTCGACCGTGGTCACGTGCAGCGGCAGGGCCACCCCATCGCGCTCGAAGGCCGAGGTGTACACGCGCCGGTCGCCGGGGACGTAGCCCTCGGGGCGGGTGGCGAAGGGCCGCAGCTCTTCCTTCTCGTAGCGGCACGAAGTGGCGCTGGCGAGGGCGGCCGAAGCACCGATCAACTGCAGGAACCGGCGACGGTCGACCGGACCGAGCAGGTCCGGGTTCGCGGCGGGGAACTCCTTCTTGACCAGCGCTTCGAATTCGGGGGTGTGTTCCCACTCACCCAAACTGCGCCACATGTCGTTGGGGCCCGCAGCGTACGCGGGGCGGTTTTCGATTTGGCTCATGGTTCTAGCGGTGGCAAGTGGAGCAGTTCGTCTTGGGATGCACGGTGCGCAGCAGAGCGGGATCGACCCCACCCTCCGGCGGCGTCCACGCCATGTTGGTGACTTGATCGACCGGGCGCAGGGCCGGCTGGGGATTGCGGTGGCAATCGAGACACCAACCCATGCTGAGTTTCTTGACCACGGTCACGACTTCCATCTGATCCACCCGACCGTGGCATTCGACGCAACCGATGCCTTTGGTCACGTGGGCCGAGTGATCGAAGTAGACGTAATCGGGCAAATCGTGGACTTTGACCCACGGAATCGGCTGATCTGCGGCAAAGGTCTCGCGCAGCAAAGCCAGCTTGGGGCTCTCCGAGCGGATCTTCGTGTGGCAGTTCATGCAGGTCGCCGAGGCGGGCAGCGAAGCGTGCGCGCTCTTGTCCACGTTTTGGTGGCAGTAGCGGCAATCAATACCAAGCTCGCCAGCGTGCAACCGGTGGCTGTAAGGGATCGGCTGCTTGGGCGCGTAGCCCACAACCAGCGAATCCGGGGACGCGCCAAAGTTCACGAGTCCAACAGCGTAGAGGCCACCCATGACGAACATGGGAGGAAGCAGGAGCCGGATTCGATTGACCCAGCGCGGAAAGTGGAAGAGGTCCATAGGGGATCGTTCCGCAGGCACCAGAAACGGATTAGGGGCCAAAAGGAATAACCTCTGGACGGGGGCGTGTCGACACGCAGCACGGATCTTGTCGAAAAACTCGATGCAATCCCTGGGTCGGTCCACGCTCGCCCACTCGGTCTCGCGGGGGGGACTGCGCTGGTTTCGAAGTCGAAGTCACACTCGTCGACGGGGGAACGCGCTCGCCCCATCGACCACCCCCTGGCCTAACTGCGATTCAGTCGCAACTAGAGGCTCCACCCCCCCCCAAAGGGGGGTCCGAGTCACTCGCCGAGGGTCACTTCGTGGCAGCGCACCATGTGCCCATCGTTCGAGCGCTGGATCTCGGGGTACGAGGCCTTGCAGCGCTCGGTGGCCAGTCGGCAGCGTGGGTGGAAGTGGCATCCCGCCGGGGGCCGGATGGGCGACGGTACGTCCCCTTCGAGGCGGATGCGGGTGGTGCGGTAGGCCGGATTGGCCCGCGGGATGGCCGACAGCAAAGCCTGGGTGTAGGGGTGCTGGGGGTTCTCGAAGATTTGATCGGCGGGCCCCATCTCGACGATGCGCCCCAGGTACATGACCGCTACCCGATCCGAGATGTAGCGCACCACCGAAAGGTCGTGGGCGATGAAGATGTACGAGAGCCCGAATTCCTGCTGCAGGTCCTTGAGCAGGTTGATGACCTGGGCCTGGACCGAGACATCAAGCGCCGACACGGCCTCGTCGCACACGATCAGCCGCGGGTGCAGGGCCAAGGCCCGCGCGATGCCCACCCGTTGGCGCTGCCCACCGGAAAACTCGTGCGGGAAGCGGTTGGCCACGTCGGGGCGCAAGCCGACTTTCTGCAGCAACTGGGCGACCCGCTCCTCGAGCTCGCGCCCGGTCGCAATGCCGTGCACCTTGAGCGCTTCCCCCACCGTGTTGCCCACCGTGATGCGCGGGTTGAGGCTGGCGAAAGGGTCTTGGAAGATGATCTGCAAGTCCTTGCGCTGTTCGCGCATTTCCTCGGCAGAGAGGCTCAAGAGGTCGACCGCATCGTCTTGTGGCCGCGCCCGATAGAGCGCTTCGCCCGCGGTGGGTTCGATCAAACGCAAGAGCGAGCGACCGGCAGTGGTCTTGCCGCATCCCGACTCCCCCACCAAGGACAGGGTTTCCCCGTGGTCCAGCGTAAAATCGAGCCCATCGACCGCTTTCACGTCGCCCACGTGGCGGCTGAACAGCCCCTTGCGGATGGGGAAGTACTTCTTGAGCCCGCGCACGTCCAGCAAAGGACGCGAGACCGTTCCAGCAGCTTTGGTTTGGCTCATAGTTCGCGCGCCTCCGCCAAGAAGAAACAAGCGGCCGTGTGCTCGGGATCCCCGTCCACGGCTTCGAGCGGCGGCACCTCGTGCGCGCAACGCTCGGCTGCCAAGGGGCAGCGCGTCCGGAAACGGCAACCCGAAGGGAACCGCTCGGCGCTGGGCACAATGCCCGGAATCGTGGTCAGCCGTTGACCCGGGCCCACCATGTCGGGCAACGAGCGCATGAGGCCAATCGTGTAGGGATGGCTGGGCCGCTCGAAGATGCGTGCGACCTTGCCGAATTCCACCACGCGCCCCGCGTACATCACGGCCACGTGGTGGGCGGTTTCGGCGACCACCCCCAAGTCGTGGGTGATCAAGAGCACGCTCATGCCCGACTCTTCCTGTAGCTCGCGGATCAGGTCGAGGATCTGAGCCTGGATGGTCACGTCAAGCGCCGTGGTCGGTTCGTCGGCGATCAAGAGTGCAGGATCGCAGGCCATGGCCATGGCGATCATGATGCGCTGGCGCATGCCTCCGCTCATTTCGTGCGGGTAGCTGTCGACGCGCTCTTCCGGGCTCGGAATCCCCACGCGCCGGATCATCTCGATCGCGTGTGCGCGAGCTTCCAGCTTGCTCTTGCCCTGGTGCAGCATGACCGCTTCCATGATTTGGTCGCCCACCGTGTACACCGGGTTGAGCGCGGTCATGGGCTCTTGGAAGATCATCGCAATGTCGTTCCCGCGCAGGTGGCGCATGCCTTCCTGGTCGAGTTCGAGGATGTTCTTGCCCTGGAACAAGATCTCGCCGCCCTCGATCTTGCCCGGCGGGATCGGGATCAATTGCATGATCGACAGGGCGGTCACGCTCTTGCCGCTGCCCGACTCCCCCACCACGCCCAGGGTTTCGCCCGGCTGGATCGAATAACTCACGCCATCGACCGCCTTGGCCACCCCCGCTTCGGAATAGAAGTAGGTCTTGAGGCCCTTGACCTCGAGCAGCGGCCGGCCTTCGGCGGGCCGCTCGTGCTTGGTGCCCTGTTGGCGGTGGTGCGAACCACTGGAATGCTTGTCGTCGTGCGCTGCCATGTTCCCTATTCCTTCATCTTGGGGTCCATGGCGTCGCGAATGGCATCGCCCACCAGGTTGTAGCAGGTGACTGTGACGAAGATCATCACGCCCGGGAAGACTTGGATCCACCAATACGAGGGGTTCTTGGTCTCGTTGACCAGCGATCCCCAGGAGGCTTCGGGCGGCTTGATGCCGAAGCCCAGGAAGGAGATGGCCGACTCGGTCAGGATGCCTGCCGCCACCGCAAAAGCGGCGCTGACGAGCACCGGGCTCATGGCGTTGGGCAGCACGTGACGGAAGATCGTGCGCATGTTCGAAAAACCCAAAGCCCGTGCCGCCACCACAAACTCCTGGTCGCGCAGGCGCAGGAATTCGCCCCGTACCAAGCGCGCGGTGCCCGTCCAACGGATCAACGCGATCACGATCACAATCGCAAAGATCGGCTTGATCACCCCCGAGGGGATGAAGGCCACGGTCATCAGGATCAGGTAGAAGGCTGGGATCGACTGCAGGATCTCGATCAGGCGCATGATCACCACATCCACCCAACCCCCGAAGTAGCCTGCCAGCGAGCCAAAGAACACGCCGATCAACGTCAGCAAGAACGCGGAAAGGATGCCCACCGTCAAGCTGGTGCGCGAGCCCCAGATCATGCGCGTGAAGAAGTCACGCCCCAGCTCATCCACCCCAGCCAGATGTCGGATGGGCGAGTTGATCGAGGGCTCGCCGGGTCGAACTTCCACTGGATTGGTGGTGGCTTCGAAGCCGTCCTTGCCCGCCAGCGAACCGGTTTCCATGCTGCCCTTGGCCACATAGCGTCCCTGGTCGTCGGCACGCGAACGCTTGAGCCACGTGGGCGGTCGGAACTGTTCTTCCTTGTGGGTTTCGGCGATGCCATAGCGCAAAGGGGTCCACGGGATTTCGAACGGCGTCGCGCTTTGGCTCAGCCGCTGACCCGCTGGAATGGCATAGCGCAGACCGTCGTACAACTCGTGCTTGTAACCCGAGTTTTGGTTGAGGTCGCCGCCTCCACCCCAGGTTGCGTACCAACCCAAGGCCGCCAGCAGCGACATTCCCAGGACGCCCAGCCACTTGCGCTTGCGCCAAACTCGAATCCGGTCCCGGTCGCCACCCAGCATGCGGTTGATGCCCCGGTTCCAGAGCGGCCAAGCCAAGACGAACGCCCACAGGACCATGAAGAACACGTCCATGGGGGGCAGATCGTCCCACAAGGGATGCTCGACCGAGGCCACCAAGTCCATGCCACCCTGGTCGGGTTCCTTGGGATCGAGAGCCTTGAGCGAGCGTTTGTAGGCGCGGGCGGACTTCTTGGCCTCGTCGAAAGCGGCCAGGGCCGCTTCGGTGTTGCCCGCAGCAAACGCGGTGGCCCCTTCGCGGGCCTTGGCCTTGAGATCGGTGAGCCCCTGGCGCGCCTCGGCCTCTTCCGGGGGCAAGTACCGCAGCAGGATGGCCACGCGCTCGTCCAAATTGTCGGTTTCCGCCTGTACTTGCGCCACCCGGGTTTGGGGCGTCTTGTCCGCGTCGCCCAGGGTTCCCGAGCGCTCGAGGTTCGTGCGGAAGTCTTCGTCGCTGGTTTTGATGACCCCACCGATGACCGCCGGGATCGAGGCCAATTGGCTCAACGCGCCGTTGTAGGCCTTGAGATCCACCCCTTCGAACCGGAACGGGCGGTCGTTGGCGATCAGCGGGGCGTAGATCGCAACCCCGTACAAGAGCGCAAGCACCACCATGCCAATCTTGAACAGCCGGCGCTTGCCGAGCTGCTCGAAGACCAAGTCCCAATAGTCCTTGGAGTAGACCGGAGCGTCCTCTAGTTGCTCCAGACCCTCCATGCTTTCGAAGGAGGGCTTACTCATGACGGATCCGCGGGTCGACCAAGGAGTAGGTGATGTCCGACAACAGGATGCCCAATTGGGTCATGATGCCCACCAAAATGGTGGTCGCCATCAGGATGTTGAAATCGCGTTTGACGAGGCCATCGAACGCATAGCGCCCCATTCCGGGCACTTCGAAAACCTGCTCGACGATCACCGAACCGCCGATCAAAACCGGCAAAATCGAAGCCAAGAGCGTGATCACCGGGATCATCGAATTGCGCAGGGCGTGCTTGTAGATGACGACTTCTTCGGACAAACCCTTGGCGCGTGCGGTGCGGATGTAGTCCTGCCGCACGACCTCCATCATGCCCGCGCGCATTTGTCGCGAAAGGTAGGCCAAGCTGCCATAGGTGAGGGTCACGATGGGCAAAATGCAGTGCTTGATCAAGTCCCACTGGCGCGGCCAAAACGCCATACGGTCGGCGTCCTTGTCGCGCAAACCAAGCACCGGCAGCCAGTCGAGCATGGTCTTGCCGAAGACCTGCATCAGCATCAAACCGGCCCAAAAGGTCGGGATTGCGAACAGCACAAACAACCCAATCGTGATCAGCCCGTCGGTGCGCGAACCGTGGTGGCGCACGCTGAAAATCCCGAGCGGAATCGCCATCAGATAGGCCAGGATGACCGAGATCAACGACAGCGGCAGCGACACTTGGATCCGTTTCCACAGCTCGGGCCCAATGGGGCGCTCGCCTTGCATTTCCTTGCCCAATTCCCCCGCCAAAAGCCCTCCCCAGGGCCTCTCGCCGGTGTTGGGCACCCGGTCTCCGCCGCCCTTGGTGTAGTACCAACCAAAGGCTTGGTCGACCCGATTGGCGGGTGTGGTGCCTTTCGCCAAGCGGAAGTCCGTGGCCTTGGAAAGCGCGCCGAGGATTCGGTCCACGGCCCCTCCTTCCACATTGGACTGGTCGCGGACCTCAAACAGCGACTGGAGGATGGCCGGAAGCCCCCTGCTGCCCGCCTCGGAGAGGACACGCGTGGCATCGTTCCAAGCCCCTTCGCCTGCTTCCCCGTCCAGGAGCACGGCGCGAGCCTCCTCCAAGCGGTCGCGCTCGAGGCGTTCGGTCCCGGGCAGGTAGTCGATCGGGTTTGGGGTGCCCAACACCACTTGGGTGCCATCGACCTTCTCCTTGCGCACCGTCCGCTCGGTGTAGGGAGAAGACAGCCAGCCCACCCCATCACGGCCCAAATTGACCGGTCCGATGTAGTCCAGGAACTGGACCAAAAGCGCCCGATCGAGCCCGTGCTTGCGCTTGAATCGGTCGATTCGACCCTGGACGTCGGACGAATCGGAGAGCTCCCCCGTGCCCCCCCCGCCCATCATGACCGTGGCTGGATCCCCGGGCGCCGCATGGAAAATGACGAAGACCACCAGGGCGACCCCGATGGTAGTCGGAATCATCAAGAGCAGCCGTCGGAGGATGAAGGCGAACAAAGGTTGGGAAGCGGAGTTGGGCCGGGGGGTGGCGGGCCAGGGCTCGCAAGGGTAGCGGACCGGTGCCCATTCGGCAAACGCTGGGTTGGGACCCCCCAAGCTTCGCAACCAAGCCTCGCAACCAAGCCAAGCGCCCCGCAGCCCAAGTGACTGGGCCGCGGGGCGCGGTCGTTTGCGAACAAGTCGCTTGCTACGGGCAGCCTACTTCGGATTGAGCGTGCTACGGGTGCCCTTCTCGCTCGGGTCGGCGAAGTACCAACGCCGGATCGAGTAGCCCGGATCGATCGCAAAGTTTTGCACCCCCCGCAAGCGCCGGGAGATGGCGAACTTGAGCGGCACGTTGAATCCAAACAGGTAGGGCTGGATGTCGTAATACAGGCGACGATGGATTTTGTGCCAGTACTCCTGGCGCTTTTCAAAGTCCAATTCGCGCTGGCCGGCTTCGATCCACTCGTCGATTTGCGGGTCCATGACCCCCGAGTGGTTCGATCCTTCGACCTCATACTTGCCCCACTTGGAGTGCCAGACCTGCTCGGGGTCGGATTCCAAGTCGGGCACCCAGGCCAGGTTGCACGAGTCGAATTCGCGCTTTTTGAGGCGGTCGAGGAACGTGGCCCACTCGATCGGTTCCAGGTCCAGGTCGATTTCCAGGGGCTTGAGGGCTTCCCGGATGGTCAACCCCAAGGTCGACGAGGCATCGTTGCCCGAGGGGTACAGGAACTGGATCTTGAGCTCCACCCCGTCCTTGTCGCGCGTTCCGTCGCCGTTGCGGTCGTACCAACCGGCATCGTCGAGCATTTCGGCAGCGGCGTCGGGATCGTAGGGGAACGGCTCGACGGTCATGTCGTAGGCGGGTGATCCATAGGGGAACGGCCCAGTGACCTGGCGCGCGAGTCCCTTGTAGACGTTTTCCAGATAGGCCTGCGAATCAAAGGCGTAGGCAATGGCCTTGCGCACCGCCAAATCCTTCAATTGGGGCTTGTACAGGTTCCAGCCGGTGTACCCGTAGTGGCCTAGGTAACGGTAGCCCTTGTAGAACTTCGAGGTGAACTTGGGGTCCTGGGTTCGCGGGCCGAAGTAGTCGGCCGACTTCACCCGCTCAAAGTAATCCAGCTCTTCGTTCATGACGGCGTTGAAGGCCGCTTCGTCATCGGCGATGACCCGCCAGCGGATGACGTCCACGTAGCCCGCCTTGGTCGGATCAAAGTACAGGCTGTTGCCATCGGCATCGACGAAGCGCCGCGCTTCGACGTATTGATCGGTCCATTCGCTCACCTGGTAGGGACCCAAACCAATCCACATTTTGTTGGCTTGGTTTTCGTTGATGAAGGTGCCCTGATCCTCCGGGGTGAAGTGCTCCTTGTAAGCCAAGTTGTCGGGATCGGCCAGGTTGTAGATGTGCGAGGGCAGGATGGTGAGCGAATCCCCCACCGTGCTCAGCGCAAAGGCGTACTGCATCTCGTAGAAAAAACGGATTCGGTACTGGTCGATCTTTTCGCAGCCGGTCACTTTGGTGAACTGGAAGCGTTTCTCGTCGCAATCCACGTGCTTGTTGCTGTAGATGCTCCACGAGAAGTAGACATCGTCCGTGTCGAGAAACTGGTCGGCATGGCCGCCACCCGGTTGCCAGCGGACGCCTTCGCGCAAACGGAAATTGAAGACCGTTCCGCGCTCCAAACGCGGCGCTTCGGTTTTGGGAATCTCCACCGGTTCCTGGAGCGGATTGCCCACCGATAGCGGCGTGACGGTGTACGAATCACCATTGTCGGTGACTTGCCCATACACGGCCGGGACGGTCTCGAAGCCTTGGCTCGGCTTGCCGTCCACCAGGGCGCGCAGCCGGACCTCGGTAGTCGGGTAGCGATCCTGGGCGGCCGCATCGATCACCAGGATGTCCTCGATGACCGGCATTTCGGCGGCCAGGTCGGGGATGTACTTCGTGGTCTCCCAGTCCTGCCGCAAGAGCGTCTCGTGCAGCTCGAACAGCATCCGGTGGGTGTAGGCCGAGTTCTCGGTGACGTAGTTGGTGTGCTTGGGAAGCGAGGACAGGTGCACGATCACCCGCCCCCCATAGCGCGGCACGGCGGGCTTGGCCCGGTCGGGGTGGAACACGTCCGCTTCGGCGGCGAGGCCACTCCCATCGGATGCCTGGACCTCGCTCTCCTGGGCGAAGAGCGGGGAAAGGGCCAGGGGCAAGGCGGCCAAGAGCCAGGCGGCGGATCGATGCTTCATGGGGGTCGTCGTCGGGTTCGGAAGGAATCGGGTACGGTTCGGGGCGCCCGGAGGCGCGGGAGGCCACCTTCCACCTGGCTTCCCGACCCTCGATTCTAACCAAGCTCGCCGGGACTCCGTGGGGATTGGATGGAAAACGCGCTTTGCGGTGCGGATCGCACGGGGGTCGCTCACGCCCCACGCGGCTCTACGCAAACCCTTACAATCGAAGGCTTTGCGATTCCCTTACGCGGGCACTACCCTGCTTCACCATGCAACGATCCGCCTTCGCACCCAAGCTCCGGGCGGCCGTGGCCGTGGGCCTCTTGGCCCTCGTGCTGCTGGGCGCCGTCGCCCTGTCGCGCGGAGCGCGCTTGGAGCCGGCCGATTTCACCTTCAACAACGGGTCCGAGGTGCAGACCCTCGATCCCGCCACGGTGACCGGGGTGCCCGAAGGCCGCGTCATCCGCTGCATCTTCGAGGGCCTGGTCATCAAGGATCCGAAGGACCTATCCCCGGTGCCGGGCATGGCCGATCGGTGGGAAGTGTCCGCGGATGGGCTGACCTACACCTTCCACATCCGCGAAGGAGCGCGCTGGACCAACGGGGATCCGGTCACCGCCGGCGATTTCCAATGGTCGATGCTGCGCATGTTGCATCCGGCCACGGGCTCCGAATACGCCTACCAGCTGTGGTACATCCAGGGCGCCAGGGCCTTCACCACCGAGGTCTATCCGGCCGGAGATCCCCTGGCTGGGCAACCGCGCCATCCCGAGGAGTCCGTGGCCATCCGAGCCCTGGACGACCACCTGTTGGAGATCCAGCTCAACAGCCCGACTCCCTACTTCCTCGAGTTGATGGGCTTCTATCCGGTCTTCCCGGTCAACCGACGCAACTTGGAGGAGGCCCGGCAGAAATGGCCCGACTCTTGGGAAATCGAGTGGCTCAAGCCTGAGAACATCGTCACCAACGGCCCCTGGAAATTGCTCTCCCGGCGGGTCAACGACCGCATCCGATTGGTCAAGAACCATGATTACTGGGACGCCGACCACATCGCGTTCGAGACCATGGACGTCTTGGCCATCGAGCAGGCCAGCACAGGCGTCAACGTCTATCTGACCGGGGGCTGCGACTACGTCGACAAGGTCAACGACAACGTGGTGGCACAGTTGTTGCCGCGCGAGGACTTCAACCCCGAGCCGTACTTGGGGATCTACTTCTACCGCTTCAACACCACCAAGCCGCCCTTCGACGACAAGCGCGTGCGCCAAGCCCTGAGCTTGACCATGCCACGCGAGCTGATCTGCGAGCAAGTCACCAAGATGGGCCAAGTGCCCGCCTATTCGCTCGTGCCGCCCATGGCGATCGACTACCACTCGCCCGAAGCCGACCGAGGATCGCAAACCGGCACGCCCGAGGAACGCATGGCGGCCAACATCGCCAAGGCCCAAAAGCTGCTCGCCGAAGCGGGTTACGGCCCCGGCGGCAAGGAGTTCCCCCCCTTCGACATCCATTACAACACCCTCGAAGCCCACAAGAAGATCGCCGAGACGATCATGGATACGTGGAAGCGCAACTTGAACCTCAACGTCAAGCTGCGCAACGAGGAGTGGAAGGTGTACCTCGACACCCAGAGCAACCTGCGCTACGACCTTTCGCGCTCGGCGTGGATTGGGGACTACATGGACCCCAACACCTTCGTGGATTTGTTCCTGGATGGCGGCGAAAACAACAAAACCGGTTGGGGCAACGCCGAATTCGACCGCCTGGTAAAGGGAGCCGTGACCGAGCTCGATCCAGTGGAGCGCCTGCGCATGCTCGAGCGCGCCGAGGCGATCCTAATGGACGAGCTGCCGATCATCCCAATCTACTTCTACGTCAACCAGAACATCGTGGCGCCGCGCCTAGGTGGTTTCTTCAACAACCCCGAAGACGAGCACTTCCCCAAATTCTGGTACTGGATGGATGACGCCGAATTGGCCGCCAAGCGAGCCAACCTGCCCAAGGACGTCGAAATCGTCGACCCCCACGGTCCGCCGGAAGGGCTGTACTCCCCCGCCGCCCAGCGCGAACGCCAAAACCCATGATCCCCTTCCTGCTCCGACGGCTGTTGTGGTTCGGGATCACCCTGTTCGTGGTGGCCTCGGTTTCGTTCTTCTTGATGCACAAGGTCAAGGGCGGCCCGTTCGACAACGAGCGTGCGCTGGACCCCGCGATCGAGGCCAACATCAAGGCCCGCTACCACCTGGACTGGCCGCTGTACAAGCAATTCGCCCAGTACATGGGCCCCTTCAACCTCGACGAGCGCGGGCTGTTTGGCTCGGGCCCCGAGAAGGGGACGGTCCAGTTCACGGGCGTGCTGACCGGTGACTTCGGCCCGTCGTTCCGCTACCGCGATTTCACGGTCAACGACATCATCGCCCAGTCCTTGCCGATTTCCGCGCTGCTGGGGGTGGTCGCCATGATGTGGGCCTTGGCCTTGGGGATTTCGGCGGGCATCGCTTCGGCCTTGCGACGGGGGTCGGGGCTCGACTTGACCATGCGGCTGGCCGCCACGGCCGGCATCGCCTTGCCCAACTTTGTGATCGCGGGGTTCTTGGTGATCCTGTTCGTGTTCCTGATCCCGTTGTTTCCCGTGGCGGGTTGGGGTTCGATCCAGCACATGATGCTGCCGGGTTTCTGCTTGGGACTCGGCTTTGCCGCCTACATCGCGCGGCTTACGCGCACCGGGATGCTCGAAACGCTCTCCCAAGACCACATTCGGACGGCCCACGCCAAAGGCCTCGCGCCCGGCACGGTGATCATGCGCCACGCGCTCAAGGGCGGGCTGCTCCCGGTGGTGTCCTACCTGGGCCCGGCCACGGCGGGCGTGCTCACCGGCAGCCTCGTGATCGAGCGCATCTTCAACATCCCTGGCATGGGCTCGCACTTCGTGAACAGCGCCACCAACCGCGACTACACCTTGGCCATGGGGGTCACGATCCTTTACACGGTTCTGGTCTACTCGCTCAACACGATCGTCGACTTGGCCTACACCCTGCTCGACCCGCGCATCTCGCTGGAGGAGCAGTAGCATGGGTACCGAACAGAACACGCTCGAACGGCTGGGGCTCAAGGAAGAGGACGCGGTACGGCTCCTGGCCGAAGCCAAGGCCTACAAGGGGGAAAGCCTTTGGAGCGACGCCTGGCGCCGGTTGCGCGCCAACAAGGTGGCCTATGGCTCGCTGGTCTTTTTGATCATTTTTGGGCTGACCAGCTTCTTCGCCCCCATCCTGCCACTGCCCTCGCCTTCGGCGCCCAACCTGCCGAACCAGCTGCAACCGCCGCACCTGGAGTGGGGCAATTCGGACTACCTGGCCGAGGTACCGCTCGACCAGCCCGTGGACGCGGCAGCCATTGCGGTGGCCTATTGGGAGAAGATGGGCACCTTCGACCAATTCCTGATCCGCACGCGCGTGAAGCTCTTCGGTCGCTGGCAAACCGGCGCTTGGATGGGCACCGATGCCCTGGGGCGCGACGTGATGTCACGCATCGTGTGGGGCAGCCGTACGTCGATCCTGGTGGCCTTGGCCGCTGCGGCTTGCTCGCTTTTGATCGGTGTGGTCTACGGGGCTTTTTCGGGCCTGATGGGCGGCCGCATCGACAACTTCATGATGCGCCTAGTCGACATCATGTATTCGATCCCGTTCATCTTCGTGGTCATTTTCCTGATCACCTTGATCGGGGACTACAAGCAGGAGCTTGAAAAGGTCGGCCTCAATCGCGAAACGGTGTTCTTCCTCGTCATCGGCGCGGTGTACTGGCTGACCATGGCGCGCGTGGTGCGCGGCCAAGTCCTGTCGCTCAAGAACAAGGAATTCGTAGAAGCCGCCCGGGTGGTGGGCGCTTCTACCCCGCGCATCCTGTTCGCCCATATCGTGCCCAACGTGCTCTCGATCGTGATCATCTACCTGACGCTCACGATCCCCGCGGTGATGCTGTTTGAAGCCTTCCTGTCGTTCCTAGGCCTTGGCATCGAGCCGCCCAAGGTGTCCTGGGGCACGCTGGCTTCGGATGGCACCGAAGCGATCAACCCCTTGCGCATCTTCTGGTGGCTGGTGGTGTTCCCCTCGATCGCGATGGCTTCGGCGTTGCTCGCGCTCAACCTTTTGGGCGATGGCTTGCGCGACGCCCTGGATCCCAAGATGCGAGGCAAAGACTGATGGCGTTGCTCGAAGTCCAAAACCTGCGCGTGCGCTTTGAAACCCACCACGGGGTGGTGCGGGCGGTCGATGGGGTCAGTTTTTCGCTCGAGGAAGGCGAGACCCTAGGGCTCGTGGGAGAATCCGGCTCGGGCAAGTCGGTCACCAATCTGGCGCTCCTAGGCTTGATCCCCTCGCCCCCCGGCGTGGTGGAAGCCGACCGCGTGCTGTTCGAAGGCCGTGACCTGCTGACGCTCAACGAACGCGAGCTGCGCTCGATCCGCGGCAACCGCATCTCGATGATCTTCCAGGATCCGATGACCTCGATGAACCCGCTGCTCACCATCGAGCGCCAGTTGACCGAAGTCCTGTGCTTGCACAAGGGACTCAGCCGTCGCGAAGCGCGCAAGAAGGCGATCGCTGGGCTGGGCGACGTGGGCATCCCGAGTCCCGAGAAGCGCATCGACCAATACCCCCACCAATTGTCGGGCGGCATGCGCCAGCGGGTCATGATCGCCATGGGACTTCTGTGCGAACCGCGGCTGCTCTTGGCCGACGAACCGACCACCGCCCTGGACGTGACGATCCAGGCACAAGTGCTCGAGTTGATGAAGGCGCTCCAACACAAGCACGGCACCGCGATCATCCTGGTCACCCACGACCTGGGCGTGGTGGCGGGCATGAGCGACCGCATCCACGTCATGTACGCCGGCAAGTTGGTGGAAACCGCCAGCACCTCGGACCTCTTCCAGCTGCCGCTGCATCCCTACACCAAGGGCCTCCTGGGTTCGATCCCGACCCTGCATTCGGATCCGAACGAAGACCTCGATTCGATCCCCGGAGCCCCGCCCGATTTGGCGGCTTTGCCGCCCGGATGTTCGTTCGAACCGCGCTGTGCTTGGAAGGCCGAACGCTGCAGCAAGGAACGCCCCGAGCGACTCACCCTGACTCAGCCCAGTTCGGGCGCTGTGCGGACCAGCGCCTGTTTCGAAGTCCAACGTTTGCTGCGTCCCACCCAGAGCGGAGTGACCCAATGACCGATACCACTCCGCTTGCGTCGAGCCACAGCCGCGGCGAATCGTCCGGCCCCCCGCTCTTGGAGGTGACCGACCTCAAGAAGCACTTCCAGGTGCAATCCAAGGGCCTCTTTGGCGGCCAGGAGAAATGGCTGCACGCCGTCGATGGGGTGCACTTTGAATTGCACAAGGGCGAAGCCCTGGGCCTGGTGGGCGAGTCGGGCTGCGGCAAATCGACCGCTGCGCGCACGATCGTGGGGCTCTACCCAGCCACCTCGGGCAGCGTGCGCTTCGACGGCCGAGAGCTCACCACCCTCTCGCCCTCCCAGTGGCGCCCCATGCGCCGGCGGATCCAAATGATCTTCCAGGATCCCTACGCCTCGCTCGACCCGCGCCAAACCGTGGCTTCGATCCTGGGCGAGCCGCTCAAGATCCACGGCATCGGTCGCCCGGCCCGCCGCAAGATCCACGCCATGGCCTTGCTCGAAGCCGTCGGGCTCAACCCGCGCCACATCCATCGCTACCCGCACGAGTTTTCGGGCGGCCAACGCCAGCGCATTGGCATCGCGCGTGCCCTGGCGCTCGAGCCGGAGTTGATCGTTTGCGATGAGCCCGTGAGCGCGCTCGACGTGTCGATCCAAGCCCAGGTTCTGAACCTTTTGGGCGAGCTCAAGGAGCGCTTCGGGCTCTCCTATCTGTTCATCGCCCACGATTTGGCCGTGGTGCGCCACCTGTGCACGCGCATCGCGGTCATGTACCTGGGCCGCATCGTCGAGATCGCGGACCGGGACGAGCTATTCGCGAACCCGACGCATCCGTACACCCGTGCACTCCTGTCGGCGATTCCCGAGCCCGACCCCGAACGCGAACGCACGCGCCAACGGATCGTCCTGCAGGGCGACGTGCCTTCTCCGATCGACCCGCCCAGCGGCTGCCCTTTCCACCCGCGCTGCCCCAAGTATGCGGCCACCCCGGATGCCCGCTGCACGAGCTTGATCCCGCCCCTCGAGCCGGCTTCCCCGGGGAGTCGGCACGAGTTTGCCTGCCACTTGGAACGCGGCCCGGCTTAGGTTCGGGCGTTCCAGGCGAAGCCGGGACAACCCGGACCGTCGGGACTCGCGGGCGAATTCCCGCGGCCCAACTTGAGCCTTGGGCCACGCGCTCTACATCGGGAAATGCGCTAGACGCCTATCTAGGCTGCATCCGCCCACTTCCCCCTGCGAACAGACCGTACAGACGGCACAATGTCCCGCGCGACATCTGGACCGGTCAACCCATCCCGCACCCCCCCTCTCCTGCCCCGCAGCCCCACCCCATGCGACTCTCCTCCTGCCTGCTACCCTTCCTCGCTGGCTCCCTAGGCTTGGCCCAATCGGTCGCAGCCGACACGGTCACGATCTTTGCGAGTCAAGACAACACGATGTTCCAAAGCGCCACCGGCAACCTTTCGAACGGGGCGGGGATTCGGGCGTTCTTTGGAGCCAACGCGAGCGGCAACATCCGTCGCTATCTGGTGCAATTCGATGTGGCCGGGGCCGTCCCGCTGGGCTCGACCATCACTAGCGTCACTTTCGAAATCCAACCGCTAGGCATCGCCCCCGGGTCGCCGGGGGGGCTCATGCGCGACGTGCACAGAATGACCCAAGCCTGGGGCGAGGGCAATTCGAATTCGAACACGCCCGGCGGCCATGGGGCGCCTTCGCAGAGCGGCGATGCGACGTGGTTGCACACATTCTACAGCTCGAGCTTCTGGACCACGCCGGGGGGCGATTTCGTCCCGACGCCCAGCGGGACCTTCGACATCAATACCTACGGCCGCAAGCAACTTTCCTCGCCGAGCATGGCGAGCGATGCCCAGGGCTGGCTCGACAACCCCGCGACCAACTTCGGTTGGGTGCTCAAGGACCAGCTGGAAAACCCCTCGAGTGCGGTGGCCATTGGCTCGCGCGAAGACACCTTCCCCAACTCTGCGCCCACGCTCACGATTGAGTACAACCCGCCGAGCGGAACGATCAGCACCTTTTGTGACCCCGCGCAAAACAATTCCACGGGCTTCCCGACCGTGCTCAGCGGAGCGTTGGGTGCCCCGGTGGGCTCGGGTTTGCACCTGGAAGCCAGCTCGGGCCCGCCGACCCAATTCGGCTACTTCCTGGTGGGGACGGGCATCGACCAACCGGGCGTCGCCTTGGGTTCGGGGTTCCTGTGCCTGTCGTTGCAAGCTCCCAACGTGCTGGGCCGCTACAACGTGGGAGGCGGGGCCCTCTCCTCGGTGGGCCTGTTCGACGCGGGCGGGGTGCTCCAAAACGTGGTCGGGACCTCGACCGTGGGCAGCGGATTCGATGTGCCCACCGACTTGCCCCTGCCTGGAACCCCCACCATCACGGCGGGTAGCACTTGGCACTTCCAACTGTGGCACCGCGAAAACGCTGGCGACTCGAACTTCTCCAACGGCTTGTCGGTGACTTTCTAGCCCGAATCGGCTCGTTCGAGATCCTTCGGGTGACCCGCCAGCCCCCTTGGATCCTTCCAGGGGAGTCCAAGACCAGGAATCCCAGGAACCGCCTTGCGATCTGTTGTGGCCAGGTGGGTGCCATCTGGCGACTCCGAGGAATACGATGCCGCGATGGCATCCTCCGACTATGTGCCCAAGGCCGCGAGTTTCTGGGGCCTTGTGGTTGGCCTCTGGGTCGTGCTCTTGGCCCCGCTGGGAGACTCGCTGGAGCTGGAGCCTAGGTTGGTGGCGATCCTGGAACCCGTGGCAGGGGTTGGGATCGTCCTGGCGCTCCACTCGCTCGGTCGGATCGACGTGGGGGGCCCCTATCGGCGTGGGATGGCTTGGGTGACGGGAGTCAGCATTTTGGTGTTCGCGGACCAAGTGCTCGCGCCGTGGATCCAACCGACCGCTTGGACCCTGTTCGGGATGCAACTCGTGGTCGGTGGCTTGGAATTGTGGGCCCATCTCACGCTGCTAGGCTGCATGCAACGGCTCAGTGCCTCCCGCGGCTTGGCAGGCTTGGCGGCGCTGTGGCGCTGGAATCGAATCTTTGCCGTGATCGCCGTCACGCTTCCTGCGGTGGTGTCCTGGCTTCTGTTCGTGTTCCCAGTGCCCGCGCTCAGCCCCTACGTGGACGACTTCGCCCAAGTCGCGGCAGCTCAGCTGGTTCTCTTCGTGGGCTACCTCGGGCACACCACCTACGGACTGGTGCGCATGGCCCTGCGCGGCCCGAGCTTCGATACCGAACGGGAAGCTCTCGCGCCCGACGCACCCTAGCCATCCAGCGGACCACTACTTCTTGGTGCGCAACGTACGGGCCCATTGCTGCCCGGCCCAACCTAGAGCCAAAAGGCCCGTGCCCGCAATCCAGAAGCGCACGGGAACCCAAAAGGCAAGGCCGAGACAGGCCACCAGCCCGAGCCAAGCGAAAGCGCGCGGATAGCGCCTCGTTTCGCGGGGCAAGCGGATCGCACTCCAGTTGGTCAGGGCGTAGTACACCAGCACGGTGAACGCGCTGAAGGACCAGGTGGCGCGCAGGTCTCCGACGCACACCAAGCCCGCGATCAACGCCCCCACGCCCCACACGGCCGCCCGCGGCGACCCCGAGCCGCCGTGTACCTGGGCAAAGCGCCCAGGCATGTCTCCGCGGCGCGCCATGGCGAGCAGCACGCGGGACAACCCCAAGAGCAAGTTGAGCAAGACCCCACCCATGGCGGTCATCGCGGCCAAACCCACGATCAGACCCAATCCCGGAACCTGCGTGCTGCGTGCGAGGACCTCCAGCGGTGCCGCCGAGCGATCGGTGACCTTGGCAAACACCCCGGCACCCACCAAGGCGATCGCGGCGCCAGCAACCGCCACGTACAGCCCCACCGACACCGCCAAAGTGGTCAGGATCGCGCGCGGAATCGTACGCCGCGGCTCGTGCACCTCTTCGCCCAGAGTCGCGATCCGTCCATACCCCGTGAACGCCACAAACAGTAGCGCACAAGCCTCCAAGAAGCGGGGGACGGGCAACCCTGGTGGCCAAACCGAATCCAGTGGCGGCCCGCCCACCTGCACCACGTGCCAAAACGCCCCGGCCACGAAGGCCAACAACCCAAGCAAGGTGGTCCCCACGATCCACGTATTGGCCCGCGCCGAACGTTGCATGCCCCCTGCAACCAAGAACGTGGTGGCGAGCACCAAGCCCAAGGCCAGACCCGTGAGATACTCCGCCCCAACTCCGAGCGCGTTGAGCAAGTACCCCGCCAACCCCAAGGCTCCGGTGGCCGCCGAAGCGGACTTGGCGCACAAGAACATCCACCCCGCCGCAAACCCCGCACGGGGTCCGATCAGGCGATAGCCGTATTCGTAGGTGCCGCCGCTGACCGGATAGGCCGCCGCCAACTGGGCGCTCGAAAGCCCGTTCAGGAGCGCCACCCCACCAGCCACCAGGATGGCGGGCAGCATCGCCGTGCCCGCCACCCCCGCGCTGATGCCCAGGCTGACAAAGACCCCCGTACCCAGAATCGACCCTAGCCCCAGTAGCACCGCACCGGGCAGTCCGACGACCCGCTGCAAGCTGGGTTGGGAGGTAGCGGGTGAAACGGACATGGCGTAGCTCCCGGAGAATAACGCTTCGGGCCGGTCGCAGAAAACCGGCGCAGGGCCCAGACTAGGGAAAGTGCGCAACCGCTCAGGTAGGCCGCACTAAGGTACTTCCATGCTGCATCCCCGCTTTCGCTCGCTCGTGCTCTTCGCCTGCCCACTCCTTTTCGCCTGCCGCAGCACGCCTGCGGAGCCGGAACGCCCCCTGGTCGCGCTGGATCGATTCGCGGTGACCTACGAGGGTCGGGTCGGGCCGGTCGCGCCCATGCCCGAGGAAGCCACGCTCGAGGCCACAGCAGGGGTTCCCCGGGCGAACGACCGTCCCGCAGCAACGATCGTCGAAATCCAGATCCAGGTGCTCGAGCTTTCGACCGCCGCCTTCGATCGCTTGCTCGGCCCCGACCAGGACCCCAGTACCGGTTGGCAAGGTTGGGTGTTGTCGGAGGCTGATTGGGAAGCCCGCTTGGCGGCCTTCCAGGGGGATCTTCAGGTCTTGACCGCCCCCACCATTTTGTGCTTCCAAGGACAACGGGCCGAGTGCTCCATCGTGAACGAGCAAGCCTACATCGAGCAGTTCGAGCTCGAAAGCAACCCTGGGTCGATGGTGGCGGACCCCAAGATCGCCACACTCCAAACCGGCATGCACTTCGTCGTGCAGCCCATGCTGGAGGAACCCATGCTGGAGGAAGGGGTACAGGGGATGAGGTTCGAGGCTCGCCACGACGACCTCTTGCGCATGCCGACCATCGAAACGCCTTTCCCGGCTGGGTCGACGATGACCTTGCAGGTGCCCATGCTGCTGCACGAAGCGATGCAGGGGCGCTTCTCCCTCAAGCCCGGGGAGATCGCGGTGCTGCCTCCCTGGGTAACCCCTGCCCGGACACGGGTCGTGACCACGGTCTCTCTCAAACCCACCCCCAACCGTGAGACCAAGAACCCCGAGACCAAGAACCGTTAGCCCGGAATGCGGGGCCCAGAGCGGAGTCTTTCCTGCCCGGGCCCCCAGATGCCTACCAATCCACGGGGCCAGTACCTAGGATACTCGCCGAGGCTGCCGGAACCCCCCAAGCGAAGCGTGTCCTGCCCGGCCCGCGCTTCCCCTCGCAGTTTTGGAATCAAGGCACACCATGCAAGTTGGCATACCCAAGGAGATCGCCTCCGGGGAAAAGCGAGTGGCGATCAGCCCCGACGGGGTCACCAAACTCAAGAAGCTCGGCTACGACGTCCTCGTGGAATCCGGAGCAGGAGCGGGAGCCAACTTCGACGACTCGACCTACGAAGCCAAGGGCGCACAGATCGCGCCCCAAGCCAGCGACGTTTGGTCCCAGGCCGACGTGATCCTCAAGGTCTCGGTGCCCCAGCACAACCCGGCCACGAACTCCCACGAAGCCGACCTCCTGCGGGAAGGCCAAACCCTGATCGGGTTCCTGTGGCCCGCCCAAAACGGCGAGCTCATGCAGCAACTGACCCACGGCAAGGGCACCGTCCTGGCGATGGACTGCATCCCGCGCATCAGCCGCGCGCAGAACTACGATGCCCTGTCGACCATGGCCAACATCGCGGGCTACCGCGCGGTGATCGAGGCCAGCCAACACTTCGGGCGCTTCTTCACCGGACAAATCACCGCCGCCGGCAAAGTGCCGCCCGCCAAAGTGCTCGTGATCGGCGCGGGAGTCGCGGGTCTAGCGGCCATCGGCACGGCGGTGGGCATGGGCGCAGTAGTGCGCGCCTTCGACACGCGCCCCGAAGTGCGCGAACAGGTGCAGTCGATGAACGCCGAGTTCCTCGAAGTCGAAATCGAAGAGGATGGATCGGGCCAAGGCGGCTACGCCAAGGTCATGAGCAAGGAGTTCATCGAAGCCGAAATGGCGCTGTTCCTCGAGCAAGCCGCCGAAGTCGACATCATCATCACCACGGCTTTGATCCCCGGCAAACCGGCGCCCAAGCTGATCACCGAAGAAATGGTGAAAGCCATGCGACCGGGTAGCGTGGTCGTCGACCTGGCCGCCGAGCAGGGTGGCAACTGCGCCTGCACCGTGCCCGGACAGGTGACCGTAGCCCACGGCGTGACCGTGGTCGGGTACACCGATTTTCCGTCGTGGATGGCGGCCCAATCGAGCACGCTCTATTCGAACAACCTGTGCAACCTGATGGGCGCGCTGACGCCCGATAAGGACGGCAGGATTGTGGTGGACATGACCGACGAGGTCATCCGCGGTGCGACCGTGATCGAACAGGGCACCATCACTTGGCCGCCCCCGCCGCCGCGCCTCTCGGCGGCCCCCAAGGGAGCCGCGGCCGCGGAGCCCGTGGTGACCCCCACCAAGAAGTCGGCCCTGAGTGCCAACGCCAGCGCCTACCTAAACGTGGGAATCCTGGCGTTCCTGCTCTTGGCCGTGGGTTACGTGGCCCCCGACAACTTCCTGCGCCAACTGGTAACCTTCGTGCTGGCCTGTTTCTTGGGCTGGCAAGTGGTCTGGAATGTGACCCCGGCCTTGCACACGCCGCTCATGAGCGTGACCAACGCGATCAGCGGCATCATCGTGATCGGCGCGCTGGTCCAGATGCACAACCCCTCGACCTGGGCCGTCGCTTTGGCGGCCTTTGCCATCCTGATGGCCACGATCAACATCGCTGGCGGTTTCCTTGTTACGCGGCGCATGCTGCGCATGTTCCAACGCTAAGGAGCTCCCCATGCAATCCATCCTTCCGCAAGCGCTCTACCCTCTCGCACTGATTGAGGCGGCTGCAGGGACGCATACCGTGGTGACCCACGGATTGATCATGGCGGCTTACTTGGTCGCCGGGGTGCTCTTCCTCTTGAGCCTGGGTGGGCTCTCGAGCCAAGAAAGCGCCAAGCGCGGCGCGGTGTTTGGCATCGCGGGCATGGCGCTGGCGATCGTGGCCACCTACTTCTTGCCCCAGGTTGGCGGCTCACCGCTGGCCATCGGGATGATGGTCGTCGGTGGATCGATCGGCTTGGTGCTGGCCAAGCGCGTGGAAATGACCGCCATGCCCCAGTTGGTAGCCATCCTGCACAGCTTCGTGGGCCTGGCGGCGGTGCTGATCGGCTTCGCAAGCTTCTTGGATACGAGCCATGTGGTGACTGGCGCCGAACGGATCGTGCACACGATCGAGATCTACTTGGGCGTTTTGATCGGCGCGGTGACCTTCACCGGCTCGATCGTGGCCTACGGCAAGCTTGACGGCAAGATCGGCAGCGCGGCGCTGCTGCTCCCCGGGCGCCACTTTTGGAACCTGGTCATCGGCCTCGTTTGCGTGGCCTTGGGCGTGTGGTTCGTGGGTGAGACTTCGATCAGCGCGGGGATCGTCCCTTTGCTGATCATGACTTTCCTGGCGTGTTTGTTCGGCGTACACATGGTCATGGCCATCGGTGGCGCGGACATGCCGGTGGTGATTTCGATGCTCAACAGCTACTCGGGCTGGGCCGCCTCGGCCACCGGGTTCATGCTGTCGAACGATTTGTTGATCATCACCGGAGCCTTGGTCGGTTCGAGCGGCGCGATCCTCTCGATCATCATGTGCCGGGCCATGAACCGCAGATTCCTGAGCGTGATCATGGGCGGCTTCGGCACGACCCAGAGCAGCGGGGCCAGCTCGGCAGCCCAAGACCAGGGCGAAGTGCAACCGATCACCCCCGAAGAGACGGCCGATCTGATCCGCCACTCGAAGTCGATCGTGGTCGTCCCCGGCTACGGCATGGCGGTCTCCCATGCCCAACATGGGGTTTCCGAGTTGGCCCGACGCCTGCGTGCCGCCGGCAAGAAGTTCGAATTCGCGATCCACCCGGTCGCCGGACGCATGCCGGGCCACATGAACGTGCTGCTGGCCGAGGCCAAGGTGCCCTACGACATCGTGCTCGAGATGGACGAGATCAACGACGACCTGGACGAGGTCGACGTGGTGATCGTGATCGGCGCCAACGACATCGTGAACCCCTCGGCCCTCGAGGAACCCGACAGCCCGATCGCCGGCATGCCGGTGCTCGAGGTCTGGAAGGCCGGTACGGTGATCGTCAGCAAGCGCTCGATGGCCACCGGCTACGCTGGCGTCCAGAACCCGCTGTTCTTCAAGGAAAACACGCGCATGCTCTTTGGCGATGCCAAAGAAAGCGTCGAAGCCGTGCTGGCGGCCCTTGGCGAACTCGGCACCAAACACCCGAGCAAGCAGGCGGCCAAGGTCTGATTCGCTGGGAGGGGTTCGACTCCACCCAACCGGCTCGCATGCCGCCGCGCGGACGGGATCCTAGACTTGGCCTCTGGAACTCAGCCCGTGCCCTGGCTCGGAATGGGAGCCCGCGCGAGCGTCTCCGAATGGGCTCCTAGGGTCGCGAGTCCGAACAGGTTGTTTCCGCGAAGCGCTCGCAGCGCAGGAAGGCCGGGCGCAGGTTCCATTTTGGGCAAACGACCTTCGGGAAGGCGTTGGCGGGTGCCGGGCCAGCGTGTGGGAGGCGCAGCGACGGGCCGCTGGACGAGCCGCATGTCGCTCGGGGGGCTACGCGCATCTTTGGCTCTCTCGCCAATGGCACAGGATCTCCGGCGCCGAGCAAAGCCCCAAGCCAAGGCCAAGTGCGCGGAGCGACGGAATCTCCAGCTAGCGTAAGCGAGCGCCGTCCCCAGAATGGACCACGACTTGCGGAAGTCTCCGGATCGATGGGCTTCGCACGGGATAGACTTTGGGCACTCGACCCGAGCAGGATCCGAGCGGGACCCAAGTGGACCGCTCAACGGCTCGCATGTTTGTTAGCATCGAGCCCTCCATCGCCCGTTATCGATCTCTCTTGCGCCAACTCACGCGAGGGGCCCATCCACCTGCCTGCTCACAATGGTCTTCGCCAGCGGCGTATTCCTGTACTTCTTCTTGCCCATTTTTTTGGGCATCTACTACACGCTCCCCCGTCGAATGCGCTCGACGGTCATCGCGGTGGCGAGTTATGTGTTCTACGGGTGGTGGCGACCGGACTTCGTGATCTTGATGTGGGTCTCGACCGCGGTGGATTACACCGCCGGCCAGCGCATCACCCAAGCCCAAGCGCGGCAGAGCAAGGGCAAGCCCTGGCTGTGGCTTTCGCTGATCGTCAACCTCGGTCTGCTGGGCTACTTCAAGTACTTCAACTTTGGGGTCGACAGCCTCAACGACATCTTCGTGCACTTCGGCATGCCGACCATGCAGGTGGCGAAGATCGTGCTGCCCGTGGGCATCTCGTTCTACACCTTCCAGACCCTCAGCTACACCATCGACGTGTACCGGGGTCGGGCGGCCAAGGTGCGCTCCTTTCAGGACTTCATGTGCTATGTGGCGCTCTTCCCCCAGCTCGTGGCGGGACCCATTGTGCGCTACAACACGGTGGCCGATCAGTTGGTCAACCGCACGCATACCCTGGAGAAGTTCTACCGGGGGGTTCTTGCGTTCCAGGCGGGGATGGCCAAGAAGATCCTGATCGCGGATGTTTTGGGGGGCTTGGCGGATGAGGCCTTTGCAGCCTCCCACCTGAGCCCCGGGTACGCCTGGTTGGGTGCTTTGGCCTACACCTTCCAGATCTACTTCGACTTCTCGGGCTACTCGGACATGGCCATCGGGCTGGGTCTGATGATCGGTTTCCAGTTCCCGGTCAACTTCGACCAGCCCTACCGCTCGATCTCGATCACCGATTTCTGGCGCCGTTGGCATATTTCGCTTTCCAGCTTCCTGCGCGACTACCTGTACATCCCCCTGGGGGGCAACCGCAAGGGCGTGGTGCGTACCTACGTCAACCTGGCTTTGACCATGTTGCTGGGTGGACTGTGGCACGGGGCCAACTGGACGTTCCTCATCTGGGGTGCTTATCAGGGGTTCTGGCTGGTGGTCGAACGCCTGTCGGGCAAATCCTCGTGGTATGCGTTCACGCCCAAGGCCGTGCAGATGGCGCTGACGTTCGTACTGGTCATCTTCGGCTGGGTGTTCTTCCGGGCCGAAAACCTGAGCCACGCGCTCGAGTACTTCGATTCCATGTTTGGGCTGGCGGGCACCCACGGCGCCCTGGCTTTGCGGCCCATCCATGCCGTGTCCGCCCTCGCCGCGGTCGTGGTGATCTGGGGCACGCCGACCACCCAAGCACTCTTGTTCCGCGCCAGCATCCCGTGGGTCGTGTTCTTGCAGTTCGCCTTCTGGGGATCCTTGATCCACTTGCACTTCGTCAGCCATGTGCCCTTCCTCTACTTCCAATTCTGATCGCGACGAGCACGGCATGACCCCTGAGGGCCTGATCGAACTGGACGAATCCGTCCTCTCGAACGGGCCCCACAAGGTCACGCGCGCTCTCGTGCTCCTGCTGACAGCCACCGTCATCTTGGGGACGACGTTCATCGACGTGGTGTTCCCCCTCAAGCAACTTCGGCTGCAAGGAGCCGAGGCGCGCCAGTACAGCCAAATGCGCGACAACGCGCATTGGTCGGATGGATCCTTGGCTCGATTCCTCGAGTTCAACTATCGGGTGCGCTCGCGGGTACGAAGCGCCGTCGGCCGCCCCTATGCCAACTTTCTACTCAACAACTTGAACGAAGTCGGGGGCAATTGCGTCGCGGGTAGCGACGGGTGGTTGTACCTACGAAACCGGATCGAAATGGCTCCTGGCCCCATGGAAATCGGCCCGGGGCGTACCGCTGCCGAAACCGCGTTCTTGGCGCGCCGCATCCTAGGGCTGGGCATGCGCCCCCTGCTGCTACCCATTCCGCGCAAGGCGGCAATGGCTGGCGAATTCTTGCCGATCAGTTTTGAGAGCCACCGGGAGTTCGACGAGCTGGTGTTGGACCAATATCGTCGGCAAGGCCTCGAAGCAGTGGATGTGCTGCCCGCCTGGGATGCCAATCCGGATGCTGAGCACGTCTACCAACGCCGCAATTCGCATTGGTCCACAGTAGGTGTCCGGCTGGCCGCCGAGGCGCTGGCTCGCTTTGCGGGCATGCTAGCTCCCGAAGACAAGCGCCTGGGTGTCTTCCGGCACCGGGATCAGCCCGCCAGAATGGGTGACCTGTACAGCATCACCAACACCACGCGAGGTCCCGGACAAATGCGCTATGCGGAACAGGCGCCCTATTTTGTCGATTGGAATGGCCAGGACCTGACCGCTGGTAGTCCTGACGCGGACATCGCGCTGTGCGGTACGAGTTTCAGCGCCCACGATACGTTGGCGATCTTCCTATCGCACTACTTCGGCCGCCCGGTGCAGTGCTTCTCCTCGCCCGGCGACCCCCCCGAAGTCAGTGTCGAGAAGTTGCTCCAGACACGCGGTCCAAACGGATATCCGAGCGTTTTGATCGAGGAGATCCCCAACCACTTCCCCTTGAGCTACGCCGCCAACCCCAATGGCTGGAAGGCTCAGGCAGCCACCGAACGCATTGCGCAAGCCTATGGGCCGCGCCATATCTTGCCGCTTGCCCTGCCCATCCCAGTGAGTGTGGACAACTTGGAAATCGGAGCCGAGCGCACCATCACGGGTGGTGAGCGTTTGCTCGACTTGCCCGAAGGCTGGATCGCCCAATCGGGCGGAGGTGTGGTCCAGTTCGGCCTGGACCTGATCAACCCGTCCGGTGAAGCCACGTGGAGATCTTCTGCGGGGCCTTCCGCTGGAACCAGAAGGCTAGCAACCAATGGCGGCGCTATACCTTTCCAATCCTGATGCAACGCCCGAGCTGCGACCGTGCCCAGCTCTCCGTGCGTAGCAAGTCCAGGACCGATTCGGCTACTTACACGGTGGGTGGGTGGTCGCTGTTTACCGACGTGAACCCCGAGACGGCCATGCCTGGCGAGCTCGATCGCACCGCTTGGCAGGACGGAGCGGCTTCCCAGCAGATCCGCTTCGCCCCTGGCTGCGAAGTGCACCCCCAGTCCACGCTCGTGATCCAAACCTCCCCCGGCGGCGGAGCCTGGAACGAGCTAGAGGTGGTCTTCCACGCCCGCGATGGCTCTGTGGAACAGAGATTCTTGTTCAACGGCTTCAAGCAGGGTGGCTGGATCGTGCTCGTTCCGGGGTTGCTCACCGGCCACGAACTGGAAAGCGTCGAGCTGCGCGGCCGCTACGAAGGCAAGAACCCGCCGGGTACATGGCTTTCTAGCGCCAACCTGTACCACGTCACGCCCTAGGGTCCGCGCTGCACTGACGCCCTGGGTGACGGGGCCCCGTGCCCTGGGTGACGGGCCCCGCGCAGCTTGGGCCAGCAAGTTCCATCCGAAGTGAGGTCACAAAACCCCGTGCCCCACGAAAGTAGGGGCGAGCCCTGCTGCCCTCGCCCCGCCGAACGCCATGTGGAACAAACTTGCCCTTTTCTTGCGCCTCTTGGCCGCCATCATCTTCCTGCAGACCCTCTACTTCAAGTTTTCGGGTGCCCCCGAAAGCGTCTGGATCTTCACCAAGCTCGGGGTCGAACCCTGGGGACGGTTCGCTGCCGCCCTGTCGGAACTGGTAGCCGCCATCCTGCTCCTGATCCCGGCCACGGCTCGGCTGGGGGCCCTGATGGGACTCGGCATCATCTCCGGCGCCCTGGCCTCGCACCTGTTCGTGCTCGGCATCGTCATCCAAGACGATGGCGGGCTGCTGTTTGGCCTGGCCGTAACCACGTTCGTGGCCTGTGCCGGCTTGCTCGTCGGGGGCCGGAAGAGGACCGCAGGCGACCCGAATCGCACCGACCTAGCGAGCGCTTCCCAATAGCCAGCGGGTTCCGACACTCGCGGATGCGGAAACAAGCAGGCTTCGCGGTTCCTTCCAAGCGAGAGAACCGCGAAGCCTGCAACCGTTAGAAAAAGCTCACCTGCAATCCATCGGTGAAGTTCGAGGTTTGGCCCGGATTCAGATCGCGGAACCAGCACTGGAAGAACCAGGTCTCACCGCTCACCACCATGTGGTTGGGCGTCGTGGGTAGTGCCGTCAGGTTGATCGTGAGCTGCACCGAACCCGTCGCCCCGCTGTTCAGGATCTCGAGCGGCGCGTTGTAGCGCCCCAAAGTACCCCCCAAACAGAGCGTTCCTTGCGATCCCCCAGGGTTGGGGACAAAGCCGACTTGCGAGCCCACCAGGAAGTACGCAAAGGTCTGCACCGGCAGATCCTCCGCAATCAAGGTTAGGTCGTTGTCGATCGCCACCGGGCTGCCGTAGCCTCGAATGCTGGCCGAGACGCCCCCGGAGTGCACAGCCGCCGGACCACAGTAGCGATCGAGCAGGTCCACGGGGCCTCCGCAACTGACTTCGCCGACTTGGAATCCGTCGATCCCCGCTTCGACGATGCTTTGGGTGTCCGCATCGTTCACCGTGAAGCGAACGCGCGCGTCGGTAGAGGGCACGATGCCGAGCGGCGCCCAGACGCTCGGGGGGATCTCCAGCGAACGCCAGTTGTTGCCCCCGGAAGTGTTGACATCGGCCACCAAAACCCAGGGCCCCGCGAGCCCGTTGTGGCTCATCTCGACCAGAAGATGGTCGGTCGACGACGGAACGCTGAGGTAGAGGTAGTAATCAAACGCCACGCTGCTGCCCGCACCCAAGGCAAACGCGGGCGAAGTCAAGCGCACCGTTCCCCCATCCACATCGGTGTTGCCCAGGGCATTCTCGGTCAGGTAGCACTGCCCCGATCCGTCGGCATCGGAAACCGGATCGTAGGCCCAGCTCGGATCGTTGACCGGAATCCCGCGTTGCCAGGCCCCCGAAGTCGCCCCCAAGTTTTCCGTAAGCCAGCCCTGATCGGTCTCGAAGTCCGAACCAAACGAAACGGCGGTCACCCCAACGCCCGCCGTGAACGGATCGGCAGCTCCTAGCCCCGGTTCCAGGAGCAGACCGCAAGTAGTGGTGTCTGCCGAAAAGTAGATCTCATACGGCGCCCCGCAATTCGGCGCGGGAAGTTGCGCTTGATGCAAACCACCCCCGAGCGGAGTCATGGGCACCGACTGGAAACCAGCCCCATTGCGCCAGTAGGCCAACACCGACCCCGGCACGAAGCCACCTTCCACCACGACTTGCACATCGACGGGCACCCCCGGGGGCAAGAAGTCGGGCAAGGAACCTTGGAAATCAAGCGAGACCCCGCCGCAAACCCCCGTGGGCGCCGCCAAAGCCGCCTGCAGACCCGGATGGTTGAGGTTGGTTCCCGAGTTGTAGCCGCTCGAACAGCCCCCGTGGGTGTGGATGCCGATGGCTTCGCCGGTCTGCTCCCAAATCACCGGCGAACCCGAGTTGCCGCCTTCGGTGTCGGTCACGTAGCCCAATTGGGTGCCCGAGTTGAGCGCAAACGGCCCCACGTGGGTTTGCTGCACTTGGTTGTAGTTCTGAGGCGTCGAGTCGGTGCCGTAGCCCGTCACCCGAATGGTGTTGCTACCCACAGCCGGCGCGCTGGCCAGGATGTACGTGGCGCCCTGGGCCGCAGCCGCCGTCAGCCCCGTGTTCGAGTTGGGGAAGGTGCCGAAGTACCCCCAATCGTCCCCGACACCCAAACCCCCGTTGCTCTGCACCGAGCTCGGATCGATCGCGTACTGATCCGATGCCGGCGGATGCACCAGCCCACCCGAAGCCGTGGAGAGCGGCACGTTGAACTCCAGCACCGAAATGTTGCCGGTGCAGTGCCCGGCGGTCAGAGCGCACCGGCCGCAATCGTTGATCAACCAACCGGTGCAACCGATCGGCAAGAGCCGCCCTTGGCGCGGATCATTGGATAGGACACGATCGTCGGTCGCACCGCATTGGCTTTGGAACACGCCCCAAGCCATGTCGATACGCTGGACCAGAACCCGGTGCAACCCCGTGCCTGGCGCAGCCACCAAGTCCACTTGCACCGCGTCGCCGTTGAAATAGGCGCTCGACGATTGCCATTGCTCCAAATGCCGCGCATTCAAGATTTGCGTCGAACCATCCGCGTGGGAAGTCAGCACCAAGTAGGCCCCGCTTCCCTGGAACAGGTCCCCACCCAAGTGCGACTCGGGCCCGAAGTACAAACGCAACCAGGCCGCGCCAGGCACCCGCACCGTGTACGAAGCGATCACCTGGGTCTGACCCGAAGTGTTCTCCACCCAACCCGAGTCCCGGGCAATCGGAATCGAAGTTTGCTCCTCGGTCTGAGCCTGGGCCCGAGCCGAATTCGGAGTCAAAAGCGCAAGGCCCAATAGCAGGCCAACAAGTCGGTACGAATGGATCGATCGCATGGGAAGGTGGTAAGGGTCCGAAGGAACGGCCATATCCTACCGCAAGCCGCCTTGCGGGTCAGGTCGGGGTTCTCTACAGGTGGCCGCGTGCCGGGCCAGGGGCCCTTGGGCCCTGCCCGATTCCCTTGACGGGTCACGGTGGATGCTTCGCGCGGCCTAGGATGAGGGGGGCGGCGTGCTGCCTATCGCGGCACGATCAAAGTCAAAGCGGAGGGAACCACTTCGATCACGAGCCGTGTGGTCTTCCCCATCGCATCCCCATCGGCTTGCCAGACAAAGGGCTTGGCGGCTTGCAAGACCAACTTTTGACCATGCCCGTGGGTCGCCAGCCGTTCGGGCAAGAACTTGCTGCGGGCCGCCGCCAAGAGCGAGAGCACGGTCACCGGCAACAGGCCGGGGCGCAGCGCGACAAAGTCCAAGCGACCATCGCACGGGTCGGCGGCGGGATTGGGCGCCCAGCCCTTGGCGTAGGTCCGCAGGTTGCTGACGATGCACCCGGTGAATTCCCCGGCGAGGCGCGAACCATCGACCTCGAGTTGCAGGCGCCGCGCCGCGGGCTTGCACAAAACCCAAGCGCCAACCAAACCGTAGAGCGAATCCCCGTGCAGGCTGTACCAACGCCGCAAGGGTCCCGATCGCACGCGTTCCATGGCCCGGGCCGTTTCCGCATCGTAGCCGACCCCCACCATGGCGAGCACCACTTGCTCGCCCACGCGCAGGATGTCGATCGTGCGCAGCTCACCGTCGAGCAACGCCGCGAGCGCCGCTTCGCCCTGCAAAGGGATGCCCATCTCGCGCGCCACCACGTTGGCGTTTCCGAGCGGGATGTGCCCCAAGGCCGGGCGTTGCGCCCGTTCGAGCACACCCGCCGCCACTTCGCGCAGGGTGCCGTCACCCCCCAGCACGAAGACCCTTGCGATGTCATCGGGTAGCTCGCGCGCCAAGCGCACTCCATCCCCCGCCCGCTGGGTAGCCTGTCGCCAAACGCTGGCTCCGCGCCCACGGCACGCCGCCTCGAGCGCGTCGGCCAAGTGCGCCGCGCGGCCCCGGCCCGCGGTGGGATTGACCAGGATGGCCACGCGTTCGCCCAGGCGCACTTCCCCGGGCTGACTCGCTCCCGCGCTCATGCCAGCCAACGCACGGCCATGACGCCCAGCAAGACGGCGATCAACGAAAGCCCCAAGCTGGTGGATACGTAGACCACCGCCATCGTCATGTGGCCGCGGTGGACCATCGAAGCGGTCTCGTGACCAAAGGTCGAAAAGGTGGTGAACGAGCCCAAGAAGCCGCTGACCAAGAACCAGCGCGAAGTCTCGCTCAGCCAGTGCCGCACTTCGCCGAGCCCGAGCAGCGCTCCGATCGCCGCGCAGCCGAGCACGTTGACGAACAGCGTGGCCCACGGGAACGCGCCTTCGCGGGCCGAACCCATGGCTTCCGCCAGCGCAAACCGCGCCACAGCTCCCAGCGCGCCTCCGCTTGCCACCCACGCCCATGCAACCATGGCGTTAGGGTACGAAGCCAGCCCCCCCGCACTCCAGCGGAAACCCGTCAGGCTCCGCAGGCCGCCCCATCCGGGTGTACCCCGGAGCCTTTGGGCCTTGCGTGGGGTGAGCCAGCTCGCTCTGGCCCTGGCCACCCCGGCCTAACCCCTAACTTGGCGCCCCTAGCGCCCGATCAGGAAATGGCACACGTCAAACTCGCGCATGACGTAATCGCGGCCCTCGGTGCGCAGCTTGCCTGCGGCCTTGATGGCGGTTTCGGTCTTGTACTGGATCAGGTCATCGACCGAGTACACCTCGGCCCGGATGAAGCCCTTCTCGAAGTCGGTGTGGATGACGCCGGCCGCTTTGGGTCCTTTGTCGCCCTGGTGGATGGTCCAAGCCCGGATTTCCTTGGGCCCGGCGGTGTAGTAGGTCTGCAGACCCAGCAGCTTGTACGTGGCCTGAATCAGCCGGTCCAAACCAGGATTCTCGAGCCCGAGATCCTGCATGAACGACTGGCGCTCGTCCTCTTCCATCGCGCTCAACTCGGCCTCCAAATCGCTGCAGATGGGGATCCACTGGCTGCCCGTGGCTTCGGCGTGAGCCGCCACGGCTTGTGCATGTTTGCTTTGGCCGTCGAAGTCATCGTCGGCCACGTTGGCCACGTACAAGACGGGCTTGGCGGAGAGCAAGCACAGGGGCTTGAGCGCGTTCCACTCTTCCGGTTTCCACTCAGCCGCCCGCACGCTTTGACCGGTTTCCAACACGTCTTTCGCGCGTTGGTACACGTCGCGCTGGTAGACCGATTCCTTGTCGCCGCTACGAGCCTTCTTGGAAACCCGATCGATGGCTTTGGTGACGGTTTCCATGTCCGCCAACACCAGCTCGAGTTCGATGATCTCCATGTCGCCCTTGGGGTCGACGGGTTCCTCGCGCACCACCGAGGGATTCTCGAAGCAGCGCACCACGTGCATGATCGCGTCGGTTTCGCGGATGTTGGCTAGGAACTTGTTCCCCAGACCTTCGCCCTTGGAAGCTCCCGCGATCAGGCCTGCAATGTCGACCACCTTGACCACCGCGGGGATGATCTTTTGGCTCTCGATGTGCGAGCGGATGATCTCCAGGTTGGGATCGGGCACCTCGGTGACCGCCATGTTGGGGTCGATGGTGCAGAACGGGAAGTTGCCTTGCTCCGCGCCAGCGCAAGTCAAGGCATTGAACAGGGTGGATTTGCCCACGTTGGGCAGACCAACGATGCCGCAGGAAACGCTCATGGTTGTGTTGGGCTAGGAGATCAGGCGAGCAGGGCTATGCAATCGATTTCCACATCGACGTTGCGCGGCAAACGGGCGACTTGGACACAGGCCCTAGCCGGCGGGCAATCCCCCTGGAAGTACTCGCCATAGACCTCGTTCACGGCGCCGAAATCGTTCATGTCTTTGAGGTACACTTGACACTTGACGACCGTCTGCAGGCTGGCACCACCGGCTTCGAGCACGGCCTTCAGGTTTTGCAAAACACGGTGGGTTTGGGCTTTCACGTCCCCGTGCCCCACGATTTGCATCGTGGCCGGGTCGAGCGGAATCTGCCCCGAGCAGTGGAGAAGTCCACCCGCACGGATGGCTTGGCTGTAGGGGCCGATGGCGCCGGGGGCTTGGTCGGTGGAGATGCGCTCGAGCATGGGATCAATCCTTGGAACGTTGCTGCAAGGCCCGGAGGACAGGGGGTGGAACGAAGGGAGCGACGTCCCCACCCATCTGGGCGATTTGGCGCACAAGGGTACTCGAAATGTGGGCGTGTTCGGGAGCGGAGAACACAAGAACCGTCTCCACTTCGGGCAGCATGGCCCGATTCGTGAGCGCCATCTGTCGCTCGTAATCCAGGTCACCGGCGGTGCGCACCCCCCGCAGGATGGCCGTGGCTCCCAGCGCCCGGCAGCCTTCCACCAGGAGCCCCTCCATGAACCGCACGTCGACCCCCTCCAGGTGCGAGGTGCAGGCTTGGATCATGGCCAGGCGGGTTTCAGGGTCAAAAAGGTGGCCCTTGGCATGGTGCTGGGCCACGGCGATCACCACCCGGTCAAACAGCTTGAGGCCCCGGGTGCACAGGTCCAAATGGCCGAGGGTGAACGGGTCGAAGGTGCCGGGAAACACAGCCAAAGAAGCGCGGTTCATGGCGCTATGGTAGCAGCGTCGCCCCCGGGGTTCGCGGAAGCGGGGCCAGGACCCGCAAAATAGCGTGCCACCCCGGCCGCCTTGGAAAGGTACTTAGGGGGTGGCAAGCATGGGGATCGGTTGGGGCTTGCGTCCTTGGGCGTGGCTCGCGGGCTGTTTGGCCCTGGGTGGGTGGCTGGGCCGGGTTCCCGGCGGTTTGGGCTGGGGGCTCGCCATCGCCTGCCTGGGAGTGTGGCTGGCCCACCAGAGGTCGTGGCCGGATGCAAGGCTTTGGGCATGCGGATTGGGGGCCCTTTTGGTCCTATCGATTGTGCGCAACCAGCTGCGGGCCCCGGATCTTGGGGAAGCCCCGCTCCAAGGAAGGGCTTGGCCCGTTTGGGAAGCCGAGGATTGGGCCCAGGTGCAACTCGAAGGGCAACCGACCCCGGTGCGCGTGCCCCCGGGCTGGGTACGCCCTGGGGATACGTTGGCCGTCCATCCCAGCGCGCGACTCACGCGCTTTGCAGCGGCCCCCGGCGAAGACGCGTTGCCCTACTCCTGGGTGGCGGATGCAGCGCAACTCCGGCGCCACCCAGGGCGAAGGCTACCCGAACCGTGGCCTTGGCGCGGCTGGGTGACGGAGCTACGGGCCAAGCTCGCGGCCCGCTTGGTACGGGTCGCCGAACCCGGGTACGAAGGTTTGCCCCAAGCCTTGCTTTTGGGCCAGGTCGAAGCCGTGTCGAACGAACTCAAGCAGACATTCACGCGCACCGGAACCCGCCACCTCTTGGCGTTGTCGGGCTTGCATGTGGGTTGGATGTGGCTCCTTTGGATTCGGCCGACCACAGCGCTGTTGGTGCGCTTGTTGCCCTTCGCACCAGGCTTGCGGCGGCGCATACGGGGGTGGTTGGGCTTGTTGCTCTTGGTGGGCATGGTTCCCCTCTTGGGGGATGGAACCCCTGCGTTGCGTGCGGCTTGGGCTTTGGGGGTGGCCGGCTTGGCGCGCATCATGCCCGCCCATCCGGGTCATCCTGGGGAATCGGGCCGCAGGTTGGATGGCCTCAGTCTTTGGTCGTTCGCCCTGGTTTGCGAGTGTTTGGTCGAGCCGGCGGCACCCTGGAACCTGTCGCTCCAACTGAGCTACGTGGCCACCTTGGCCCTGTTGTTGGCCCTCCCGCTGGGCCAAGCATGGTTGGCAACGAATGGAGATGCGGAGGATTTCGCACTCCTGGGTGAGGGGCGCGACAGGATGGGTCGTTCGCGATCGGCGCTCCACCAGGCGTCGGGTGCCTGGCTGGGACGGCTGCTCCTGGGCGGCGCGCTGGCTTCGTTGGTGGCCTCGACGGCGACTCTCCCCTGGGTGTGGTCAGCGTTTGGCGAATGGTGCCCGCACGGTTTCTGGATCACGTTGATGCTGATGCCCTGGGTGGTCATGGCGATCTTTGTGGGTGGACTGTTCACCATCTTCCCCGGGTGGATCCCGGTGGAGTTGGTGCGCTGGCCCTTTCGGGCCATGGTCGGTTGCTTGCAGGTGGTGGATCGTCTGCCGGGTACCCCGTGCCTGTTGCCCGAGCGACCCGGTTGGGCCGTGGGATTGGCCTTCGGTTTGGCTTGGCTCGCCCTGCGGGGCAAAACACCGCAACGTTGGTTGGCGTTGCGCGCTGCGCTGGCCCTCGCGGCTTGGCTTGTGGTTCCGTGGCGCTTGCCACCGCGCGTCATGGAAATTTCGGTCTGCGATGTGGGCCATGGCACGGCAGTCGTCGCCCGCATGCCCTGTGGACGCACGTGGTTGTTCGACGGCGGATCCCGCGATCGCCGGGGAGTCGCGGATCGTTTGCTGGTGCCCTACTTGCGCCATTTGGAAACGGGTCGGTTGTCGGTGGCCGTTTCGCACCAAGACTCCGATCACGCGGGAGCTTTGACCTATGTCGCGGGGCGCGTCCCGGTGGGACTATGGCTGGGGGCGTTGCCCGAGGACTTTCCCCCGGGCTTGCTGTCTCAGGGGCAACCCATGGACCTTGCCGCAGGAAGCCTGCTCGCTCCGCCTTGTCGCTTGGGCCGCTGTTCCGCGCAACTGTTGCGCGGGTCGGACCAAGCGGGCAACGAAGGCTCGCGCAACTTGCTCTTGGTTTGCGATGGGCACAGCGTCTTGCTTTGTGGCGACGCCGAAGGCGAAGCCCTGCTGGCTTGCATTCGCGCATGCACCCCCTTTGCCCCCTTGGATGCGGTACTGGTACCTCACCACGGTTCCGAGCAGCCCTTTTGGACGCATCTCTTACGAACCCTACGCCCAAAAGAAATCTGGTTTAGTGCGAGTTCGCACAGCCCCCTGGCCCAAGGCTGGCGCCATCCAGCACCGCGTGCGCGGTGGACGGACCGGGAAGGGGGCTGGGTCGCGAGCTTTTGGGAACCGTTCCCCGCCCTTACCAAAACAATGGGTAACCTGGGAAGTGCGGGCCCGTAGGGCTCTTGGGCCCAACTTCCATTCCATTCCGCGAGGAAACCTATGTCGCTTCACGTTTCGAATTGCTGGCCTTCCACTTGGCGCCCGCTGGGTCTGCTGGTTTGCGCGCCGCTGTGCCTCCCCTCGATGGGTTGGTCCCAACAGGCCCTACCGGAATCGAGCGAAGTTCTCCAAGCAGCGGAGGGAGCGCCGAGCATGCGGCGCGTACTGCAAACTCAATCGGGAACGTTCCTACGCGGGTTGACCCGTTTGGAAGATGGCTATTGGCACATTGGCGAAGGCGTGAAGGAACAGCGCCTGCCCGCCAGGATGGTGGTGGACGCGCAACCCGAAGCCGATCTCTTGCGCGAGTTCCAGCGGCAGTCCAAAGCGGATGGGCCCGCCATAGAATTGGCCACCTGGTGCTTGGAAAACGGTCTCCTCCGGGAGGGCATCCAAGCCCTCGACGGGGCTTTGCGCATGCATGGTCAACGGGTGGCCGCGCTCGAATTGTTGCAGACCTATCGGCGCTTTCTGCCCCAACCGCCCGAGTGGCGGGAAGGCATGGATCCTGGCGCGTATTGGAAGCAACAATGGAAGTGGTTGCGCAATCGGAACACGCCCAGTTTGGAATCGCTGTCCGCCGAAGCTTGGGCCGCTGCGGCTGGCAATGCCGAACGAACCTTGGTGGACGGACAGGTCGATCCCTGGATGGCGGCACTGACCGAAGCCAGCACCGATCCATTTGCCCCCGCGCGGGCCTTTGCGTTGACGACCCTGTGCACCTGGCGCAAGGAACGCAGCGCTGTGGACTTGCGCCGATTCGCGATCCTCGACATCAATGAGCAGGTACGCGCCCAAGCGGGTTGGCTTCTGGGGACCTTGGACGATCCCAAGCAGGTGGGTCCTTTGATCGGATGGCTCCATCACGACCAAGGCGAAGTCCAGCTGCGCGCGGCCCAAGCGCTTGGGCAAGCTGGCTACGCGGCAGCCGTCCCCGCCCTGCTCGGCGCTCTGTCGGGCGGAAGCGGCGCTGCCCGGCGGGTCCCCCACGCGCACATCTTCGTGGGCACGCAAACCGCCTACATCCAAGACTTCTCTCCGGAAGTGGCGCAAGGATCGGCCATCGCCGACCCCGAAATCAATGTTTTGACCTCCGGGGTGGTGTTGGATGCCGGGGTTGCCTCGATCACCATCGAACGCCACCGCATCGAATTGCGTCGCGCGCTGCAGCGCATCACCGGGCACCGGCCGGGGCTGTCGCCGGAAGCCTGGAACCGATGGCTCGCTTCGTACCCCGATGTGAACGCCAGTTGGCGCGCTCCTTGGCCCTCACCCGAGGCCGTAGGCGCCGCCCAACCGGCGGAACCCGCTCCTGAGTGATTCCCTCCGACGTCCTAGGCGAATCTTCTAGGTGTTTTCCAGGCCGGCTTGCCTACGGCCGAATTTCGCCGCGAGTCGGTGCGTGGACGACCGAGTCTTAGTTGCGGAATCCTCGTTACGGAGCCCCAGTAGCGGAGCCCTAAGGATCGAACTCGAGCGAGTCGTTCCGAAGCGATTGGATAGAAGCGATTGGATAGAAACGATTGGACAGAAGCGATTGGGCAGAAGCGTCTGGACCATGCGGATAGGCCCGACCCACCAGACTGTACCCACAGGGCTCTGCCGACTAGGCCCCGAAGTGGCCCTGGAGGAATCCTTGGAATCCCTGCAAAGCCACCCGTTGGGTGTAGAACTCGAGCCCGCGCGCGGCTCCCAACTCTTCGCCTCCGCCCGCGCGGCCAGGACCGCCGTGGATCAGCCCGGGCAGCACCATGCCCGGAGCAAGCGACTGCTCAGCCATGCGATCCGAACCAATCCACACGCGACCGTGCCACGGCGCCACTTCGAGCACGTAGTGCTCGGTCCAAGCGGCGTCGTTCGAGTACACGCTGGTGACCAGACCCCCGCCACCACGCACGACTCCGTCGGCCGCCGACTGGGCGGAGCCTGCGTAGGGAATCACGGTCGCAACCGGACCGAACACTTCCAGTTCGTGCAGCACTTGGGCGTTGCCATCGCTCGCCAAGAACAACGTGGGCGCCACGTAGCAGCCGCCAAGGGGATGATCGGCCAGACCTCCCGTGATCGGTTTGGCGACCTCTGCCAAGCGCGCCAGCCCGCTGGCTACGTCCTTGCGTTGTCCCGAGTGGGCCACAGGGCCCATGCGGTTCTCGCGATCGTTGGGGTCCCCCACTTTGATCCGACCCAGCTCTTGGGCCAAGTCCTGGGCGACTTGTTCGGCACGCTCTTCGGGCACGAAGATGCGACGCACGGCGGTGCACTTTTGACCCGATTTCTGGGTCATGTCCGTGACCACGTTGGACAGAAACAGGCCGTAGGTCTCGCTCGATTCGTCCACGTCAGGGGCGAGCACCGCTGCGTTGATCGAGTCGGCCTCGATGTTGACGCGCACGTTGTGCTTGACCAGGTTCGCGTTGCCACGGATCACTTCACCCGTACGGGCCGAACCGGTGAAGGCGACGCAATCCTGCGCCCCCAAATGGTCGAGCAGGTCCCCCGCCGATCCACACAGGAATTGGAAGGCGCCTTCGGGCAGGATGCCCGCCTGCACCACCACTTGCGCGATGCGCCACGCAACCAGCGCGGTCGCCGTGGCGGGTTTCTCGATCACCGGCACCCCCGCCAAGAGGGCGCAGGCTGCCTTCTCCATCATGCCCCAAGCGGGGAAGTTGAACGCGTTGATGTGCACCGCCACGCCGCGCCGGGGTACGCGCACGTGCTGCCCCCAAAAGCGTGCGGTACGGCCCAATTGCAACCCCTCGCCGTCGAGCAGGTACGACTTGTCCCCCATCGACTTGGCAAAGTGCGCGTAGGCCGCCAGGGTGCCCGTGGCCCCATCGATGTCGAACTTGGCATCCCCGCGGGTGCAACCACCGTTGAGGGCGGCCAAGTCGATCAGCTCCTCGCGCACCTCGTAGATAGCTGCCGAAAGCGCCTTGAGCGCTTGCCCGCGCTCGGCGAAGGTCATCGCCCGCAGCGCCGGCCCACCGACCTCGCGGGCATAGCTCACCGCGGCGGCGAGGTCGAGCCCTTGGCTGGAGACCTCAGCGACCGCTTGGCCGTTGACCGCGTTTTCAAGGGTTTGGGGGGTGCCTTGGCCGGTTTGCCAGGCTCCACAAAGGTAGCTGCTGAGGGTTTGCATAGGTCAGAACCTCTTTGGGTTGGGCCCCGCAAGGGTCGGGGGCCAAGAGGATACTGGTCGGCGGCGGGCAGCGCTTGCAAAACGCGCGACTTTCGGGGCGGGAGCGCGTCCTGGCGCATAGGATGCCCGCATTCCAAGGGACCCGGCCTGGGAAGATTCGGGGGAAACCTCGATTCGGACCGCCCCCACCCTGCAGAATCCAGCCAACGCCATCACCCGTACCCACCATGAGCCCGATTCTTGTACCCCAAAGCCAATGGCTGCCCTCGAAAACCTTTGCCGGGCAGGTGGCCTTGGTGACCGGCGGGGGCACGGGGCTGGGGTTGGAGATCAGCCGCGGGCTGGCGGCCCTCGGAGCCCACGTGGCGATCGCCTCGCGCAATCAGGCCCACCACCAGGCTTTCCTCGAGGAAGCCCAAGCGCAGGGTTGGTCGGTGGAAAGCTTGGCCCTCGACGTGCGCGAGGCCAGCGCCTGTCGCGATCTGATCGATGGCTTGGTGGAACGCCACGGCAAGCTCGACCACCTGGTGAACAACGCCGCGGGGAACTTCGTTTGCCCCTCGCACCGACTCTCCGCCAACGCCTGGAGGGCAGTCTTGTCGATCGTGCTCGATGGCACCTTCTACTGCTCCAAGCATGCGGGGATCCACATGCTGCGCCAGGGTTTCGGTACCCAATTGAACATCGTCGCAACCTATGCCTGGACCGGTATGCCGGGCGTGGTGCACTCGGCCAGTGCCAAAGCTGGCGTGTTGACCATGACCAAGACCCTAGCCGCCGAATGGGCGCCCTACGGCATCCGGGTCAACGCGGTGGCGCCCGGACCTTTTGCCTCGGAAGGCGCCAAGGGCAACCTGTGGCCCGATGACGAAACCGAGGAACGCATCCGGCGCAACGTGCCGATGGGACGCTTTGCCACCACGCAAGAGGTCGCCGCCCAGTGCTTGTGGTTGATGAGTCCCGCCTGTGCCTACGTGACCGGCGACTGCCTGACCATCGATGGCGGACTTTCGCTCGGTGCGGGTCGCTTGTTTGCCGATGGGCAACGTCCCGGCAAGCGCGACGAACCGCGCTGATCGACTCTGTTGCTCCAACCCTATGCATCCCCACCAGCGACCGAGTACCGAAGGAATGCACCCCTTGGGTCCGGTGTGGGCCGACGCCCCCACCAAGGAAGCCTTGGCGTGTTTTGCACAAGCCGATCGTGAAGCGGCGCAGGCGGTCGCAGCGGCACGCGAGTCGCTGGCCCGAGCGGTGGACTTGGTAGCGGGGTGCTTGGGTCGCGGGGGGCGGCTGATCTATGTGGGAGCTGGCACTTCGGGTCGCTTGGGCGCGCTCGATGCGGCCGAGTGCCCGCCGACGTTCCAAAGCCAACCTGGCCAAATCCAAGCGATCCTCGCCGGCGGTCCGGGAGCGATGACGCAAGCGATCGAAGGCGCCGAGGACGATGCACAAGCCGGAGAAGAAGCGGTACGACTCCTTGGGCTTGGACCGGAGGATTGCGTGCTGGGAATCAGCGCCAGCGGAGGGGCTCCCTTTGTGCATGGGGCCCTGGGCTGGGCGCGTCAAGCAGGGGCGCATACCCTGTTTCTAGCCTGCGTTTCCGAACAGGAGCGTCGGGATGATTATGAGGTTTCGATCCGCTTGGTGACCGGTCCGGAACTGCTCGCTGGTTCGACGCGCTTGAAGGCGGGAACGGCCACCAAGATGGCGCTCGGGGCGCTTTCCACCCTGGTCATGGCTCGCTTGGGCAAGGTGCTTGGCCATCGTATGGTCGATGTGAACACGGGCGGCAACGCCAAGTTGTGGCAGCGGGGGGTGGACCTTGTGCAGGAGATTGCGGGGCTCGAACGCGGACCAGCCGAGGCGCTTTTGCAAGCGGCCCATGGTTCGGTCAAGCGCGCCTGCGTGATGCATGCGTGCCAACTGGATCGAGAGGCCGCCGACCGCTGGCTGGAACGGTGCAATGGGCACTTGAGCCTTGCCCTCCGGCAAACCGGTGAGCCGCGCGACCGATGAGCTGGCGGGAGGTTTTCGGAAACGGCTCGCAACCAAATCGACCGAGCTCTGGTCTTAAGGGCGATGGAAACCGCTCATGTGTTTGCCGCCTCGCTGATGGGATGCCACGCGAATCTGATCCGCGTGGAGGCGCGCTTTGAGGCCCACGACAAAGGGCGTACCGACATCCAATTGACGGGGCTGCCAGACTCGGTGCTGCGCGAGAGTCGAGGTCGCCTTTTGTGCGCCATGCGCGAAAACCGCTTGGGGTTGGGCTCGGGCCAGCTCAACATCAACTTGGTTCCCGCAGCCCAGCCCAAGGTCGGCGAAGGGCTCGACTTGCCCTTGATCCTGGCGGCCGCCGCCTGCCGGGGGCACCTGCCTGGCAAACGCTGGATGCGGACGTTGTTCCTAGGCGAAGTGGGGATCGACGGTTCGCTGCATGCAGTCCGCGGCGGTTTGGCCGCGGGGTTGGCGGCCCGGGATGCGCACCTCACGGACCTGGTCGCTCCACCCGCCACCGCGCAAGAGGCTGCCTGCTTGCCCGAGCTCCGCGCGTTTGCTGCCAACGACCTGACCCAGGTCTTGGCGCACCTCAGCCGCGATCCATCGCCGCTGACGCCCCTGGCGCCCCCACCCGACCCGCCGCCTGGATTGGAATCCAAGAGCCTCGATGATGTCCGGGGCCAGGCGCTGGCCAAATTCGCCCTGGCGGTGTGCGCCAGCGGCGGACATCGGTTGCTCATGATCGGCCCACCGGGATCGGGCAAGTCCATGCTCGCCGCCAGGCTCCCTGGGCTGTTGCCGCCCGCCAGCTTGATCGAACGTTTGGAAATGACGCGGGTGCTCGCCGCGTGCAACCGCTGGCCAGGACATGTGGCCAGGGAACGACCGTTTCGCGCGCCCCACCATACGGCGAGCTTCGCGGGCATGGTCGGCGGTGGTCCCAACCTGATGCCGGGAGAGCTGACGCTCGCCCACCGGGGAGTGCTGTTTCTCGATGAGTTGCCCGAGTTTCGCCGCGAGGTTCTCGAGTGCCTTCGACAGCCCTTGGAAGATGGGTCGATCACGATCAGCCGGGCGGGGCGGCAAGCGACTCTTCCGGCCCGGGTGCACTTGGTGGCCGCCATGAACCCCTGCCCATGCGGGTACCTGGGACACCCCACCCAGCCCTGTCGCTGCGCGCCGTTCTCGATCCGCCGCTACCGCGAACGAATCTCGGGCCCCTTGCTCGACCGACTCGACCTTCGGGTAGAAGTGGGCACGCCCTCGCTACAAGAGTTGTTGCCCGCTTCCAGTTCCGAAGTCCGCGCGGAAGTATCTCCTTGCGCGGAAGAATGGAAACAGCGGATCCATCAGGCGGAAGGGGTGCGTGCTTCGCGCGGGCAAACGATCCGCAACGTGGAATTGGGCCCCAACGAACTCGAACAGGTGGCTCCCTTGCATCCGGATTGCTTGCGCCTCCTGCAGCGCGCCCATGCCCGGGACACCCTTTCCGGTCGTTCGGTTCAGTCGCTCCGCAGGGTGTCGCGGACCCTGGCCGATCTTGGGGGATCGGAGCAAGTGATGGTGGAGCATGTGGCGCAAGCGCTCAGCTTGCGCAAGGACCTCGCCGTGCGTGAAGAGGCACTCGGGAATTCCATGTCCGCACATCCAAAAGCCAGGCCACGGGCCCGTGCGGATCCGCCGGGTGGCCTAGGCGCTTAGCCCAAATGGCCAATCGCGAATCTCGGCCACCTCCCCGGGGGGCGGGCTAGGGCTGCTGCAACCAGATCGGCTTCGTGTGTTCGCGCTTGTCCAGGAAGGGTGCGGCCGCCTCTAGGGCACGTGCGCGGGGGCGGGCAACCCGTGGGCGTGCCAGGGTCCGCCAAGCACTGGATTGCGCTTGCCAAGCGGCTTCGTCGATGGGTTGCGCCCAGGGGCCCCGGTGACGCCACCGGAAGCCTATGAGATGATCGCCCATGACTTGGTACTCGCGCAAGCTGCCCGATTGGGTAGAGCGCACTTGAATCCATTCGAGCGCGGGCAACCCCACCCAGCGTTCGCTCCAACCGCCTCCCAATGGGAGCGTCAGGCGCTTGACCGCATAGCCCTCGAGTTGGGCTGTTTCCGGAACCAGCCATGCTTCGGGCATGGGGCTTCCAGGTTGGCGCAGGGTTTCGAGCAACGCTAGCGGTCCGGCGCTCGAGCGCGGATGGTCGCTGGGCAACACCAGCGAGCGGTGGGTGGCGCTACGCAATCCGTGGCGCATGACGGTGATTGGACCGGGATCCCCGAGCCCATCGACCACCAAGGTGTGCGAAAACCCCTGGCCGTAGTCCAACTCACGCCAGACCAATCGGCCACCGTCGGGCCTGAGTTCCTCGTGCAGCGAGGTGATCAACGAAGCATCGCGGAACAGCGTGTCCTCTTCGAGCACGCAAGAACCCTCGCGCATGTAGCGGCGCATGGCCACCAGACACACCACTTCCCCATGGGGGCTGGATGGCATCGCGAAGTACTCGCTGCGCAGCATCGCCGGCGGAGGATCCGCCGCTTGCGGCGGGGCGCCTGCCTGCTGGGGCAGGGGTAGAACGGCCCATACAAAGCCCAGGGCCTGGGTCAAGAGCATCCGAAGGACTTCCACCCCACGTGCATCGTCCCATTCCGGCGCAAACTAAAGCGGCGGATTCTCCCCTGGGGCTGGGGTGCCGCTGGGACGGGAGGGATCCCCCATTTGGGAGGCTAGCCAAGCGGCGTAGGCAGCACTCCAAGCCACGCACGGCACGGCCAGGATCTCGGGCACGGCGTAGGGGTGCAGCTCCCGCAGGCGGGTCTCCAAGCCCGACCAGGCCCCTGGAAGGGTCTTGAGCAGGATCAGGCATTCGCGCTCAGCCCGCAATTCCCCCTCCCAAACGTAGTGGCTCTCTATCCCTGGAAGCACCTGGGCGCAGCCGGCCCAACCTTCTTGGACCAGGGTACGGGCCAATTCGCTGGCGACTTCCTCGCTGGGGGCCGTGGTCCATACCACCCATGGGTTCGGTTCGGTTTCTTGCATGGTTGCTTCCGGGCCGGGGTCAAGCTTCCCGATGGCGCCGCAGGATTGGGAGCGGCGGATGCGGACTAGGGGTAAAGGCTCCCCCCCATTACAATCCGCCGCCCCTTCCCCGCCAACCTCCTATGGGAATCCTCCACAAGATCGTCGTTTCCACCCTCCCCCTGATCCCGCGACCGATCATGCGCCAACTCTCCTCGCGCTACATCGCGGGTGAAACGCTGGAGGAAGCGCTTGGGCGCTTGCAAACCTTGCACGACCAAGGGTTTGGCGGGGTACTCGACATTTTGGGGGAGGATGTGGAGGACGAGCGCGAGGCACGTTCGGTGTTGGAGCAGTACAAACTGGGGGCCGTCGCGCTCAAGGAGCGCGGTTTCGACTGCTACGTGTCGGTGAAACCCACGCACTTTGGCCTGCGCCAATCGCCCGAGTTGGCCTTTTCGCTCTACGACGAGCTGCTCGGCCATTGCGCTTCCCTCGGGCAAACCGCGCGGGTGGAAATGGAAGACCACGGTACGACCGACGCGACCTTGAACTTGTTTGCGCGCCTGCGGGCCAAACATGACAACGTGGGCATCGTGTTGCAGTCACGCCTCTTCCGCACCCCCCGTGACATCCAGCGCTTGCCCGAAGCCAAGATCAACGTGCGCATGGTCAAAGGAATCTACCTGGAACCCGAATCCATCGCCCACACCGATGCGGGCCCCATTCGCCAGGCTTACATCGAACAGTGCAAGACACTTTGGGCCGGGGGCCACTACGTGGCGATCGCGAGCCACGATGGCGGCATGGCGGAAGAACTCCTGAGCCACATCGCAGCACACGGCATCGGCACCGATCAGTATTGCTTCGAAGTCCTGCTCGGGGTTCAAGAACCCCTTTGGCAAAGCTGGCTTTCGGCGGGGCACCCGGTGCGCGTCTATGTGCCCTACGGCCCCGACTGGAGGGCCTACTCGCAGCGCCGGTTGCGCAAGAACCCGCAAATGCTTGGGCACGTCACCAAAGGAGTGCTGCGCTCCTTGGTCGGCAAGTAAGGACCTCCCCCATCCCAACGCGGCCATCGAGCGTCCGTGGCTTGGGAGGTGCATCCAGAAAATGTTCCGGCCAGTCGGAGCCAGCCGACTCGCATGGCGATGGCGGCGGTCCGGCACGTGCCCTTGGATGGTCCTTGCAGAGCGCTCCGCTGGTTAGGCGCTAGCCACTTGGAGCCAACGCTTGTCCCAAAGCACTCTCTCACAACCAGACCGAGCGCTGGGTCCCCTATCTGGGGCGCACGATTTGATTCCAGCCGCAGTCCTCCCATCGCACAGCTACGGTGCTCCCGGGCTCGGCTGCGGTTCCCCTCTGGGTCCAGTCGCGCGCCGGCGCATGGGTTGAGGCGCCGGTCAACACAGGCCTCCATGGACGTGCCAACAGACTCATGCACTCACCAACGGATTCACCAGCTAAGTCACCAGCTGATTCACCAAGCCATGCCGCCAACCAGAATGCCAGCCCGGTCGATCAGCGCCCCATCGACAGCCGGCTGGCCAGGATCTCGTGCAGATCGGTCTGTTGGCGGATTTTCATCTGCGTTGTCGGGATGTCATAAGGCACCCGATGCCATGTGACGCCCTGCTCGTCGAGGATGGCGTAGCAAGCTCGCGAGTCTCCGTCACGGGGCTGCCCAACCGAACCTACGTTGACGAAGTATTGGCCTCCGGGCTGAAAATCGAAGCGAAAGGATTCGCTGCCATCCAACCCGTGGAACCGCAAATCGCCGTCGATAGTCCCGGGGTGATGGGTGTGCCCCGCGAAGGCGATGCCTTCGAACGCGTCGAAGATCGCGCGCAGCTTGGTGGGGTTGAGGAATCCGTCGGTCGACAGCACGTATTCGCGCACCGGGTCGCGGGGTGAGCCGTGCACAAACAGGAAGCGTCCCTCCTGGTGGCGTTGGGGCAAGGTCCGCAACCATTCCCACCGTTGCTTGACGATTCGCGCGCTGAACCAGCGGGGGCGCATCCGCTTGCGGGTGAATTCTAGGGCAGCGCGCGCGTGGTCGTTGAAGCCTTTGGCTCCATGGAACAACCCTTCATCGTGGTTGCCCATCAAGGTGATGGCGCACTGAGACCGGATCACGTCGACGCAGTACTCCGGATCGGGACCGTAGCCCACGACGTCCCCCAAGCAATACACGCGGTCGACGCCCTGGCCTCCCAGGTGCGCCAGCACGGCGTCGAGCGCCTCGCGGTTTGCGTGGATGTCGGAGATCAGCGCGATCTTCACTCCAACCACCCCAAACATGCGGTGGCTTTCGCCTGGGCCTGGGCTGCGGCCACGAGCTGCCGCTCGGCCTCGGCCAGGGGCATCGAAAGCGTCGCGCCTGAGGCTTTGGCATGGCCACCCCCTCCAAACTGGCGCGCCAATCGATTCACATCGAAGTCGGTCTTGCTACGGGCCGAGAGCTTGCAAACACCTGGCTGCATCTCGCGCACGAACAACACCACTTCGACCTGCCCCACGGAACGGACCATGTCCAACACATCGTCGCTATCGAGGTCGGGCGAGCTACCGTCCGGAGCGAGCGGCACCGCAATCGTGGCCAGCCGCCCACGGGCATGGTAGCGCAGACCCTGCAGCGCGTTGGCCACGGCCATGGGATGGCTGGCGGGTTTGCGTTGGTAGATCGATGCGTAGATGGCCTCGGGGTGAAGCCCTTGGGCTACCAACTCGGCCGCTATCGCGAGCGTCTCACCGTCGGTATTGGAATACTTGAACCAACCCGTATCGCTGACGATCGAAGTGAAGACGCCTTTGCGGGCGACCGGGCTCAGGGGAACCCCGAGCTCCTTGGCAATGCGGTACACCAACAGCCCCGTGGCAGAGGCACTCGTATCGACGTAGGCCGCATCCCACCACGGATGCTCGGGCAGGATGTGGTGGTCGATGACCATCTTCTTGGAGTCGAAGGCCTCCAAGCGTGGTGCGAGATCCTGGGTCCGCGAAATCTCACTGCAATCCAGCAAGATCACCACGTCGTGCTCGGGGACCGCGCCCCCATCGTCCACATCGAACGGAATCTCCGTGGTGAGGTAGTCGAACTGAGCTTCGGGCAAGTGCGAATTCAGGATGCGCACCTGTTTGCCGAGAGCTTTCAAGACGGGGTACAGGGCAGCCTGGGCACCGATGCAATCCCCATCGGGTCGCACATGGCCCGTCAGCAGGATGCGTTCATGGTCCAACAGCATGCGCAAGGCTTGCTGATCGGCTTGGTGGGCGGATTCGGTACGGGTCATAGGCTTGGAACGTCGCCAGATTCTAAGGTGGAAGGGCCCTGGAGACAGCGAAGTTTGCGGGATAGGGCAGCGATCAGTGGCCAGGAGCGCTTGCGGAACCCAGCTGCGCGGCCCATCGGCAAGACCGATCCGAGCGAATCCCAGGGTGGAGTCCTCCCAGATGGGTGGCGCCGCAACAGGAGCCGTAAGACTTGGCTGGAGTCGTTTCCAGGCTTGCTTAGGCGTCGATCCCAATCAGGGGCGCTGCGCGACCCCCAATCCAAAGCTGGCTCGCCATGGGAGCTTGGGTCGTCAGCCATTCCAAAACGTCTGCCTGGGAATGCCCGGAAGCGGAATACGCTGCGGCATCCGCGAAGCACCCTGGTTGGAGCCTGCCGATGGAGCCTCCCATGCCAACCGCCAAGGCCCCGAACTCGGTCCCCATGGACCAAGCGCGAACCGCATCGATGCTGGGGTGGGATTGCCGCAGCAAGGCCACTTCGCGGCCCATGTGCAAGTCCGCGTTGCTCGCCCAGGAGTCGGTGCCCAAGGCGACCTTCACTCCCGCCTGCAAGAATGCTTGCAGAGGAAACGGTGCCCGATCGAAGTAGCGATGACTCCCGGGACAGTGCACGAGGGTGGTTCCCGCGCGCGCCAAACGCTCGGGCTCGCCCGTTTGGGGGTGGTTGCCGTGGACCAAACTGGTTTGCGGCCCCAACAGGCCGCAGTCCTGGAGTAGGTCCAAACCCGAGCGCTGTGGGCTGGGGCCCAGCCAACCCGCCAACGGGCCGTCACCCCACAACATCCAACGAACCTCTTCGGAGGTTTCCGACCAATGCTGGGTCACCGGCAGGCCCCACTCGCGTGCCTTGCGCCCAAGTACCGCCAAGAGTGCGGGAGAAACGCTGAAACCCGCGTGGGGTGCTAGGCCAACACCTCGCAAGGGATGCGCGGGCGGGAGCGCGGACAAACCTGCGATGGCTTGCGCGGTTCGCTCGGGTCGATGCACGTCCAACGACTCGCGGTACGCTCGCGAGCGGATGGGCAAGGCACCCAGGTCTCGAGTGGAAGCGCCCACCGAATCAATGTCCGCCACAAACGTGGTTCCCGATTGCAGGAGGCGCGTGACGCCCCATTCGATCGATCGAGGCCATTGACTGGCTGGAGTGCGTTCTTTGGCTACCAACAAGCGGCTTACCCATTCGGGGAAGCCCCCACGGGCGGTGATGCGGCCAGCCAAGTGGCTCAATTCCAAGTGGGCATGGGCATTGACCCAGCCGGGAGCCAAAATCGATGCCCCGAGGCGCTGCAGGGGTACCCCCCAGCGCTCCGCCAATCGGCGCGCGCTTCCCTCGCCTTCGAGCACCGCTTGTACGCGGCCCTCGCGGATCCCCAGGCCGCCGCCTGCGACGAGGGTGTCCCCCTGGACCACCAACCAGTCGGCCTGCAAGACCTTGGCGTTTTCCGAAGGGATCGTCGTCATTGGACCAAAGGGATTAACGAGCGAGGGCCAGCTGGCCTTGCGCCAGCTGGCCCTCGCATTCAACTCGCGGGCGGGTCACTCCGCAGCGGCGCGAATCGACAGGTTGGTGATCCCCTTGACGTTCGCCAACGTGTTGCCGGGCGTATCGCCGGCCCCGGGGTTGACGGTGTTGTCGAACAGGACCACGTAGCGGATGATGTTGGGGCCAAAGACATTCAGCTCGGCGGGGTGCGAAACCCAGGGGGTCAAGCTGCCGAATTGGATCGGACTGGAGCCCGAGTTGACCGAAACGTTGCAGGGGTTCGGTAGGGCCGAGCCCACGCGTGCACCTTGGAAGCGCACCACCACCGGCGAAGCCGTACCGCCATCGGTACCCAGGTGGTTCCCAAAGGTCCCTTCAAAGCCCAGGGGGAACGTACCGCTCATCGCGCGGTAGGGCACCTGGGTTTCCGGGTTGGCGCCGACTTGCCAAATGACATCCATGTCCCAGCCCAGCTCGGCACCGTCTTCGGCAAAGGTTGCCGTGGAGTACTGGCTCGGCAATTCGATCCAGCAGGAAACCGACGCGCAGATGGAATCCGGACGCGAGGTGGACTGCTGGAACGCACCGTTGGCCACGCTCAGGAAGTCGAGGGACTTGTCCACGTCGTCAAACGGCGCGGTGCCATCCCCCAGGTAGGGATCGATCGAAGGGGCCAGCACTTGGTGCAGCAAGCTCCCCGTGTTGTTCTCGAAGCGAACCAAGCCCACCGACCCGTTGCCACCGACCATGCCGTTGGACCAGGCGCCCGTGCCGCCGTTGCCACCCGTGATCAAGATCCGGTTGGCGAGGGGGGAAACTACGATCGACTTCGCCTGGGCGCGGAAAGCACCGCCCGAGCCACCACCGCCGGGCATCGCGAAGCGGTTGCTGCCAGCCAAACCGTTGGAGGAGCCTCCGTTGCCGCCCCGCAGGTCGATCTGACCGCTGAGGATCAGGTTCTTGCCGGCCGCAATGTGCAGCGCACCGCCGCCACCACCGCCGCGGGCACCCGAGTGGTCACGCCATTCCTGGTAGACGGTTCCCGGTTGCGCGCAACCGACTCCAAAGCTCGCGGTCGAAAGCGTTTCAAACATGTGGTTGCCACCACCGCCGCCACCCGAACCACCGCGCAGGTAGCCCGGATAGGCTCCACCCAAGGTGTGGTCGAGGGTACGGACCGCATAGCCCGCATTGGCTTCGCTGGGCGGCTCAAGGTTCAGGTTCAGGTCCGAGGCCAGGCCACCGGGGTTGTTCGGGCCAGCGTTGGATCCAGCCGGAGGCGAATCGGACAAAGGTTGCGGCGAAGGCGCAAGCCCGGTGCCGCCGTTGAGGGCATAACCCCCACCGCTACCCGAGATGCCCACTTGCTTGACGGGGCAATCTTCCACGAATCCGGGGACCACCACGTTCCAGTTGAAGTTGGGCAGCGATCCCGCCCCGTGCGCGCCAACGGGCACCGAAGGCGGGTTGGCCACGACGTTGAGCACGTTGACCGTGGGGAAGTTGGAGGGGTTTTGAAGCCCACCTTTGCCTGCGGCGAGGCTCGATCCTCCGACGCCCCCCCCATCGCGACCATCGTTGTTCGCCGGAACCGTATCGGGGACATCCACCCCGCCAATGGCGAGGAACACGCTCGGAGTTCCGAAGTCGTATCGATCGCCACCCCAGCCACCGGCGCCAGCGCCTGCGGGAACGGGGGCCGCCGGCCCCAGTTCGACTTCGGGTTGGACCACGGTCGAAGAGTGGGCGCCCGCGGATTCACCGGAGAGGTCCACCAAGGATCCTGCAGCGATGTTCGCCTCGCCCCGAACCAGGATCCGCGCGGGGTTCGAACCTTCCAGCCGCAGGGTACCGCCCGGTTGGACGGTCATGACCGAAAACTCGAAGACGCCGTCGGTAACCGTGATGGTCGTCGGGTAGGCCCCAAACATGTCGGGGTTGCCGATCAAGTCCGCCACCCCGCTGATTGGGAAGGACTGGCTATCGGTGTTCAAAACGATGGTTTCCCCTGCGCCAACGATCAGTTCACCCAGTCGGCCGGATCCACCCCCGACATCCACCCGCAGGCGGTTGGCGGTGCCCCACAAGCCACCCGACCGCAGCGAATCTTCCCCGCTGGCATCCGCGAAGGTCTCGCCACCCGGGCGGGGCAGCTCGATTTCGGTCACCACTCCGGGCTCGGTCACAAACGGGCGCAGTCCCCCACCATTGGCCGGAGTGACCCCATTCAAGTCCAAATCCAAGCACGACGGCGGAATGTCCACCACCGTGTAGCGCGGGTTCGTGGGATAGCCACCACCTGCGGAAAGGAAACTGGTGGCCGGGGTGAAAGTCAAAAGGGTCTGCAGCAGCTCGGTATCCACCGAAACGCGGTAGCTTCCGTTGACCGGATCGGAACGATCGATGGTGGTGGAGAGGTTGCCATCTTCATCCGTGCGGATCGTGATGAAGGGGGCGGTCATCGAAATCGGGTTGGCCAAGGTGGCCGGGTTCATCACGTCCTGGAACAGCATGTAGACCGTTCCGGTGCGCAAGACATCGGTGCGGATGTTCGGTCCGTTGACCAAGTTGTCCGTCAAGCCGTCGGTTCCAAATCCATCAAATTCGCCGAAGGCGTTGGCCACCCGGTTGATCGTGGTGGGGACGCCGGCGGTGTAGGCGGTGACGTAGTCGGCGTAGATCTTGACGACCGGCGGGCCGGGCACCGGATCGGTGATTTCATCGGTGGTGACAATCGTGCAGTCCAGGCGGCTCTGGTTGGGGCGCCCGGCGGTCGAACGGATGTAGGGACCCGTGGCCGACTGGAGCTGGCCTGCGATCGTGATCTGATAGGGCGTGTCCGGCAAGAACCCGAAGGAAGGTGTGCCGTTCAAGTCAAAGGTCAACGCCGGGCGGAAAATCACTCGCCGGGGATCATTCGGATCGAGGAAGTATTCCCCCACCGGAGTGGTGCCGTTGTCTACGTTCACCACCCGGAAGGTGGTCGAGGTCACCGAGTTGACGTCGATCGGCGCCGAAAACAACACGGAGATCTCGGTGTTCTGAACGGTGCTCTGGATTTGGCAGGACACCTGCACGCCAGAGGAGCCATCCGAGCAACCCAACGAGCAAGAACGGACATAGAGCGCTCCACCATTGGCTCCCGACGAACTACCCGAACAGGCAGCCAGGAATGCAAGGGCGAGGGCGGAAAGGGCGATAGAGGTGTTTCTCATGTCCAGTCAATGGTGCCGTGGCGCATAGGGACACGACGGCTGGGGGACGTTGCGGCAGGCCACCGAGGAAGGGTGACGCCAGACTGTAGCGGCCTACATTCTAGGGGGCCAGAACCCAATCGCCATCCCCTAGCCGGGCCTTTCCTGGCTTGGGCGATATCGCACACAGCCGGCGAGGTAACCATCTATCCTTTTGGCGGCCTAGGGGTTACCTGCCCTCTGCTTCTGGCTAGGATACGCCCGGTTCCTCCTTATGATGCGCCCCTTCCCTCTTGGCTTGAGCCTCGCGCTCCCCCTGCTCCTCGCCGCCGGATGCCGCCCCCAAGGGCCCGCCAAGCCGGGTGAGCCCGTCTCCGACCAGGGCCCTGCTGCGTCGCAGGCGGGCGAGCGGCCGCGCGATGCCAACGGAATCCCCATCGATGCCCCGGTCGGCCCCGAAGCCCGGGCCCAGATCGCTGAGTTGATGGAAGCCTTCCGGCCCATCGATCCGACCCTCACTTCGGATCACTTCGACCGCCAAATTTTCGAACAGCGGGAGATCTTCCAACGCCTCGCCCAAGGCGGTCCGGAGATTGGACACGCCGCGTTGCACGCCTACACCGGCGCCAAGGACGAGCCCTATTTGGTACGCCGTGCCCTGTTGTGGGTCGGGGGCAAGGCCTCTCCCAAGGAAGCGGAACCCCTTTTGGCCACCCTGGTCGACCAATACGGCATCACCATCGAAGACCGAACGGAAGCGCTCTTGGTGCTGGCCGAAGTTGCGCCCGACAAGTACTTCGAAATCGTGCGCCCCTACTTGGAACGCCGCGAGCGCCTCAAGAAGACCATGCCCGACGACGAATTCCTGGTGGAAGGCTGGGTCAACGCCAGCATCGCCAAAGGAGTCTCGCCAGTCCCGATGCTCGCCGACGTGGCCACGAACCTTTTGATGATGCCCAACTCGCGCTACCGTGCGGCCAAGCGCATGCGTGAGTTCCCCAACGAAATCGTGGGACAACGGGCGCTCGAAACCTGCTTGATCGAGTCGACCGGAGACAACTACCTGCGCATCATGGCCGCCCAGTCGCTGGTCAAGCTGTTGCCCCGGGAAACCGCCTGCACGCTGTTCGAGGAAACCCTCGCCCGCGAGGCGAGCGTGCAGATGGCGCACTTCCTGACCAACATGATCCAGGAGAACTGCCGGTGATACCGGTCGTGGATTCGCACGCCCACCTCTACTGGAAACGCTTTGACGGGGATCGCGAGGCCGTACTCGAAGCCGCCCGGCAAGCTGGGGTGACCCACATCGTGGTGCCCGGTACCAACCTGGAAACGTCCACGGCAGCGCGTGATCTTTGCTCCGGGCAAACTTGGCTGCACTTCGCGGCCGGGATCCACCCCTCCGACAGCGCGGAGGACTCCCTTGGCGTACGGGCCGCGATCGAAGCCTTGGCGAACGACTCGCGCTGCGTGGCGATCGGCGAGGCGGGGCTCGATTTCTTCCACAAAGACAATCCGAGCAAGGCGGTCCAAGAAGCCTGTTTCCATTGGCAGCTCGACCTAGCCCGTTCGCTCGACAAGCCCATCATCGTGCACGGCCGGGATGCCCACGACGAAGTCCTCACCAGCTTGCGAGCCTTCCCGGGAGTGCGCGGCGTCATGCATTGCTTCACACTTGGCCCGCCCGAGATGGAGGCGTACCTCGAGCTGGGCTTTTCGATCTCGTTCTCCGGGGTGGTGACCTTCCCCAAGAACCTGGACAACCGCGAAGCCGCGCGTCGTGCGCCGCTCGACTCCTTGTTGGTGGAAACCGATTGTCCCTTCTTGGCCCCCCAGCCCGTACGGGGTCAGCGCAACGAGCCCGCCTTCGTGCGCCACGTGCTCCAAACGGTGGCTGAGGTTCGCGGCATGTCCGCAGCCGAACTGGGTGCCGCCACCACGGCCAATGCCCAGCGCCTGTTCGGTTGGGATGGGGCCTAATGCGCAAGGGGCGCCCCCGGATTCCCGGGGGCGCCCCTCGCAAGGGTCAGGCTAGCTAAGACTAGTTGCCGACTTGGGTCCACTGGTTGCCATCGTTGGACGTGAAGCCCATCGCGGCGAAACCAATGCCCTGGTCCATCGTGTTGGCGACGGGCGCGTTCTGGTACGCGGCACCGAAAGCCGGGATGGAGGTGAAGGCGGTGTAGCGAACGGCGCTACCAACGATGTTGGAGGTACCGGCGACATCACCTTCTTGGTTGATGAAGAAGGCACGGTTGCCCGTACGACCCGCTTCGACCGGCCAAGCGTAGCAGCACCAGTACAGTTCGGTGTCATCGCTGTTCCAGCCAGCGATGGCGGCGGTACCGCCACCGGGGGCTTCCGCCACACCGGGGATCGCGCCACCGGCACGGGGGCCAGGCAGGTAGATCTTGAAGTAGTAGCCCTGACGCTCAACCACACCGTCGGCACCATCGGAAACGATGCGGCCAAACGCGGTGGCAAGGAAGGGGGGGTTCAGCACACCACCAGCAGCGGCCATGACGGGCACGCCAGCGGCCGACTGACGCAGCAAGGAAACGCCGGCCAGTTCACCGAAGAAACCATACTCACCGCCGCCGTCAGCATCGGAGTCTTCAGCGCTCGAGGCCTGAAGCTGCTGCTGGGCACCGGCGATGGTGCGAAGGGTAGCGATAGCGGCGTTCTCGTTGGCGGAGATACGGGCGCTCATCAGCTTGGGAATTGCGATAGCCGCGATCACGGCAATAATGGCGACCACGATCATCAGTTCGATGAGGGTGAAACCACCGTTTTTCTTGTTGCGAGTCATCTCGTTGGTTAGGTCTGCTTGGGGCACTGCGGAGAGTGCTTCGATTGACGAGGTTTCAGGTCCGAGCAACGCGCCCGGGCTGATGGAAGCTACCCCCCGCAGGGGGTCGCGACCGGCTGACCGTTGAGCAGAGCTCACGTATCAACCGTTCTGCCTGAGGTATCGGCCCCGGGTTGGTGCAGCCTTGAGTGCCTCTCGTGAATTCCGCCCTGCAGGCTGGGAAGTCGGTTGGAAGCCGGGAAACGTCTCAAAAATGCCATCCGGCCCACCCTCCTAGTCGGAGAGGCGGGCCGGACGGTCCAGGGGGAGTCGCATGGAAACCCCACGATTGCGAACTCGTACTCCGACCTACTTCTGGCCGGACAGGTTCGAAACCATGTTGAGGATCGGGGCAAAGATCGAGAGCACCACGCCCCCTACGATGACCCCCATCACCGAGATCAAGAGCGGCTCGATCAGGCTGGTGAGTGCCTTGACCTGGGCTTTGACCTGGCTGTCGTAGAACTCGGCAATCTTTTCCAGCAGGGTCTCGAGTGCACCGGTGCGCTCACCGATTGCGATCATGCGCACCACCATGGGCGGGAAAACCTTCTCATTCTCCAACGGCTCGGAAAGCAAGTTTCCATCGCGCACGCTGTCCTTGGACTTGCGTACGGCATCGGAGATGATCCGGTTGCCCGAGGTGTTGCAAACGATATCCAGCACGCCGAGCATCGGGACACCCGAGCGGATCAGGGTCGAGAAAGTCCGACTGAAGCGCGCCAGCGCCACCTTGCGGAACAGGTTGCCAAAGACCGGCAGCTGCAGCATGAGCCAGTCCCAAACGCGCTCGCCGGTGTTGGTCTTCTTCCACCAGCCGATGGCCATGATGGCCGCGAACATGGCGCCGCCGATGCCCAAGGCATTGGCGCGCATGAAGTCCGAAACCGCCAAGACAAACTTGGTGATCGCCGGCAGCTCGATGTCCATCGACTCGAAGATGTTCTTGAAGGACGGCACCACACCGATCATCAAGAAGGCGGTGATGCCAAGCACCAAGACCATCGAGATCACGGGATAGGTCATGGCCGACCGGATTTCGCGCGAGAGCTCCTGGCTGGCCTCTTCGTAGTCCGCCAAGCGGTTCAAGATGATGTCCATCTGACCGGACACCTCACCGGCCTTGACCATCGAGATGTACAGGTGGTTGAACACCTTTGGGCAGTTGTGCATGGCCTGCGACAGATCCGAGCCGCCGCGCACATCCGACACCAGCTTCTCGCAGCAGAGCTTCATGCCGGCGCTTTCCGCCTGCACACCCAGCACTTCCAGCGACTCCAGCATCGAAAGGCCTGCGCCCACCATGGTGGCGAGCTGGCGGGTGAAGATCACCAGTTCCCCTTTCTTGGCCCGAATCTTGGTGCCGCCGAAGGAGAAGCCACCACCGGCCGCCTTCTTCTTGCCGCCCCCACCACCGGACTCGTCCAGGCGCATGATCACCAGGTTCTGGCGACGCAAAGCCTGGAGCGCATCCGCTTTGGTGCTGGCTTCGATGGTTCCCGAGACGGTGTTTCCGCTCGGTTCCTTGGCTGAGTACTTGAATTGGCTCACGGTGATTTTCTACTGGGCTTGGGGGGACTGCAGTCGGATTTGGATGCGTGCAGGGATCAATCGTCGATGGTGATGCGCAGGACTTCCTCGAGCGAGGTCACGCCGCGCGCGGCATTCAGAAGTCCCACGCGCCGCAAAGTCAGCATCCCTTCCGAGATGGCTTGTTCTTTGATTTCGGCGGCGGACTTGCCTTGGATGATCATGCGCCGGATGTCGGCCGTGATGCTGAGCGTCTCGACCACGGCGAATCGACCGCGGTAGCCACCGTTGCAGCGGGCGCAGCCTTCCACGTTGGCCTTGAACAGCTCCACGCCTTGCGCCAAGTCTTCGGCTTCCATGCCGATCTTGGCTAGGTACTCGTTGGTGACGTCGGTCTGGGGCAGTTTGCAGTTGGTGCAAAGGCGACGACCCAGTCGCTGGGCTGCGATGCACAACAGCGAGCTCGACACCATGAAGGGGTCAATGCCCATGTCGACCAAACGCGTGATCGTGGCCACGGCGTTGTTGGTGTGCAGGGTCGAGAACACCAGGTGACCGGTGAGCGCCGCTTTGATGGCGATGTCGGCGGTTTCCTTGTCTCGAATCTCCCCGATCAGGACGATGTCCGGATCTTGGCGTAGGATCGAGCGCAGCGCTCCGGCGAAGGTCAAGCCCCGCTTGGGGTTGACCGGCACCTGGTTGATTCCGTCCATGCGGAATTCGACCGGGTCCTCCACCGTGGTCACGTTGACTTCCGGGGTCGCCACTTCCTGAACGCAGGAGTACAGGGTGGTCGACTTACCCGAGCCCGTCGGACCCGTGACCAACATCATCCCATAGGGCGATTCGATCGCCTTGGTGATGTCCGCCAAACTGCGCGGTTCCCAGCCCAGGGTATCCAGGCTCATCGCCGCACTGCCCGCATCCAGAATACGAATGACCGACTTCTCGCCGCCGACCACCGGCAGGATCGAGAGACGGAAGTCGATCGAACGACCTTCGTAGCGGATTCGGAACTTGCCGTCCTGGGGTTTGTTGCGCTCGGCGATGTCCAAGCTGGCGAGGATCTTGAGACGCGAACTAAGCGCCGGCAAAAGCGACTTGGGCGGGCTCATGATCTTGCGCAAGCGTCCATCCACCCGCAGGCGGACCTGGATTTCCTTTTCGCAGGGCTCGATGTGGATGTCCGAGGCGCGTTCTTTCAACGCTTTGAGAACGATCAGGTTGGCCAATTTGACCGCCGGAGCGTCCTCGCTCTGGTGCATGACCGATTCCAGGTCCTGCCCATCGGCCTCTTCTTCGGGTGCCGCCAGCAGTTCCGCCGACTTCACCTCGTTCATCATCTCTTGGACCTGGGCGGCTCCCTGGTCGAAGGCCGCGTCCAAGGCCACGCGCAACATGCGCCGGTGGGCAAACATAGCCCGCACTTGGCACTTCGTCATGCGCTTCAGATCGTCAAACAGGATGACGTTGAACGGATCCGCGACCGCGACCGTGAGGATGTCGCCGTTCTTGGACAGGGGCAGGATGCAATGTTCCTTGCACAGGTCCTTGTCGACGACTTCGAGAGCCTGGGAATCGGGCGTCACACGGCGCAGGTCAATCGGAGGGATGCCCGCGGAGCGTCCGAAGACCTCCATCAGGGCGTTCTCCTCGAGTACGCCATCGTTCAACAGGACTTCGATCACGTCGCCGCCCTTGTCGATCGCGGTCTGCCATTCCTGGGCCGATACCAGCCCCTCGTTGAGCAAGAGGCGCTTGATCTTGGTGGATACACCAACCATCAGGCGGCCCTCACCGAAGCGCGCAACTCACCGGGGTCAGCCAACACGCGTTCCGCGTCTTCCATGCGAACACGGCCCGAAGACACGAGACTCGCAAGGCACTGGGCCATGGTGTTCATGCCGATGCGCCCGCCCGTCTGGATGTGCGAGTAGATCTGGTGCGCTTTTCCGTCACGGATCAAAGCGCGGATACCCGGCGTTGCCAGGAGCACTTCCATGCCCAGAGCCCGGCCACGGCCCGTGGAGAGCGGCAACAGGACTTGGCTGAAGACGGCCTGCAAGGAAAAGGAGAGCTGCGTGCGCACCTGGTCTTGCTGGTGGGGCGGGAAGACGTCGATGATCCGGTTGATCGTCTGCACGGCATCCGAAGTGTGCAGGGTTCCAAAGGTCAAGTGACCGGTTTCCGAAAGGGTCAGCGCCGCTTCGATGGTTTCATGGTCCCGGAGCTCTCCCACCAGCACCACGTCGGGGTCTTGGCGCAACACCGAACGCAGCGCGTTGCCGAAACCCTTGGTGTCCCCCCCAATTTCCCGTTGGGTGACCACGCAGTTCTTGTGGGGGTGGTTGAATTCGACGGGGTCCTCGATGGTCACGATGTGCCCTTGGCGCGTTTCGTTGATGAAATCGATCATCGCCGCTAGGCTCGTGGACTTACCCGATCCGGTGGCCCCCGTGACCAGCACCAAGCCTTGGCTCATGTTGCAAACTCGCTGGCATACCTCGAGCGGCATGCCGAGTCCCTGGAAGTTCGGGATGGCCGTAGGGATCGCGCGCAAGACCGTTGCCACGGAGCCCTGCTGGTAGAACACGTTGACCCGGAAGCGGCCTAGCCCGTCCATGGCAAACGAGCAGTCAAGCTCCTGTTCGCGGTCTAGACGGGCGATTTGCTCGCTGTTGAGGATGCTCGATCCCAGCCGACGGGTGTCGTCCGAGTCCAGGGGCGCAGATTCGACTGGCAACAGAACGCCGTCCACGCGGATGCGCGGAGGACTGCCGACAGAAATGTGCAAATCAGAACCACCCTGGGCGATCATTAGCGCCAGGAGCTCTTCCATCGTGATCATGGGATGCCTTTTGTTGGGGAACCGCCCTGTGGATCGACTGGATCCCCATCCCACCTGAGCCCCCTCCCGGGATCTGGCTGGGACTTGACCCAATTTGAGTCTCAGCGCCTGGACTTGGGCCGTAGGGAAACCCAATGCAGCGGGGCCAACCCTTGGGTTGGCCCCGCTCCTCTTGAACCCCGGATCACCGGGCTAAAACGCGACTTCCTAGTGGGCCGCCAGCTCGGGGTGCTCGGCCAGGACCTTCTTCTGCTCCGCGGCCGGCATCGGGGCGTAACGGGCAAAGCGCAAGTTGTACGACCCTTCGCCTGCGGTCTGCGACTTCAGATCCCGGAAGTAGGTCTGCATGGTCGCCAGCGGAGCCTCGGCCCGAATCAAGGTGCTGTGCCCGGATTCCTCGGTGGTCTGATCCAAGACGTGGCCCCGCCGGTGGCTGGTCAGGTCGCTGAACACGATCCCCGCCATCTCGGTCGGCACGTGGATCTCCAGCTCCATCATGGGTTCCAGCAGCACGGGTTTGGCCGCCAAGACTCCATCGCGGAAGGCAAGCGCGCCGGCGTGTTTGAAACTCGCTTCGTCCGAGTCCACCGCGTGGAACTTGCCGTCGTAGACCTCCACCTCTACGTCCACGACCTCGCCTTTGGTCAACACGCCGTGGGCGGCTTGCTCGCGGACACCCTTCTCCACCGCCGGAATCAAATTGCGCGGGATAGCGCCCCCCACCACGTTGTCCACAAACACGATACCCGATCCAGAAGCACCGGGACGAAGCCGCAGGAAGCACTCGCCGAACTGTCCGCGCCCGCCGCTTTGCTTCTTGTGGCGGCAGTGGCCTTCGGAGGGCTGGGTGATCGATTGCCGGTAGGCAATCTTGGGCAGGTGCGTTTCGCACGCCACTTGGAAGCGGCGCTGGAGGCGCATCAGCATGACTTGCAAATGCAAGTCGCTCATGCCGTGCAATACCAACTCATGGGTGTCGGTGGTGTGCTCGATCCGTAGCGAAGGATCTTCCACGGCCAGTTTGTTCAACGACTCCCCGATCTTCTGCTCGTCGTTACGCGACATCGGAGTCACCGCCATGGCGACCATCGGCTGGGGAACTTCGGGCACCGGAACTTGCACGATGGCGGCCTCGGACGTGGCGAAGTTCTGCCACGGGCCCAAATGCTCGACCTTGGCAAACGCTATGATCTCGCCCGGACCGGCGTCTTCCAGCGGCTCGCGGTTCTTGCCGACCAAGCGGAAGAGTCCGCCCATCTTCTCCGGCTTGTGCTGGCCGTTGGTCACGGTGTCATGGGCTTTGAGCGTGCCGCGATGGATACGCGCCAAGCAAACGCGCCCCAGGTGCGGGTCGGAAATCACGCTGAAGACCGTGCCTGAGGCTTCGCCTTCGCGCACGGGCTCGACGACAAGGCCTTGGGCGTCGAGCGTCGGCACGGTGCGCGGGGATGGCGCAAAACGCTGGAAGAACTCCAGCGTTTTGGGAACCGCAACCCCCGTCTCGGGGTTGCACACCAGGACGGGGACCAACGATCCCCGCGCAATGGCATTTGGCATGTGGGTATCAAGCTCCTCAGGAGACAGCTCCTGGGTTTCCAAGTAGCGCGCCAGCAGCGCCTCGTCCTCGCAGGCGTCCATCACACGATCCTCCAGCCGCGAGCACCATGCGTTTTCGGGGTGGTTGACCGTGCGGTGCACCTCGGTAAAGCCCGCACCGCTGCCATTGGGGATCAGCGCAGGCACGCACTCGTTGCCCAACTTCGAACGCAGCTCGTCGATCAGCTTGTCGAAATCCACGTTGTCGGCATCCAGGTGTGTGATCACGATGGCGCGACCACGTCCCATGGCTTTGGCCGCCGCCATCTTGGCCCGCAGGTTGAAGGTCACTCCACTGGCGGCGTGCACCACCCCCACCACCAAGTCAGCCGCATAGCAGGCAGCTTGAACCTGGGCTTGGAACTCCGGATAGCCGGGGGTGTCGATGAACGTCCAAGCCTTGTCTCCCCAATTGCCCGAGACAAACGCATTCTGGAGCGTGTGCTTCTTCTCTTGCTCTTCGGGTTCCGTGTCGCAGATGCTGGTCCCGTCCGCCACCGAACCCTTGCGGGCGCTTGCTCCGATTTCAAAGGCGAGCGCGTCCACCAACGTCGTCTTACCGGAGCCTGGGTGGCCGACAAACGCGATATTGTGAAGAGAGGCTAGTTCTCGCATGGTTCTCCTTGCAGAGGGACTTGGGGTCGGATTTTCAGGGCCCCATTGTACCCAAGCGTCCACATCCCGCTGGATTCCTCGCCAAGAACGCACGGGGGCGGATGGCCGTGACCATCCGCCCCACAAGGAACGTCCCGCCTAATGCGACGGGCTCGCAATTCGATGCCTAGCCTTTGCGCACGACGATCTCGACGCGTCGGTTGTGGGCGCGCCCTTCGGCGGTATCGTTGGTGTCCTTGGGTTTGTGGGGACCATAGGCCACCACCACAAAGCGGGCGTCGTCAATGCGCCCGTTGGTGACCAGGTACTCGTGTACCGCACGGGCGCGGTGGTACGACAGGTCGCGGTTGGACGAGAACTTCGAGCGCTTGATGCGCTCGGAGTCGGTGTGCCCCTCGATGTAGAACGTGCTGGTGGCAGGGAAGGCCGTCTTGAGTTGGGTGATGACCGCATTCAGCGCGGCTTCGCCCTCGTGGGACAGGGTCGCACTGCCCGAGGCGAACGTCGCCGAAGCGGGGATGCCGAAGACCACGGTATCCCCGTAGCGCTCAAGCGAAATGCCCATGCCTTCGAACCCGGTGGTGTCGATCTTGGGGTCGGAGGCCTTGGCCCCCGGGGCGCGGTCCGCGCTGGCTTCGGCCGGCAGCGGAATCGGGTCCAACGCACGATCGTTGAGGGCTACCTGCAGTTGATCGCGGTCGTAGGTGACCGCCTGGATGCGTTCCTTGACGGCCTGGTTTTCGGCCCTCAAGTCACGGATCAACGCGTCACGATCCTGGAGGGATGCGCGCAGGGCTTGGTTGGAAGCGCACCCGGTCAGTGCGGGACCGAAGGCAGCCAAAAGGACAAGGGATAACAGCGGTTGGAATTTCATGGAGAGCCTCGTTGGATCAGACCATGAAGATCCTAGCTGGGCCCTACCAGGGAAAAAACCCCAAGAAGGCCCCGTGTTCCCGATAGAGAAGCTGGATGGCGATTCCCAGGGCCAGATAGGGCCCGAAGGGGATGTACCGTCCGGCCAAGCGTGCGATTCGAATCGACCGACCCCACCGATCCCGGCGACCCCGGGCATGGGCTCTCCGGCGCGACTCGCACAAAAAGCGCAACATGCCTGCGAGCCCAGCGACCGAACCGGCCACGGCAGCAATCATCAGGGCGGCGACGACGCCCCAAGGCCCGATCAAGCCCCCCCCGGCCGCCATGAGTTTTACGTCGCCAAACCCCATCGCATCCACCCCGTACAACTTGGACCCAAGCCAACCGATGCCCCAAAGGATGCCGCCTCCGAGCGCCATCCCGAGCAAGCAAGTCTCCAGGGCCGCGATGCGGGTCACCCCACCCCCGCCGGCCAAGGCTTGGGCTAGATGGCTGTGCTCATGCAACGAAGGAACCAACAGGGAAACCAACGGGGCCAAAACCATGCCGCCGATCGACACCTCGTCGGGTATCTCGAAGTGGTCGAAGTCCACAAACGTCGCCACGACGAGACCGGACAACACAATCACCCAGACCAGCACGAGCCAAGGGCGTTCGGACCCACCTTTCCAAGCGGCCAGGAACCAGAGCCCTGCCGTCAAGAGTTCGACGAGCGGATACCGGATGGCGATCGGGCTCTTGCAGTCACGGCACTTGGCCCCCAGCCACAGCCAGGATACGACGGGGATGTTGTCGTACCAGCGCAAGCGGTGCAGGCACTTCGGACAGCGCGAAAACACCGGCTTGGCCACGCTTTCTCCCTCCAAAGGGAGCCGATGGATGGCCACGTTCAAGAACGAACCCACGAAGAGGCCCATGACGGTCCACCAGAACAGGAACATCGCTGGAGAGAAGTCGGTGAACACTAGAGGGCCTTCCAGGAGAGGTCGATGGAATCGATCACAGGCGGATCCCAGCTTCCACCGGGCTCGACCGTAAGTTGGATGAGGATGCGCAGGGGGGCATCCAGGGGGAGGTGACGCGGATGCGTGACGCAGCGTTCCCGTTCTATCGGCCCATCGGGGGGCAAAAAGAACACTTCCGTGCGGCCCTGGCCGGGATCTTGTCCGATGGCCAACGATTGCCATTCGTAGCGATCGAGCGCCCAATTGGGGACGACCGAGCTGAGCAGACAATACACTTGCCGTTCGCGCAGCGGGTTGTGGGTGGGGGTCTCCATGCCGAGCGGGAGCGATCGGGGTTCTTGGCCTCGGGACCACCCACCGCCCTCTCCCACCACGTACAGCTCCCCGGGGGGGCATTGGATCCGTCCGGTGATGCGGGTCCGCCCACCAGCCGCGAGGACGACGGGCGTCTGCGAGACAAACTCTCCTTCAAGAAGCAGGTCCCCACCGGCCACTAGGATCGTCCAGGGCATGGATTCGGCCTGGGCGTAGGCCACGAGTTCTTCGAGGCTTCCGCCCCCCGATCGTTCGAACCACTGCCCCGGGGTCATGCCCTGGTCCGCTGCGCCCTCGCGGCGCACCTTCCCGAGGAGGTCGCTGCGACCCTGGCTGCGCAGAACAACCGGGCCCAGTGGCGCAACAAGCGTCACTTCGCTACTCGCCGCCACCGAGAGCCGCGTCGCATGCAAATCGGCCGCTTCGCAATTCCCTTCCAAGACGACCGGCCCATCCAACCCCGTTCCCGCCGCCTTCGGAAAGTGCACGGTGATCCGACCGGGTTCCCAACTGGCCTCACCGGTGGCCCAAGGAACACGCTGCGAAGTCAGCAATGCCCGGGTGAGAAAGTCGATGCGGAGATGGTTGCGCTCGTGCGCGCCAATGGGCTCCAAACGAAACCGGTACGAGGCCAAAACAGCTCCCGGTTGACGCATGGCCCACGGCCGGTGGCCGGAGTAATCCGCCAAGCGCGCCGTGGATAGAACCTCCAACGAGTATTCCACCCCTGGATCCAGCTCCAGCGGAATCTGGGGCACCAGCTCGACGATCGCCCCAGCCTGGTGCTGCTCCAAGAGCTCGCTGTGTCGGTTTTCAATCAGCGAGGCGCGAACCTGGCAGTACGGTTCGCTGGCCAATTCCGCCGGGCCAGGACTGAGTCGGTGGCGCAGGATCACGAAGTCCTCCGAGTGGAGCGTGCGTGGATCGAGGGGTTCGCCGCAATAGAGCCGCAAGGGTTCGTCGACGTGCACAGCTTCCGACGGGGCACCGGGCAGTGCCATGAACTGGATCGGGGCACAGGCGTACGGAGTGAAATCCAAGAAGGCCGCATCCTCCGGCCCGGGGTTGGCGACTTCGAACGGGATCCAATAGGTCTTGTCGAGGGGAACGCCTTCCCTCGTCCGCAGTCCGCCCAAGGCTGGAAACCCCTCCACGTGAACGCGGTGCACTTGGCCCGGCTGGTACCCCCCTCCCGTCAAATCGGCAGCGCTGACGGTTTGGGGCCAAAACAGCAGCCATCGACCCTGGATGCGCCATTCCCCGGGCGCGGGCTGCCCATGGGGCCCCACCACCTCCAGACTGGAAGGGGTCACCGAATCCGGATCAATCTCTTCGGAGAAGGTCAGCGAAAGCGGCTCGTTGAGCAGGATGGCCTGCCCCTGGTTCGGGCGAAAGCTCTCCAACACCAAGTCCGCCCGCTCTCCCGAGCGGGGTTCGCAGGCCACTAGGGCCAGACCAACCAGAGCGAACCGCATGCGGGCATTGGAACAAGAACCCGACCCCGGACCAACGCTCGACCCCGGGAACGGCCCCTCCTTCCAACGAAAGGTCCCGGCCCCTCCCCCCAAGGGAAAGGCCGGGACCGTATCGATCGCTATGGAGTCCTAGTAGCGGAACGGAACCCGCAAGAAGTCCACCGCCGGGCGCGGAGCGTTGGGATCCACCCCGCCACCACCGGTGTTCAGGTTGAACACCACGCGGAAGCGGAAGAAGTCCCAGTTCTGCCCGTTGAGCAGGGACACGTTCCCGGTGGGGCCGCCGTTGAGCGCACCGTAGGAGACCGCTTCGTTGGGCGATCCATCGGTGTTCATCGAGGTCGCGTCGAAGAAAATCTGCACATCGGTCCCTGCCGGGAACGAGTCGGGTTGCCCCTGGGTGCTGATCCGGAAGTAGTGCGGACGCAAGGCGGCCGTCACCGTTCCCGTTGCGGTGTTGACGAAGTTGTCCAGCAGGTTGTCACCCGCAGCCACGGTCAATCGCACCGCATCACCGGCCATCAGCGTGGCACCGGTCACCTCGAAGGTCGCCGAGTTGCCCGCGTCCGCCAGCACGATGCTGTACTTGCGCAGCAAGCGGGGGTTGACCTTGAAATCATCCGCAAGCCCCGAGCCATCGAGCACGATGGCCAGGCCCGAAGACTCTACGTAAGGCGCCGTTCCAATGGCCTGCAACGGAGCAGGGTTGATCACGTTGGGCAGGTCCTGAACCAGGGTTCCCGCGCGGTTGACCGAGCCCGTGTTCGGGTCGGTGCCATCGAAGAAGAACTGGACTTGCTCGTCCGGAGAAGCGCCCGGAGCCACGCGGGCCAAGCCCAACGGGACCCAATCGCTTTGCGCAACCGAGATACGACCGAAGAACGCCACGAAGTCGTCCGTGGGTTGTCCGGGGGCGCGCCATCCCAGGGGCGGGGGCACGACGGCCTTGGTCAAGTCTGCATTGGTCCAAGTCTGGCCCACACCGACTCCAGTGAAGCGCAGGTTGGTACCCGGATCATCCACGTGCAATTGCACGATACCAGGAGACCCATCCCCACCGGCACCGCGGACGGGGCCACCGGGATCGTTCCAGCCTTCCATCCCACTGGCACCAAAGCAGATCGAAGCACCGGCCAACGGGGGAACGTCGGTTCCACCGCCGAGCCCTTGAACCCGGCTGAGCGGGATCGAGTCGCAGCGCCATTGCTTGGGACCGTCGATGGTGGCACCACCCTTGTCCTCTTCACCCGCACCACCTTCGCCACCGAGGGCAGAGATAGGACGCAGCTGGTGACCCGAGTTGCCATCGCGATAGCCGTCTCCGGCGCTGGCCGCAATGCCTCGCACGTCGATGTAGCTGGCGCTCGACATCACCACGTGGCCACCGGAGCCGCCACCGCCCCCACCGCCAACGCGGTCGAAGAAGTTGGTGTTTTCGCCGCCGCCGCCGTAGCCACCGTTGGCATACACGCGACCCGTGCTCTCGATGATGATCGGGCCAATGGCCAGGATGGAAATGCCACCGGCACCACCACCGCCACCGCTACCCTTCTCATCACCGCCGGTTTGGAACGGGATCTGGGGGAAGGTGGCCGTGCGCGAGGCATCGCCACCACCACCACCACCGGCTCCACCCCAAACGTGGTCCAGCTCACCGATGATCAAGCTACCGCCAGCCGTGATCAGAGTGCCATAGAAGTTGTTGCTCGAGTTCGTGTCGCGGAAGGGACTTTCGCCCACCGCGCCGCCTTGAGCACGCTGCGTTTGGCTGACTGCACCCAGACCCGAGGTTTGGGTATTGCCCATGAAGCCAGGTTCGCTGTCCATTCCGATCAAGGTCTGGCATTCCCGCAGGGGGTCCGTGGCGTTGCCGATGTCGTGGTCGTAGAACACGTTTTCGCCAAGGGTTCCACCACCACCGCCGGCACCGCGACGCAAGTCGGGGTCGGTGCTCGAGCTGTAGCCGGTTTCCCCGCCTTGGCCGCCGCGGCCGGCGACGTTGAACGCCCCGTAGCCAGGTCCGCCGCGCGGCGTGGACTGCGAAGTCAGGAACGAGGCCGTACCACCCTTGCCCCCGCCCGCATTGCCAGCAGCACCGGCTTCCGGCTGGAAGGTGGTGTTGAGCGTCCCTACGCCGTCGTTGTTGCCGCCGTTGCAGGAAACTTCACCCAGGATGGTGACCGTACCCGAAGCCAAGATGGTGGCCGGGTTGGCTCCCACGAAGATCAGGCGCGAGTCGGCGGGCACATAGAGGTCACGGATGTCCATCACGCCGTTGATGACCGTTTGCGAAGCCACCGGAGCGCCGCCAGGCCCACCCGTGATGGTGGCCGTCGTGGTGCTGATCGAAATCGTCTGGCCACCGGGCACGTAGTAGTCAAAGGTGCCGCCGGGGCCACCCGAGCCACCGAAGGCAAACGAGGCTTCCAAGGTCCCATCCACACCCCAATTGGCGCGCGGGTCACCCAGGGGCGTGGTCACATCTTCCAGCGAACCGGGAACCGAACCCGACAGGGTGAATTCCTCGAGCAGTTCGTCGGCATCGTCGATCGGGGCTCCAAACTCGTCGACCACGGTTTGGGTCGTCATCAGAGCAAAGTTGGCGTTGTCCTGGGCGGTCGGATCGCCGGTCAAGTCCACAAAGCCCTGACGAACCACGAGCCGCATATCCGAGCCCTGGGGCAGCAATCCGAGCGGTTGGATGCGCAAGACCGACCCGGTTTCGACGCAGTTCTCTTCGAGCGAAACCTGGGTCGGAATCGTGTTCCAGGAGGACATCGCCGGGTCGAAGAATTCAAAGCGGATCCGGTTGGCGCTGATGTTGCCAGAAGACGCCAGGACCGGCTGGTTCAGGTACAGGGCAACGGCCACTTGGGACGATACGTCGCTGTACTTGTTCAGCGGCACTTCGAAGGCCCCCAAACCACTCGTGGTGAAGTAGACCCGGTTGTTGGGATCCCCCCCCAACTCCAGGTACGTGGCGGCAAGTTCGCTGGTTCCGACACCACCCAAACCCCGCACGCGGACGGCCGGAGGACCGGGCACCGTGTCGAGGAACAGGGTCTCCGGCAGGGTCGAGTTGGGCGTGCTGAACGACACCACATGACCTGCCTGGAGCGAGCCGCCGGTGGCGCTGCGAACCGTGATACCCGAGGGCGAGTCGTTGGCCCCAACGATCCGCAGAACGTACGAAGTGTTGATTTTCAGGCCCGAGTCGGAGAAGTCATCCTCGGTCGGGCAGTTGGGCTGGAAGCGAACCACGCTGGTCCGAACGTTGCCCGCCAAATCCAACGGCTGCAGGAACTGCCCGGTTGCGGAGACCCCCGTACCATCCAGAATCTGGATCGTGTTGAGGTTGACCGACGACATATCCACCGCTTGATCGAAGGTGATGTCGATGGCTCGGTTGATCTTCCACACCGAACCGTTCAACACGGACACGTTGGTGACCTGCAGGTCCGATCCGGACGAGGGCGTGGTGCTACTCGAGCCACCCGACGAGCAGGCAGCGGCCACACAAAGGGCCAGTGCTGAGCTCCAAAGAGGTAGGGTTTGCTTCAAACGCATGGGAAAATTCGAGGGGGGTATCAGGGTCTTGGGGGGGTCCGGTAAGACGCGAGGGTCCTTGCGGTTGGTGGATGGAAGGGGAGTGGTTCGCGAGGTTTCGCGCCCCACTCCCCGCGTGGGGCTTACTCTTCCCAGGAGACCGCCAAGGCGGACAACACCGGGTTTTCGTTGCTCACGATGTTGGAGCGGAACGTGATCCGAATCTGGTAGAAGCGCGCTCCGTTGATTTCGGTGATGTTGGAAACCCAGGCTCCGTCGCCGATGCTCGAGCTTCCTGCCAAGCTAAAGATGTTCAGGTTGGCACGGTTCGTCCGGTGGGGCAGCGGGTTGGCCGGCGGGACCGGCGGGGAATAGTAATCCCCGTAGATGTCCAGCGTCGAGGCATCGACCAGCGCCATCTGGCGGATGGGGGTCGTTCCATTCATCAAGTTGCCGGTCGCGTCCGGGTGGTTGGTGATGTTGGAGGCTCCACGGAAGTCCAAGCTGATGCTCGTCCCGTTCGGCTGGTCCTGGGCCCGAGGCTCAAGAACCGGTGCCGCATAGGTCGGGCTCAGGAACTGGGCGCCCGGGTTGGACGGATCGTCCGCCGGGAACCAAACCGAGTAGCTACGGCTGACGCGCGTGACGAAATCGATCGCTGCCAAGTAGAACGAGTTGTCCCGTCCATAGGTGGCTTGACCGTTTGCGGCGGGGCTGAACCCGCCCGTGGAAGTCGTGGCCGTATCGGGGTTGACCGTACGGACGTTGTTGCCCGAATCGATCCCCCCCGTCGAGAAGGCCCGGAAGTAGGGCTTCGAGGAGGAGTTGGCCGCCAGGTTGATGTCGAAGCCGTTTAGGCCGGTAGCACCCGCATCGGGATAGCAACGGAACTCCACCAGCAACGGCAACCCGATCGTCTTGATTTGGTTGGTCGGGAAGATGTCCACGCCGGGGTCCTGGCCCAAGGCCAAGGCCTGTTGGTCCGGGGGCGACCCCCCGTTGTTGGGACCCGACCGTGTCAGCAAGGAGGTGTCACGCCACGTGTAGGTGATCTCGTCGTTGGGGTTCGCCAGGCCGTTGTTCATGGGGTAGGGCATGAACTTGGTCAGGCTGCCGCTCACGGTGAAAACCAGGCCGGGGTCCACGACGTAGCCTTGGGACTTCTCGTGCACCACCCGTTGCGGGTCCAAGGTGCCGTTGAGCAAGTTGGAGGTGTACACGTTCGACAGGCCCGAATCCGGCCACATGGGCCACAGGGTCGCGCCATCGATGAATTCGTCGGGGGCGTAGCGGCAGTGCGACATGCGCATCTCAAACTCGCTGTACGAGTCGAAGGTCACCAAGCCGTTGACCGGCGCCCAGCTCAAACCCGTCACATCGACGTTGGCCGTGGACGCGTCCTCCAGAGTCCAGCCCAGGTCCACAAAGCGGTAGACCGACTGCATCTTCGAACCCAAGTTCGACAGCGGGGTTTGGATTCCCACCGAGAAGGGCACCATCAGCGCCGGCACGGTTTGGGTGCGATCGGCCGTGGTGGTGAAGCGAGTCACCGGGCGCGGGAAAATCAGCTGCCGCTGCAAGTCGAAGAGGTGCTGCCCCCCCCACTCGCGCATGACACCGTAGTCCTGCTGGGTCGTACTGAACGGATCCTCGGGCTCCTCGTCGAGCCCGGTGAAGCGACTCACGCGGCCGCCGGTCAAGACGCTGGCCGAAGCCGAGTTCAACTGGAAGGGAATCGGGGGGAAGTTGCCGCCCACTTCGTTGCCCGCCAAGTCGGTGGCACCCAATTCGCCCCCTAGTAGGCTCAAGAAGTACTCCTCCGTGGAACCCTGTTCGTGGGTCAAGTCTTTTTGCGGGGTGAAGGACACCCGCTGCAAGTCGGGGGCGAGGCTCACCTGCCCGACCACGAAGGCCGAAGTCGGCAGCGACGGATCGTTGCCCGGGTTGAGCGCTTGACGGGTCAAGAGCAGCGAATCGAAGGCGCTGATCGACGCCGGATCCATCGGTTCCGAGAATCGGATCTCGAAGGTGGAATCGGGGAGCACACCGAAGTTCGGGTTGTTGGGATAGCCCGTGGGCAGCGGGTTGATGCGCAGGAAGCAGGGCACGCGAGCGATGTCCGCAACCGGATCAAACGCCGTCTGCAGCTCGGCATAACCGGAACCTGCAATGCTCCACTCGGCAGGGCCGCCACGGCCCGGCAGATCCCACTCGGCCGGATACTGACGCAAGCGGACGCGTACATTGGACGCATCCGCGCCGTTCAAGGACTGGGCTCCGAGTACGTCGGCAAAGATCCCCTCGGCCACCTGAGCCACCACGTCGCCCGCCTCGGGCACCTTGGCACAGAAGGTGGATTCAAACTGGAAGACCGGAATCAAGAACTGGTCGGTGGTCCCGGTCAACAACGTGGGCGGCGTCAGGATGTCGCCCGCGCTGGCTCCGACCACAGTCGGGGCCTCGTTGTCCAACAGGAAGCCGTTGTAGGCATCCCCCGTGACCAAGGTCCCTCCGCCCGAACGCATCGCACGGTGCACGTCTTGGGTCGGACGACTGGCATCCCATGATCCGTTGGCCGAGGTGCTCAGGTGGTGAGCGCTCAGGTTCTGCAAAAGGTGCGTCTGACCGTAGACGGAATCCTCTCGGGTGGGGATCCGAATCAGCAAGTTGGCCAAGTTGACCGTGCTGCTGGGGGGGAAACCATTCGAGTTGACGGGCACCGGCGGATCAAAGTCGTAGGACTCGATGACCGAGATGGTCGGGTCGATCAGGATGCGCGTGCTGTAGAACTCCAAGCCAGGCAAACCGTCATGGTCGGCCAAGTCGCCAAAGTTGGGATCGGGCAGGATGCGCGCCTCATAGGTACCGCTGAAGTCGATCCCGGTAAGCAAGCGCACCGTTTGGGCGTCGATCGAATTGGGATCGATCAAGTCGTTGAAATCGAGGACCAAGCAAGCGTTGCGCGGAACCATCGAGAACAGGCCCGCAGAGCCGCCTTGGGATGTGCCGGGCCCACGCTGGGCCACCGGGTCGAGCGATTGCTGGGTCCGGCGAACCAAGTCCTCAAACTGATCCAAGCCCCCTTGGACGCTGAGGTCTTCCACGTTGCGCAGGATGGTCAACTCCTGAACGGCGGTAACCGGGTTGGTTTTGAGCTGGTAGTTGATCCCATCGGACTGCACCCCCTTGCCGATGACCAGGTTCTCGTGCATCAACACGCGATCCCCCGCCCCATCGAGGCCGTACACGTCGGTGAGCCGGCCCCAGAAGATGCTCTCGAGCACCAGCTGATTGGAATTGCCTTGCTCGTTGGCGTCGGTGAAGAAGCGGGCGCCGGAAGGGGTCGAGCTGTAGGTGCCTGCGGGATTGGTGGAGGTACCGGTTCCCCCACCGCCGCTGCAAGCGGTCGCCACGCAAGCAGCGAGGATGCCCATGCGCCAAGCTTTGGGGTTGCCCCCTGCTTTGGGGTCCACTGCTTTGGGGTCCAAGGTCTTGGGGTCCAAGCTATGGAACGCTGCGGCCTGCGGATTCGGATCCGTCCCCGCAAGAGGGGAAGCCTGGTGGCGAACAAACCGGGAAGGGTTGTGGTGGCGCATGGGTAACAAGAGTGTTTTTGCGGCGGTCCGCCGGGGGGGTATTCCCAACGGGCGCCGGAGATTGCTCTGGCAGGGCCTGGGGCCGCGCTGGAGCTTTCGAACAAAGGTGGATTGTCCCGCCTGAGGTACCCCCAGGTCAAGCAGAGCCCGGGATCCCGTTGGGCGCGGGTTGGCCCAGCGGTGCCTGGAGGTCGCGAGGTCGGTTCCCCAAGGGAACTCTACCCACCCACGAAACCCAGGTGACGGGAATCTAGTGCAAGAATTGTGCCAGTCACTTATCCCCCGTGCGGCCAGCGTGCAAGCGCATGGGGCCGGCGTGCATGCGCTACCCTGGAGCTGGTGCGCGATAGCGCACACTTCCAAAGTTCCAAAAGTGTTTCCTCTCGCGCTACCCCCTTCCCAAGCGCTGCCGTCTCAATGCGACCCAGCACGGGCGCGATCCTGCCCGGCGCTGGAATCCAAGTTGCCTCCAGCCGCAGCGGCCCGGCCTACCCGGCGTTCGCCA